>JACRCV010000011.1 GCA_016218825.1 Deltaproteobacteria bacterium
ACTACTACGGCGCCCTGGCGGCGATGCAAGAGACCAAGCGACAGAGGCTGATGACGGAGTTCGGTCGGCTGCTTTGCGAGCTGCCCGTGTTCAATCATGTTTTCGGGCTGCTGTGACATGCGAAATGAGGGGATGATTCAGGGGGGCGTGTGGTGCCATCGAATACGCACACACACACCATTGATCGAGCGACCATGGCGTGCGATCGTGGCCTCGGGTGTTGGGGGGAAACGTGGTTCAGCAAAGATTGACGTTCCCATCTGCGTTCCTCGTCCTCGAAGATGAATTGGTCGTCGGCGATGCTTTGGCTGCTCACTTGGCTCGGTATGGCGAGATCATCCGCTGCGAAACGGTTCAGCATGCCATGTGCGAGATCGCAGGCGGGAAGCCCCTACTGGCCGCCTGCCTCGATATCGTTCTCCCCGACGGTAACGGCCTGCACGTGCTCGAGGCGCTTCGCCATCGTTACACGCGACTGCCGACCATGGTCTTCACCGGAACCCTCCCCGTCGAGCCTCTGATTCGCAGAACCCAGAACTTTGGCGCGCTATTCGTTTCGAAACCCGCGCGGGCGCAGCAGCTCGACCTTCTCGTCGATGCCGCGCTGAGCCAGTGCGGCCGCGCGAGCCGATCGCTCGTGGCCAGCGTCCGATGCCTCATGGCGGCGAAACAACTCTCACCACGCCAGACGCTGTGCCTCGAGCTCGCTGCGGTAGGTCTACGCGCCCCTGAGATCGGCGAGCGGCTCGGAGTCAGGCCCCAGACGGTTCGCAACCACTTTGATGCCATTCGCCGCAGAGCCGACGCGTGCTCATTCGACGCCGTTCTCGCCGACGTTCGACGGCGATGTGAGACCGATTCCTGTTGAGCGACGTCGCCCCCCCCTCAATGCCCACCCGCCACCGGCGCCTCCCGGCTCGCCTTCGAGAACGACAGCCCGAAGAGCAACAGCGCCAACGCCGCGTAACCGAGCGTGAACTGGTAGGGCACCGCGCGGGTGACGTCGTTTACGAGGTGCCACGGCAGGTACATGTTGCCGTCCGGCGACGCCGAGTGGATGACGCCGAAGAAGGTCAGCGCCGCGAGGATGCCGAGGTAGACCACCGAGCGCCGCAGGTTGCGCTCGATGACCTCCACCAAGAAGCCGCCCCACAACATCGCCGTCAAAATGAAGCCATTGCCGAGCGCCACGGTCACCAGCACCTCCGGCAGCTCCTTGCCGGGCGCCGTCATCAGGGCCTGGAAGCGCTCGAGGGGGACGATGTCGGGGTTGCCGAGCTTGATCGCCATCAGCCGCGCCACAGTTGGGAAGTGCGCGAACGCCACCGCCGGCGCGTGGCGGACCGGGCAGGCCTGGTAGGCCTGCACCATGATGTCGAGAGCGACGAAGATCAGAATGGGCGCGAGCACCGCGCGCGGGATGAGCTCGACGATGAACGACACGTAGCCGAGGATGCCACCGAGCCCGATGAACAAGCCGGTCACCAACGTATACCCGGCGCGCGCCCCCATCCCCTTGTACGCCGGCTGGCCGATGTAGGGCGTCGACTGCGCGACGCCGCCGCACAACCCGGCGACGAGAGTGGCGACCGCCTCGGTGAGCAGGATGTCGCGGGTGTTGTAGTCGTCACCGGCGACCCGGGCGCTCTCGGTGACGTTGATGCCGCCGACCACGGTGAGGATCGCAAACGGCGCCGCGATCGGCAGGTACTGCAGCGCCGCGACGAAACCGTCGATGAAGCCCAAGGTCGGCAGCGGGAACCCGAAGTGCAGCTCGGCCGCCGGCGGCTGGTACGTGGTGCCCAAGAGCCCCGCGGGCCCGAGCACGTGGTAGAGCACGGTGCCGAGGACCACGGCGACGAGCACGCCCGGCATGTTGTATGGCAACCGGATCTTGGCGACGAGGTTGTAGAGAATCAACCCGAGCGCGACGAGACCGACGAGCGGTAGCCCGAAGATGTCGACCATCGGGATGAAGCCGATGAGCGCCAAACCAATGCCGGCGAGCGACCCGAGCAGACCCGCCTGCGGCACTATCTTCTGGACGAAAGGACCGCAGAACGACAGCACGGTCTTGATGACGCCGATGAGCACCATCGTCGCCATGCCGATGTACCAGGTCATCATCGCCGCGTCGCGCACCGGCATGCCGCCGTTCTTCAAGGAGATGAACGCCGGCCCGAGGACGACGAGGGCGACGCCGATGGTCGACGGGGTGTCGAGGCCGAGGGGCATCGCGGTGACGTCGTTGCGGCCGGTGCGCTTGGCCAAGCGGCGCGCCATGAAGGTGTAGACCAGGTCGCCGAACAGCACGCCGAACGCGGTGCCGGGGAACATGCGGCCGAAGACGATGTTGGCGGGGTACTGGAAGCCGAAGATCAAGATCCCCGCCAAGAACGACATCACCGTGAGGTTGTCGAACATCAGGCCGAAGAAGCCGTTGGTGTCGCCCACCACGAACCAACGGTACCGGCCGGTCGTCTCCTGCATCGTCTGCTCCCGTGTTCTTGGGTATTCTCGGGGCCACCCCCGCGCGCGAGGCGACTCTGGATCGTCTCCGACCGTGCAGCAAGTCCAATCCCATGCTCGCGTCCAACGACTTCGCGGTTGTCCTGCACGCTTGCACCCGCGCCGCCGACGCCGCAATGTGTGGCCCGTGACCGAGACCTCACCTCCATCCTCGCGGCTGCCGCGCTCCGTGCGCGTGCTGCTGCAGCCGGTCGCGACCTTCACCGAGCTCATCGCGATCAACAAAGGCTACGGCAGCCTGTTCGGCTTCCTCGCCATCGAGTACGTCCTCGCGCACCCGCTCGAGGTCGCGAGCCACGTGATGCGCGCCGGCTTCAGCCCGGTCGCCGCGGCCACCGGGTTGTGGTCGAGCTACGTCAGCTTCGCGCTGCCCGTGGGCCTCGTGGTCTTCGGGCTCGGCCTGCTGCTCTACTACGCGCTGCGCTTCTTCGGCCCGCGCCGCCTCGACGTCTGGACCGCCGCCTCGGTCTTGGCCTACGCCTACGTGCCGCACGTGTTGCTGACGCTCGTCGCCGTGGTCGTCGGCGCCGCGGGCTTCGATCACCCGCTGTCGCCGGCTCATCCGTTCCGGCACGGGGCGCTCGGGGCGGTGGAGACCGGCGTCAAGGTGGTGCTCGAGCTCTCGCCGTCGGCCTTCTTGAGTGTGATCGCGGTGCGCACCTGCTTCGGCCGCCCGCCGCGGCTCGCGTGGACCATCACCGCGTCGACCTGGGTCCGCGCGGTCACCCTCGGGGTGCTGGCGGTGACGCTCCTGGCCGGGGGTGCGGCCTCGTTGCGCGTCGCCGGTGACTGGCGCTCGGTGCGGCCGGTGATGCCCGGAGACCTGCTGCCGTCGTTCGCGCTTCTTGACTTGAATGGGGGCCGCCTCGAGAGCGACGCGCTGCGCGGCCAGGTGGCGCTCTTCGACTTCTGGGCCACCTGGTGTCCGCCGTGTGTCGCGGCGATGCCGGAGCTGAAGCAGCTCGACGCCGACTTTCGCGCCCGCGGCTTCAAGCTGGTGTCGGTCAACGCCGAGCCCGACCACGTCGACGAGGTGCGTCGCTTCGTCGCCGCGCACGCGCTCACCTTCCCGGTGTACGTCGACCCCGGCATGTTGACCCGGCGCTTCAACGTCCAGACCTTTCCGACGCTGGTGTTGGTTAGTCGCCGCGGTCAGGTGCAAGAGGTGTTCGTCGGCTCGACGTCGGCGAGCACGCTGCGCGCGGCGATCGGGCCGCTTCTCGACCAAGCGCAATAGTGCTAAGGAACCGCCATCAGACGCGCGATCGGCCCTGACCGGCGTCCGAGCCGACGTTCGCGAGGAGGTGCTCGATGCCATCACGCTCTGCGTTGCTCTCGTTCGCCTGCGTGTCACTGATGGTGGCCACGGCGCTCGCCAAGCCCGCGGCCGGCGGCAAGCCCAAGACCGCCAACGGCCCGCTCACCGCCGACAACGCGCTGGCGCTCGCGAAGCAGGTGCTGCCGAGCGACGACGGCGCCAAAGAGGTGAAGCTCGTCGGCAGCAGCGAGGGCAAGTTCGTCGGCCTCGCGAGCAACAAGGTGGTCATCGTCGGCCCGGCGCTGGCGCTGCTCGTGAACGTCGAAGAGAAGGCGGCCGACATCGGCACGATCCGGGTCGCGCCGCACCTGTTCGTGGTCAAGACGCAAGGGGATCAGATCGAGCTGGTGAGTCACCTCGAGCCCGCTGATCTCACCTACGAGATCGACCCGAAGACCGACAAGGGCACGAAGATCGCGCTGTCGACGTTGCCGGTCGCCAAGGACGGCGTCGGCATCGTCGCGACGCTGCGCAAGGCCGAGGGCTCGAGCTCCGGCGCGAGCGCCAGCGTCGAAGAGACCATGATCCTCTACGTGGTCCAGGGCGACACCCTGACCATCGCGTTCTCGGTGAAGGTCGAGACCAGCGCCACCGAGAGGGTGAGCGGCGTCGTCGAAGGCACCAAAGAGACCAACAAGGTCGAGCTCGGCAAAAAGGGCGGCCGGCTCGTCGACCTGGTGGTCACGACGCGCAAGTTCGAGACCAAGGGCGACAACACCGACGAGTACCGACCGACCACCGAGCGCTGGTGCTGGAGCGACAAAGCCACGACCTACCTGCCGGAGTGCAAGTAGGCCGGAGGCCCGAGCAGTCGGACGCGAGCATCGCAGGGGTCGGAGGGTCCCCTTTCAAGGGAGACCGACCCCGAGGAGTAGCAGCCGGGGTCAGAAGGCGACGAGGTAGGCGGCGAACAGGCTGGTGTTCGCGAGGCGCTCCTCGACCACGTCCCCGAGCGCGCCGAGGTTGGCGCGGGTCTCGCGGTAGCGCAGCTCGGCCAAGAGCCCACCGGGCCCCGCCGGCAGGTAGACGCCGCCGGCCGCTGCCACACCGAAGGCGACGTCGTTCTGGTGGTCGGGCGGCAGGCTGAAGGCCTGGATCTCGGTCCGACTGACGTCGATCGCCAACGCCGCTGACGCGTACGGCTGCACCGGCAACCCTAAGACGAAGCGCACCCGGGCGCCGACGTCGAAGGGCAGCACCAGGGAGTTTTGGATCACCTGCCCCTGACCGCGACCGGGGATTATCGCCTCCTGCTGTTGCCGCATCGGGCTCCAACCCCCGGCGCCGTAGACCGCGAGCTCGAAGCCCGAAAGCGCGAGCGGCAACGGCGCCTCGAGGGTCAGGCCCACAGAGAGCGTCGGCCTCAAGTCGCCGCGCGGCAACAGCCCGCCGACATAGGGTCCGGCGCGGAGCAGCTCTCGTTTGCCGGCCGCGGCCGCGGGCAGGGCGGCGGGCGTGGCTTCGGCTCTTACCGCGCCGACTTCGGCTGCCTTGATCTCATGCACCTCGCCCTTCGTCGGCGGCGGCTCGAGCGCGGGCATCGGCTCGGGCGCTGCAACCGGAGCGATCGCGACCGGAGCTGCAGCCGGCTCGGACTCCGGGGCTGCCACCAACGCCGCCGGAGCGGGAGCCGGAGGAGAGGCGGGCACGACCGGGTCGGCTGGCGGCGCGGCCACCGGGGCGGCAGGGGGAGGTGCGGGCGGGGTCGGCAGGGCGGCGGCGGTCGGCGCGGGTGCCGCGGCGGTTTCGACGAGCGTCAGGCCTTGGAGCTCGACGCAGCCGCTGCTGCCGGTCATCGAGAGGTGGAGCTTGTGGGCGCCGGGACCGACCTTGAGCGGCAACGGCCGCGCGACTTTGCCGGGGACGACCTCGCGCGCCGGCTCGTAGGAGATCTTCTTGTCGGCCTTGGCCCGCACCTTGTAGGTCTTGGGTTTGCCGTCGAGGTCCATCGAGATCTGAACTGCGACCGCCTTCTTGACGCCGCCTGCGACGTCGACCCACACCTGCAGCTTGGCGTTCGCCGGCCCCTCCAGCCCGAACACCCGGTCGCCGCCGTCGATCGGATGACAGATCACGGCCTTCGTGTGGTCAGCGACGGTGAAAGGCGTGACGTCACCCTCGACCGCGTACGTCCCACCGCCGACGACCGCGACCACGCTCAGAGCAGTCAGCAACATGACATCGCCTCCGACCCGGACGATAGCGACACCGCCCCCAAACTCCAACTACCCGCCGTGTTTCCCGGTGAGCGACCCGTTCTTGGCGCCGGCCAAGATTGTAGGCAGGCGCCCGACACTGCCCGGCCGCGACCCCTCAGTGACGCCGGAGCACGACGTTCAAGCGCACGGTTTCACCCGGCTCGACGGTCACTCCTTGTTCGTAGGGGTCGAAGTCCGGCTTCACGATTCGCACCTGATGCCGCCCGGGTGCGACGGCGATGTCCCGCACCGCTGGGGTCTGTCCGAGGCTGACGCCGTCGACGCTGACGTCGGCGCCCGGCAGCACCGACAGACTGATGGCGCTGGCCGCGACTTTGGGGGCGCGGTGCCCGACCTTCGAGGGCGCGGCGGCGTGGTCTTGGGGGGTGCGGTCGGTGGTGGCCAGGCGGTCGGTCGCGGACTGGCGCAGGAAGATCAGGAGCGCGAGCAAGAGCGTCAGGATCCAAAGGATCCCGAGCGCCGCGACCAACCCCGGTGAGCGCGCCACGTGGTGCAGCGGTCGCACCCGGTCGGTCTTCTCCCCGGTCTTGGGCGCGAGCGTCGGGTCGGTGCGCCGCGCCGTCGCCTCGGCGGCATAGCGCGCCAGCGACCGCTGCGGGAGGTCGTTGTCGCCGCCGACGAGGTTCTGCAGCCGGGTCGCGAGGAGCTCCATCGACGAGAACCGCTTGCGCGGATCGGGCGCCATCGCCTTCTCGATCACCGCCGCGAGCCCCGACGTCGGCCGCGGGGTCATGGGGGTCGCAGAGGCCTCACGCCCGCCCTCGGTCGCGACCGGCGGCGCTCCGGTCAGCAGAAAGACCAGCACCGCCGCCAACGAGTGCACGTCGCCATGCTGGCCGCAGGGTTGGCCGGCCCTGACCTCCGGGGCCGCGAACGCCGGGTTGCACAGCGGCACGGTGGGCTCGCCGCCCCGTCCGGTCCACAGGCGGCTGAGCCCGAAGTCCCGCAATCGGACGCCGCCCTGTTTGTCGACGATGAAGTTCTCGGGCTTCAGATCTCCATGCACCACCCCCTGCGCGTGCGCGTGCGCCAGCGCCTCGGCGGCGCGCCAGCCGACCCACGCCACCTCCCGCGGCGCCAGGCAGCCGTAGGCCGCGACCACCTCGGCGAGATCGATGCCCTCGGCGTACTCGTTCACCAACACCACGTCGCCGTCTTGCGGCGCGCTGTAATCCAACAACGGCAACACGCCGGCATGCTGAAGCTGCAGCACGCTGCGGAGCTGCTCGCCGGCCCGTTGTCGGGTGCTCGGCGTGGTCACGTGCGGGTGGAGCACCTTCACCGCCACGAAGGCCGCACGCTCGCGGTCATCCGCCAGGAAGACCGAGCCCAACATGCCGCGGCCGAGCGGGCGGCGCACGTGATACTTCGCCGGCACGCGGGCGGCGGTCGCGTAGTTGGTGCCTGCGACCGCGGTCTTCGGGACGCCGAAGTCGGGGGTCGTAGCCTCGACCTTTACCGGCTCGCTCGACGCCGACCACGAATCGAAGTGGGCGATGTCGGGGCTCGTGGGCTCCGCAGGCCGGGGCACGTCGACGACGGTGCGGTCGCGCAGCGTCGACCCGGGGTCGACGGGAGTGCGCTCCGGCCCGGCGGTCGCGGACGGGACGTCTGGATTGGGGCCTTGCCTGACCTTGGGCGCCACGCCCTATTATCGCAGATTTCGACCCACGAACTCCCAGTTTACGAGCTTGTCGAGCACGGTCTGGACGAAGTCCGGCCGGCGGTTCTGGAAGTCCAGGTAGTAGGCGTGCTCCCAGACGTCGATGGTGAACAGCGCGGTCTGGTCCAGGATCATCGGGTTCTCGGCGTTCGGGGTCTTCGTGACCTTGAGCTGCCCTCGGTCGAGCACCAGCCACGCCCAACCGCTGCCGAACTGGCCCACCGCGGCGGCCTTCAGCTCTTCCTTGAGCTTGTCGAGGCTGCCGAAGCCGGCCTTGATCTTGTCGGCCAGCACACCGCTCGGCGCGCCGCCACCATTCGGCGCCAGGCAGTTCCAGAAGAAGGTGTGGTTCCAAACCTGCGCCGCGTTGTTGAACAGCGGCCCCTTCTCTTTCGCCGACGACAGGATGATCTCTTCCAGCTTCTGCTTCTCCCCCGGCTTGCCGGCCACCAGCTCGTTCAGCTTCGCGACATAGGCCGCGTGGTGCTTGCCGTAATGAAAGCTAAGTGTTTTCGCAGAGATGTGTGGTTCCAGCGCCTCTTGCGCGTAAGGCAGTTTCGGCAGCTCGAATGCCATGGTCGTCCTCCCGAGTTAGGTCGGGGTTAGGCCGGATCACCGGCTTGTTGTTCCAACTCCTGACCCCGGTGGAGTAAGCACCGTCCGCTACGAAGTCAACCGCCGGGCTCCTCGGCGTCCGCGCCGGCGTTGACGCCGACGTTGGCGCCGGCGTCCATTCTGGCGGCGCGGTTGGCGTTCGGCGACCAGGGGTGGTCGCGATGCAGCGCCTCGCTCTGCCACAGCCGGAGGCCGATCAAGCGCACCAGCTTGTCGAGGCCAAGCTTTTCTTGCGCCGAGATCGCGACCCCGTCCGCGGCCCGCGACAGCGCCATCGCCTCGAAGGGCGGCGCCAGGTCGGCCTTGTTGAACACCATCACCCGCGGAATACCGCCGAGCTGCAGCTCGTCGAGGATGCCGTGCACCGCCTGGATCTTGGCCTCTCGATCCGGGTCCGAGATGTCGACCACGTGCAGCAACAGGTCGGCGCCCTCGAGCTCCTCGAGCGTGGCGCGAAACGCCTTCAACAGGTCGGGCGGCAGGTCGCGGATGAAGCCGACGGTGTCGGTGATGATGGCCTCGCGCTCCTCGGGGAAGCGCAGGCGCCGGCTCGTCGGGTCGAGGGTCGCGAACAGTTGGTTCGCCACCAGCACCTCGCTGCCGGTGAGCACGTTCATCAGCGTCGACTTGCCGGCGTTGGTGTAGCCGACGATGGAGATGATGGGGATGGCGCTCTCGGCGCGTCCCTTGCGGCGCAGCGCCCGGCGCTGCGACAGGGTCTCGATCTCGCGGCTCAGCCTCGTGATGCGGTCGCGGGCGCGGCGCCGATTGATCTCGAGCTTGGTCTCGCCCGGGCCGCGACCGCCGATGCCGCCGGTCAGGCGCGACAACCCGGCGTCCAGGTCGGTCAGGCGCGGCAGGTTGTACTTGAGCTGCGCGAGCTCGACCTGCAGCTTGCCGTCTCGGCTCTGGGCGTGCTGCGCGAAGATGTCGAGGATCAGCTGGGTGCGATCGATCACCTTCAGGTCCGACATCGCCGCGATCGCGCGCGCCTGCGCCGGCGACAGGTTGTGGTCGACGATGATCAGCTCGACGCCGAGATCGAGGCAGCGCAGCACCGCCTCCTCGAGCTTGCCGCGACCGACGACGAACTTGTGGTCCACCTGGGCGCGCACCTGGATCATGGTTTCCGCGACCACGACCCCGGCGGTCGCCGCGAGCTCCTTGAGCTCGGCGAGCGATCGCTCCGCGGCGCTGCGATTGGCATAGACCCCGAGGAGCATCGCCCGGAGGCGTCCAGCCGCTTCCCGGCCGCGATCGGCGCGGTAGAGCTCGCGCTCCAGGTCGCGCATCAGCTCTTCGAAGTCGAGGTCGAGCTCGTGCACCGAGCGCAGCCGCGCCCGCCGGTAGGGATCGCGCTTCGCGCCGCCGGGCTCGTAGGCCGCGTACTCGATCAGGCCGGCCTCGCCGGCTTCGGTCACGTCGACGGTGACCACCATGTCGAGGCGGAGCTTGCTGAGATCGGCGAGGTCGTCTTTGGAGATGCCGCTCTGGTCGAGCACGGTGTGCACGTGCCGCAGGCCGCGGAAGTGCCCGAGGCCGGCGCGCTGTCGACCGATGTCGGGGAGGTAGATCCGGCGGGCGTCGCCGACGAAGGTCTCTTCGACTTGGCCGCGGCGGTTCAGGAGCACGCCCACCTGGCGCCCGGTCTCGCGCGAGATCCAAGCGAGGTGGGTCGCGAGCTCGGCGCTCACGATCCGATTCGACGCCACCTTGCGGTGGTAGGTGCGCTCCAGCGCCTTCTTCTGGCTGGCCTTCAGGCCCGCGATATTCCCGTGAATGTTCTTGATGCCCGCCTCCCGCCGCGTCCGGCTACGCCATCATCATAACAATCCGCAGGCACCCTGCCTACGTCGAATCCCCGGCCCGCCGCGGCCCGACCCGCGTCCGATACCGCGAGTCACGCCGCCGCGCCCGCTCGCTCAGGTGCCCCTCCACCAGCCGGTCGTAGGCGCGCATCAACGACTCGAGGTTCGCGGTCTCCGGCTCGATGAGCGTCAGCGCCAGGTGAATCGCCTCGACGGTCGACATGTAGCCGGCCGCGGGCTCGCGCCGCAGCTTGTGCCCCATCGTGCTGTCGGTCGGGAAGCTGACCTTGGGGAGCGACGCCAACACCGGGTTGACCTTCAACAGCTTCTTCGCCCCCCACCAGGTGCCGTCCAGGACCACGAGCCCGGTCGGGCGCTCGGGCTGCCGCAAGCCGTCGAGGTTGGTCGCGGTCGGTCCAGGGTAGAGGAGCGCGGTGCCCGGCGGCAGCAGGGCGCTGAGGTCGAGCGGCTTCTTGGTGTTCCAGTGGACGTCGAAGTGGACGTTCTGGAGCGCGAGCTTGGCGATGATCGCGGTGTTGAACGGATGGCGGCGCTCGCCGGGGTGCTGCAACAGCACGATGGTGGTGCGGTTGAAGATCGGGACGATGGCCGCGCAGAGGCACAGCGACTCGGGGCGCAAGCAGCGGCGGCAGGAGTTACGGCTCACGAGCGTCAGTCCATCGGCGGCGCGACGTGCGGATTTCCGGGGACAGCATCCTTGTCCGCGCATTCCAGCGTGGTCGCACGGGAAGCTCACGCCCCGCGCGACTTGGCCAAGCCAGTCGGGTTCATCTTCACGGCGAAGGCGTACTCTGCAGGCGCGAGGTCACGAAAATCCTGTTCGATCCACTGCTCGAACTGACCATCCAGAGGGATAACCCCTCCTTCCTCGGTTGCGTCGTCGCGCAGGGCCGCCTGGACGGCGGCAGCGACCATCGCGGCGCGCGTGATTTGGATCCGCTCCGGGGCAATGCCCTGCACGGCGCGGTCGAAGTTCACCGGGTAGCCACCGTTCGCCAGGTAAACGGAACAGGGCTCGCTGTGTCCGGTAATGGCGGTATCGGCGATGCGTGTGCGCCACCCCGAATCCGGGGGCACGACGGCGTCGATGCTCAGCGTCGCCGCGCCCGTGATGATGTCGAGCGCCCGCGCCAGCCCCCGGGGCATCTCCTGGGTGCACGACATCTTGATGTTCACTTTGCCGGGGAAACTTGCGAAAGCCTGCTCCAGCGACTCCATGGCCGCGCGGCTGATCTTGTTCTGCCAGAGCTCGGCGCGACCCAAGGTCTTTCCGTGCAGCGAGCTCCCCGGAACATCGACGACGGCGGAGACGTGCAGCCCCGGGGGGGGTGGATGTGTTGGCGGTGGCGCGTGCAGAAGAGCCGCGACGCGATCCTGGACCTCGTGTAGCGTTTGCCCGTTGGTCCCAGCACCGTGGAACTCGACGTCCATCGACGACGTGCTGACGAGCGCGGTGTTCGGGTCGAGATAGAGGAACGACATCGGATCGAGGCTGGAGTTGCCGGTGCAACCAGCGACGACCTGCTTGCCGGCGAGAAGGTCTTTGAGCTCGTCTACCACGTTGATGCCCTCGGCGCGCGCTGCGGCACGCGCCGCCGGCTCGATATCCCACACGACAACGTCAGCCCCGGAGCGTGCGAGCTCGCGCGCCACGCTGCCGCCAATGGTCCCGTAGCCGATGACGGCAATCCGAGCGCCGGCGAGCCGCGCCGCCGTGAGACCGTGGATCGTGCGCAACATCGCTTGAATCAGATCGTTGGAGATAAAGGCCCCTTCGATCTCTTTCTTGACGAAGCTCTGGGCGACGCTGATCACGGGTCGACCCGAACAGCCAACGCGCTCGACGTTGCGAATGCCCCGCGTGGTCTGCTCGACGAAGCGAAACAGCGCCAAGCGCTCGGGCATGACCTCCTTCGCCACCTTGAGAGCATAGCCGCCATCGTCCAAGACCAAGATCGGCTTGCCGTTCTGCTCGTGGTCCTGCACCGCCTTGGCGAGCGCTGCGGCCACCGAAGCCTCCTTGCCTTCGGAGAAGCGCTGCGCGCGTGCGGCCATCAGCTCGTTGCCGGTGGTCAGATCCAGCGTCTCACCCCAGCCGTAATGGTCGGCCCCCTGGGGGTTGTCCGTATCGTAGCCTCGTTGGCGTAGGGCCTCGATGGCGAGCTCGTTGGATGAGTAAGGTACCGCGAGAACATGGGTCGTCGCCTTGTCCAACCCCACGCTCTCCAAGGCCGAAAAGAAGGCCGGCGCGTCGCCAAGGATGTGACCGATGACCACCGTGTTGAAGCCAGCCAAGGGCCTGCCGTGGGCGGCGGCCAGGCGACCGGTCGTACGTTCCAGGGCCGGCAGGCGCAAATTCAGCTCGGGGAGGGCGTTGACCAGATCTTCGAGGAGAAGGGGGCAAACCCGGCGCGCCAGCGTCACGAGCTGGTTCTGGAAGTCTCCCAGGTGCAATAGTCCGCCGACGCTATCGCGGCTCTCGGCGGCACTACCACGGACGGCGTCAATCGCTTTGGCGCCGATGGAAGTGTCCGGCGAACGGTAGGCGTACACGAGAGCAGTCACCGCCTCGAGCAGTCGCTGACCGTCTCGGTCACCGGGTATCGCCGGCAGCGCGGCTTGAACCTCTTTGGTCGCACGCGCCAGCTCGTCGCGTTCGGAGCTCGACAGAGCACCGAGCGCCAAGCGACGACACGGAAGGCCGCGAAACAGGTTTGCCGCGGCGTTGCCGAGATGCTCGCGCTCGCGCGTCTTCAGCTGCCGGGGTGGGGTCGAAGCCCCGACACGGCGGACGCCATCGGTGACGCCGCCCTCGGCATCCAACCGCTCGAAGCCCTCGCTGCCTAGCTCATGAGTGCCGGACAATGCCCGCGCGACCTGGTCCGCAGGCCGGAGATCGGCGGCCGGCCGCGGCGGCAGGGGTCGAAAGCCCCCGTCTTTGGCTATGCGCGACATCTCATCTCACGTCCCGCGCCGGGCGCCCTGCTCCGACACATCGACAACATTATTCGGCAAGCGCTGATACGGCGCAAGCCACGGCGCGTGTGCGGCGTGCGCCCCTTGCCGTCCTGGCGATCATCGCCGAGCGCACGTGAGCCGCGAGCGCCGACCCCGGGTCGCCGCCGCCGCCAACGGCGACCCCTGGCTTGCCATATGTCATTCTACGCCGTAAAATGACTGCGTGGTATACAACCGACTCATGCCGCCGCCGCGCCAGAGCTTCTTTCTGCTCGGGCCCCGCGGCACCGGCAAGACCACGTATGCCAGGGCTGCCTTCCCGAAGGCGCGCCGCGTAGATCTTCTCGACGAGACGCTGTATCAGGGCTACCTCGCGGAGATCGGACGGTTCCATGGCGAGCTCGCGGCGCTGCCGCCCGGCTCGTGGGTGATCGTCGACGAGGTGCAGCGGCTGCCGCAGCTCCTCAACGAGGTCCATCGCCTCATCGAAGACCGGCGTCTGAAGTTCGTCCTCACCGGCTCGAGCGCGCGCAAGCTTCGTCGCGGTGGGGTGAACCTCCTCGCCGGTCGAGCCCTCGGCAAAACGCTGCACCCGTTCGTGCCAGCCGAGCTCGGCGGTGACTTCGACCTCGAGCGCGTCCTCGCGGTGGGGACGCTGCCGATCGTTTGGGACTCGGAGGCCTCAGAGGACACGCTCCGGGCCTACGTGCAGACCTATCTGAAGGAGGAGATCAAGGCCGAGGCTCTGGTCCAGAACCTCAGCGGCTTCGCGCGCTTCCTGCCGGTCGCCGGGCTGTGCCACGGCCAGCTCCTGAGCGTCTCGGCCATTGCCCGGGACGCCGAGGTGTCGCGGACGACGGTCAACGGCTTCTTCGGCATCCTCGAAGACACGCTGATTGGCTTCAAGCTGCCGGCCTTCGCCGGCCGCTTGCGGGTGCGGGAGAAGCGCCACCCCAAGTTCTACTTCGTCGACCCGGGCCTGGCGCGTGCGGTGAAAGGGGCGCGCGGCGCGGTGCAGGCCGAAGAACGCGGCGCTCTGTTCGAGGGCTGGTTGGCCGAGACCTTGCGCGCCTACAACGACTATCGCGGCCTTTACGACGACATCGCCTACTGGTCACCGGCCGAGGCGAAGCGCACCGAGGTCGATTTCGTCCTGACCCGCGGGCGCGAGGTCATCGCCATCGAGTGCAAGTCCGCACCGAGGATCTCGACGGGCGACCTGGCCGGCCTCGCCGCGATCGCCGCGCTGCCGGCGGTAAAGCGCCGCATCGCGGTCTACACCGGGCGGACGGCGCGGCGCCACGACGGCATCGAGATCCTGCCCGTCCGCGACTTCATCGAGCTGCTCGATCGGGGGCGAGTGTAGAGGCGGCGGGCTCCGGCGCTACTCCTCGTTGGCGGCGGTCAGAGCGGCGCCGACGTTGCGGTGCGCGACCAGCGACCGGGCCTGGGCCGCGAGCACGTCCCACGGACCGTCGGCTTCGGTCTTCAGGCGCGCCAGGACCTCGGTGTCGAGCAGCAGCGCCGCGAGGTCGTCGGTGGTGGGCCCGGGGGCCGGGGCGGTGGGGTTCTTCTCCAGCCACACCGCGAGCAGCGCCGCTTTCCAGTGCTCGAGCTCGCCGACCTTCGCCGCTGCCTTGAGCTTGGTGAGAATGTCGCTCATCGTCAACGCCTCACTCTCCGTGCGCCTGTCTCAGCCACGCCGCGAACTCGTCGGCGAGCTCGCGGATCGTGGGCGACAGGCCCATGCCGGTGGTCTCGGCGACCGTCGCGATCTCGCTCATCGCGAGCCCCAAACGCTGCGCCAGCTGCCGCAGCACCGCGCGGAAGTCGTGCGACAGCTCCTTGAAGCGCTTGCTGCGCTTGGTCTTCGCGAACTCGGGGTCGAGGAGCACGTAGAACAGCGCCTTCGAGATCTTGTCCTCGGAGAGCCGGCGCTCCACCACGTTGCGCGTCACCTCGCCGGCCTGGGCCTCGAGGTGCTTCCACACCGCCACCGCGAGGTCGGCGTCGGGGAAGCCCTTCGCCGTGGCGTGCTTGGCGATCTCCTCGGCCGACACCGCCTTGCCCTCGCGCCCGGCGAACGCCTGCTGCAAGGTCGCGACCGCCGCCGACAAAGACTCGAGAGGCACCACCGGCATCCGCAACCCCTCAGCTCTTGGCCGGCGTCGCGCCGTTCGGCGCCCGGACCTCGGTCTGGCTGCCGCCGCTCTGGAACAAGAAGCCGACCCGCCGGAGAATCGTGACGTCGCCCTTGAGCTCGATGTTGCCCTCGCCGATGGCGCGGCGCGCGTCGAAGGTGCCGGCGAGGATGTTCAGCATCTCCGCGGCCGTGATCTTGATCGTCAGGTCCGCCTTCCACTCACTGCCCGGCACGACCCCCGCCGCCGGCGGGCGCAGACGAATCGTCCAGGTGCCGCCACCCTTGCCGGTGACGCAAAAACACAGGTTCACCCCGAGGGCCGCGGCCGCCGGACCTTTCCAGCGCAAGATCGTGGGCAACACGACCTCGAAGTAGTCGCGCGGCGACAACGGCGTGCTCATCGGGCGCGAGTATCATCGGCGCCCGGAGGTGTGTCAATTGCGGCGTGATGTCGCGGTATTTTTGACTCGCTCTGATCTCCTGCTATCCTGGCGATCGTGAACTTCCGCTCGCCCATCGTGGCGCTCGGGGCGGCTTGTCTGTTTGCCTCTGGATGTCGTCACGAGGAGCCGCGCCCCAAGGCCGACAACGTCACGCCGAAGGCAGTCAAGCTGCCGGCCGGCGACACCGCGCCGCTCGGCCTCATCGTCATCACCGTCGACACGCTGCGCGCCGACTACCTGAGCTCGTACGGCCACGCGCGCATCCTGACGCCGAGCTTCGACCGTCTGGCGTCGGGGGGCATCCTCTTCAAGCAGGCGATCTCCCAGGCCTCGACCACGACGCCGTCGCACGCGTCGATCATGACGAGCCTCTACCTCCAGGACCACAACGTCTACACCAACTTCGAAGCGGTGGGCGACGCGGCCCGGACCCTCGCCGAGGTGATGGCGGGTCGCGGCTTCAACACCTTCGGCATCGTCAACATGAATCACCTGAACCCCGAGGTGTCGAACCTCGGTCAGGGCTTCGAGACCTTCGTGAAGAGCGGCAACATGCGCCGCGCCGGGCCCACGGTCGACAAGACCCTCGAGTGGCTGGACAAGAACGGCGAGCAGCCGTTCTTCGCCTGGATCCACTTCACCGACGTCCACACCCCCTACAACCCGCCGCCGCCCTACGATCGCTTCTATTACGACGACGACGAGCGCGACCCCGCGAAGCGGTCGCTCGCCAAGATCTGGCACCTGTTGCCCTCGCACATGACCGACCACCCCTTCTTCCAGAGGTGGCTCGAAGGCATCACCGACTCCGAGTGGGTCATGGCCCAGTACCAGGGCGCGGTCACCTACGTCGACGACGAGTTCGGCCGCCTCCTCGACCGCCTCGAACAGATGGGGCTGCTCGAGCGCACCGCCATCGTGCTGACCGCCGACCACGGCGAGTCGCTGGGCGAGCACGACATCTACTACACCCACACCGGCCTCTACGAGCCGACCATCCACGTGCCGCTCATCACCTACTTCCCGGGCGCCGGCCGCCAGGGCGTGCAGGTGCGCGACGTCGTCGAGAGCGTCGACATCATGCCGACGGTGCTCGAGTACTTCGACATCCCGGTGCCCAAGGGCGCCCACGGCCGTTCGCTGTGGCCCCTGATCCGCGGCGAGGTGCAGCCAGAGCGCGTCGCGCTCTCCGAGCACGCCGGCCGCAACCTCGTGGTGCTGCGCACCGACCGCTACAAGTACATCAAGCAGCTGCGCACCGTGCACCTGCAGCCGTCGTATCCGTGGGTGGAGGGTCGCGAAGAGCTCTACGACCTCAAGGCCGATCCGCTGGAGCGCAGAGACCTGGCGCGCGACCAGAACGAGGTCATGCGGGTCTTCCGGAAGGAGCTCGACCGGCGTCGGGGCGACCGCTTGAACCTGCAGGTGGGGGCGGCGGAGCTGACCGACGAGACCGTCGAGGTGTTGCGCGCGATGGGCTACGTGCGCTGAGCCTCGGCCATCAGGTGCACCGGATGCCTCGGCCCTCCGGCGGCGACGCACGTCGAGCACGGGCATAGGGCGCGCAAGGTCTCGAACGCGTAGATCCCTGTCGTGTGCGGCCGCCCCTGCCCCTCATCCCAGACAATGTTCACCGCGTAGCTCCCGACCTCGCTCACCTCCGACACCACCGGGTTCGCGCGCGCGATGAACGTCCACCCCTTCGCGTGCCCCTGACACTCGGCGCAGGGGCAGAACCCGCGCAAGTAGACGAAATCATAAACACTTTCGTGGCCGTCGTCCCACGTGACCGCGACCTTGCGGGCGGCGTTCTGGACTTCGATGCTGGTTGGGGCTGGGGGTTCGGTCATTGGGTGCTCCCGCGCGGGTGGTGACTGATAGGGATTCGGCGGCGACTTGCTTGACGGCGGCGGGTCGAGCTACGGCCGCGCCGGCGATCTGTATCTAGAGATCCAAGAATCGTCAATTGAGGCGGAGCGCGGCAACCCGACCGCCTCGGGACGGTCGGGTAACGCGCAAACGAAGATTGATTCCGCCGTAAGAACCCCACTCGCGTTCGATCACCAGAAGGGGACCGGCTGATGCCTGGAGCCTGAAGGCCCTCCGCGGTGTGGTTCACCAGGGAGCGCGGTGCCGGAGGTCTTGGTTCGAACCCGTCGGAGGCC
>JACRCV010000079.1 GCA_016218825.1 Deltaproteobacteria bacterium
GCTACACGGGCAAGTCCTCTGGTGGTCCGCCGGGCAGCATCACCATCACCCGGGGGCTGCATGAGGTTCTCACCGTGGCGCGTGCGCTTGCCGCCATGGAGGCGAAATGTGACTAATGGTGAGCCCGGGTGGGGCGAGGGGATCCGATCCACGCAGGTGCGGCGTGGCATGGCTGCACTTCTCTTGATTCCCGCGCCGCGCGGACGCTACTTCGCGCCGCCCTCGAGCAGGCTCAAGAACCCGGCCTCGTCGACGATCTTGATCCCGAGCTGCTCGGCCTTCTGCAACTTGCTGCCGGCGGCCTCCCCGGCCACCAGCAGATCGGTCTTCTTCGACACCGCCGCCGCCGCCCGCCCGCCTTCGAGCGCGATCCGCTCCTGCGCTTGGTCCCGGCTCATCGAGCGCAAGGTCCCGGTGACGACGACGGTCATGCCCGCGAGCTTCCCGTTCGTGACCGGCACGGCCTTCGCCGGCGCCGCGCGCACGCCCACCCTGTCGAGTCCGGCCAACGTCGCCCGGCCGTCGTCGCTCGCGAAGAACGCCGCCACCGCCGCCGCGACCTCGGCGCCGATGCCGTGCACCGCGGCGAGCTCTTCGACCGTCGCCTGGCTCAAGGTCGCCAGACTGCCGAAGTGGTTGGCGAGGAGCTTCGCCACCTGCTCGCCGACGTGACGGATGCCGAGCGCGAACAACAACCGCGCCAGCGGTCGCTCCTTCGCGGCGTTGATGGCGACCAGCAGCTTCTCGGCGCTCTTGTCCGCGATCCCCTCGAGCGCCAGCAGATCCTCTTTGCCGAGCCGAAACAGATCGGCGACCCCGGTCACCCGCTCGGTCGCCACCAGCTTCTCCACCAGCTTGTCGCCGAGCCCGTCGATGTCCATCGCCTTGCGGGTCGCGAAGTGGCGGATCCGCTCCCGGACCTGCGCCGGACAGCGGCGGTTCGGACAACGGCTGACGGCCTCGCCATCCTCGCGCACGACCGCGGCGCCACACTCGGGACAGCGGGTGGGAAACACGAACGGCACGCTGTCCTCGGGGCGGGCCTCTTTGACCACCGCCACCACCTCGGGGATCACCTCCCCGGCGCGGCGCACCAACACCCGATCCGCGACCCGCACGTCCTTGCGGGCGACCTCGTCGGCGTTGTGCAGCGTCGCGCGACTTACGGTGGCCCCGCCCACCGTCACCGGCTCGAGCTCGGCGACCGGGGTCAGCGCCCCGGTCCGCCCCACCTGCACCGTGATGCCGCGCACCGTCGTGGTCTCTTCCTGGGGCGGCAGCTTGAAGGCCACCGCCCAACGCGGCGCCCGTGACACCATCCCCAGCTCCAACTGCAGCCGGTGATCGTTCACCTTCACGACGACGCCGTCCATGTCGTACGGGAAGCGGTGCCGGCGCTCCTTCATCTCTTCATCGGTCGCGATGACCTCCGCGATGCCATGACAGCGGCACGTCGGCGGGCTCGCGAGCCCGAGATCTTTGAGCCACGCCATCAGCTCCAGGTGCGTCGCCGGCAGGCCCGGCGCCACCGGGGTGGTCGACAACGCGTAGAGCAACACCCGCAGCGGCCGGGCCGCGGTGACCGCCGGATCCAGCTGCCGGAGCGAGCCGGCAGCGGCGTTGCGCGGGTTCGCGAACCCCTCCTCCCCGGCCTCCTCGCGGTCGCGATTCAGGGCCGCGAACGCCGCCTTCGGCAGATAGACCTCGCCACGCACCTCGAAAGCCCCCGGCACCCTTTGCCGCAACCGCAGCGGAATGGCCTTGATGGCCTTGGCGTTCGCGGTCACGTCTTCGCCGGTGCTCCCGTCGCCGCGGGTGCTCGCGAGGCGCAGCACCGAGTCCTCGTAGGTCAGCTCGATCCCGAGGCCGTCGATCTTGGGCTCGACCGCGTAGTCGATCGCCGCTTCGGCGCCCTGCCCCAGCATCCGCTTCACCCGCAGGTCGAACTCGCGCACCCCGTCGACGTCGAAGACGTTCGCCAACGACACCATCGGGTGGGTGTGCGGCACCTGCCGAAAGCCGGCGCGCGGAGCGCCGCCGACGCGCTGCGTCGGGGAATCGGCGCTCGCCAGATCGGGGTGGTCGGCCTCGAGCCGGGAGAGCTCGGCGAACAGGCGATCGTACTCGGCGTCCGAGATCGTCGGTTGGTCGAGCACGTAGTAGCGATGCGCGTGCTCGGCGAGCTCGCGCCGCAGCTCTTCGACTAGTTGCCGCGCCGTCTTCATCCCGCGTCCGTCAATAGGTCTCGATGAGCTTCGGCGCCTCGAGGATCTCGGCGATGGCCAGGCGCTCGACGAAGTCCTCGACCTTGTCCAAGGTCGAGGTGACAAAGCGCCGATCGTTGCCGATCGCGACCACGCCGATCGTCGCCCGATCGGTGCTGTCCTGGTCCTCGACCTCGGCGGCGGCGACGTTGAAGGTGTGCCGGCAGCGGTGGATGACGCGCTTGACCACCGAGCGCTTGGCCTTCAACGACTCGTTGTCGTAGAGGGCCAGCTGCAGCTCCATGATGCCGATGACCACGGACCGACGCCCCAACGCTGCGACGATGACCCTCTAGGGCCGGGCCTCGGCGCCCCCGCCCGGTCGCTTGCCGCTCGGCGGCGGCGCGTCGAGGGTGCGCGCGATCTCTTCAACCTGGAAGAACTCGATGACGTCGGCGGGCTTGATGTCGTTGAAGCCCTCGATCGACACGCCGCACTCCAGGCCGGCCTCGACCTCGCGGGCGTCGTTCTTGAAGTGCTTGAGCGACGCCACCTTGCCCTCGAACACCGGCACGCTGTCGCGCAGGATCCGCACCCGCGCCGAACGCAGCGCCTTGCCGTCGGTGACCCGGCAGCCGGCGATGGTGCCGATCTTCGCGATCTTGAAGATCTCGCGCACCTCGGCGTGACCGACGAGCTTCTCCTTGCTCTCCGGCGCCAGCAAGCCCTCCATCGCCTTGCGGACGTCGTCGAGGACCTCGTAGATGATCTTGTACATCCGGATCTCGACGCCCTCGCGCGCCGCGATGTCGCGGGCGTTGGCGTCCGGCCGGACGTTGAAGCCGATGACGATGCCCTTCGACGCCGACGCCAGCATGATGTCCGATTCGGTGATCGCGCCGACGCCGCCGTAGCGGACGTTGACCTTCACCTCGTCGGTCGACAGCTTGTTGGCGGCATCACGGATCGCCTCCACCGAGCCCTTGACGTCGGCCTTGAGCACGATGTTGAGCTCGAGGACCTCGCCACCCTTCATCTTGGCCATCAAGTCCTCGAGAGACATCTTCGGCCCGGACACCATCTCGGTGGTCCGCTTCTGCGCCCGGCGATGCTCGGCGACCTCGCGCGCCGCGTCGGCGCTCTCGACGACGTTCAGCACGTCGCCGGCCTCCGGCACCTGGTCGAGGCCGGTGACCTCGACCGCCGCGGATGGCCCGGCCTCCTTGGTCGGCCGGCCTTCGTCGTTGGTCATCGCCCGCACCTTGCCGTAGGCGTCACCGACGACGATCGCGTCGCTCTGGTGCAGGGTGCCGTTCTTCACCAGCACCGTCGCCACCGGCCCCCGGCCCTTGTCGAGCCGCGCCTCGACGACGACGCCGTTCGCCGGTCGCTTCGGGTTGGCCTTGAGCTCGAGCATCTCGGCCTGCAGCAACAGCGCGTCCAACAGCTCCTGGATGCCGGTGCCCTTGGTGGCCGAGGTCGGGATCATCAGGGTCTGACCGCCCCAGGCCTCGGAGACCAGCTCGAACTTGGTCAGCGCCTGCATCACCCGCTCCGGGCTGGCGTCGGGCTTGTCGGCCTTGTTGATCGCGACGACGATCGGCACCTCGGCGGCCTGCGCGTGGCGAATGGCCTCCTCGGTCTGCGGCATGACGCCGTCATCGGCGGCCACGACCAAGACGACGATGTCGGTCACCTTGGCGCCGCGCGCCCGCATCTGCGTGAAGGCGGCGTGGCCGGGGGTGTCGAGGAAGGTCACCGAGCCCTTGCCCTTGACGGCCACCTGGTAGGCGCCGATGTGCTGGGTGATGCCACCGGCCTCGCCGGCGGCGACCTTGGCCTTGCGGATGGCGTCGAGCAACGACGTCTTGCCGTGATCGACGTGGCCCATCACCGTGACCACCGGCGGTCGCGGCAACAGCTCCTCGGGCTTCTCCTCCACCTTGATGTCCTCGATGTGGTCTCCTTCGGCGAAGGCCACCGAGTCCACGGTGTACTCGTGCGCTTGTGCCACGAGCTGCGCGGTCTCGAAGTCGACCGAGCCGTTCATGCCGGTCATCACCCCGAGGCCGACGAGCTGCTTCAGGACCTCGCCCGCTTTGACGCCGAGCTCGCGCGCCAGCTCCTGGACGCTGATGGTCTCGCGCATCTTGATGACCCGCTTCGAGGCCTTCGGTTGGGTCACCTCGGTCTTCTTGATCGGCCCCTTCGTGGTCTTCTTGCGCTTCAACCTCGAGGGGTGCACGGCGCGCTCGCGCATCTCCAGCATCTCGCGCTTGGTCGGCGCCCGCTCCTTGCGCTCGCCTTTGGGCGCGGCGACCCCGGGCCGGCCTTTCTTGTCGCGGCCGACGTCGATCATCTCCCGGCCCCGACCGAACGGATCGGTGACGACCTTGAGCTCGGTGACCCGACCGAAGCGCTGCCCCTGGCCCGGCGCCGCCGCGGCCCCACCGAGCCGACGCTGCGGCACGCGCTCGAGGAGCTTCTCGCGGTCGATCATCCGCACCACGGTCGCGCCCTTGGGGCGGGGGCGGGAATCGCCTGCCGCTTCGACGGCTGCGGGGGCGGCGCTCTCGCTGCCGGCCGGCGCCGTGGTCCGCGCCACCGGCGGCTGCTCGGCCTCGGCCTCGAGGCTCGCCTCCGGTTGGGCCACCACCTCGTCGACCACCACCGGCTCGGCGTCCAGATCTGCCGCGGTCTCCGTCATCCCCGGCTCGAGCGTGTCGGCGCTGCTCTGTTGCGCCTCCTCGCCCTCGTGCGCCCCGACGCTGTCGGCCTCGGTGACCTCGATCTGGGCGGCGCCGGCAGCCGAGATCGCCGCGGCATGGCCCGCGTCGTCGCTCTCGGGGGCGGCGGCGGCCGGCTCTTCGCCGGCCTTCTTCTTGCGGACGATCATCATCCCGGCGCGCTTCTGCGGCGGCGGCGGCGCGGGGGTCTCTTCGACCTTGTGGCTGGTCTTCGACAGGACGGCACGCGCCTCCTCTTCGTAGACCGAGCTCGAGTGCGTCTTGGCATCAATTCCGGCCGCCTGGAGAAGTCGAACCACCTCGCGGTTGTCGAGGCCAAACTCTTTCGCCAGCTCGTGCACGCGTTTCTTTGCCATGTCCCTACCTCACGAATGCGCCGGCGAGGCGCCCGTGGCAACGACGCTCGCATCATCTTGCGAGCCGTGGTCCACGTGCGCATCCCGGTCCGGAATCTGAGTCTCGTACCACAGAGAAAGCCAATATGCAGCCTGATCTGAAAGCGCCCCAGCCGCGAGGCGAACAGCGCCCAAGTAGCCCATGCCGGCGGCGTGACCGATCGCGGCGCCGTCCAGGAAGACCTGACCGGGCGGCGCGTGCCGCTGGCCGCGCTCCGAGAGATCGGACGCCAGCAAGATCAGCCCACCCTCCACCGCGGCGGGGGCGGTCGCGATGTTGTCGGCGCCGAAGCCCAGCGCTCCCTGGCGCCGCGCCAAACCGATGAACTCCAGCACCTTGGCCTCGGCGAGCCGATGCAGGGCCGGCACGAACGCCGACGCGCTCACCTCGACCGCCGCCCCGAACGCCCGACTGGCAGCGCGGCTGTCGAGGGCCTCGAGACAGGCACGCGTCGCACAGACATGCGCCCCCCGGCCCCGACTCACCCGCCCGACCGAGAGCTGCCCCCCCGAGGCGGTGAGCGCCACGAGGCTCGAGGCGGGCTTCTCCGCCCGGCAGACCAAGCAAGTGCGCGCCGGTTCGGGGCGCACCACCTTGGGCTTCTGTTGACCGCGGTGCTTCACGATGCTCCTCGAAACCTCTCCTCAGCCTTCGATGATCGCCGTCTGGTCGCCGTCCGCCGCCGGCGCCGCAGGGTCGGTGGTCGCGGCAGGCGCCGCAGGGTCGGCGGTCGCGGCAGGCGCAGCGGGGGCTTCTTTGGGCGTTGCCGGCTCCTGACCGGGGATTCGCACCATGCCGTCGACCACCGTCACGCCCAGAGCCAGCGCGCCGTCCCGGATCTCCTTCTCGGACTTCAGCCACTGCATCGCGGCGTACTTCAGCTGCTTGGCCTTCTTGTCCGAGGTCTTCGCGATCTCGGCGAGCTTGTCGACCTCGACGTCGGCGAGCGCCTCGACGGTGGTGATGCCGCCCTCGGCGAGCTGCTTCAGGGTGCCCTCGCCCAGGCCCCGGACCCGCTTCATCCGGCCCTCGGTGTTCAACCCCAAGATCTCCTGCAAGCGCTTGCCGGCGTTCGCCGCCTTCGCCGCCTGCTCGGCCTCGAGCTTCAGGCGCTCCTCTTGCGCGTGCTCCTCGTTGGCGACGAGCTTGGCGCTGGCGACGATCTTGTCGAGGGTCTCGTCGGTCATCCCCGGGAACTGCATCAGGAACTCGCGCTGCGCGTCGATCAGCTGCTCGGCGGAGCGGATGCCGTGGTTGTAGAGCGTCTGGATCAGGAACTCGTTGCAGCCCTCGACCTTCGACAAGCTGGTCCAGGCCTTGTCCTTGATCTCCTGGATGCGGGACTCGGAGTGGATGTTCAGCTCCCAGCCGGCGAGCTGCGACGCCAGCCGCACGTTCTGGCCCTTGCGACCGATCGCCAACGACAGCTGGTCGTCGGGGACGATGATCTCCATCCGATGGCTGCCCTCGTCGATCAAGACGCGGCTGACCTCGGCCGGTTGCAGCGCGTTGCAGACGAAGGTCGCCGGGTCCTCGGAGTACGGCACGATGTCGATCTTCTCGCCGCGCAGCTCTTGCACCACCGCCTGCACCCGCGAGCCCTTCATGCCGACGCAGGCGCCCACCGGATCGACGTCGCGATCCGAGGAGCTGACCGCGATCTTGGCGCGGGCGCCGGGCTCGCGTGCCGCGGACTCGATGCGCACCACGCCCTCGTAGATCTCCGGCACCTCGAGCTCGAACAGCTTGATCAAGAGCTGCGGCGTGGTGCGGGACAGCACGATCTGCGGGCCGCGGGCGTGCTCCTGGACGTCGATCACGAACGCCTGGATCCGGTCGCCGGCGCGATACGACTCGCGCGGGCACTGCTCGCGCAGCGGCAGGATCGACTCGGCCCGGCCGAGGTCGACGACGATGTTGCCGCGCTCGAAGCGGCGCACGATGCCGGTGACCAGCTCGCCCTTGCGGTCTTTGTACTCCGAGAACACCATCGAGCGCTCGGCGTCGCGGATGCGTTGGATGATGACCTGCTTCGCGGTCTGCGCCGCGATCCGACCGAAGCCGCGGCGATAGGTCTTGAGGCGGAGGATGTCGCCGTAGGTCTCGTCCTGCTCGCGGGCGGCGGCGGCGTCTTGGTCGAGGTAGTAGATCGGGAACACCATCTCGTCGCCGGACTCGACCTCGATGCTGCGCTCTTGGCAGGCCTTGAGGCTGATCTCGTTGAAACCGTCCTCGACGTTCTCCACCACCTTGATGGACTGCGTCAGATCGACGGCGCCCTTCTCCTCGTTGAACTTCGCCACCAGGTTGCGCTCGGCGCCGAAGCTGCGCTTCGCCGCCACGAGGATCGCCTCCTCGAGGGCCGAGATCAGCACGCTGCGGTCGATCCCCTTGTCCTTGCTCACCTGGTCGAGCACCAAGTTCAAATTGGCATCCATGGTCACACTCCTATCGGCCCGCCGACCTGGTCGGTGGGCGGCACGGGCTACGGGCGAACCGCGCCCGACGAGAATTCCGGCACCAGCCGGGCATTGGCAATCTGCTCATAGCGCAGCACAAAAGCTTGGCCGTCGATCTCCAAGCGCACCTCGGCGGCGTCGGCCGCCACCAGAACCCCTTGAAAATTGCGGCGTCCGGCCTGCGGCAGCTTGGTCACCAGGCGCGCCTTCTGGCCCACGAAGCGCTGGAAGTGAGCCGGCTTCACGAGCGGCCGATCGAGCCCGGGCGACGACACCTCGAGCGTGAACCGGCCCCGGAAGCGGTCGGAGTAACCCTCGGCGTCGAGCATGTCGCTCACCACCCGGGACACGCCGGTGCAGTCGTCGAGCGTCACGCCGTCCGGGTGATCGACGAAGAGACGCAGCACCTGGGATCTAGGCACGAGCTCCAGCAGCACCAGCTCGTAGCCCTGGCGCTCGAGCAGCGGCGCGACCGCCGCCTCGAGCGTCGCCCGCCAGTTGTCGCCGCGCTCACTCACCTGTGGTCGTTCGTCCGTCACGCGGGGTCCCAACAAAAAAAAAGTGGGCACGAAGCCCACTTAGAAAGCCCAAAGCCGTAGCCCTGGCCTGACTAAATGTCCGCCGCCTAGTAGCACTGCGGTGCCGCGGTTGTCAACTCGGGTGCGAGCCAAGACCGCGCGGCAATATCCCGAAGTTATCGGTAGTTGCGAGGACTGTCGTGGCCGATTCTCGAGATCTTCCGCCGCCGAGCACCGCGGTCAGGCGACGGCGCGCCTTCTGCACGTCGGCGAGCTGCATCCCCTGCCCCGGCTGTGACTCACGGTCCGCTGAGCGCCTCGCGGACCAGCTGTTCCTGCTCGGCCTGGTGACGCTTCTGCGAGCCGGTCGCCGTGCTGGCGCTCGCCTGGCGACCGACGTAGCGCAGCGTCTGCCCGGGGCAAAGCGCCGCCTGCAGCTCGACGCGCGCGAAGCGCCACGCCCCCATGTTCTCCGGCTCCTCCTGCACCCACACCACGTCGTGGGCGGTGGCGAAGCGCCGCAACAGCCCCTGGAGCCGCAATCGCGGCCACGGATAGAGCTGCTCGACGCGGAGCAGCGCGACCTGCGGCGCAGCCGCGGCGGGGTCCTTGGCGATCAGGTCGTAGTAGACCTTGCCGCAGCAGATCACCAAGCGCTGCGGCTCGGGGTCACCCACGGTCTCGAGGACCGACTCGAAGCGGCCGCCGCCGAGATCGTCGACGCTCGACACCGCGCGCGGATGCCGCAGCAGGCTCTTCGGGGTGAAGACCACGAGCGGCTTGCGCTCGTGCGCCAACGCCTGGAAGCGCAGCAGATGGAAGTACTGCGCCGGCGAGGACGGGTAGACCACCCGCATCATGCCGTCGGCGCACAGCTGCAAGAAGCGCTCGATGCGGGCGCTCGAGTGCTCCGGCCCCTGACCCTCGTAGCCGTGCGGCAACAACATCACCACGCCGCAGGGCTGGCCCCACTTCGCCTCGGCGCTCGCCAGGAACTGATCGACCACGACCTGGGCGCCGTTCGCGAAGTCGCCGAACTGCGCCTCCCACAGCACCAGCGTGCCGGGGGCGTTGACGCTGTAGCCGTACTCGAAGCCCAACACCGCGAACTCGGAGAGCTGCGAGTCGTACACCCTGAACGCGCCCTGGGTCGGCGCCAGGTGCGCGAGCGGCACGTAGGCGTCGCCCCGGGTGGCGTCGTAGAGCACCGCGTGTCGCTGGCTGAAGGTGCCGCGTCCGGAGTCTTCGCCGCTCAGGCGCACCGCCTTGCCCTGCAGCGTCAGCGAGCCAAACGCCAAGGCCTCGGCCGTCGCCCAGTCGACGCTGCCGGCGTCGAAGCGCTCCCGCCGGCGGACGAGCTGCGACGCGAGCTTGGCGTGGACCTCGAAGCCGGCCGGCACCCGCCCGAGCCCGTCCATCACCTCGGTGAGCGTCGCCCGCGCCACCGCGGTCGGCACCTCCGGCGCCGCGGCGGCCTCCGCGCCCGGCGCCTCGGCGGCGATCGGCGCCGCCGCCCCGGCCACGGACACGACGTGCATCACCTCGGCGTGCGCGTCGCGGAGCTTCTCCTGGAACGCGTCGAGGCTCTTCTCGGCGCTCGCCGGCGGCAGATCGCCGCGCCGCAGCAACTGCTCGGTGTAGAGCTTGCGCACCGAGCGGTGGTTCTTGATCTGCGCGTACAGCGTCGGCTGGGTGTACGACGGATCGTCGCCCTCGTTGTGACCGAAGCGGCGATAGCACACCAGGTCGATCAGCACATCGCGCCGGAACGCCCGCCGGAACTCCAGCGCCAGCTTGCCGACCGCGAGCACCGCCTCGGGGTAGTCGCCGTTGACGTGGAAGATCGGGGCGCGCACCGCCTTGGCGACGTCGGTGGCGTAGAGCGACGAGCGCAGGTGCTCGGGCCCGGTGGTGAAGCCGATCTGGTTGTTGATGACCACGTGGATCGTGCCGCCGACCCGATAGCCGTGCAACAGCGACAGGTTGAGGGTCTCCGCGACCACCCCCTGTCCGGAGAACGCCGCGTCGCCGTGCAGCAGGATCGGCAGGACCCGGGCCCGCTCCCAGTCGGCGAGCAAGTCCTGGCGGGCCCGCACCATGCCGACCACCACCGGATCGACCGCCTCGAGGTGGCTGGGGTTCGACGCCAGGTGCACCTTGAGGGTCGCGCCGCTCGGAGCCCGGTGCGTGCCGCTGGCGCCGACGTGGTACTTCACGTCGCCGGAGCCGTGCGACAGGCGTGGATCGATCTCGCCCTCGAACTCCCGGAAGATGTCGCCCACCGACTTGCCGACGACGTTGGCGAGCACGTTCAGCCGGCCGCGGTGCGACATGCCGATGACCGCCTCCTCGAAGCCGGCCTGCACCGCGTCGGAGAGCAGCTGGTCCAAGAGCGGGATGACGCTCTCGGCGCCCTCGAGCGAGAAGCGCTTCTGGCCGACGTAGGTGGTGTGCAGGAAGCGCTCGAAGGCCTCGGCGGCGTTGAGCTTGTCGATCACCCGCTGCCGCGCCGCGGCGTCGAACGCCGCCGCCATCTGGGTGCGCTCGGTGCGCGCCTGCAACCAGTCGCGGACCTCCGGCTCCGGGACGTGCATGTACTCGACGCCGACGTGGCGGCAATAGGTCTGGCGCAACACCTCGAGGATCTCGCGCAGCGGCAAGCGCCCCGGCTTGCCGCCGACGCCGCCGGCGACGAACTCGCGATCCAGATCCCACAACGACAAGCCGTAGGTCGAGAGCTCGAGCTCCGGCTGCGGCTGCGGGCTGTACCCCAACGGGTTCAAGTCGGCGAGCAGGTGGCCGCGAACGCGGAAGGCGCGGATCAGCTGCAGCACCGAGGCCTGCTTCTCGATCCCCTCGTAGCCGCCGCCCTGGGAGGCGACGCTCGGGTTCTCGTCGGGGGCCCACACCAACGGCTCGTGCGGCACCGACAGCTCTTTGAAGATGCGGCTGTAGAACGCGTCGTCGCCGAGCAGCAGACGCTCGAGGGTGCCGAGGAACGCGCCCGACTCCGCGCCCTGGATCACGCGGTGGTCGTAGGTCGAGGTGACCGTCATCACCTTCGAGAGCCCGAGCTCGGAGATCACCTTCGGGCTCATGCCGGCGAGCTCCGGCGGGTAGCCGATGCGGCCGACGCCGAAGACCGCGCCCTGGGTCGCCATCAGCCGCGGCACGCTCATCGCGGTGCCGAGCATCCCGGGGTTGGTGATGCTGACCGTGGTGCCGGTGAGATCGTCGACCGCGAGCTTCCCCTGCCGCGCCGCGGCGACGAGGGCGTCGTGCTTGCTGACGAAGTCCGGAAAGCGCAGACGCCCGACGTCCTTGATGTTCGGCACCACCAACGAGCGCTCGCCCTTGCGCTCGACGTCGATCGCCAGCCCCAGGTTGACGGCCGGCCGCTGGCGCAGGTAGCGACGCTCGGCCTGCGCCACGTACTCGGCGTTCATCGCCGGGTGCTTCTCGAGGGCCCGCACGATCGCCCAAGCGATCAGGTGGGTGAACGACACCTTCAGGCCCGAGGTCGCGGCCTGGTGGTCGTTGATGATGCGACGATTCTCCTCCAAGAGCTTCACCGGGATGGCGCGCGCCGAGGTCGCGGTCGGCACCGCCAGGCTCGCCTCCATGTTCGCCGCGATCCGCGCCGCAGCGCCGACGAGCTCCGTCGCCCCCTCGGGCGCCGCCGCCGCCGGGTGCTCCTTGGCCTCCGAGGCTTCCTTCGCCACCGGGCGCGGCTCGTCTTCGGAGGGGGAGCTCGGAGGCGCGACCGCCGGCACCGGACGACCCGGGGGCGGCGCGTAGTCGGCGAAGAAGTCCTGCCAGGCAGCGGAGACCGACGCCGGGTCGGCCTTGAACCGAGCGTACAGCTCGTCGACGAACCCGAGATTGCTGCCGAGCGACGTCATCCACATCCCCTCGAAGACCTCGTATCACCCCGAGAAACCGGAACCCCTCCCTACGTTTCCGGTGAAGGTACCCACGCCGAGCTGGATGTCAACGCGACTCGGCGCTCGGCCCAGGGCGGCGACGCCGTGCCAAAGACGCCGCCAGAGCGCCGAAAAACAGCACCCCGAGCCTGAAGGTCCCGGAAGCGCCGCAGCTGCAGCCCCCTTGGTCGCAGACCTCCCCCTCGTCGGTGGCGCCGTTGCAGTTGTCGTCGACGCCGTTACAGAGCTCGGTCACGCCCTGGTGCACGCCCGCATTGCCGTCGTCACAGTCGTCGCCGCCGCACAGGGTGGCGATGGCGGCGTCGTTGTCGACGTCGCACGGCGGGGTGCAGGTCTTCGCCTCGCAGCGCTGCGCGCTCAGGCACTGGTGATAACAGACGCCACAGTTGTCGCGGCTCGTCAGGCTCTGGCACCGGCCCTCGCACGCCGTCAGGCCGGCGTCGCAACCGGCGGCGCACGCGGTCCGGAGCTGGTAGCTGCCCTCGGCGGTGGCGCTGTACGAGTCGACGACCACGTAATAGGCGACACCGGCGGCGGCCATGAACGTCACGCTCTCGGTCCAAGAGCTGTGGGCGACGTTGTTGGTGTCGCTGTAGCCGATGACCCGGGCCGGGCTGCAGCCGGCGCCCGCGTCCTCGAGCACCAACAGCGCCAGGTCGCGGTCGGTCGCCATCGTCAGGTCGAGGGTCACCGCGGCTGCGGTCGGCGACACGAAGGTGTAGATCTCCTCGGCGCCCAGGAGCGCGTCGTCGACGCCTCCATAAATAGAGACTCGCGGCGTCGTGATCGCGGTGTCGCCGCTCACGCTGCCGCCACAGGCGAGGCCCGCCTTCGGCGCGCCGCACGCCTCGGTGAAGCAGTCGAGGTCGTAGGCTACCGTGCCCAACGCGTCCCGGTAGCCGTCGACCGCGAAGAAGTAGGTCTCGCCCTTCTCGGCCATGAACGTCGCCGGGCCGCCGCCGAGGTTGGCGCCGCCCATCCCGACGCAGAACCCCGGGTCGCAGACGTCGCCCCGGCCGTACGCCGAGAGCGCGAAGACGTCCAGGCGATCGGTCGTGAAGCGGGCCACGGTGTCCTCGACCGGCGTGAACGCGAACACGACCTCGGGCCCGGTCCACGGCATGTCCATGTCGGTGTAGCAGTAGTCCTGGAACACGTCGCTGCCGACCACGCTGACGTCGACCGTCCCGGTCGCGCCGCAGCCGATGGTTTGATCGGCGCGGCAATTCGGACAGTCGTCGGCGTAGCCGTTGCAGTCGTTGTCGACGCCGTCGCCGCACACCTCGTCGGCGTCCGGCTTGGTCTCCGCGCGACTTCCAGCGCTGCAGCCGATCGACGCCTCGCCGCCCAGGTCACAGCAGTCGGTGCCGGTGGGACAGGCGGTGCTGTCGTAACCGAGAAAACCGTCGCCGTCGGCGTCGGCGCAGCCGGTGCCGCAGGTCACGACCTCGAGGAGGTAGGCGCCGGCGTTGACCGAGTCGGCGCCGAAGCCGTCGATCACCACGTAGTAGGTCTTGCCCCCCTGCAGGCTCACCGCGAGCTCCTCGACCTGGCCGGTGCCCATCGAGTCGCCGACCGCGACGCAAGCCCCGGGCACGCAGCCGCCGGTGTCCTCGAGGATCAGGATCGCCGGATCCAGCATCCCCTGCGGCGTCACCCGGAAGAACACCGACGAGTCGACGGCCGGCGTGAAGGTGTAGGTGTCCTCCGGCCCGGGGTACTGGTCGTAGGGGGCGCAGACGTATTGGTCGAAGAACCGGGTGTGGCCGGTAGCGCGGGTGTCGCCCGGCGTGCTCGAGCCGCAGGCGAGGCTCCCCTTCGGCATGCAGTGGGTGTTGCACTCCCAGCCGTCGCAGTCCTGATCGACGCCGTCGCCGCACACCTCGGTGGCGGTCGGCCGCATGCCGGTGCGCGTCGCCGCCGAGCAGCCCGTGACCCCTTCACTGCCGGTGTCGCAGCAGTCAGGGCCGGAGGGGCACGCGGCGGCGTCGTAGCCCACCGCGCCGTCGCCGTCGACGTCGGTGCAGGTCTCGCACGAGAAGGTGAGATCGAAGGGGCCACCCTTCTCGAAGTAACCGTCGACGAGGATGTAGTAGACGCCGGCCGGCAGCGGCGTGCTCAGATCTTCGGCGCTCCCCACCGAGGCGTTGTCAGCGTACACCAGACAGCTCGCCACGCCGCAGTCGCCGGTGATCTCCGGCGCGATGACGATGGCCACGTCCCAGTTGATGTCGGCGCCGGTCTGCGCCACGTGCAGGCTGACGACGCGGTCGGCGGTGAGGTTCAAACGATACGAGGCCTCGGGGCCGTCGAAGTTCCCCAGCGGGCCTTCGGCGCACCCATACTGCACCGGAAACAGGTATCCGCCGACGCCGTTGACCCCCGAGAGGGTGTTGCCGCTGACGGTCGTCGGGGTGGCAGTGCACGCCGCGATCGGGGCTTGGTTGTTGCCGGTGCATACGGCGGCGGCGCTCGGGGATGCGAAGAGCAGGACGGTGACGGGGCCCAGGACGAACGAAGCGCGGTTTTTCATGGCGGACTGAATATCCCGACGGCGTCCCCCTTGCCAACCGGTCCGGGATTCGCGATGCTCGCGCCCGGTCGCCGCCGCGCGGGCGACCACCATCGTGGAAACACAGCTCCAGCTCGACATCCTGCCCCAGCCCGACCTGACCACCTGTGGTCCGACCTGTCTGCAGGCGGTGTACCGCTTCTTCGGCGACCACGTGCCCTTGGAGCAGGTGGTGGCCGAGGTCCCGACCCTCAAGACCGGCGGCACGCTCGCGGTGTTCCTCGGTTGCCACGCGCTCTCCCGCGGCTACCGCGCCCGGATCTACACCTACAACCTCCAGGTCTTCGACCCGACCTGGTTCGACAATCACCCGAAGGGCGAGCTCCAACGCCGCCTGGCGCTGCAGCTCGAGCACCGCCACGGCAACCGCGAGCAGGTGGCGATCAAGGCCTTCTTGCGCTTCCTCGACCTCGGCGGCGAGGTGCGCTTCCAAGATCTGACGCCGGCGATCATCCGCCGCTACCTGAACCGCGCCATCCCGATCTTGACCGGCCTGTCGTCCACCTACCTCTACCGCTCGGCGCGCGAGGTCGGCCCCGAGGGCAAGGCCGACGACATCCGCGGCGATCCCTCCGGCCACTTCGTGGTGCTCTCGGGCTACGACCGGCAGGCGCGCAACGTCTCCGTCGCCGATCCGCTGCCGAACCCGGTCAGCAACCTTCAGCACTACCCGGTGAGCATCGACCGCGTCATCTGCTCCATCCTCCTCGGCATCTTGACCTACGACGGCAACCTGCTGGTCATCCAGCCCCGCCGTTCGCGGCGCAGCAACCGCGCGGGCGCCGGCCGCCAAACACCGCCGGTCGCGGGCTGAAGGCCTCCTCATGTCGAACCTCGTCGTCGTCAACAACCTCAGGGACTGGCCCCTCGACATCCCCGGGGTCAGCGTGGTCGAGGCGCGCGACTACCTCACCGATCCGCAGTACACCGAGCTCAAGGGCGCCAAGATCTTCAACCTCTGCCGCTCGTTCCGCTACCAGAGCATCGGCTACTACGTGTCGCTGCTCGCCGCCGCCCGCGGCCACAAGCCGATGCCCGGGGTGTCGACGATCCAGGATCTGAAGACCCAGGCGATCATCCGCGTCGCGTCCGACGAGCTCGACACCCTGATCCAGAAGAGCCTGGCGCCGATCCAGTCGCGCGAGTTCACCCTCAGCATCTACTTCGGCCGCAACCTGGCGCGGCGTCACGATCCCTTGAGCCTCCACATCTTCAAGCTCTTCCAGGCGCCGCTGTTGCGCGCCGTCTTCATCCTCGACGACGACAGCAAGCGCTGGGAGCTGCACAACATCAACCCGATCTCCGCCGCCGAGATCCCGGCGGAGCACCACCCCTTCGTGGTCCAGGTGGGCACCGAGTACTTCAAGGGCCGGCGCCACATCGTCCGCCGCCGTCCGACCACCCGCTTCGACCTCGCGATCCTCTACAACCCCGAGGAGGAGAACGCCCCCTCCGATCCGCGCGCCATCGAGAAGTTCTCCCGCGCCGCCGAGTCGGTGGGCATGAGCCCGGAGATCATCGACAAAGACGACTACGGCAGGCTGGCGCAGTTCGACGCCCTGTTCATCCGCGAGACCACGAGCGTCAACCACCACACCTACCGCTTCGCCAGACGCGCCGCCGCCGAGGGCCTGGTGGTCGTCGACGACCCCGAGTCGATCCTGCGCTGCACCAACAAGGTGTATCTGGCCGAGAGCCTCGAGCGCCACCGGATCGCGACGCCGCGCACCGTGATCGTCCACTGGGACAACGTCGAGACCGTCACCCGCACCCTCGGGCTGCCGTGCATCTTGAAGCAGCCCGACAGCTCGTTCTCCCAGGGCGTGGTCAAGGTCGAGACCGAAGAAGAGTACATGAACGCCGTCGAGCGCCTGCTCGCCAAGAGCGAGCTGATCATCGCCCAGGAGTTCTTGCCGACCGACTTCGACTGGCGGGTCGGGATCTTCGACCGCCACCCGCTCTACGTCTGTCGCTACTACATGGCGCGGGCCCACTGGCAGATCATCAAGCGCGACAGCGCCGGCAACACCACCGAGGGGCGCTCCGACACCCTGCCGGTGGAGCACGCCCCCGACGCCGTGCTGCGCACCGCGTCGCGCGCCGCCAACCTGATCGGCGACGGCTTCTACGGCGTCGACTTGAAGCAAGTGGGCGACAAAATCTACGTCATCGAGGTCAACGACAACCCCAGCGTCGAGCACAACGTCGAGGACAAGGTGCTCAAAGACGAGCTCTACCACCGGATCATGCGCGTCATGCTCCGCCGGGTCGAGGAGCGCAAAGAGCGAGGCACCTGACCGTGGCCGGCGGCCTGCACCTGTTCGCCGCGACCGGCATCGAGCTGGAGTACATGGTCGTCGACCGCCGGACGCTCGCGGTCATGCCGGTGGTCGACCTGATCCTGAAGAGCGTCGCCGGGTCGTTCACCGAAGAGGTCGAGGTTGGACCGCTGTGCTGGTCCAACGAGCTGGTGCTGCACGTCCTCGAGCTCAAGACCAACGGCCCGGTGGCGACGCTCGCCGGCGTGGCGCACACCGTCACCGAACAAGTGCGGCAGGTGAACGCGATTCTGCGACCTTTGGGCGGCCAGCTGATGCCGGGCGCGATGCACCCCTTCATGGATCCGGACGCCGACACCAGGCTCTGGCCGCACGGCTACAACGAGGTCTACGCCGCCTACGATCGGATCTTCGGCTGCCGCGGCCACGGCTGGTCCAACCTGCAGAGCATGCACCTGAACCTGCCGTTCCAGGGCGACGACGAGCTCGGCCGGCTGCACGCCGCGATCCGAGTGGTGTTGCCGCTCATCCCCGCGATCGCCGCGAGCTCGCCGGTCAAAGACGGGCGCGTGACCGGGCTGCTCGACACCCGCATCGACGTCTACCGCAAGAACCAGCAGCGCATCCCGTCGCTGACCGGAAGGGTGATCCCGGAGCCGGTGTTCTCGCGCGTCGCTTACGAGGCGCTCCTCGGCACCCTCTACCGCGACCTGGCGCCATACGACCCGGACGGCATCCTCCAGGAGGAGTGGGTCAACTCGCGCGGCGCCATCGTCCGCTTCGAGCGCGACAGCATCGAGATCCGGCTGATCGACATCCAGGAGACCCCGGCCGCCGACATCGCGGTCGCGGCGTTGGTCCTCGCGCTCATCCGGGCGCTGGCGACCGAGCGCTGGCAGGGCCTCGAGGTCTTGAAGCGGGCGGACACCGCGCGCCTGGTCGCGATCCTCGACCAGAGCGTGGCGACCGGCGAGAGCAGCGTCATCGGTGACCGCGACTACCTGCGGCTCTTCGGGGTCCGCGACGCCAAGCTCAGCGCCGCCGACCTCTGGCGACACCTGTACCGCGAGCTGTTGCCGATCGACGCCGGGCTCGACCAAGAGGTCGCGCGGGCCATGGCGCTCATCCTCGCGGAGGGGCCGCTGGCCCGACGGATCATGCGGGCCTTGGGCCCGGCCCCGAGCCGCGCGGCGCTCTGCGAGGTGTACCAGGAGCTCTGCGTCTGCCTCGCCGACGGAGCCCTCTTTGTCCCTTGAGCTTCGCGCCCTGCTCATCACCTGCGAGCACGGCGGCGCCGTGGTCCCCGCCGCCTACCGCCGCCTCTTCGCCGGCCACGCCCGGCTGCTCGCGAGCCACCGCGGCTACGACCCGGGCGCCGCGAACTTGGCGCGCCGGCTGGCGCATCGCTTTCACCTGCAGGCCGACGTCGCTCGGGTCACGCGCTTGCTCGTCGATCTCAACCGCAGCGTGGCCGCGCCGTCGCTGTTCTCGTCGATCACCGGCCCCTGCTCGGCGGCCGAGAAGATCGAGATCCTGCGGCGCCACTACCTTCCGCACCGGCAGCGCGTCCTGGGGCGCGTCCGCCGCGCCATCCGCGAGCACGGCACGGTCTTGCACCTCGCGGTGCACAGCTTCACCCCGGTGCTCGGCGGCGTGCGACGCACCGCCGACGTCGGGCTGCTCTACGATCCGAGCCGCGCCGCCGAGGTCGCGTTCTGTCGCGCCTGGCAGCGGGAGCTCGCCGCCGTCATGCCGTCCTTGCGGGTGCGCCGCAACTATCCTTATCGGGGCAGGAGCGACGGGCTGTGCACCAGCCTGCGCCGGCACTTCGACCCGCGGACCTACGTGGGCGTCGAGCTCGAGGTGAGCCAGCGCTTCGCACGGTCCGCCGGTGCCGCGTCTCGAGCGCTCCAGATCGGCATCGAGACCTCCCTGGGCAGGGCGGCCGCGCGCTTCGGTTTGCGGCTCCGAGGGCTCGAAAACCGGTCGGTTTTGCCATAGATTCTGCCGATGCCGATCTGGTGCCGCATGTGTCGTGAGCCGGTGGTCGAGGGCAGCCTGTTCTGCGCCCGCCACCGCGCTCAAGCCGCGCTGTTCTCGAAGAGCTTCGGCCGCGACGCGATGCCGGAGGCAACCGCCGCCGCTGCGGCGCCGGACGCCGAGCCGACTGCCCCAAGGCGGCCGTCCGCGAACGTCGTCAGCGAGCTGGTGCAAAACGTGTTCGCCCAGATCGCAACACCACCGGCGGCCGACGCCCCACTGATCCGCTGGCCGCAGATCTCGATCTACTACCTGCAAGACCAACTCTACGGCCGGCCGTACTACTGCGTGGTACCGCAGGCGGCGAGAACCGCGAGCGGCGCGCGCCTCGACCTCCAGGCGCCGGCGGTGCAGCAGGCGATGCGCGACGACGGCATGCTGATGAAAGACTTCGTGCAGCGCTTCGGCGAATACGAGGCCGAGCTCAAGCGCCGCCACATCCAGACCCTCGATCTCCACTTCCTGACCTACACCGGCCTGGTCGCGATCAACCTGCACCGCGCGGCGCAAAAGGATCTGAACCTCGCGACCTACCGTGTGACCGGCGACGCGCTCGAGCCGGTGCCGCTCGCCGATGTCCGACCGCTGATGCAGCACCAGCGCTGGTAGGCGCGCGGTCCGGCCCGCTTCGCGCTTGCTTTGATTCCCGCGCCGCCGATGCGGCGGCGCTCCCCACCCCCCACTCCCCCAACCCCTCGCCCCCCGAGCTGACTCTTGATCGCATCTCATCGGCGCCCCTCCGGCCGGGGAATGGCGTTCATCAGGTGTAGCTCGCCCAGCATGGCCACGCGGTCCATCAGGCGCTCCCATCCATGCACGAAGGCGCTGTAA
>JACRCV010000012.1 GCA_016218825.1 Deltaproteobacteria bacterium
CAGGTAGGCGCCGGCGAAGGAGAGATCCCGCGTCGGGAAGCTGCCGCAGACCGCGGCGTCGAAGGAGATGCTGTGGGTGAGCGCCAAGTCCACGGCGCCGCTGACGACGGAGATGGTGGAGCTCCAGCCGTGATCGCCGGCCAGGGTCGGTGGGCTGCAGATGCCGTCGCGGTCGCGATCGACGTAGTAGTCGATGCGGTAGCTCCTCCCCAGCTCGAGGCCGGCGGGGAGCGTCATTGCGAAGCCGCCGTTGGTGACGACCACGGCGCGGCGGGCCTGGATCGTGCCGTCGACCGACAACGCCAAGCTCAAGACCTGCCCGTTGTGCGGCGTGAAGCCCGAGCCGGTGATGCTGAGGTCGAAGGGGCCGCCGGGCTGACCGCCGGGGAAGCTCGCGCAGACCTCCGGCTCGAAGGCCGCGGCGTCGCTGCCGGCGACGGCGACGCTACCCGAAACCTCGCCGACGCGCGATCGCCAGCCGTGGTCTTGGGTGAAGGCCGGCCCCTCGCAGATGCCGTCGCCGTCGACGTCGGCGTCGTGGTCGATGCTGTAGGTGGTGCCGGCCTGCACCACCCCGGGGATGGTGAGCGCCAGGTACCCATCGGCCGGGACCCGCGTCGTCGTCGCGTTTACGACCAAGCCGTCCAGATCGCGGATGACGGCGACGTACATGTCCTGGTTGGCGTGCGGCGCAAACGAGCCGGCGAGCGCCAGATCGTACAGCGGGAAGCGCCCGCAGACCGACGGCGCGAAGTTGAGGTTGTGGGTGAGGGATCGGGTTACCGCCTGGTCACCGGCAGTCAGCTCGATCTGCCAGCCGTGGTCACCCGCGAGCCCCGGCGAGCCGCAGCGACCGTCGCGGTCGTGGTCGACGTAGTAGGCGAGCGTGTAGCCGGCCGCCGCCTCCAGCGAGGCGGGGAACGTCATCGTGAAGCCGCCGTTCGCCACCAAGGCCGCGCGCGTGGCGATGATCGCGCCGGCGCCGTCGACGAGGGCGACGCTCATCACCTCCCCGTTGTGTGGGTCAAAGCCGGCGGCCGAGAGCGTCAGGTCCAGGCGGCCCCCTGGAGTGACGCCGCCGCTCTCTTCGCCGTCACCACACGCGGTGACGAGCAACGTGGCGCTTGCGGCCAGAGCGAGAGTCAGTGTCGACCTCATGGCATCTCCTCCAGTTGGGACCGCGGCTGCGCGAAATGACCGGCTTGCCCGGTTCCGCCCGTCCCGGCTTCAGGTGCGGCAAAGCGGGCGACCCACGGGCCGCGTGCTTCGTCTCTTGATAGACTCGACGGCACGCTCGGAGCCGCCGGTTACGTCCAGCGCCTCGGCGGTCGCGAAAGCAATATGGTCACGCGCCGGAGGGCGAGCAAGAGTGGAAGCGATCGCCTGGAACCGCGGCGTCAAGAGCCGACTGCACCGCGACGCGGTCGCCCGAATCGCCGATAGAGCACGGGCACGACCAGCATGTTCAGGCCGGTCGACGACAAGAGGCCGCCGAGGATGACGACACCCATCGGCGCCTGAATCTCGTTGCCCGGCTTGTCGCCCGCGAGCACGAGCGGAATCAGCGCGAGGCCGGCGCAGAGCGCCGTCATGAGGATAGGGGACAAACGCTCCATCGAGCCCCGCTCGATGGACTGCGCGAACGGCACGCCCTCGACGTCTTGGAGGTGCTCGTAGTGTGACAGCATCATGATGCCGTTGCGGGTGGCGATGCCGAAGAGCGTGATGAAGCCCACCAGGGAGGCGACGCTCAAGATGCCGCTCCCGAGGAAGATCGCGACGACGCCGCCGATGAGCGCCAACGGCAGATTCACCATGATGAGGAGGGCGGTGCGCACCCTCCTGAAGGCCAGGAACAGGAGCAGGAAGATCCCGGCGATCACGAACGCTCCGAGAAACATGATCGTCTGCGAGGCGTCGCTCTCGCTCTCGAACTGCCCGCCATAGACCACGTAGTAGCCCTGCGGCAGCTTCACCTCGCGCGCGACACCGGCCCGGATGTCGTCGATCACGCCGCGCAGGTCGCGGTCGCCGACGTTGGCCATCACCACGATCTTTCGCTGCACGTTCTCGCGGCTGATCATGTTGGGCCCGACGTCCTCGCGGATCGTGGCCAACATCTTGAGCGGGACCTTGACGCCCACCGGCGTGTCGATGAGCGTATTGCCGATGGCCTCGGCGTCGGCGCGCTGGTCGTCGCGGTAGCGCACCACGAGATCGTAGGTGCGTTGACCGTCGAGCACTTGGGAGACCTTGTCGCCGGCGAAGATGGCCTCGATGGCCTCGGCGAGCTCGCCGGTGTGCACGCCGTAGCGGGAGATGCGCTCGCGGTCGAAGCTGATGAAGAGCTGCGGGATGTCGACCTGTTGCTCGACCGAGACGTCGACGGCACCCTCGACTCGCGCCACCACCCTGCGGATCTCCTCGGCCGACGAGCGCAGCTGGTAGAGGTCGTCACCGAACAGCTTGATGGCGATGTTGGCGCGCGTCCCGGAGAGCATGTGATCGATGCGGTGCGAGAGCGGCTGGCCGATGATGATCACCATTCCGGGGATGGTGGCGAGCTCCTCGCGAAGCGCCGCCAACAAGTCGCTCTTCGAGCGGTCCTTCATCTCCAGTCGCACGTCGATCTCCGATGAGTTGACGTCCTGAGCGTGCTCGTCGAGCTCGGCGCGACCCTGGCGTCGAGCCGTCGACACGACCTCCGGAAACGACAACAGCGTCCTCTCGATGCGGTAGCCCAGCCGATCGGACTCCTCCATCGACGTCCCGGGCAACGTCACCGCGCTCAGGGTCAATGATCCCTCGTTGAACTCGGGCAGGAACGCGCGGCCCAAGAAGGCGGCGAGCACGACGGCGCCCGCGAACAAGGCGGCGGACACCGCGATCACGAGACCGGAGTGGGCAAGAGCCATGCGCAGCGACGGGAGGTAGGCCGCCTTGAGCCGGCGAACGAGGAGGCTGTCGCCGTGCGCGAGCGCTCCGGCGCGCGGCAGCACATAGGAGCAAAGCGCGGGCGTCAGCGTCAGCGCCACCACGAGCGATGCGCCGATGGCCACGAGGTAGGCAAAGCCGAGCGGTGCCAGCAATCGGCCTTCGACGCCGGTGAGGAAGAAGATCGGGACGAAGACCAACATGATGATGAGCGTCGCGAAGACGATGGAGCCGCGGATCTCGTTGGCGGCCTGGTAGATGACCTCCTCTGCGGCTCGACGCTGCGCCTCGGGCAGAGCGCGGTTCTCGCGAAGGCGTCGAAAGACGTTCTCCACACCGATGATGGCGTCGTCCACGAGCGCGCCGATGGCGATGGTGAGTCCGCCGAGGGTCATCGTGTTGATGGTGGCGCCGGCTGCCTTGATCGCCAGGAGCGACACGATGAGGGACACGGGCAGCGCGGCCAGCGAGATGAGCGTGGTCCGGAAGTTGAACAGGAAGAGGAACAAGATGACGGCGACGAGGACGGCGCCGTCGCGGAGCGCCACCGACACGTTGCCGATGGCGTTCTCGATGAAGTCGGACTGCCGGAAGAGCCGCCGATCGATCATCATCCCATCGGGCAGGGTCTTCTGGATCTCGTCGAGGTTGCGGTCGATCTCCCGCGTGAGGTCCAGCGTGTTGGCGCCTGGCTGCTTGAGCACTGCCAGGATCACGGCTGGCTCCGCGTTCGAGGAACCCGCACCGCGTTTGATCGCCGGGCCGACGACCACCGCCCCGACCTGGCCGACCAGGACCGGCACGCCCGCGTGAACGGCGACGACCGTCTTCTCCACGTCCGCACCGGAGTTGACGCGCCCGATGCCGCGAATGAGCCGCTCCTGGGCGCCTTGCACCAGAAAGCCGCCGCTCGAGTTCCCGTTGGACCCCTTGAGCGCGGCCATGACGTCTTGCAGGCTGACGTTGAACGCCTGCAGCTTCTCGGGCGCCACGATCACCTGGAACTGCTTGACGCCGCCACCGATGGGCACGACCTGCGCCACCCCCGGAATGGCGAGCAGGCGTTTGCGGATCACCCAGTCGGCAGTCTCGCGAACGTCGAGCGGTGAGTGCCGCGCGCTCTTGAGGCTCAAGAACAGGATCTCGCCCATGATTGACGAGATCGGTGCCAAGGTCGGCGGGCCGATGCCCGGCGGGATCTGCGCGGTCACGAGCTGGAGCTTCTCGTTGACGATCTGGCGGGCGATGTAGATGTCGGTGCCCCAATCGAACTCGACCCAGACAATCGAGATGCCGATGCCCGAGGCGGACCGCACCCGACGCACCCCGGTGGCGCCGTTCACCGACGACTCGAGCGGAAAGGTCACGAGCGCCTCGACCTCTTGCGGTGCGAGGCCGTGGGCCTCGGTGAGGATGGTGACGGTCGGCGCCGTGAGGTCAGGGAAGACGTCGACGGGCATGCGCGCCGCCGTGACCGCGCCGTAGATCGACAGCACGGCCGCGGCCACGACCACGAAGAGGCGGTTTTGGAGCGACCACCGGATCAGGCCATCCAGCATCGACATGGGCGCTCCCTCAGTGAACGTGACCGTGCTTCGGAATGACGCCGGAGGCGGCGGTCAGCTTGATCTCGTAGGCGCCTTTGGTGACGACGCGCTCGCCGGCGACGACGCCCTCCCGAATGCCGGTCCAGCCCCGCGAGCGAACGCCGACGGCGAGCGGACGACGCTCGAACGCTTCACCGTCCGTCTGTACGTAAGCGACGAGCTTGCCGCCGTCCTCCAGCACCGCGGCGTCAGGGATCCCCACGCCGCGCTGCGGCGTCCCGGCGGCAATGCTGACTTTGGCGAACTGGCCGATGCGCAGCGTCTCGCCGGCGTTCGCCACCTCGAAGATGACGGGCACGGTTCGACTGAGCGGGTCGACGACCTTGCCGACGGTGATGAGCTTGCCATTCTGCGCGTCGATGACGAACGGGGCTTCATACCCTTCGATGGTGAACCAGGCGGAGTGTGCCCCCTCGACCTTGGGGATGTCGGGCTCGAAGACCCGGGCCTCGAGCCAGACCCGGCTCAGGTCGATGACCGCGAACAGGAGCGTACCTTCTTCGACGCTCTCGCCCGAGGCCGCCGCAGCCGTGACCAGTGTGCCGCCGATGGGGGAGCGCACCTGAAAGGCATTCAGTCCAACGCCGCGCAGCCCCGAAGCGCCGGCGCTGTACTGGTCCAGCCGTCCCTGGGCTGCGCCCAAACGTGCCTTGGCGATGCTCACGCGAGTGCGAGCCTCCTCGACCTGGCGTTCGGGTACGGCCTGCTCTCTGAAGAGGCGCTCGGCGCGCGCCACCTGCGCCTCGGCCGCACTCTGCTCGGCCCGCGCCGCCAGGACTTCGGCGTCGAGCGAAGCGCGGTCGCCGCCCGCGGCGAGTCGTGGCGATATCGTCGCCAGGGTCTGCCCGGCTTTGACGGTCATGCCGATCACCGGGGTCGGGAAGTCGAGGGTCACTCGTCCGGTCACGGGCGCGGTCAGACGGGCCTCCCGGCCGGCGACCGGCCGGATCTCGGCGTTGGCCTGCACCGACGGCTGCAGCTCGCGCTCTTCCACCGCGACGGTGGCGAACTCCGTCCGCCACTGTTGCTCCTTCGTGAAGATGATCTTCTCGGCGCCACCCTCTTCCTTGGCGACGGCGGCCGCAGCTGCTCTCGGGTCGGCGAAGACCTCGCATGGCCCGGCGTCAATCTCGTCGGTCGCCTGCGGGCTCTCCACCCTGAGCGACAGCGTGCACTTGCCTGCCTTGGTGGGCCGCAGGCGGGCGCGGAAGATGCCCACGCTCGCGGGCGCGTCGGCCTTCGCCGTGATCGTGCTGCCGTCCGCCATCTCGAGGACGAGCGACATCGTGCCCTCGGTGAGCGGCTTGAAGGTCGGGATCGCCGTGAGGTGCGCGGCGAACTTCCCTTCGCGACCGGCGACCGGCGGCTCGTACTCCATGAAGAGCTCGGTCCTGTCGGTCCAGACGGTGACCGAGCGCGCCGGCGGGCCCTCCGCCTCGGCGCCGGGTCCCTGCTCGCCAGGGTCGCCCGGGTGGCAGCCGACGGCCAGGATCGCGGGCAACAGTGCAGGCGAAAGGAAGGACGAGCGGATCATGGGTGACCTCCAGGGCCGACGCCGCGGGCGCGCCACACCTCGAGCTCGGCCTGGCGTGCCTGTAGCCGCAGCTCGATGACCCGGAGACGGGTCGCGCGCGCGGTGCGATACGCATCCAGAAGCTCGAAGATCGGGCGCTCGCCCTCCTGGTAGGAGGTCTCGGCGCGTTTGACGAGGCGGTCGAGGCGCGACACCTGGTTGGCCTCGAACTGCTGCGCCTGGCTCACGACTCGGGCCAGGCTCTCACTGCTCGTGCTTGCCTGTGCCATGACCTGGTGCTCGATGAGCCGGCGCTCGGCCCGGGCGATGCGCAACCGGGCTCGAGCCCGCTCCCGGTCGGCCTGATCGTGGTCGAGAAACGGCAGACTGAGCGCCGCCCCCGCGACGTACCCCCAGCGCGGGTCAGCGCCGAAGACGGCGCTCTTGGCGCCGCCCGACAAGCTCACCCCCGGGACCCAACCGCGGCCGGCGGCCGCGATCTCCATCTCGGCCTGCGCCACCCGCAAGCCGGCCGCTTCGTAGTCAGGACGCGCGGCCAGGAGTGCCGCCTTCGAGACCGGCCCGGGGACCGCAGGGAGATTGAGCTCGTCGTTCGCGTCGAACCGGGACTCGGGCGCGCCGCTGAGCAAGCCGAGAGCTCGACGCCACGCCAGGAGCTCGCGTTCGCAATCGGCGACCAGGTCGTCCAAGGTGTCGGCCTCGAGCGCGAGGCGGTCGAGATCGTAGCCGGAGGCCTCTCCGGCCGCGGCCCGGGCCTTGACCGCGACAACGAGCCGGTCGAGGGAGTCGTGCTCCTCGAGCAGGGTGGTGAGCTTCACCCGAGCCGCGGCGGCCCGCAGGTAGACGTCGAGGGCATCGAGCAGGATGCCCTGCTTGGCCCGCAGGGCCGTTTGCCGCGCCGCGCCGGCACCGAGCTTTGCGCCCTCCACCCGCAGTCCCCGCCTGCCGGAGAGCTCGAGCGGCAACTGCAGGCGAATCGTGTTCTCGGGGAAGCTCCGGCCGCCCGCGGCAATCTCTTCACGATCATACGCGAGGGACGGATTGCCCCAGAGCCCCGCCACCGTCACCGCAGCCTCTTGTGCGGCGACGTCGCCCTCGAGCATCTCGAAGCGGGGATCCGCGGCCTCTACCCTGGTCAGGAACTCCGCTACGGTCAGCCGCGCTATTGAAGCGGCAGCTTCCTCGGCGTTGGCCGGGCCGCTCATGGAGGCGAGGACAGCCGCGGCAGCGGCGATACGTCCGAGCACCGACCTGGTGCCTGCTGCGGACGGTCGTAGGCTGCGGCACGCGACGACGTTTGTGTGGATGCTCAGCATCGTTTACCCCATGATGGTTTCTAGGATGTGGCGCAGTTCCGGGACTACCGTCAATAGTAGTCTTGACCTGCCGCCGATTCGCCTTCGATTTCCGATAGCGCCGGCGGCAATGTCGGTGGGATGGGATACAACTTGCCCGACGTCCTCGGCAACGGATTCGAGGTGATGATGCGCGCTGTCGCTTTGCAGGATCGGCCCGTCCGCGGCGACCGGGTCGCCGGTGTGAGGTCGTGCCGGTGATCGACCTCGCGGACTTGTTGCGCCGCCGCTTCGGCCACGCCGCCTTCCGTCCCCACCAGGAAGAGGTCTGCCGCGCCGTCGCTGCCGGCCAGGACGCGCTCTTGGTCATGCCCACCGGCTCCGGCAAGTCGCTGTGCTACCAACTCCCGGGCCTGGCGCGCGGCGGCACGACCCTCGTCGTCAGTCCCCTCATCGCGCTGATGGAAGACCAGACCGCGAAGCTCGTCGCGATGGGCGTCAAGGCCGAGCGGGTGCACTCGGGGCGCAGCCGCGAGCAATCGCGCGCCGCCTGTCGCGCCTACCTCGACGGCGAGCTCGACTTTCTCACGATCTCGCCGGAGCGCCTGGGCGTGCCGGGCTTTCCCGAGATGCTCGCCCGACGACCGCCGGTGCTCGTCGCGGTGGACGAGGCCCACTGCATCTCGCATTGGGGGCACGACTTCCGGCCCGAGTATCGGCTGTTGGGCGCGCGCCTGCCGAGTTTGCGACCCGCGCCGGTGCTGGCGCTCACCGCGACCGCGACGGTGCGCGTCCAGGACGACATCCTCGAGCAGCTCGGGGTGAAGGGCGCCCGGCGTTTCATCTGTGGCTTTCGCCGCGACAACCTCAGCATCGAAGCGGTCGAGTGCGCCCGGACCTCGCGGGCCGAGGACGCCCTCGCGCTCCTGGCGCCGGCCGAGCGCCGCCCGGCGGTGGTGTACGTGCCGACCCGACGGCTGGCGGACGAGGTGGCAGAGCTGTTCTCGGCCCACCACGAGACCGCGCCCTATCACGCCGGCCTCCCGGCGGCGGCGCGCAGCCGCGCCCAAGAGGCCTTCCTCGCCGGCAGCGTCGAGGTCGTGGTCGCGACCATCGCCTTCGGTATGGGCATCGACAAGGCCAACATCCGCACCGTCGTCCATCTGGCGCTGCCGCAGACGCTGGAGGGTTACTACCAGGAGATCGGGCGCGCCGGGCGCGATGGCCTGCCGTCCTGCGCCGTGCTTCTGTACTCGTTCGGTGACCGCAAGGTGCACGAGTCGTTCCTGGATCGCGACTACCCCGACATCGGGGTCCTGGAACAGATCGCGCAGGCGGTGCCGACCGACGGTATCGGCCGCGAAGCCCTGATCGCCGCGAGCCCGGTCGACGCCGAGGTCGCGGAGGTCGCGGTGAGCAAGCTCTGGACCCACGGCGGCGTGACCGTAGACGCGGACGACCGGGTGCATCGGGGCCACGACGGCTGGCGGGCGAGCTATCGCGCCATCCGCCGGCACCGCGAGGGCCAGCTCGACGAGGTCTTCGACTTCGCGCGCGCCCATGGTTGTCGAATGGTGCACCTGGTGCGCCATTTCGGCGAGACCGAGAACACCGCGCCGTGCACCAACTGCGACGTCTGCCGGCCGCGCGGCTCCATCGGGCACCGTTTTCGACCGCCGACGCCCGCCGAGGCCGCGGTGGCGGCGCAGATCCTCGAGGAGCTGCGGCGCTACGACGGGGTCTCGACCGGGACCCTGTATCGCAACCTGTTTCCGAACAACGAGGTCGAGCGCCGCGAGCTCGAGCGCGTCCTCGAGGCGCTCCGACGCGCCCAGGCCCTCGTCCTGGTTGACGACTCGTTCGAGAAAGACGGCAAGACCGTGCGGTTTCGACGGGCGCACCTCAACCGCAAAGCAGGCGGGGCGCTCGACGCCGGCCTCCTCTTCGAGGGCGAGCCCGGGCGCCCGACGACCCGCGGTAGGCGGCCGCGGTCGCGGCGCCGCGAGCGAGGTGGAGCCGAGGGCGGGGACGAGCGCCGGTCGGCAGTGAAGCGCGGCTTCGCGGTCGAGGACCAAGCGATCGACCTCAAGGCGGTCGACCGGCTGCGTGCCTGGCGGTTGGCGGTCGCGAGGGCCAAGGGCGTTCCGGCGTTTCGCATCATGAGCGACCGCACGCTGTACGAGATCGTCGCCGCGACGCCCACGTCGCTGGCGGCGCTCGGCCAGGTGTACGGCGCCGGACCGAAGCTCGTCGAGCGCTACGGCGCCGCGATCTTGGCGGAGCTGCAGGCGCGTTGAGCACACGGCCGGTCGAGCCGCGGCCGCCCGGCGTCGTTCATCGCGAATGCGCTCCCCCGGTCTAGTTGCTGCGCCGGTTGCCGGCGGCCTTGACGATGCCCTCGAAGACCCGACGGACCTGGGCCGGGGTGATGGTGTAGCTCGAGCCACAGAAGTCGCAGCCTACGGTGGTCGGTTCTTTCTGGGTCGCCATCTCGGCGAGGTCGCCGGGGTCGAGCATCGCCAGCGCCGCGAGCACCCGTTGCTCCGAGCAGCGACACTTCCAGCGGAATTCGACGCGCGGCTCGGTCACCGCCGCTGCCGGGAACAGGGTGCGCAGCAGGTCGAGCGCCTCGACGCCGTTCTTGGTGAGCAGCGTCGTCAGCTGACCTTGCGCCAGCTCGGTGCGCAGGCCCTCGAGGCGGCTCATGTCGGCGCCCGGCATCGCCTGCACCAGCACGCCGCCGGCGACGCGCACCCGGTCGTCGTCGCCGAGCAGCACGTCGGCGCTGAGCGCCGACGGGATCTGATCCGAGCGCGCCAGGAAGCTCTCGACGTCGGTGTCGATCTCGCCGGACACCAGCTCGGTCGAGCTCTGCGAGAAGTTCTGGTCTTCGGGGATCCGGATCATGCTCAGGACCCCGTGCCCCACCGCGTGGCCGATGGCGCGCCGGCCGTGGCGCTCGGCGGCGGTGAGCGGCGGCATCGCCAAGTGGTGCGGGCGCACGAAGCCGCGGACGTCGCCGGCGGTGTTGACGTCGGCGAAGATCTGCTGTAGCCGGCCTCTGGCGACCACCTGCAAGGAGAGCGAGCCCGAGGCCCGCTGGGCCTGCGCCGCGAGGACGGTGGCGATCATCAGCCGGCCGAGCGCGATGCCGGACGTGGTCCCGAGGCGGTGCACGTCCTGGGCGCGGCGGCAGAGCTCCGAGGCGATGGCGGTTCCGACGAGCAGCTTGGCGTCGCGAATGAGCCCGAGCGCGATGGAGTCACTCACCCTCTTAGGGTACTCGTCTTCGCGCCGGATCGGTAGGGGTGACTCAGCGCCGCGCCGGCATCATGCTCCGCAGGTCGACGCTGAACTCGGCCGGGCAGTCGGCGCCCTTGACCGGCGGCAGGTCGCCGGCGAGCGCCGCGGCAACGCACTGCGTGAGCGGCCCTTCGCGGTAGGCGCGGTGATCGACCCCGGCGCCGCGCACCGGGCCGCTGGCGTCGATCACGAAGGTGATCATCAAGTTGTCGGGGAACGCGACCTTCGGCGCCCGGCTGCGCTCGGCGACGAAGCAGGCCTGCAGGCGGCCGTAGCGCGAGCGCACGAACTCCTGGATCTCGTCCGGCTCCCGATCGCAGGTCGAGAACGCCGGCTCGTCGACCGGCTCGGAGGCGGCGGGCGCCGCGGTGGGGGCAGCACCCGGCGGCGGCAACGGCGGCGCGCCACGCACCTTCAACGGCACTCGGGCCACGGTGACCTCGGAGCCGGCGCTGTAGCGCGGGAAGCGCCAGCCCGACACCGCACGCTCCACGCACTCGGCGTGCTCGGTCATCAACAGCCCGGTCGGCGCCTCCAGTCGCGCCGCGATCGCGGCGCCGTCTTTGTTGATCGTAAACGAGACCACCAGGGTGTCGAGGCCCACCGCGAGGGCGCGGGCCTTGCGCGCCGACCGCAGGCAGGGCTCGAGCAGCGGGTAGCTCTTACGGATGCCGCGGGCGATGTCTTCTTTCGTCAGGCGGTCGCGGACCCGGGTCTCTTCGGCGAGCCGCGCCGCGAGGCTCTTCTCGTAGCGCTCGATCTCGCGGGCGTAATCCACCGCGTCCGGGGACGCGGCGCGCGCCTCGACGTAGGTCTTGAGGTAGGGGATCGCCTGCGGGATCTTCTTGTCCTTGACGAGCACCAACCCCATCGCCCGCGCCGCCAGGTCCCAGGCCGGCGCCGCCTGCACCGCCTTGCGATACCCCTGCATCGCCGCGCCGAGGTCGCCCGCGGCCTCCCGGCCGTATCCGGTCAAGAGCGCCGCCGCCGCATCCTTGGCGCGACCGAGCTCGGCGGTGCCGCCGGCGATCGTCGGCAGCGGCTTGTCGGGCGGGAAACAGGCGACCGCGGTGTCGAGCGCCGGGCCCTTCTTCGCGGGGGCGAGCGCGACGCGCGCGATGCAGCGGGTGGGGCGGGTCGGCAAGGCGCCGCCGGGCTCCGGCGGCGAGAACGGCTCGGCGGCGAGGAGCAGCGCGCGGGCCAGATCGTCGAAGGCGTTGCTCCCGGAGCTCACCGCCGGGCCTTCGCCGCGCAACGAGCCGTCCACCGCGATCTCGAGCTCGAGCCCCGCGGCCCACGCGCTCTTGCCGACCGCCGCCAGCGCCTCGCGCTCGGCCTTCGCAAAGCCGGGGAGCGCCGCGGTGAGGGCGTCCTGGACCACGGTCGCGTAGTCGATCGCCGCGGGCGTCGTCGCCGGTGTCGCTGCCGTCGGTGTCGGCGGGGGCGGGGGCGGGGGGGGCGCGGCCGGCCGGGCGCCGGCGAGGAGCAGGGTGAGGATCTCGAGCATGCCGGGATTCTTGCAGTGTGTTGACCGCCGCACAACCCGGTCGGCGCCCGTCGGTGAGATCACGGCGGCAAGCGCCGCAAGGCGATCGAGTTCTCGAGGTGGACCGATGTTGCCCGCCCCACCCGGGCTGACTCGGGATCACATCTTCGCATCGTCGGTCATGGCGGCGTGCTGCTTGGCGGCGGCCCAGCCAACCATCCGCTGCTGGAGGGTGTCCCATCCGCGCCAAACGGTCTGCCAACCG
>JACRCV010000080.1 GCA_016218825.1 Deltaproteobacteria bacterium
GCAGCTGGCTTTGCCAGTGCGAGGTGCGGGGGCACGGGGGGACGCAGAGCCGGCGCGTCACTCCATTGTCGCCCTCGGACCACGTGCCGGCGGGCGGTCCCCCCGCCAGGTTGCTGGGGCGCGAAGCGCCCGCCGGGAATCAAGAACGCGAGAGGTCGATTGCGCTGGCGCCCTTCCCCATTGACCCTGCCCGTCCTCTTCCCGGATGCTCACCGCGGCGACAGGCGCCTCGAGGTTGCAGGTGGAGAGCAGAGTCCGGTGTCTCGTCGTCGGTGCGGCCCCGGGGCGCCGATGGTAAATGAAGCCATCCCCGACGCCGGTGCCGGCGCGGTCCGGGAGAACGTCGCGGTCGCCGCGGTCTACATGGTGGCCGCCTCGGCGTTCTTCACCACCCTCGCCGCGCTGGTGAAGCTGGCGAGCGACGAGGCGACGCCGCTGCAGGCGATGCTGTATCGCTCGGTGTTCTCGGCGCTGCCCATGCTCGTCATCATGAAGCGACGCCACATCCCGCTGTCGAGCCGGCGCCGCGGTCTCCTCACGATTCGCGGCGTCGTCGGCGGCTCGGCGTTGTTCTGCTATCTGTACGCGGTCGCCCACATCCGCCTCGCCGACTTGTCGGCCTTGCAGCAACTGGCGCCGATCTTCGTGGCGTTCCTGTCGGTGGTCCTGCTCCACGAGCGGCCGCGGCCGCTGCACTACGCGCTCGCCGCCCTCTGCCTGCTGGGAGCGCTCGTCGTGCTGCAGCCGACGCGGGGCTTGGCGTCGCTCGGCGCCGGGGTCGCGCTGCTGTCGGCGGTGCTGTCCGCGGGCGCCTACGTGTCAGTCAGGACGCTGACCCGCACCGAGCCCACCCCCAGGATCGTGCTGTGGTTCTCGGGGGTGGCGGGACTGATGGCGCTGCCGCTCGTCCTCCTCAACTGGCAGCCGCTGTCATTGCGGGCCCACCTGCTGCTCGTCGGCGCCGGGGTGATGGCGGCCGGGGCGCAGAGCCTGATGACCGCCTCTTACCGCCGGGCGCCGGCGCACATCGCGGCGTCGTTCTCGTACGCCAGCGTGCCGCTCGGCTACCTCGCCGGCCTCGTTTTCTGGAACGAGCGCCCCGATCGCCTCGCGAACGTCGGCATCTTCATCATCCTCGTCGCCGGGGTCGCGATCGTCTACTCGGTGCGACCGCGGCGCGCGCCGCCCGCCTGAGTTGGTGCAGGGCGCCGACTGTGGCAAGGTGCGGGGCATGTCGGGCTTCGACGTCGTGATCTTGGGCGGTGGGCCGGCCGGCGAACGGGCCGCGATCCAGGCGGCGAAGCTCGGCAAGAAGGCGGCGCTGGTCGAGCGAGAAAACGTCGTCGGCGGCACCGGCGTCAACTGGGGCGCGATCCCCAGCAAGACCTTGCGCGAGAGCGCCCTCTTCGTCCGCAACCTGACGGCGCACAAGCTGCACGGCATCGAGTGCTCGATCGCCGCCAACATCACGATCCCGGAGTTCATGCACCGCGAGCGGGTCGTGGTGGCGCGCGAGCTCGAGCTCATCAACCGCTCGCTCGATCGCTGGGCGGTGGAGATCATCCGCGGCCACGGTCACTTCCTCGATCCGCACACCATCGGGGTACGCGGTGTCGGCGGCCAGACCCGCCTGCAGCTCAACGCCGACCACGTCGTCATCGCGGTCGGCTCCCACCCCAACCGGCCCGCCGACATCGACTTCGACGGCGAGGTCGCGTTCGACTCGGGAAGCATCCTGCGGCTACCGCGCATGCCGCGCTCGGTCGTCGTCCTCGGCGCCGGCGTCATCGGCGTCGAGTACGCCGCGATCTTCGCGGCGCTCGGGCTGCAGGTCACGCTGGTCGACACCCGGCCCGAGCTCTTGCCCTACCTGGATCGGGAGGTGGCCTCGATCCTCGAGCACGAGCTCAAGCGCCTCGGGATCGTGATCATCCACGACGACACCTACGAGAAGGTCCTGCGCCTGCCCGGTGCGCCGCCGGCGGTGCGGATCCACACTCGCGCCAAGAACACCCTGGAGGCCGACGTCCTGTTGTACTGCGTCGGCCGCACCGGCAACACCGCCGATCTCGGCCTCGAGCGCATCGGCGTCACCCCGAACGACCGCGGCCTGATCCCGGTCAACGCCGACTTCCAGACCTCGGCGCCGCACGTCTACGCGGTCGGCGACGTCGTCGGCTACCCGGCGCTCGCCAGCACCTCGATGGAGCAGGGCCGGCTCGCGGTCCGCCACGCCTTCGGCGCCGAGCGCACCCGCCGCGCCGCCCTGCCGCTGCCGGTCGCGATCTACGCCATCCCCGAGGTGAGCTACATCGGCGCCACCGAACAGGAGCTCGAAGCGCAGGGCGAAGACATCGTCATCGGTCGCGGCAACTACGGCATGAACCCCCGCGGCCAGATCCTGGGCGACACCGGCGGCCTGTTGAAGCTGATCTTCGCGGCCGCCGACCTGCGGTTGTTGGGGGCGCACATGGTCGGCGCTCAAGCCTCCGAGATCATCCACATCGGCCAGGCGTTTCTCTACGGCAGGGCCACCGCCCACGAGATCATGGACACCCTCTACAACTACCCCACCCTGTCGGACCTGTACCGCCACGCGGCCCTCGATGCCCTCGCAGTGCATCGGCAGCGGTCGCGCGCGCCGGCGCCGGCCCCTGATCTGGAGTCAACATGAAGGGATCGTTCGTCGAGGAGGTTCAAGAGCGGGTGATCGTCGCCGACGGCGCGATGGGCACGATGCTCTACGCCAAGGGGATCTACGTCAACCAGTGCTACGACGCCTTGAACCTCCGCGACCCCGACCGGGTGCGGGAGATCCACGCCGACTACATCCGCGCCGGCGCCGAGCTCGTCGAGACCAACACCTTCGGCGCCAATCCGCTGAAGCTCGCACCCCACGGCCTCGCCGCCGACTGCGAGGCCATCAACCGCAAGGGCGCCGAGCTCGCCCGCGACGTCGGTGGCGATCGGGTGTGGGTCGCGGGCTCCGTCGGGCCGCTCGGCAGACAACTGAGCCCGATCGGCAAGATCTCGGTCGCCGAGGCCATCGACTACTTCCGCCCCCAGATCCGGGGGCTCGCGAAGGGCGGCGTCGACCTGCTCGTCATCGAGACCATGGCCGACGTCCAGGAGATGTCGGCCGCGGTCCAGGCGGCGCGCCTCGAGTGCGCGCTGCCGATCCTGACGATGGCGACCTTCCCCGCCGAGGGCCGGACCCTGGTGGGCTACACCCCCGAGGAGGTCATGACCGACATGAACCTGCTCGGGGTCCAGGCGGTCGGCGCCAACTGCTCCGAGGGCCCGCACGACATGCTCGAGACCATCGAGCGCCTGCGGCTCGCGGGCCCGGAGATGCCCCTCGCCGCGATGCCGAACGCCGGCTCGCCGCGGATGGTGGACGGCCGCGTCCTGTACATGACGTCGCCGGAGTACATGGCCGAGTACGCCCGGCGCTTCATCCTCGCCGGCGCCCATCTGATCGGCGGTTGCTGCGGCACCACCCCCGACCACATCCGCGCCGTGGCGGCGATGGTCAAGGCCTTGCAGCCGAAGAAGAGCGCGGTGGTGTCGGTCACGCCGCTGGAGAAGGCCGCGACCCACGAGCCGGCGCCGACCTCGGAGCGCTCGCCGCTCGGCGCCAAGCTCGCGAAGAAGTCCATCCTCGGCAACACCTTCGTGGTGTCGATGGAGATGAACCCGCCGCGCGGCCACGACGCCAGCAAGGTGCTCGCCGCGGCCGACAAGCTCCGCTTCCACGGCGTCGACGTCGTCAACATCCCCGACGGCCCGCGCGCCAGCGCCCGGATGGGGGCGCTCCACATCGCGGTGTTGATTCAGCAGCAGATCGGCATGGAGACGGTGCTGCACTACACCTGCCGCGACCGCAACCTCCTCGGGATGCAGGCGGACCTGCTCGGCGCCTACGCCCTCGGGCTGCGCAACATCCTCGCGGTCACCGGCGACCCGCCGAAGCTCGGCGACTACCCCGGGGTCACCGCGGTCTACGACGTCGAGAGCATCGGCCTGGTGCGGATCCTCGAGGGCCTGAACCGCGGCGTCGATCTGGCCGCGACCCCGATCGGCGCCCCGGTGCGCTTCTTGATCGGCGTCGGCGCCAACCCCGGCGCCCCCGACATGGAACGCGAGCTGCGGCGCTTCCACTACAAGGTCGAGGCCGGCGCCAACTTCTGCATGACGCAACCGGTGTTCGAGGCCGGCCTCCTGGAGCGCTTCCTGGAGAACATCAAGGACGTGCGCATCCCGGTGTTGGTCGGCATCCTGCCGCTCGCCAGCCACAAGAACGCCGAGTTCCTGCACAACGAGGTCCCGGGGATGCAGATCCCGGACGCGGTGCGGGAGCGGATGCGCAAGGCGAGCGACAAGGACGGCGGCGCCGAGGAGGGCATCCTCATCGCCCAACAGACCCTCGAAAGCGTCAAGCGCATGGTCGAAGGCGCCTACGTCATGCCCCCGTTCGGCCGGATCGACGCCGGCCTGCGGGTGCTCGAAGCCCTCTAACCCGGCCCCGGGGCCGTTGGCGGCGGAGACCCCGCCTCTGGTATAGGAACCAGCCATGAAATCACTCTCCATGTTGTCGCTGTCGATCGTGTCGTTGTCGGTCGCGTGCTCGACGCCGGCCCCCGGCCCGGCGCAAGGGCCGCGGGTCTTGAACGAGGTGCCGCGCGCCGACTTCAACCGCCTCGCCGCCGAGCTGTCGCTGCCGCTGTTCTGGCGCGCCGACGCCAAGAACCCGGGGACGCTCGACGCCGACGAGCTCGCGATCACCTGGGGGCTCGACCGCAGCGCGCCGGACACCTGGCTGAACGCCCAAGGCTTCAGCGCCAAGCTCTACCAGGCCTACGACGCCGTGAGCCGCCGGTTCAAGACCGGCGCCGAGCCGGCAGCCGATCCGGCCGAGGCGAAGCGGCAGGCGCTGTTGCAGAAGGAGCTTGGCGAGGGCCGCTTCACGCTGCTCGACTCCGACCTCACCGGCTTGGCGGCCGCCGACAAGACCTTGGTCCGCAACATCCTTCAGGCCGCAGCAGAGATCGAGGACCTCTACCTGGAGCAGACCGGCGGCGCCACGCTCGCCGCCAAGATCCCCGCCGCCGACACCATGAGCCGGATGGTCTTCTGGCTGAACGGCGGCCCGCGCTGCAGCGCGCCGACCACCGAGAAGGACAAGGACTGCAACGTCTTGAAGGAGCGGCCCGAGGAGATCTCCGGCCTCTATCCGGCGGCGCTGCAGGTGGACAAGGAGTTCTGCAAGACGCTGGCGGCCCGCCCCGACGCCGCGGCTTTGGCGCACCAGTTCGCGGCGGTCGTGGACGACGGCAAGGGCGGCCTCACCGCCAAGCCCTACACCGTGGTCTACCAGGCGCAGATGGAGCGGATCGCCGCGCTGCTCGACGCCGCCGGCGCCGACTTCGCCGCCGACGAGGAGGTGGCGCTGAAGGCCTACCTCAAGGCCGCGGCGCAGGCCTTCCGCGACAACGACTGGTTCAAGGCCGACGAGAGCTGGGCGAAGATGAACGCGGTGAGCTCCAAGTGGTACCTGCGCATCGGGCCGGACGAGACCTACTTCGAGCCCTGCGCCCAGAAGGCCGGCTTCCACGTCAGCTTCGCGCGCATCAACCCCGGCTCGCTCGAGTGGCAGCAGAAGCTCGAGCCGGTCAAGAACGACATGGAGAAGGTCCTGGCCGAGCACGCCGGCAAGCCCTACAAGGCGCGCGCGGTCTCGTTCCACCTGCCCGACTTCATCGACGTCGTCGTCAACGCCGGCGACTCGCGCTCCCCGAGGGGCGCCACCATCGGCCAGAGCCTGCCGAACTGGGGCCCGGTCGCGAACGAGGGCCGCGGCCGCACCGTGGTGATGACCAACTTCTACACCGATCCGGACTCCCGCGCCGCGTGGCGCTCGCAGGTCGCGTCGCTGCTCTGCGCCGGCTCGATGAAGGCGGTCAGCGACGATCAGGCGCCGGAGCTGATGAGCACCGTGCTCCACGAGGCGGCGCACAACCTCGGCCCGGCGCACGAGTACAAGGTCGACGGCAAGACCGACGACCAGATCTTCACCGGCCCGCTCGCCGCGACCATGGAAGAGCTCAAGGCCCAGACCGCGGCGCTGTTCTTGGCCGACTGGCTCGCCGGGCGCGGCATCGTCGACCACGCGATGGTGACCGCGGCGCACACCTACGACATCACCTGGGCCTTCGGCCACATCTCGCGCGGCATGGTGACCGGCGAAGGTCGACCGAAGACCTACAGCCAGCTCGCCGCGATCCAGGTGGGCTACCTGATCGACGCCGGCGGTATCGTCTGGCACAAAGACGAGCCGGCGGCGAACGGCGACGACGTCGGCTGCTTCGAGCTCAAGCCCGAGACCATCAGCCGCGCGGTCGACAAGCTCACGACCGACGTCTTCGGCATCAAGGCGCGCGGCGACCTCAAGGCCGCCGAAGCGCTAAAACAGAAGTACGTCGACGCGCCGGGCACCTTCGAGGTGCTGCGCACCGTGATCACCGAGCGCTGGCTGCGCTCGCCGCAGGCGAGCTTCCTGTACTCCGTGCGGCTGTAATACTGGCGCGATCTGCACCTGCTTTTGATTCCCGCGCCGCGGCTGCCGCGGCGCTCCCCACCCCCACTCCCCCGACCCCTCGCCCCCGAGTGGCTCACCATTAGTCACATTTCGCCTCCATGGCGGCAAGCGCACGCGCCACGGTGAGAACCTCATGCAGCCCCCGGGTGATGGTGATGCTGCCCGGCGGACCACCAGAGGACTTGCCCGTGTAGCCGCCGATCTCGGC
>JACRCV010000081.1 GCA_016218825.1 Deltaproteobacteria bacterium
ACCGCCTGCACCATTCGAAACACCCGAGCCGTGTCGAGCTGCCACCATTCCAAGGGCTTTTCATCCAGCCCTCATGATCCCCTTCGAACCAAAACACCAGCCGGCGCGGTCACCCCGGAATGAGGGGATCCCTCAGGAGTCGGATCTACGTTGTCCGCTGGAACCTTTCCGAGCTTCCGAGCCAGACCTTCACGGTGCCGGCGAGCACGCCGCCGCAGCTCCAGCCGATTGGGGACAAGACGGCCAGTGTCGGCCAGAAGGTGCACTTCTTCGTCAAAGCAACCGGAGGGCAAGGCGGGCTCACGTTCTCCGTGAGTCCAATGTTGACCGGGGCCACCCTCGAAGAAGGAGGCTCTGGTGTGCGAGCGACATTCGATTGGGTGCCGAAGACCGCCGATATCGGCGCCCGCGCGCTGACCTTCACCGCCGAAGACGAATACTGCCAACGGGCCTCTCAAACGATCACGATCACGGTGAATCCGTAGGCCCGGTCTCAGTTGCCGCAAGCGCCGTCATCGAAGTGCGAGAAGCGAGGGGACAAGGAACCATGAGAACCACCATCTGCGCGTTCGCATGGATGCTCACACAGGCCACGTTGGCCCAAGCCGCCGCGCCGCCGCTCGGCTCAGCGACGCTCGACGTGCGCCGCGTCGCGGTGGACGTGGACACCCGGCCCGACGTGCCCGGCCTCCAGTACACGGCGAGCGCCGTGAAGGAGGTCTCGACCGGGGTCATGACCATCCTCGGCGACGGCTCCGGCCCCAGCCCCAACACCATCTACGTCGGCGCCGTGGTCAAGGCCGACCTGTCGGGACCGGCGTTTTCGGCCGGCTCCGTGACCGTGACCGCCCCCCCGAACCAGCTGATGCTCTTCCCGCGCATCGCGGTGACCGGCACCTACTACCTCTCGAACATTCGCCTCGATGACGGTTCCGGCAACCCCCTCCTCGAACGCGACCCGACCCTCCCGGTGGTCACCATCGAGGTCGTGGGCGAGATCTTGGCCACCCAGGTCACCACCCGCGCCCTCACGATGAACGAGATCCAGGAGAAGGGCATCATCATCACCAGCGACAACTTCACCGCGATGAGCTTCACCGTCGGCCTCGCCTTCGGCAGCGAACAGGTCGCGGTGGAGCTCCCGGTCCTGGTTCCCGGCGGCAGCAGCACCTTCGAAACACCCCCGGCGGCGCAGTTCGACTCGGGCTTCGGAGGCGGAGGGCAGGGCTTCGAGACTCTGTCGATCCCCAACCTCTCCCTCTCCGGTTTCTCCCTGGCGCTGCCCCCGGAGCTGGACGTGCCGGAGGTTCAGTTCCCGCCTGTGACCGGCATCATCATCATCCCGGGCAACATCGCCTTCCTGAACCAGTTCTTCAGCGTCATCATCGTCACGACCAACACCGCGCCTGGCGACTCGGGGCTCGAGCTCCGTACCGCTCGCGCCAAGATCCACCTCCCGCCCGGCGCCGACAACGCTGTCGGCTCCGGTGACGACCCCCTTCGGATGGCCCGCACCAACGACTACCCCGCCGGAATGCCCGAGCAACGTCCGCTCTCGGACCCGAACGGCTCCGACACGCTCGTTCCACAGGGCGCGAACCAGAGCGACTACCTGGTCGAAGGCCTGCGCGAAGGCACCCACGTCGTCACCTTCGACATCCTGGGCGACCTCTACGTGCCGGCGCTCGGCTCCACGGTGCCCCTTACCGGCACCGCGGCCGGTGTCGTCCAGGTCCGCAACCCCACCTTCAGCGTCATCCTGGCGCACCCCGACGTCGTCCGCGACGGCGAGGACTACTCTGTCTTCGCGACCGTGACGAACACCTCGAGCACCCCCGCCAACCTGTTCTCCCTCGGCCTCAACACCCGCAGCCTGTCGGGCGCCAGGCTCGCCGCCGGGGCGGTCGATCGCTTCACCCTCGACGCTCTCCTCCCGGGCGAGGCGGAGAGCTTCGAGCTCCGATTGACGTCGATGACGACCGGCGAGGTCAGGAGCACGGTCTTCCTTGCGGACCCGGGCGTAAACGGGCAATTCCTGCTGACGACCGGGGTAGGGGACACCGGCATCCCGTCGTCGCCGGACACGTTGGTCCTGCCGCAGACGGTGGACTACATCCCGGACGAGCCCGCAGACCTCGTCTTCGCCGCCCTGCGCCTCCTCGGCCAGGCCTACAGCGTCGCCACCGCGCCCCAAGGTACGCTGCCGGCCGACATTGGCCGCATGACGAAGTCCTTCGTCTTCGACCGCGCGGTGAAGCTCGCGCAGGTGGGCCTGCACGCGCGCTTCGGCGAGGGTCAGCTCGCGGGCGCCTTCGACGTGCTCTTCGACTACTTTGGCTCCGACGCCGCGCGCGTGGACGAGCTCTGCCTCGCGGGGATCGCGGGTCTGGACCCCTACGACCCGAACCCGGCGGTGCAAGAGAAGATCAATGACGCGATCGCCGCCCGCGACCAGGCGCTGTCGAACCTGACCGCCTTCGACGGCTTGCGTCGCCGGGCCGCAGCCGGCCTGAGCCTGTCGAACGTGCTCGGTGAGATCGTCGCGGGCTCGCTCTCGACCACCCAGACCGTTTCCAGCATCCAGAAGGACATCGCCGCGCTCTTCGCGTCGCGTCCGACACACATCTCGTTCGGCGCCGAGGGGGCGGTGCAGCCAGCGGAGTTGCGGATCACAGATCCGGACGGCCAGGTCTTGGGCGTGAGCCTCACGGGCGAAGCGCTGCGCCAGATCCCCTTTGCCGACCGCCTGCCTCTTGGCGCCGGGAGTGAGAGCGTCGGCGACCTGTTGATGCTCGTCAGCGACCAGGCGACCTACTACGACTTCGACTTCGTGATTCCGGCGTGGGGTGAGGGCGGGACGCTGTCTGTCGTCATTCCGGGCGGCGTCGGCCTCACGCACCTCGAGTATTCCTTGAGCAGCTCGATTCTCGCGGGCGCGAGCGGCCACCTGCGGTGGACCGTGGGCATGGATCCCGCCGCAGCGGTGATCAACATCGACGCGGACGGCGACGGAGCACCAGACACAGTGCTGGCGCCGGTCATCACAGCGATCCCGGACGCGAGCCCGACGATTCTCGGCGTGCATCAGTGGGGCAAGGGTCCTTCGGCCGGGGATCCTCACCCCGACTTCACGAACGGCGACCCGCTCGGCCGGCTCGTCGCCGTGCTGTTCAGCGAAGAGGTGAGCAAAGACGACGCCGAGACGCTCGCCAACTACGAGGTGCCCGACCACCGCGTCGTCGGCGGCATGCTGCAGCCCGACCGGCGGCTGTTGTTCGCGATGCTCGACAAGCCCGTCGGGCCCTTCATCGCCCGCGACCTGACCGTCCAGAACGTCCGCGACAACGTGGGACAGGCCGTGCTCGCGACTGCGAATGCGGTGGTCGCTGACCCCGATCTCGGCGAGGGCGGCGTGGTCTCGGGAGTCGTGCGGGCCCCGGACGGCACGCCGGTCCCGTTCGCGACGATCCAATACGTCCAGAGTCAAGAGTGCATGCACTCCGCGGTCGCAACGGGTGTGCAGCCCCGCACCATCTCGACCATCACCGCCGACATGGATGGGAACTACCAGATCGACTTCGTGCTCCGGAATTCGGCCGATCCGATGTTCCGGCTCGAAGCGATGGACCCGCAGACCGGTCATCCGGGTCGGGCGACGACCGAGATCCGATTCAACGGCCAGCGCCTGCGGCTCGACCTCATCATCCGCGGCTATGCGTCGGTGAACGGCCACCTCTACGACGAGGACGGCGCCATCGTTGCAGGCGGGGCGCCGGGGGAGGCCGGCTACCTGCCGATCTTGGCCACCAACATCAGCACCGGCGAGTCGTTCGTCTCGTGGGTGGACGCGGACGGGTACTACGCGTTCCCGCGGACCGGCACGCGCGCCAACGGCACGGTCGACACCGCGCCTCAGGTGACGGTGGGCAATGTCGTGTTGAGAGTGGTGCGTACGAGCGACGCGGCGACCGCCATCAGCACGGTCAACTTGCCGGCCGCCGGCTCGACCACGACGCACGACCTCATTCTCACGAGCACGACGCGCTATGCGGCCGTGGAGGGTCGCGTCCTCGAGGCGGACGGGACGACCGGGGCCGCGAATATCCTGGTTCAGATCAAAGCGCCCGTCCTCACCTCGGTCACGAGCTACGAGCGCACCTACTCGATGTCAGTCGTGGACCGCACCACAACGGATTCGAGCGGCCGCTTTGCGTTCGCCAAGGTGCCGACCGGCGCCATCGAGGTCTATGCCTTCCGGCAGTCCACCTACGAGCAGGCGACGGCCAAGTCGTATCTGGCAGAAGGCGAGACCGAGAGCGTGAGCTTGGTATTCCCGGGCACGGGCGGCAGACTCACCGGCAGGGTCGTGGACTCTCTCGGTGTCGCCATCGCGCACGCCCCCGTGGCCGGTGGGCCGACGCTCACCGAGAGCGACGCGCTTGGCTACTTCGAAATCAACGACCTGCCGCTCGGGACGTTCACCATCTACGCCCAGGCGCCCGACACCTCCGGCACCGGCAAGGCGACGATTACGGTGAATTCGCCGGCGTTTGACGACTATGTCGTCATTCAGATCGAGCCGATGGGTATGGTGATGGGCACCGTGTCCGACGCCAATGGCGCCGCTGTGGGTGGCCAGGAAGTCCAGCTCTGGGTGGAGGGTCAGAATTCGGGGGTCATGGCCCGTACCTACACCATGGCAGACGGCTACTACGAGTTCCGCAACTACCCGGTGCGGGCCTACTCCGTGCGCGCGGTGCAGTGCAGCTACTGTGACGGCGGCATGGCCTACACTTCCATCGTGTACGCGGGCGACATCAAGACCGCCGACATCCAGTTCCGCGGCATGGGCTCGGTCGAGGGGCGGGTGATTCAGAGCAACGGCACCGCCGTCATGGCCGACCTGATCCTCACGCGCACCGTCTGGCGCGTGATCAAGCCGGAGGCAGACCCCAACAACAACTATGTCGCGTTCGTGGATGCGCTGAGCGAGTTGGATGGCATTGGCCAGCAGGTTCAGGGCGCCTTTCAGTCGGGTATCCAAGGCGGCAGCATGCAATGGTTCATGCCGCCGCAGAGTGAGCCGACGAACACCAACGCTGACGGCAGTCCGTTGCGTAGCCGCGGGACGGACGGTCGATTCGAATACACCGGCTCGATCACTGGGGGCCCGTTCAAGATCACCGCCGGGAATCCCTTCTTGACCCCGAAGACCGTGTCCCTGTGCCCGACGACGCCGCCTTCGCCGTGCGAGATCCCGCGGACCACCGTCGCCGCGCAGCGGGTCGTGGATGTGGGGGACATCGTGCTCGAGTCCTCGACCGGGAGCCTCGCCGGACGAGTGTTGATGCCTGACGGGGAAACGCCGGTGCACGCCTTCATGGAGGACGGGGTGACACCCCTGGCGGCGGCTACCGTCAGCATCCTGGTGAGAGCCGGGAGCTTCACGGGTACCGTCACCACCAATCCCGCCGACGGAACCTTCTATGTCCCGGTGGTGGCCGCTGGGACGGTCAACCTCGTCGCCGACACGCTGGTGCCGAGCAGTCCGGCCGTGAACGCAGCGACCATGGACACCGAGACCGTTCCGGTCAACGTGCGCCTCTATGGGTCGGCCTCGGTTGTGGTGCCACCCGGCGGGTTGGCGGAGGCCGATATCCGTCTCCTGGACGTGGCCGGGGTCGATGTTACCGTCGTTCAGGACGACGGCGTCACCCCTGTTGCGGGAGCGAAGGTGACGTTGTTCACATCGTCGACCCTGGATTCGGAGCTCGATCGCAACACAGTGGTGGGAGGTATTCCCGGGTACGTCAACCAGACGGCCGATGCCAACGGGGTGTTGAGCTTCTTCCCGGTGATCGAAGGCAAGCTCTGGGTGAGGGCGGCGCACCCGACGACGTTTGCGACCGGAATAGCCTCGGCCGTGATCCCGGAGAACCCCGCGAGTCACTCCGTCGTGAACGTGCAGGTAACCTTGGGTGCGGTCACGACCGCAGAGAACGTCGTGACCGCCACCTGCGGCTTTGGGTCGGTCAATGGGACCATCTTCCGCGCCAACGGCACGCCCCTCGACAACCCGGCCGAAGTCCGTCTGCTCGCGGGTGGGGCGCACATCCTGACGACGAGCGATCCCCTGGGTCAGTTCTCGCTCGAGGACGTCCCGGGTGGCTCCTTCAGCATCGACGTCTTCGAGCCGTATACCGCGCGCACCGGGACCGCGACGGGCTCCCTTGCCTGCGGCGGCACGGCGACGACGAACGTCACCCTCGTGGGGCTCGGATCGGTCGCCGGCACGGTCCTCAGCGCCGACGGGATGGACGTGATCCCCGGCGCCCAAGTGATCCTGTATCCCAACGGCGGTTTTACGGCCCTGCTCGTGACCACGAGCAACCTCGATGGTGACTACCTCCTCCCCGGCGTGCCACTCGGCACCTACCGAGTGGATGCCCTCGACTACGCGAGCGGCCTCAAAGGGAGCGCGAGCGACACGATGCCTGCCGACGGCGCTGCGACCTACACCAACGTCTACCTGCAGCCGAGCGGCTCGATCCGCGGCGTCGTGTACGAGGCCGGCGTGGCGCTGGTGGACGGGGTGCCGAAGCATCCCGACCTCACCGATTGGCCCGACGCACCCACTGCGGCGCTCGCCTCCGTGGTCCTGAAGAACGGCAGCTTCATCCGCACCGTGCCGACTGACGGCGCGGGCGTTTTCGATGCCGGCCTCTCCTTGCCGGTCGGGACGTACTCCGTCACTGCGAGACCTCCGGCTCCCCGCGCTGACGGCGCGACCGGCACCGCCGTGCTCGTTGCCGACGGTGACGTCGTTACGTTGTCCATGGCGCTGAGGGGAAGCGGCACGGTCTCGGGGATCGTGCTCGACTCCGGCGGCGGCCAAACCGTGGGGGCGGCGACGATCACCCTTCAAAGCCGGAGCCCGTTCGCCGCCGGTGCCGACACCGGGCAGACGGAGAGCTGCCCGCCTGGGTCTGTGCCCGAGTGCCAGGTCGGCACCTTCTCCTTCGCGTCCGTGCCGGTGGGGGACTTCACGATCTCGGTGAAGACGACTCTTCAAAGCCCCCAGCTCGGGGCGACGGCCAGCGGGACGGTGGGAGCGCACGACGAGGTCATCGCGTTCTTGGATGCGGACGGGGACACGCGCTACTCGGCTATTCGCCTACAGGACTCCGGCGACATCAAGGGAGCTGTGGTCCTTGCGGATGGCACGACCGCGGCGGCGGGAGCGATTGTCACCGCGAGATCTGGCACGACTGTCGTCACCCATGTGGCGAACAGCTCGGGAACCTTCGAGCTCCAGTCGCTGCCGCTCGGGACGTACACTGTCTCCGTCCTCGACCCACAGACCGGCGGCGTTGCCGCGCGCACGTCGGTGCTCGACGTCAACGGCCAGGTCCGCGACCTGGGCAACATCACCCTCGACGACAAACACCCGGCGGTGACCGCGACGACCCCCGCCGCAGGTGCTGCCGACGTGAGCCCAGGCACGTCGGCGAGCCCGACGCCCATCGTCGTGGTCTTCAACGAGAGGCTCCTCACTGCCACGGTCAACGCCACGACCTTCAAGGTCACGCGGGCGGGTACGGTGGTGGCCGGCGCTCTTGCGATCATCGACGAGCCCGGCGCCAATCCGTCGGCGTCGCGCGTGACGTTCACCCCGAGCGACCGTCTCGCCGATCTGTCCGTGTTCCGCGTGGAGCTGAAGGGCGAGAGGCGCGACTTCGAGGATCGGCTTGTCGATATCGGCATGACTGACCTTTCCGGTTGGGGTCTCGAATCCACCTACGTCCTGACCTTCACCACCGGCGACACGACGCCGCCCAGCGTGGTCTCCCGCTCGCCCGCCGACGAGGCGATTCAAGTCGCGGCCGAGAGCGTGATCCGGATCGAGCTCTCGGAGCCGCTCGCTCGTTCGAGCGTGACGAGCTTCACGTTGACGACCACGAGCGTCGAGCCGCCGTGCAGCGTCGAGGTGCCGTGCGCCGTTGTCGTGCCCTGTGCGGACGTGGCATGGGCGCCGGCCTGGGGCGATCGGGTTCTGATCCTCGCGCCGCTGGCGTATCTCACCCCCGACCACCACTACGTCGTCGAGCTGCAGGGCCCGGTGGCCGACAAGGCCGGGAACGTGAGTCCCGACGCGGTCATCACCTGGTCCTTCGACACCCTCGACACGATCGCCCCGGCGGTGACGGCCATCACCTATTCACCCACCGCGACACGGGAACCAGGCACGGTCCTGCCGCTCACTGCTGTTGTCGACTCCGCGGACGTGGCCAAGGTGGAGCTCGCGATCAACGGCCAGCTCGTTGCCACGGACGCGGCTTTGCCGTTCGAGTACTCGTTGCTCTTGGATGCCAGTCATGGGACGTCGGTGACTGTGGGCGCGACCCCCGTCGACCTGGCCGGGAACCGCGGGGTGTTGTTTGAGAAGCTGATCGGAATCGTGCCCAACGTGCCACCGAACGTCAGCATCACCGACGTCTCGATCCTGCCGCAGGGTTTCGACGCATGGATCAAGATCACGGCCTCCGACGCGACCGGCGTCGCCAGCATCTCTTTTGCCGCGAACGGCGGCGCCGCCGGCTCCGGGACGTACGTCCTGCCGATGCCGGAGACGAACCCGTCAACATTCGAGCGCTGGTGGGGCGTGCCCGCAGATCTGGCCGGTGGCACAGACGTGACCCTCGTGGCAACTGCGACCGACGTCCTCGGTGCCACGAGGTCGTCAGTCTCGGTGGTGAAGCAGGTCGTCGACATGGCCTCGCCTGCCGTCACCATCACCTCGCCGGCACCGGGTTCCGCGGTCGACCCTGGCCAGGACATCATCGTCGGCGTTCGCGGGACCGACGCCAGCAAGGTGAAGGAGCTGCGCGTCAAGATCACCGGCGCCTTCACATTCAACGAAGCCACCAAGACGATCTCGCCCGCGGCCAACCCTGCTTTGAACGGCTTCACCGTCCGCGTGCCGGCGGATGCGGACGACACGCAGCTGGCTACCATCCAGGCGACGGCGGTGGACACGACCGACAAGCTCAACTACGCGCTCGCCACCTTCATGGTGAACGACCGCACTCCGCCAGCCCTCGTGACCGTCACGCCTTTGAACGGGGCGACCGGCGTGGTCACGACAACCGCGGTCACCGCCGTCTTCAGCGAGGCTCTCGGCTGTGCCACGGTGACGCCGACCTCGGTCTCGCTGCTGGATGCGAGCGCGAGTGCAGTGCCGGCGACTCGGAGCTGTTCGGGCAGTCCTTCGCAGGTCGTGCTCACCCCGGAAGCTCCGTTGGTGCCCGGGGTGGACTACACCCTCAGGCTCACGACCGATATCCAGGACGCCAAGGGCAACGCGCTCGCGGCTCCGGTAGTGACGACGTTCACGACCGACGGGACGGCACCCGTCGTCATCGCGGCGTTGCCGGTCTCTGGGAGCCCTGACGTGAGCGCCGTGACCCTCGTGACGATCACTTTCAGCGAGCCGTTGGAGCCGAGCTCGGTCACCGCGGCCAGCTTCCAAGTGATGACGGAGACGACCCAGGCCGCCGGCACCTGGCAGCTGCAAGACGGTGACACCAAGGTTGTCTGGACGCCGTCGGCGCCACTCACCTACGACACCACGTACAACGTCAATCTGACCGCGGGGATCACCGACCTCGCCGGCAATACGTTGACGCCGGTCACGGCGACGTCGTTCACGGTGACCGGGAGCCCGGACGCCGACGGCGATGGTATTTCGAATGTTCTCGAGGTGGCCCTCGGCACCGATCCCAACGAATTCACCGACTTTTCGACCACCGACATCATCATCGAGAACCGGACCGTGACGCTCGATGGCGATTATCAGTTCAACTCCGTGACGCTCTTGAGCGGGGGCCACCTTACCCACAGTCCCACGACTACTCACATCACCGGGTCTCTGCCGGACTACGAGTCGCGGCTCCACCTCATCGTAGGGAGCCTGGATATCCAGGCCGGGGGCAGCATCGATGTTACGGGCAAAGGCTACCGCGGAGGTGGTACGGGTGCTGGCTCCAATGCCCGGGGCATCACGCTCGGAAATGTCGAGGGTGCGCCGTACAACGGCAGCAACACCGGTGAAGCCGCTGGTAGCTATGGTGGTCGAGGGGGCGATGGGCTGAACGCCGCCAAGGTCTGGGCGGGGGCGAGCTACGGGCGATTCGACTATCCAAACGAGCTCGGGAGCGGCGGCGGCGGAAGAAGCAGCGGCGCCGCGTGTGGCGGCAGCGGGGGCGGTTTCGTCCAGATCGAGGCGACGAGCATCATTCTAGACGGCACGATCATCGCGGACGGCGACGCCGACGCATGTGGCGTGCCCTCCGGTACCGTGTACAGCGGCGGGGGCTCGGGGGGTGGCGTTCGCATCTCGACGACGACCTTCACCGGCAGCGGCACCGTCAGCGCCGATGGCAGCGGCAGCGTCGGTGGCGCCGCCCACCATTACAGCGGCGGCGGCGGCGGCCGGATCGCGGTCACGTACGGCCAACCGTCTGATCTGACCTTCGCCGGGGTGATCCACGCGCGGGGTGGCGTGGGATCGGCCACGAAGGGTGGGGCGGGAACGGTCTTCCTGAAGAATGCGAACCAGCAGTACGGCGAGCTTCGCATCGACAACGGTGGCGTCGTGGCGCCTCTCGCTTCGACGCAGCTCGTGAGCATCGGCGGTAACAGCTCGGCCACGCCGGATGCCTACTTCGACCTCTACAGCGGCAGCCTGAGCGCGACCACGTTGACCGCAATCGGGGCAGTGAGCTTCCCGGTGTACGACCCGACGGCAGGCAGCTTCTCGGATCTTACGGGGTTGAGACTGAACCCGAACACGGATCAACCGCAAACCTTCATCGTCGTGTCGAACACCGCGAAGCAGATCGTCACCGGCGGCGGCCTGATGGGCGTCGCCGCCGCCAACCAGTCGTACGTCGGCGAGTACACGCTCGACAAGCTGGTCGTAGGTGGGGGCGCTAAGGTGCGGATCGCCGACGATATCAAGGTCCTCGCGGCATCGGCCGGGACCGAGTGGGTCCTGGACGACGCGACGCTGCAGACCGCGCGGCTGTCCCTCGGGACGACCCGGGACGTGATTGTCCGGAATGGCGCGCTCTTGGAGTGCGCCACGCTCACGGCGGACAACCTGGATACGGTGACGGTCACTGGGGCGACGCTGTTTACGGCCCGTCATGCCGATCTCAGAGCCGGCGCCGTGCGCGTGGATGCCGGCACGTTGACGCTGAACGGCACCCAGACTCTTGGATCGTTGGAGTTGGTGAATGGGGCTGTGCTCACGCATCGCGAGAATTGGGCGCCTTCCGCGGCGAGCGCCTACCCGGGCTTCGAGGGTGAGCTGGACTTGATCGTCGGCAGCGTCGTCATCGACTCGGCGAGCAGCATCAACGTCTCTGGGAAGGGATACCGGGGAGGAGGGCGATACGCCTACAACGGCGCCATTGGCCGTACCATCGGCAACGCCGAAGCAACGTATCAGGTTCAGAGTAGCCCGTATGCTGCCGGCAGCTACGGTGGGATGGGCGGTGATGGGTCCGGGTCAGCCGTGACACCGTCGTCGTCGTTGTACGGCGACCTGATCTACCCGGCTCACATGGGAAGTGGCGGCGCCGGTCTCGCCTCCGACGGCCAGAAGAACGCCGGGGGCAACGGCGGCGGCCTCGTTCAAATCACGGCAAACGGCCTCCAGCTTTACGGCGCGATTCGAGCGGACGGAGACGTGAACCCGTTTGGCGTGCCGACCAGCCTCGCGATCAGCGGCGGTGGCGCGGGGGGCGGCGTTCTTCTGGAAGTGGCGGCGATGAGCGGCGCCGGAACGATCAGCGCCAACGGGACCGACACTAATCCCGCGGTCGCTTACGTCTACAGCGGCGGCGGCGGCGGGCGCATAGCCATTCACTACCAGTCGGCGGCGAGCTACGCGTACACCGGTTCGATGAGCGCCAAGGGCGGGAGGGGGCGGGTGACGAACGGCGGTGCCGGCACAATCTACGTCAAGAACGAAGGCGACGCGCTCGGGTACGGCGACCTGACGATCGACAACGGCGGTGTCGGCAACGGCACCGCGTACCGGACCCAGCTTCGCGCCATCGGGGCGCGGACGAGCTCGGATATCTCCTGGGACGGGGTCACCGGCATCACCACGATCGTCGTGGGCTCGGTGGACATCTTCCCGGTGCCGGACAGCGTCACCGGAGCGGTTGGCCTCGTGGGCTTGTTCGTCAACCCCAACACGGCACAGAGCAGCACATTTTCTGTCGTCGGCAATACCGCATGGCAGCTATTCGTCGACGCGAACCTGACCGGCGTGGCGACGGCAGGAAACCCACTCATCGGCGTCTACTTCTTCGACAACGTGACGATCCTGAACGGCGCCCGGGTGTCGACTGCAGACCGCGTGGTGGTGGGCGGTACCACGACCGTCGACGGGACCAGCGCGTTCAGCGCCGCGCCGTGACTGCGGCTCCTGGCGCTGCAGAGCGAGCTCTCGAGCTCTCGGCGCGCTTGCTACCGATGCACCAGCACCGGGATCTTGCAGTGGGTCAAGACCTTGTGGGTCTCGCCGCCGAGGATCAGCGCCGCGACCCCGCGGCGTCCGTGCGACGCCATGAAGATCAGGTCGCAGCCTTCGTCTTGGGCGGTCTTGATGATCGCCTCGTAGGTGCTCGGGTGCAGCACGCTGACCGTCTTGCACGGCACCGACGCTGCCGCCGCGAGCCCCTTGACGTCCGCGAGCAACATGTTGGCGCGCCGACGCGCGTCGGCCTCGTATTGCTCCTGGGAGTAGCCGCTGATCACGAAGGTCTCGACCACGATCGGCTGCTGATACGCCGGCTGCACGTTCACCGCCACGATCGCGGCGCCGCTCTCCTTCGCCAACTGGATGGCGTCCTTCACCGCGTCGTTCGACAGCTCGGACCCGTCGGTCGGCACCAAGATCCGCTTGAACATGACCGCCTCCTCCTGTGAACCGTCCGTGACCCTCACGACCCCGCTGTCTGTCTTGTACGCCTCCCGCCCACCGGCAACTATTTCAGAATCTCGGCGGCGTGCTTCGATATTATCGGGTGGCCGGACCCGGGCGGGGACTGCGGGCGCGCGACTTTCTGCAAGGCACGTTGGCGGATTATGTGCTGGCCGACCGGGCGCCGCAGGTGCCACATTGTCGGTGGTGGATCCGGCGTGAACCGATCCGAGGAGGGGAGGTAGAGCGTGGGACCGAGAGCATCAAAGCCAGGAGTTGGCCGCGACCCCGTCGCTCGAGAGGAGCGCCGTGCGGTAACGAACGCGTTGTGCTCGGGTCCGTATCGTTTGTACGGGGATGGTGATCAGAAGTGAGTTCGGCTTCCCCCTCCTTTGCAGTCCCGCCGCCGGGTCCACCACTTCTCTCTTCGTTCTAGCGCCCGAGCGCACCCAGAATCGCCCGCGCCAGCGAGTAGTTGTCGGCCAACGACACGCCGTCTTCGACCTCGGCGTCGCTCTCCGGTGGAAGGGTGAGATCCAGGTGGTCGGCGTCGGCGTGATGCTCGACGATGAAGGTGTTGCCGAACACGGCGCGGCTGCCCATCGACAACACCGCGTGCGCCCGAAAGCGCGCCAGCGCCCCCGTCAGGGAAGTCGGCGACGCCGGGTCGAGCGCTGTGTCGTCGGTGGCGAGCGGCAAGCACAAGATCTGCACGCTGCGCAGGCCCGAGGCGAGCACCACGTCGTACTCCAACAACCGCGCCGGCGGCGCCAGGCCGTTGGCGAGCTTGACCTCGCGACCCTTGGGGCTCTGCAGGTTCGCGCCGAAGGCGCGCCGCATCGCCCGGTCGACGTTCTCGGGGTGGCTCACGAAGTCGCCGGTGGCGTTGCTCACGACCGGCGGGGTGTCGGCGAACGGCCCGAAGCCGGACAACAACACCCGCACCGGGCCCGAGGGTACGCGCGCCTCGACCTCGCGAACGTAACCCGAGAGACCGGCGCCGACGACCTCGACGATCCCCGCGTAGCGCTCCCGCGGCACGAACGGCCGGGTGCTGCCGGTGTAGACGTCGCGCGGCACGTGCAAAAAACCCACCAGCTTCTCGCCCTGGCGGTTCGTGACCACGGCGCTGTCGGCGGCGTGGGCCGCTTCCTGCGCCAGGAAGAAGACGTGCTCGCAGTAGGTGTTGCCAGGATCGCCGCCGTGCTCCACCACCGCCACCGGCGACTCGTACAGCCGCACCGGGAGCCCGACCGCCGCCGGCGTCTGCGCCGCCGCCGCCCCGGTCATGGCCTCTTCGAGCCGCGCGAGCACGCCGGGCGCCCGGGCCCGCAGGTTTGCCAGGTACTCGGCGATGGCCGGCTCGCCGCCGGCGCTGTTGTGCAGCTCCGGGGCATAGAACTTCTTCGCCGCAAGAAGCAGCTCGGCGGCGGAGATCTCCTCGGGGAGCCCGTAGTAGCAGAGCAACGACGCCCACACCGAGGCATCGTGGGTGAACGAGTCACTGTCGAGAGAGAACGCCGCCACCATCAGGCCGTTGACGCCGGCGCGCAGCGGGTCGTCGCGCAGCGGATACTGCGGCACGTAGCGGCTCAAGTAACTGTTGAGCTCGTAGGCGGCCACCGCCCGCATCGCCTCCTCGGGCATGTGGGCGAAGTGATCGTTCACCTGGAGCGCAAAGCCCGGGCGGCCGTCGGCGAGGACCATCGCGGCAAAGCGCACCGGCCGATCCCCGGGAGCGCCGGCGAAGAAGCCGGCCGCGGTCACGCGCGAATCCTCGTTCAGGTGCCGGGTGACGTCGTTGGTGCCGGCCGGGCCGCGGTTCAGCCAAGCAGCGATCGCCACACCCTTCTGGTGCGCCAGTCGGTGCGGCGGCGCCCGCGGCGCCCGCGGCGTGAAGGCGCCCCAGCGACTCTCGCGGCTCTTCGTCAGGCTGACGTCGAAGAGGCGGTCGAAGATGTCGGCGCGGCCGTCGCCGTCTCGATCCATCAGCCGGTGGCGCAACAGCGCGTCGGCGGGGGTCAACCAGTTGCCCTTCTCCGGGCCACCCAGGGCCTTGGAGATGCTCGCCCACGAGCGGCGCTTGCCGATGGCGTCCCAGAACACCCCCATCGCCTGGGTCACCTCGTGGTCGAAGACCGAGCGGAAGCTCGCGGCCACCTGCGCCTCGGGGAAGGCCTGCTGCACGTTCCAGACGTCCTCCTTGCCGAAGCAGGTGGCGAGCACCGCGAGCTTGTCTTTGCCCGACGCTTTCGGCGGGTGCACCAGGCTCTCGAGCACGGCCCGGCCGCGCTCCGAGTGGCCGAAGAACCAGATGACGTCGGTCTCGGTCTCGCCGGCGTCCATCGCCTCGAAGAGATCCTTCTGGTTCGACCACACCTTGATCTCGATCGACGCCGCCTTGGCGCCGCTGCCGACCGTGCGCTCGAAGGTCGGCGGGTCGTGGTCGGTCTCGACGAAGTGCTGGGCGCTGAGCGCGGCGCGGACCTTGTCGATGGTCCCGAAGTCGTCGTCGATCACCATCTCGACCCCGACCTTGCCGTCCTTGAGCCACTCGTCGTACGCCGGTCGCACCGGCGCGACCTCGCGCACGAGCGCCCGCGTCAGGTCGCAGAGCTCGGCGGGGAGCCGGCCTTGCAGCCGGTAGAGGCCGAACACCATCGCGGCCCGCAGCGGCGCGAAGCTCTCGGCGCGCGCCAACGACGCCGCCTTGTCGAGGCTCGACCTGAGCAGCCGGCGCTCGGCGGCGCCCTTCGGCGGCAGCAACGAATCACAGATCTCGACCAGGACCGTCGCGGCGCTCGACCGCAATTGCATGGCCGCCGCCGCGCCGAGTCGCCCGCCCTCTCCCTTCGGAAACGAGGTCCCGGCGAGCGCGTCCTCGACGCGGCGCACGAGCTCGGCTTTGTGCGTGGTGCCGAGACGCGCCAGGACGTTGGCGCGCGGCTCGGCGTCGATGGCCGCGGCGAGCAGGTAGAAGGCGTCGTTGAGCTCGGCGAGGGTCGCCGGTCGCCGGCCGTTGGCGAGCGGCATGCAGTCCGTGACGCTCAACGCCGCCAGGTCGCAAAGCGGCAGGACGCGGCTCGGGTCGAAGCCGGCGCCGGCCGGCGGCGCGAGCACGCTCCTGCCGGGGGCGACGCCACCGAAAGCGGCCACCACCCGCGCCGCCTCCAGGGCGCGCGTGTTTTCGTCCGGGAGATCCCGATGGTCGACGGCGCGCAGCTTCTCGGCCATCAAGGCAAGCAACCGCGCGCGGCTCTCGCCGCCGAGGGCGCCGAGCGTGCCCGCGTAGCGGGCAAACGCCCGGGCGACGGCCTGACTCTCGAAGCGGACCTCAGCGACGCTCATGCCGGCACAGCACATTCGCCAGAGTGAAGAGACACCCCCAGCCTACCGACGTCATCGGCGACCGTCAAACACCGCCGGCGCGAGGGGCCGGCGCATCGGGGCGAGAGCGTACGAGCGGCGAACCGCGCGGCCGACGGGCTACTTCTTGGTCTTGCCCTTCTTGCCTTTGATTTTCTTCTCCGGCGCCGGCGCCGG
>JACRCV010000082.1 GCA_016218825.1 Deltaproteobacteria bacterium
GGTGGAGCAGTGGATTGAGCATGCGCCGGCTGCCGGCGGGCGTGGGCGGCAACGAAAGCGCTGAGCTCAAGGCTCAGCGAAGGGGACGCGTGAGTCGAGACCGTCTTGAAGTGGTCCGTCGGAGTGGGCCTATAAGCCGAGTTCTGTACCCTTGCGGGCGGCGGTCATTCCTCTAGGCGCGCGATTGCTCGCGCGCTCGAGCTGCCTACCCGAGCCTCAACCCAGCGGGCCGCTGGTGTTGCCTCCCGTAGGCGACAACGAGGCTCCTATTTGGCATTGCTCCGGGTGGGGTTTGCCGTGCCGGTCCGCGTCGCCGCGGCCGCGGTGCGCTCTTACCGCACCTTTTCACCTTGACCGCCTCGCATCTCGCGATGCTACGGACGGCCGTCTGTTCTCTGTGGCACTCTCCGTCGGGTCGCCCCGCCTGGCCGTTAGCCAGCACCTTGCCCTGTAGAGCTCGGACTTTCCTCCCGCGGGCGTAAAGTACCGCGCCGCCGGCGACCGCCCGGCCCACTCCGGCGAACCGTGCCCACCGTAACAGACCGGGTGTGAATGGGAAAGGAAAGGGGGCGGAAGCCCAGGCGCGTCGTGTCGGCGCGCTAGGCGGTGCCGGCTTCGTCGATGGCGCGGTTCGCCTGGCGGTCGGCGTCGCCGTTCTGCTCGCGGGGGATGTGCCGGGCCTCGAAACGCCGAAAGCCCTGGATCACGTCGCGCGCCGCGCGGTGCAGCCCTTCGAGGCGCGGCTCGCGGATGCGGTACTGGCCGTTGATCTGGCGCACCAACAGCTCCGAGTCCGAGCGCAACGCGACGTCACGAGCGCCGAGGTCCGCCACCACCTTCAACGCCCGAATCACCGCCTCGTACTCCGCCTCGTTGTTGGTCCGCCGGCCGAGAAAGGCGTGACCCTCGGTGAGCACACAGCCCGCCGGCTCGCGGATCACCCAGCCGGCGCCCGCCGGCCCCGGGTTGCCCCGCGCCGCGCCGTCGGTGAACACCTCGACGCGCGCCGGCGACTTGCCGTCCGTCTTCTCCGCCGCCGGCAGGCCCGGCCGCACCCGGCGCCCTCCAGCGTGGGTCTCGGTGAGGAAGTCGCGCAAGATCTGGCGCAGCCGCTCCTCGCTCGTCCCCGGGAACTCATCACAGGTGAGCGCCAGCGACTCTTGCTCGGCGACGAAACGGATGATCTGGCGCGCGTCCGGCTCCTTGCGCCGCCTGGTCACGGCGAGGCCCCGACCTGCCCCTTGGCACCGCTCGCCTGGTCGGCCAAGAAGTGATCCCAGAAGATGATGCGCTGGCAGCTCGGGCACTGCTCGATCGAGTCGCCGCGCTGCAAGATGTTGTAAAGCTGCGGGGGCAGCTTCATGTTACAGCCCTGGCAACAGCCGTCGACCACGGTGACCAGGCCGACGCCGAGCCGCTTCTCGCGGATCGCGTCGTACTTCTTCAACAGCGCCCGCGGGATCTTCGGCAGCAGCACCTCGCGGCGCTTCTTCATCCCGGCGAGGCGCTCTCTGTTCTCACCAACCACCCGCTCGACGCCGGCGCGCTCGGTGGCACAGTCGACCTCTTCCTCGGCGAGCTTGTCCTGGAGCTCGTCGAGCTTCTTCTCGATCTGATCGCGCTGCGCCATGAACTCGAGGATCTTCTCCTCGGCTTCACGGTTGGCGCGCTTCGAGCCCTCGACCTCGCGGGACAGCGCCAGATACTCGCGCTGATTGCGGATCTCGTTGAGCCGCGCCTCCCACTTGCGGAGCTTGTGCGCCTCGGCCTGGACCGTGCCCTCGAGCGTCTTGATCTCGCGGCTCGTGGTCTCGCGCTGCTCGGTGAGGGTCTTGACCTCGGTGCGGATGACGTTGGCGCTCGATTCGAGCTTGGCCAGCTTCTCCGAGACGCTGGCCCCCTGGTTCTCGATTTCGCGGATTTCGACGTCGATCTTCTGAACTTCGTGCAAGTCGAGCAACTGCTGGCGCACGCGAGGCTACCTCCGTCCCGCGCTCACCTGGCCCGGCGCGGGCTTAATGGGACTAGCGCCGCGCCGAATCTTCCGCTGGTGGGCCCACCAGGGATCGAACCTGGGACCTAGCGGTTATGAGCCGCCGGCTCTGCCGCTGAGCTATGGGCCCCAGAGATTGGCACGTCACTTCCAGCCCTTACTCCTCGTACCCGATTGGCTACGAGGTCCTAGGGTCGGGGCTTCTAGCACGCCGGTTCTAAAGGTGCAACGATCCGCGGCAGGTTTTTGCGCCGCGCTCAGCCGTCGACGAAGGCCTTCAGGCGTTTGGAGCGCGACGGGTGGCGGAGCTTGCGCAACGCCTTGGCCTCGATCTGCCGGATGCGCTCGCGCGTGACCTCGAAGTCCTGGCCGACCTCCTCCAGCGTGTGGTCGGACTTCTCGCCGATCCCGAAGCGCATCCGCAGCACCTTCTCCTCGCGCGGCGTCAACGTCGCCAGCACCTTGCGGGTCTGCTCGGCGAGGTTCTGCGAGATCACCGCGTCGGACGGCGAGGTCACCGCCTTGTCTTCGATGAAGTCGCCGAGGTGCGAGTCTTCCTCTTCACCGATCGGGGTCTCGAGCGAGATCGGCTCTTTGGCGATCTTCAAGACCTTGCGCACCTTGTCGATCGGCAGCTCCATCTTCGCCGCGATCTCCTCCGGCGTCGGCTCGCGGCCGATCTCCTGCACCAGGTAGCGACTGGTGCGGATGAGCTTGTTGATGGTCTCGATCATGTGCACCGGAATGCGGATGGTGCGCGCCTGATCGGCGATGGCGCGGGTGATCGCCTGGCGGATCCACCAGGTGGCGTAGGTCGAGAACTTGTAGCCGCGGCGGTACTCGAACTTGTCGACCGCCTTCATCAGGCCGATGTTGCCCTCCTGGATCAGGTCCAGGAACTGCAGGCCGCGGTTGGTGTACTTCTTGGCGATGCTCACCACCAGGCGCAGGTTGGCCTCGACGAGCTCGTCCTTGGCGCGCTCCGCCTTGCGCTCGCCGCGGATGATCGCGTCGTAGGTCTCGCGCAGCTGGTCGATCTCGACCCCGGCCTCCTCTTCGATGCGTTTGATCTTGCGCTGCGCCGACTTGATGACCCGGTCGATCTCGTGCAGCTCTTCGACCTTCAGACCCATCTTCTTGCAGATCCGGCGCTCGTCTTTGATCGAGCGCTTCGAGTCGCGCAACAGGCGGCGCAGGTCGCGGCCGTCGAGGCTCAGGTTGCGCTCGGTGAAGCGCACCTCGTTCTCCGCCTTCTCGACCCGGCGGATCAGCGACTTGAGGCGCAAGACGATGCGGTCGATCTGCTTCTTCGACAGCCGGACGTCCTCGAGCGCCTTCTGCATCACGCCGCGGTTGGCGTCGACGGTGGCCAAGAGCTTCTGCTTGGCCTTCTCCGACACCGAGCGGCCCTGCATCTCGACGAGTAGGCGCTCGTTGTCTTTGGAGAGCTTGGCGATCTTGTCGATCTGCTTGAGGATGCGCTCCTTGCGCGACTCGTCGGCGGCCTCGTCCGAGTCTTCGTCGTAGTCGCGGACCACGTCGCGCACCCGGACCTTGCTGACGCGCAGGCGGTTGCCGAGATCGATGATCTCGGCGATCGCGATCTGCGAGTTGATGACGACGCCGAGGACTTCCTTCTCGCCCTCCTCGATTCGCTTGGCGATCTCGACCTCGCCTTCGCGGGTCAAGAGCGGCACCGAGCCCATCTTGCGCAGGTACATGCGCACCGGGTCGGTGGACTTGCCGCCGCCCTCTTCTTCTTCTTCGCCGCGCTTCAGCTTCAGCGCGGTGTTGACCCGGGGGGTCGCCGAGCGGTCCAAGATCTCGACGTCGCTCTTGTAGAACAGGTCCAGCACCTCGTCGATCTGCTCCGACGACACCGCCTCCTCGGGCAGGGCGTCGTTGACCTCGTCCATGGTCACGAAGCCCTTCTCTTTGCCGCGGGTCAGGAGGTCGCGGATCTGCGGGCTCGCCGCCGCGGTCTTCTCCTCCTTGGACGTGGGCGGCCCCTTGGCGGCGAACAACCCGGCCATCGACTCGCTCGGCTCCTTGCCGCTCCCGCCCTCCGCCTTGTCCGCGGCCGAGCCCCGGCGCCCCGCCTTCTTCTCGTGCCCTTCGGCGCCGCCGGTCGTGGTCTTCTTGCTCGCCGCCATAGACTCTCCCTTCAAACCCTAGTTGCTCGGAGCCGACACCGCGGGCCCGGAGCGTTTCAGCTCCATGCGCCGCCGGACCAGATTCTGAACGCGTCGATCGACTTCGGTGGTGTCCTCGCCGCGCTCTTTGGCCTCCCGCTGCTGCGTCTTGGCGTCCTTCAACGCCGCGTCGACGTGGCGGCGCTTGAGGCGGCGGAGGACGCCGTCAAACGTCCGGTTGGCGCGCACCCCGACGTCCTCGCCGGCCTCCATCTCGTAGGGCCGCACCCCGGACAGGCGGAGCACCAGCTTCGGGTCATGGAGATGGCGCGCCAGGACCTCGGCGTTCGGCGCGGTCGTGGTCGCCAGCTCCTCGAGCAAGAGCCGCATCGGGTTGCTGCAGAACTCCGTGAGATCGGCGAGCTTCGGCTTGAGCTCGGGGTGCAGCAGCAGATCTCTGAGCACCTCGAGCTCCACGGCATCCGGGGCCGGCGGCGCCGGGGCGCGGGGCGGGTCGGACGACGGGCTCGAGTCACTGCCGGCGGTGATCGGCGGCGGCGACGGCGGTCGCTTCTTGGTCTCTTTCGGCCGGAGGTGGGTCTTGAGCTGCTCCACCGACACCCCGACCTTCTCGGCCAGGCGGGCGAGGTAGAGATCGCGCTCCAGGCCCGCGGGCAGCGCCAAGATCAACGGTGCCACCTCGCGCGCGTGAAGAGCGCGCTCCTCGATCGTCTGCTCGGCCTCGGCGAACGCGGTGCCGAGGAAGTGCTCGACGGCGGGAGAGGCGGCGGCCAAGCGGTCGCGCAACGCGTCGGCGCCGGCTTCGCGCAAGAGCGAGTCCGGATCGCGGCCGGCCGGCAACGGCGCCACCAGGGTCTTGAGCCCGGAGGCGAGCATCTTCTCGGCCGCGGCGTGGCTGGCGTTGATGCCGGCGCTGTCACCGTCAAAGACCAACAGCGCCTCTTTGCACAGGCGGGCGACCGCAGCCGCGTGCTCGGCGGTCAGCGCGGTGCCGAGCGCCGCGACCGCGGTTTGGATCCCGGCCCGCTGGCAGGCGAGCACGTCCATGTAGCCCTCGACCACGACCACGCGGCCCGCGCGCCGAATCGCCTCGGCGGCGACGTCCAGGCCGTACAACAACCGGCGCTTGGAGAACAGCGCGGTCTCGCGGCTGTTGATGTACTTCGGGGCGTTGCCGTCGGCGAGGCGGCGGCCGCCGAACCCCGCCAGATGTGCTTGGGCGTCGAAGATCGGGAACGTCAGCCGGCCCTCGAACAAGCAGCGCCGGCCGTCGTCCGAGAGCAAGCCGGCCTTCGCGACCTGCGCCATCGGCACCTTCTTCGCGGCCAGGTAGTCGAACAGCGCCGCCGAGGGCGCGCCGAAGCCCAGCTGCCGATCGCGGGCGAAGGCCTCCGGGAGACCGCGTTTGCCGAGGTAGGCGCGCGCCGCGGCCCCCGCCGGTTGCCAGAGCTCGTGGGCGAAGAACGCTTGCGCGAAGCCGTTCACCCGCGACAGCTCCTCGTGCTCCTGGCGGCGCCGGCGCTCATTCTCGGATTCGGGCTCGAGCTCGACGCCGGCGTCCTTGGCGAGGGCGCGCGCGGCTTCGTGGAAGTCGAGGCCGCGGTGGCGCATCAAGAACGAGAACACGTCACCGCCCGCGTGGCAGCCGAAGCAGTAGTAGAGCTTCTTCTCCGCGCTGACCGAGAACGACGGCGTCTTCTCGGCGTGGAACGGGCAGAGCCCGAGGTAGCGCTGGCCTTGCTTTTTCAGCGGCACATAGGCCCCGATCACGCGAACGATGTCGATTCGTTCGCGGATGGCCTCGATTTGTTCTGAGGACAACGCCACGTGACCCTAGAGATTTCGCCCGGGTTAGCCTCGCAAACCCGCCTAGATAGGGATCTGGTGCAAATCCTGTCAAGGCCGATCCTCAGTCGCCGGTGGATTTCCCGCGTCGCGTTGACGCGCCCAATAGCGTGACGTATGTGGCAGGCGCGTGGTCTCGTCTGATTCCCATCCGCCCGCGGCGCCGGTTTCCGGAGATCGAGATCCGCCGCTGCCCACGCCCGGCTCCTTTCTGCTCCGATTCATGACCGTGTCAGGGCTGGTGGCGGTCCCGAGCGCCGGCGGGATCGTCCTCTATCTGGTCGCGCTCTTCGACTTCGCGCCTGCGGAGCTCGCGAATTTCCTCGCCACCGTGGCGCTGCTGTTGCCGATCTTCTTGGCCGGCGTCGCCCTCACGCACCACGAGCTCACCCGCCCGGCGCAGCGCTGGCTCGCCGCCGAGCGTGCCGGTAGCGCCGACACCTCCGTGCGCCAGGCCGCCTTCCAATGCCTGGCGCGGTTGCCGCAGCACTGGTTCCTGGCCGGCGGCCCGTGGTGGGCCACGGGTGGTCTCGCCGTCGCGTTGCTCGTTCATTGGTACACGCCCGACCAACCCATGTTCCACGCGGTGGTCATCTTCGCGGCCGCGGTCTCGGGCGGCTTCCTGATGCAGGTGGCGCACTTCTACGTCACCAAGCGTTGGCTGCAGCCCTTCGTGCAAGCGGCCGGACGACAGCTCACCGACCGCGCCGTGCTCGGGGCCGGTTGGCGGCGGGTATCCATCGCGGTCAAGCTCGTGGTCTCGACCACCGGCGTCGGCATCGTCGTCATCGCCTTTGCGGTGCTGCTCTTGGAGGAGGCAGCGGGTCGAGAGGTCGGCGCGGCGGTCGCCCGGGTGCAACGGGCGTCTCTCGCCGAGCTCTCGCTCTCGCCTTCCGACTCGATCGCAGAGTCGCTCAGCGCTCTCAGGGAGCGCGGCGTCAGGTTGGGCCTGTACACCGAGCTCGTCCTCCTCGACCGCAGCGGCGACCGCGTCATCATCGGTCCGAGCGACTACCTGACGGCGGCCGAGCGCGCCGTCGTCAAGAGCGGCCTCGACCCGGCCGCCCACCGCGTCAGCCTGCACGCGCCACACGTGCTGGCATGGCGCCGGCTCCCAGGCAATGGCGAGATCCTCGTCGCGGCGCTCGACACCAGCCAGCTGCCGATGGCGGCGCCGGTGTCGCAGCCGATGTGGGCGCTGGCGTTCGCGATCATCTTGGTGTCCGGGGCGCTGCTCAGCCTGCTGTTCGCCGGGGACACCCGGCGCGCCATCAACGCGCTGAAGCGAGAAGCGGCGCTGATCGCGCACGGCGATCTCCGCTACCGCCCGAGCCCGCCGGCCGAGGACGAGCTCGGCGACCTGGCGCTCGCGGTCGAGCACATGCGGGTGCATCTGGCGCAGATGGTGGGCAACACCACCCAGGCCGCGGTGAGCGTCCGCGAGCAGGCCGGTCGGGTGGACCACATCGCCGCGGCGGTTGCCGAGACGGTCGCGAAGGAGATCGAGGAGGTTCGGGACGCGACCGACGTCATCGTCAAGCTGGCGAGCGACGCCGAGCGCATCACTTCGTCCTGCGAGATCCTGAAGATCTCGGTGGCCGCGTCCGCGACCACCGCGGGCACGGTGCAGGACTCCGCGGCGCGCATGCAAGTCATCGCCGGCGTCGTCGACGAGAAGATCGAGGCGCTGTCGCGCACCCTCGCGGAGGGCGGCCGGGCGTTCGAGGAGATCGTCGCGCCCACCGCCAATCTCATCAAGACCAACGACGCGCTCCTCGACGCGGTGTCGGGCTTGCGCCAGGTGGGCAAGATCGCGACCGCGACCTCGGCGGAGCAGACCAGCGCCGCCGGCAGCCTGCAGACCGCGCTCAGCCTGTTCCGCGACCACACCCAGCGGGTGCACGACAGCCTCGAGGCGCAGGCAGCGGCGGTCGCCAAGGTGCGCGACACCTTGGCGCGGGTCTCGATGCAGGCCCATGACGACACGGCGCGCAGCGAAGCTCTCAGGGTCGCGAGCGCGGTCCTGGTCCGAGAGTCGAGGCGCCTCGCCGAGAGCGTCGCCCGTCTATCGACGTCGTGACCCGGAACAGTTGGCGGCCGGCCGGCCTTCTGTGATAGGCGCGCCGCATGCCTCTGCTGTCGGTGATCATTCCGGTTTACAACGAGAAGGCGACCATCGAGGCGGTGGTGCGCGCGGTCAAGGACGTCGAGCTCCCGGGGGTGCGCAAGGAGATCATCGTCGTCGACGACGGCTCCAGCGACGGCACCCGCGAGCTGTTGAAGAAGCGCTTTGCGAAGGACCGGCTGGTTCGGGTCCTGTTGCACCCCGAGAACCAGGGCAAGGGCGCGGCGCTGCAGACCGGCATCGGCGCCAGCACCGGCGACATCGTGCTGATCCAGGACGCCGACCTCGAGTACAACCCGCTCGACTACCCGCGCCTGCTGGCGCCGATCTTGAGCGGTGAGGCCGACGTGGTCTTCGGCTCGCGCTTCATCGGCGGCGAGTCGCATCGGGTGCTCTACTTCTGGCACTCGATCGGCAACCGGGCGCTGACCATGCTCTCCAACATGGTGACCGACCTCAACCTCACCGACATGGAGACCTGCTACAAGGTGTTCCGCGGCGACTTGGTCCGCGGCATCGAGCTCTCCGAGAAGCGCTTCGGCTTCGAGCCCGAGATCACCGCCAAGGTCGCGAAGCTCGGCTGCAGGGTCTACGAGGTCGGGATCGGCTATCGGGGCCGGACCTACGCCGAGGGCAAGAAGATCACCTGGAAGGACGGGGTGCGGGCCCTGTGGTGTATCGTCAAGTACAGCGCTTGACGGCCGCGGCGGCGGCGCGCGGCGCGAGAGCCCGGCTCACTTCGGAGCGGGCGGGGCGCCCTTCTCGGGCACGAACATCGGCTCGTCGGGCGCCGGGGCGACGTCGGCGGCCGGGGCCGGCTTGCCGATCACCCGTCTCTCGCCGGTGCGCCGTACCCCGGTGGCGCTGGTCTCGCGCGTCACCTCGAGCTGGTCGAGGCGCGCGACGAGCTCGTCCATCGCGGTCGACAACAAGCCGGACAGCGCCCGCGCCGCCTGGGCGAAGCTGCGCTCCGGCACCGGGCGGCGTTCGTCGAAGTTGAGGTTCAACAAGGTCTCGCCGTTCGAGTAGCGGCTGAGCGCCAACGACAGCGACAGGTGCGCGAACCAGACGTCGCCGGAGTCGTAGACCTCGATGGCGTGCAGATCGCCGCCGAGGATGTAGTCGGGGCGAAGCTCGCCGAGCTCGCGACCGACCGCGGTGAAGCGCTCGGCGTCCAGCAGCGAGCGCGCGATCATGTCGCTCACCATGCGGTTGGGCTTCACCGCCCAGACGTGGGAGTCGCTGTATTGCAGCTCGTAGGGGTTGCGGCGCAACACGATCTGGAACTTCTCGTAGATGGTGTCGGCGTCCAGGGTGCGGACCCGCAACAGGCCGTCGATCGCCGGGGTGCCGGTCTTGGCCGACGACAAGCCGTGGAGCACGAAGTAGCTGCGCTCCGGGGCGGCTGACCCGAAGAGCGAGCAGGCGGCGAGCGACAGGCAGCAGGCGAGACAGCCGGCGACACGGATCATGGTCTACTCTTTGCTTCGCAGCAGGACCGACGGGTCCTGGGCGATGACACGGGAGAACTCGCGCAGATCTTCGGCGGCCTGGCGAATCGAGCTCAGCGCCGCGGTGAAGTCCTCGCGCCCGGCGCGCACCGTGACGTCGACGTCCTCGAGCAGGCGGCTCAGGCCGGTCAACGCCACCTGCATGTCGTCGATGGCGCGGCCGAGCTCGCGGCTGGAGATCCGCGTGTCGATGCTGTCGGCGGCCCGCCGCACCGAGGCCACCGCCTCGGCGACGTCGTCGGGGTCGAGCTTCGACAACGGCCGGCGCGCGTCCTTGATCGTGGTGCGGGCCTCCTCGAGGGTGGCGATGACCTCGTGGCGCACCGCCTTGATCGAGGTCTCGCCTTCGCCGGTCAAGGTGGCGATGTGCTCGCTTGCCCGCGCCACGCCGGCGAGCGCCTCCTTGAAGGGCTGGCGGTTGGTCTCCAAGAATCGATCGACCTCGTTGGCGAGCGCGGTCGTCGACTCGATGAGCTTCTCGGCGCGGACCCGGTTTTCGTCCCGGGTCCAGGCGGCGAGCTGATTGGCGACGATCTCGATCTTCAGGGCGACGTCCTGCGCCTGACCCGTAATGCGGTCGACCAGCGACTGACCCGGAATCAAGCGCGAGCCGGGTGGCAGTCGGGCGCTGCGCGGATCGCCGCCGGCGAGGTTGATGGTCTTCAGGCCGGTGAGCCCCGAGGAGTCGAGGACGGCGCGGGTGCCCTCGTAGAGGACGGTCGAGGGATCGAGGGCCAGGGTCACCTCGATGGCGCTGGCGTCGTCGCCTGCTATCCGCATGCTCTCGACCCGACCGATGCGCAGGCCGTGGTAGCGCACCGAGGCGCTGCGCTCCAGGCCGCCGATGTCCTCGGTGAAGCGCACGGTGTAGATGTCGCGGCGCTCCCAGAGCTTGAGGCCGGCGAGCGACACGATCGCACCGCCCAAGATCACCAGGCCGGAGAGCACGAAGGCGCCGAGGCGCGCTTTCTCGGAGCGGCTGAGGTTCATGCCCGACCCCCGCGCTGCAACGCTTCGAGCACCGAGCCGGCGCCGTCGGCGCCGAGCTTGCCGACGCGGTTGAAGAACGCGACGATCTCCGGCCGGTCCATCCGTTTCACCTCGGCGAGCGGGCCGGTCGCTACGACTCTGCCCGCCGCGAGCATGGTCACGTGACTCGCGATGCTGTCAATGCTCGCCAGCTCATGGGTGACGACGACGATGGACATGCCGAACCTTTCGTTGAGGCTCAAGATCAAGCGATCCAAGTCCGCCGCGGTGACCGGATCGAGGCCGGCGGACGGCTCGTCACAGAACAACACCTCGGGATCCAAGGCCATCGCCCGCGCCAACGCCGCGCGCTTGCGCATGCCGCCGGAGAGCTGCGGCGGCGTCAGGTGCAGCGCCTGAAGCAGGCCCACCTGCGCCACCTTCATCAAGACGATCTCGCGCACGATGGCGGCCGACAGGTCCGGGGCCCGCTCCCGGAGCGGCAGCGCGACGTTGTCGAACAGCGACAACGAGTTGATCAGCGCCCCGCCTTGAAACAGCACGCCGATGCGCTGCAGCACCCGCTCCCACTCCGGCTCGTCGGCGCTCGCCTGGTCGACGCCCAACAGGCGCACGCTCCCCGCGGCCGGCCGCAACAGGCCGATGATGTGCCTCAACAGCGTGCTCTTGCCGCACCCCGAGCCACCGACGATGACGTGCACCTCACCGCGCCGAACCTCGAGGTCGACGCCGTGGAGCACCTCGGTGTCGGCGTAACGGGCGACCAGGCCGCGGACTTCGACGCTCAACGGGTGGGTCACGGGCGCGCTCCTAGCCACCGAAGTAGAAGATCATGCTGCAGATCGCGTCGGCGACGATCACCGCGAAGATGCTGGCGACGACGCTGGTGGTGGTGCTGCGGCCGACGGCGTCGGCGCCGCCGCGGGTACGCATGCCGCAGGTCGCGCCGATCGTCACGATGAGCTGCGCGAACAGCACGCTCTTGAAGAGGCCGGTCAGCAGATCTTTGACCAGCAGCGCCTGCTGCATCCGCGCCAAGAACGCCCCCGGGCCGACGCCGAGATAGGTGATCGCGACCAGGAAGCCGCCGCCGATGCCGAGGGCGTCGGCGAGCACCGTCACCAGGGGCTGGGTGATGCTGATGGCGATGAACTTCGGCAGCACCAGGAAGCGGACCGGATGCAGCCCGAGGGTGCGGATGGCGTCGACCTCTTCGGTGATCGTCATCGTCGCGAGCTCGGCGGCGACCGCCGACCCCGAGCGACCGGCGACCACCACCGCCGCCATCAGCGGCCCGAGCTCGCGGGTCAAAGACACGCTGATCAGGTCGGCGACGAAGATGTTGGCGCCGAACTGCCTGAGCTGCAGCGCGCTCTGCAGCGCGATGGTGCCGCCGACCAGGAAGGCGATGAGCCCGACGACGCCGAGCGCCTTCGAGCCCATGCTCGCCATCTCGAAGGCCACCTGCGACCAGCGGATGCCCCGGCCGCGAAACAACCCGGCGACGCAGAACCAGGCGACGTCGGCGCACAGCACCAGGTAGTCGAGCGCCGCCTCGCGGGCGACGAGCGCCCACTCGCCGACGCGCTCGGTGACGCTCTGCTCCACCGGGGCCGCCGGGGTGCGGTCGACGAACGGGAACAGCGCCAGGGTCTTTACGACCTCGGGGCGGGGATGGGTGATCTGCAGCCGCTCCCCGGCGCTCATCCGGCGTTGCAGGCCGGCGAGCAGCGCGACGCCGGCGCTGTCGAGCTCGCACACGTCCCCGAGGTCGATGCTGACCGATTCGCGGCGCCCCAGGGCGGCGTCGATCGCGGCGCCGAGCGCGGCCACCTCGTGACGGGTCAGGCGGGCAGGAAGTTTCAGCATCACAAGAGCTCGAAGCTGAAGCGCAACAGGACATCCTGCTCCAGCCGGTCGTCTTTGGAGAGTGAGCGGTCGCGCAAGAAACGGGCGACGTAGTTCAAGCTGACGTAGCTCGTGAGCTTGATCGCCAACGTGCCCTCGAGCTCGAGGACCGCGTTCTCGAGCTCGTCGGAGGGCAGCAGCGAATCGGCCTCGACGTTGATGAGCACCCAGCGGGTGATGCGCGCCACCGCGACCACGGTGGCCTCGAGCCCGTATTGGCTGCTGGACGGCACCAGGGTGTAGCGCAGCGGATCGGCGTACTCCGGGCTCGCCTGCTCCAAGAGCCCGTTGGTGATCCGATGCCGGGCGCCGAAGCCGAGGCGCACCGAGGTCTCGCCGAAGATGGCCTTGAAGACCCGGACGTTGAGGCCCAGGCCCTCCTTGACCGAGGTGAAGCCGAACGACTTCGAGAGCCGCAGCCGATTGACGTTGGTCGCCTCGCGCACCAAGTCGCCCGTGGCGCTCTCGATGCGGACGTTGCGCGGCGTGCCCGTGGAGCCGTCGCTGCTCGCGTAGTTGAAGGTCCGGTAGCTCGGCAGCAGGTTGGTCTCGCCGGAGCCGCGCAAATACGGCCCGAGCCACGGCGTCAGGCGGTAGACGTAGAGCACGTCCAGATCCATCCGGTCCTGGCTCTTCTGCAGCGGCTGGCCGGGGGCCTTGTACTGTCCTTCCTCGATCTGCAGCTGCAGCACGAGGGGGTTGCCGAAGATCTCGGCGCTCACCCGGCCGTCGGTGAACGCCCGCGCCGCGTACGCCTTGCCGAGCGCGGCGTCGGTGCTGCCGGGGACGTTCTGGCGCGCGTTCAAGCTCAGGTCGCCACCCAACACCAAGACCGACCAGAGCGCGCCGGCGTGCGGTTGAAAGACCTCGTCCCCCGGGACCTCGCCGCCGCCCTTGAACTCGCCGGTGTCGGCGCTCACCACCAAGAGCACGTGGCTGAGGTGTGCGGGGAGCAAGCGCACGGTCACGAAGTCGCGACGCGCGCGATAGCTCTCGCCGACGCGGACGATCTTGTAGAGGCCGGGGCGCAACACCCAAGTCGTCACCGGCTCGCCGGCCTGCTCGTTGGAGCCGAAGCCGATGCCGTAGTACTCGCGGTTGTCGACGCGGATGATCTCGTACGACTGGCGGACGCTCGACAGCTGCTCGTCGACCACGTGCACTGCGATCCCCGACCAGGTCACCGGCAGCACCGTGGTGAACAGCTCGCGCACCGACACCTGGGTGCGGAAGCGCTGCTCCTCGGTGCCCGAGCCGATGTGCACGGTGTAGGTGCCGGGCAACAGCACGATCCTCTTGCCCGTCGTGCCCTCGCCGACCTTGTCGCCGCCGTGCCACACCGAGACCGGCGGCTCGTCGAGAGGGTTGGTCATCGACGGCACGAACAATGCCCCCTTGCCGAAGGGCACGAAGGTCGTGTCCCGGTCGAGCTGCGCCTGCACCGTGCCCGCCGCCCAGTCCCGCGGACGCGACAGCGGCTCGGGCATCGCGGCGGGCTCGTCCGGCGCCGTCGTCGGCGGCGCTGCTGCCGGTGTCGGTGGCGCTTCCGGCGTTGCGGCCGCCGGGGTGTCGGTCACCTCCGGCATCGGCGGCGGTGACTCGGTTTCGACCCGGGCCGGCGGAGCTTCCGCGGCGATCACCGCGGCAAATGCGACCAGTGGATAGAGAGCGCCCATGGGTAGTCCGGTCGAGGCCGCCACCCTATCAACGCTCGGCCGTCGGGGGTAGTGACCGGGACCAGCGCGGCCCGCAAGGTGGCGTCAGTGACACCCCTGGGCTTCGAGGCCGGCGTAATAGTCGGCGCGGGCGACGCCGCTCGCCTGCGCTTCCTCGAGCTTGGTGTCGATCACCCCCTGGAAGGTGCTCTGCTCCACGGCGCCGACGACCGGCGCGCCGTTGATGAAGTACGTCGGCGTGCCGCTCACCCCGGCCAGCGCCGCGAGCTGGCGGTCGGCCTCGATGGCTTGGCGCGGAAGGTCGGTGGCGAGGCAGCCCCGCCAGGCGTCGAGGTCGACGCCGGCCTGGGTGGCGTAGCTCTCGAGCTCGGCGCTGCCGAGCGCGTCCTGATGCGCGAACAACAGGTCGTGCATCTCCCAGAAGCGGCCCTGGAGGTGGGCGCAGGCCGCCGCGATCGCGGCGTCCATCGCATGGGGATGGAACGACAGCGGGAGGTGCTTGAAGACCAGACGCAGGTCGGCGCCGTTTCTGACCAGGAGCGCGTTCTCGGTCTCGACCGCACGGCCGCAGAACGGACACTCGAAGTCGCCGAACTCGACCATCGTCACCCAGGCGTCGGTGGCGCCGCGCACCGGCGAATCGGCGACCGCCGGCGGACAGCTCTGCAACACGCCGTCACCCTGGCGGCCGCAGCCGGTCCCGAGGCCCAACACCAAGATCCACAGCGGTCGCGTCATCGTCGCTCCAGTCGCAGGCACGAAGGCCGCTCGCGGCAGCCGAACCGCCGCTATCATAATGTCTCGGTCGGGTGCGGCACCACCGCCGGCCGCCCGAAATCGTTTTGACGCCGGCGCCGCCGACGTGCCATGGTGCCCGGCGCCGCCACCCATGACCAGCATCGAATCGACGTCCATCAGCACCGCCGCCGGAAGCGGGCGCGGCTTGCGGGCGTGGTACCGACCGGACGAAGCGCGGCCGTTGTTGCCGGAGACCTCCGAGAGCCGACGGCTGCTGCGTGTGTGGCGCTGGCGGGTGTTTGCCGCCTCGTTCTTCGGCTACCTGGTGCTCTACTTCGGGCGCAAGAACATCTCGGCGGCGCTGCCGGTGTTGGCGAGCGATCTCGGCCTGAGGAACGTCGAGGTCGGCTTCATCGGCACCACGCTCTACATCACCTACGGGCTCGGGAAGCTGTTGAACGGCATGCTCGCCGACCGCGCCAACATCCGCGTCTTCATGGCGACCGGGCTCGTGGCCTCCGGGGCGCTCAACCTGTGCTTCGGCTCGGTGTCGAGCCTCTGGCTCTTGGCGTTCTTCTGGGGCGCGAACGGCTGGTTCCAGTCGATGGGCTTCCCACCCATCGCCCGAGCGCTGACGCTGTGGTTTCCGCCGGACCGCTTCAAGACCAGCCGCTGGGCGTTGTGGACCTGCTCGCACCAGCTCGGCACCGCCCTCATCATGCCGATCGTCGGCGTGCTCTTGGCGTACGGCAGCTGGCGGCTGTGCTTCTGGCTGCCGGGCGCGCTGGTGCTCGTCGCCGGCCTCGGCGTGCTGTGGCTGATGGCCGACACCCCGGCCGCGAAGGGCTTGCCCACCGCGGTTCACTTCGCGCCGCCCGCGGCGGAGCACGGCGAGGGTTTCGTCCACACCCTGGTGCGCGCGGTGTTGTTGAACCGCAACGTCTGGGTGATCGGCCTCGTCGACCTCGGGGTCTACGCGGTGCGCTTCGGCACCCTCGACTGGATGACCAAGTTCTTGATGGAGGAGAAGGGCTTCGCGGTCTCGGAGGCGGCGTTTCGGGCCGGGATGATGCCGGCGGCGGGCGTCGTCGGGGTGTTGGTGTTGGGCGGCGCGGCTGATCTGATCTTCAAGGGTCGCTACCGCATGCTCAACACCCTGTGCCTCGGGGGGCTCGCGGTGTGCATGACCGCGCTCCTCGCGACCGATCGCGACCACCCCTGGCTCGACCTCGCGCTGCTCGCCGGCATCGGCTTCTTCGTCGAAGGGCCGCAGTCGATCCTGGGCGGCGTCGGCGCGGTGGACGCCGGTGGCTCGGCCAGGGTCGCGGCGTCGGCGGTGGGGTTGGTCGGGATCTTGTCCTACTTCGGCGCCTCGATCTCCGGGGTCGGCACCGGCTTCCTGCTCGACCACTACGCTTGGCCCGGCGCCTTCGGCCTCTGGGTCGCGATGAGCGTCGGCGGCCTGCTGTTGTGCGTCTTCGCCTGGCGCGAGAAGGATCTCCCCCGAGTCTGAGTCAGGTTGGGGCTCGCGCTGCGACGTCGGCGCGGCCGCGCGCTCAGGTCACGCGGGTTCCGGTCTTGCCGGCGAGCGCGTCGGCGAGGCGCTCCGGCGAGCTGATGATCGCCTGGCGGCCGCCGCGATCGAGGAAGGCGAGCGCGGCTTCGATCTTCGGCCCCATGCTGCCGGCCGGGAACTGCCCGTCGGCAAGATGTTTGCGGAGCTCGGCGCGACTGACGGTCTCCAGCGCCCGCGCCGACGGTTTGCCGTAGTTCACCTGGACCGCGTCGACGCCGGTGGAGATGAGCAAGGTCTCGGCGCCGAGCAGGTTGCCGAGCAGCGCCGAGGCCAGGTCCTTGTCGATCACCGCCTCGACGCCGTGCAACATGCCGTCGGTCTCGACGACCGGGACGCCGCCGCCGCCGACCGCGATCGGGATGACCTTGGCGGCGATGAGCTTCCGCACCGCGTCGATCTCGATGACGTCGACCGGCTTCGGTGACGGGACCACCCGGCGGTAGCCGCGGCCGGAGTCCTCCACCATCTTCCAGCCGAGGCGGGCGGTCTTCTGCTCCGCCGCCTCGCGGGTGAAGAACGGGCCGATGGGCTTGGTCGGCTTCTGGAACGCCGGATCGGCGGCGTCGACCCTCACCTGGGTGACGCAGGTCACCACGGTGCGCTCCTGCTCGCGGCGCCGCAGCTCGTTGCACAGCGTCTGCTGCAACATGTAGCCCATGCCGCCCACGGTGTCGGCGTCGCAGACGTCGAGCGGCAGCGGGTAGACCTGATGCATCGCCAGCTCGACGCGCAACAGGACGTTGCCGACCTGCGGGCCGTTGCCGTGGGTCAAGACAATATCGAAGCCGCCGGCGATGACGTCCGCGAGCTGTCGCATCGTGGTCGCGGCGTTCTCGAACTGCTCGGCGATGGTGCCCTTCTGGCTCGCCTTGACGAGTGAGTTGCCCCCGATCGCGACCACCACCAACGGCATGCTAGCTCCTGCTCGTCCGCGAGCCTCGGCGGAGGCCGAGCGAATGTTCTCGGATTCTACGCACAACTCGGCGGCGCACGCAGCTTTTTTGCCACGCCGCCGTCGCCTTGGTACTGCTCGAAGGGAGAATCACCGGCGAGGAGGTCGCGGTTGCTGTCGTTGTGGCGTGGTCTCGGCAAGGGGACGCGGCGAGCGGTGTCGCTCGTCGTCAAGGCGCTGCTGACGGTCGGCGCCTTCTATCTGTTGCTGACCCATCGGCTGCAGGACGGCGGCGGCGGCCAGATCACGATCTGGGAGGCGGTGCGCGACAACCTCGGCGGCGTGCGCCTCGAGGTGTTCGTGCCCTTCGTCATCTCGGCGACCGCGATCAAGTTCCTCGGCATCCTGTGCTCGATGCTGCGCTGGCACCTGTTGCTCATCGGTCAAGGGATCCGCTTCAACTTCTGGCACATCGTCGGCGCGTTCTTGACCGGGCGCTTCGTCGGCACCTTTCTGCCGTCGACGGTCGGCCTCGATGGCTACAAGCTCTACGACGTCGCCCGCTTCACCGACAAGGTCGTCGAGCCCGCCGCCGCGACCGCGGTCGAGAAGGTCATGGGGCTCGCCGGCGTCTTCCTCACCTTTCTCGTAGCGCTGCCCTTCGGCTTCGGCGTCCTGGGCGACCACGCCGCCTTGACCACGATGGTGACGGTGCCGCTGGCGCTGGCGATCGTGGTCGGGCTGTTCTCGTTGCTGTTTCGGCCCGGGCTCGTGGTGTGGTTGCTGCATCGGCTGCCGGACGTCGGCCGCCGCCGGATCCACGGCTTCGTCGACAAGGTCAGCACCGCGGCGGTGGCGTATCGCGGCAAGGGCCGGTTGCTCGCGGTCGTCGGCGTGCTGTCGTTCGGGGTCCATTTCTGCACCGCGGCGATGTACTACTTCACCGCGCGGGCCATCGGGGTGGCGGCGGCCGGCTTCTGGTTGGTCACCTTCGCGTCGTCGATCCAGATCTTCGCGACGGTGATGAGCCCGTTCACCATCGCCGGCGAGGGGGTGCGCGAGATCGTGCAGGCGTTGCTGCTCGCCAAGCACCTCGGCACCGCGGAGTCGGTGCTGTCGGCGGCGCTCGGCTTCTGGGCCGCCGAGGCCATGACCCTGGTCGGCGCGGTGTTCCTCTGGACCCGGGGCGGTAGCTACCGTCCCCGCAAGGTGAGCGTCGACAATCCCGTCGCCCGTGAGGTGCATCAATCTCTTCCGCCCTGAGCGGCGCTGCGATATCAAGACGGCGACGCGAATCGATAGGGAGGTGCACCGTGCGCGCATCGATGTTGTTGCTGTTCTCGAGCCTCTCCGGCTGCATCATCTCGGTCACTTCGCACCGGCAGTGCAACGCCGAGCGGCTGTGCCCGATCGACTTCTCCTGTCGCGACGGTGAGTGCGTCGCCGACGGTGCGCTCGGCGCAGGCGAGAGCTGCAGCGCCCCGGTGCAGTGCGAGGACTACCCGACGATGACCTGCGGCACCGACCCCGAGACCTGTCGGCTGAGCTGCGGCGCGCTGTTGGGCGAGGACGACGTCTGCGCCGCCGGCGAGTATTGCCGTGCCGAGCGCCACATCTTGACCCCCGATCGCTTTGCCGGCACCTGCGTCGAAAGCGAGTGCGCGCGGAACTGGGACTGCTCGGGGCCGGGCGCCGGGTTGCGCTGCGTCGAGCTCGCGCCCGATATCGGCGCCTGTCTACCGTTGTGTGCGATCACCGGGGTCGGCGCGACCTACAGTGACACTTGTGACCCGATGCTGACGCCGCCCCTCCATTGCCAGCCGGTCGGGTTGGCGGCGGCACAGTCGCTGGTGTGCCTGCCGCGCTTGAAGGCGGTGACCGCGGCGCCCGACCTCTACGAGGTGTGTGATCCGGTTCGCGATCCCTGCAAGCCCGGCTTGGTCTGCGTCGGCCCGGAGGGCGAGAAGGCCTGTCAGGCGCTCTGCGAGCTGGAGAACGGCAACGCCGACTGCACCGATCCGAACGCCGCGCTGTGCTGCGGGGTGTACTCCGGCGGCACGCTGCTCTACGGCATCTGTCGCGCCAGCGGCTGCTGAGCGGAGCGACGGCCAGACCGGTTTCGCCGTGAGCTGAGCGTTCCGCGCCCTTTCTTGCGTTCCTCGCGCTCGCGGCTTCGCCTCCGCTGCAGCACCGGCGGGCGCGACAGTGTGGTCGAGTCGAGGCGAAAAGGTTCTAGCGGCTCGCAGGTCCTGCGGCCGGCGGCGCGCGGTGCGCCATCGTCGTCGAGCCCTGGGCGGTGGGCATCAGCACCAGCTCGCTGATGTCGACGTGCGGCGGCCGGGTGGCGCAGAACAGCACGGCGTCGGCGATGTCGTCGCCGGTGAGCGGCTGGAGTCCCTGGTAGACCTTGTCGGCCCGCGCCTTGTCGCCGCGGAAGCGCACCGTCGAGAACTCGGTGTCGACCATGCCGGGGTCGATGGTGGTCACCCGCAGCCCGGTGCCGAGCAGGTCCAAGCGCAGCGCCTTGGTCAGCGCCCGCACCGCGTACTTGGTGGCCGCGTACACCGCGCCGCCGGGGTAGACCTCACGGCCGGCGAGCGAGCCGAGGTTGATCACATGGCCTTTGCCACGGGCCACCATTCCCGGGATCAACGCCCGGCTGACGTAGAGCAGCCCCTTGATGTTGGTGTCGATCATCAGGTCCCACTCGTCGACGTTGCCCTCGTGCAGCTTGTCGAGGCCGATGCCGAGCCCGGCGTTGTTGATGAGCACGTCGACCGCGGCGAACGGCTCCGGGAGCGAATCGACCACGCGCTCGACCGACTTGCGATCGCGCACGTCCAGGGTCGCGACGTGGGTCTTCGTTCGATGGGCGGTCGCGAGCTCCTTCGCGATTGCGTCCAGGCGCTCGCGGCGTCTGGCGACGACGACGAGCTTGGCGCCGATGTTGGCGAAGGCGCGGGCGCACGCGGCGCCGATGCCGGACGAGGCACCGGTGATGAAGACGGTGGTCGGAGTGAATGCGGTCACGGGCTGTACTCCTGAGGGGCCTGCTGTCGGTAGGGTCCACGGCGGCTCGCGAACGGCACGCCGCCATCTGTCGCGGATGCTCGGTTAGCGCCGGCGCTTCGGGATCTTGATCGGCTCGGTGTCGGGCAAGAAGCCGGGGAGCGAGGCGTAGAACCCCATGCACTTCTCGAGGTCGTCGACCTTGACGTGGTCGTTGATCGGGCCGGAGAAGCTCTCTTCGGACGGCCCGAAGCCGATGGTCGGCACCTTGGCGACGCTCATGGTGTAGACCCCGTGCGTCGAGGTGACGTAGCGGTCGACGACCGCCTTCTTCTTGTAGACGCTCTTGTAGGCCTGGTCGGCGGCGAGGATCAGCGGGTGGTTTTCCTCGAGGCTCCAGGTCTCGAAGTACTTCTCGATCGGCAGCCGCAAGCCCCGGTAGCTCGGGCGGTCGTAGGTGACGATCTCGATCTTGGCGCGGGTGCCGCGGCAGAGCTCTTTGATCTGCGCCAACACCTTCTTGCGCTGGTCGTGGGGCACCAGGCGCCGGTCGATGGTGATGCGACAGTTCTCCGGCAGGTGGTTCGGGCCGTTGTCCTCGCACTCGATGTGGGTGACGGCGATGGTGGCGCGGCCGAGGAACGGGTCTTGGGGCAGCTTCTCGTTCAGCGCCTGCACCCCTTCGACGATCTTGGTGATGCCGTAGATGGCGTTGAAGCCCTTGCTCGGATCGGAGGCGTGCACCGGCTGGCCGCGCAGCGTCACTTGGATCTCGGCCCGGCCGCGGTGGCCGCGGCAGATGCGCATCCCGGTCGGCATCGTCAGGACGACGAAGTGCGGGTAGAGCTTCTCGACGTCGAAGAGCGCCTTGTAGGCCAGGCCTTCGCACTCCTCGGCTTGGATCGAGCCGATCACGAACACCGTGGCGTCGGCCGCGAGGTCGAGCTCTTTGATGATGGCGCCGGCGTGGACGATCGCCGCCAGGCCGCCTTTGTTGTTGGCGGCGCCGTGGCCGAAGATCTTGCCGGCCTTCATCTCCCCGGCGAAGGGGTCGAAGCGCCACGAGCTGCGGTCGCCGATGATGCCGGTGTCGATGTGGGCGTCGAAGATGATGCGGGTGCGGCCGTCGCCGATCACGCCGACAACATTGCCGAATCGGTCCACCTCCGCGATCGGGTAGCCGAGGCTCAGCATCTCCTTGCGGACGTGCGCCGCGATGCCGTCCTCTTGCCGGCTCGCCGAGGGGATGGCGATCAGCTCGCGGAGAAACTCGGCAGCCCGCTGCCGGTGTCGCTTGGCTGCCGCGACGATTCGTTCACGCATTTCATCCATATGAGTGGTCGCCTTCGGTTGGAAATCTAGCGACAACCGGAGGTGGCTGCAAACGATGTTTTCGGGCGCCGCCGGCCGCTCAGGGCTTGGGTTTCGGCGGCGGCTCGAAGCGCACCGGGAAGCGCACCTCGGCGTCGGCGCCGAACTCGGGCGCCGGGAACACCAGCTTGTGGACCTCGGTGGACACGCACACGGTCAGCGCCGGGTCGCCGGGCTCGTCGTGCTCGACCACCAGGTTCTTGACCGCGCCGTCCGGGCCGACGAGCAGGTAGAGCGCGATCGCGCCCTTCAAGCTCGGGTTCGCCTTCACGCGCTCGTCGTAGCAGGCCTTGATCGCTCCTTCCGCCATGCGGAACACCCGTGACACGTGCCCGTCCGCGAGCCGGCCGACCTTCTTGTCACCGTGCGGCGGCAAGAAGCGCAGCGGGTGATTCAGGGTCACCGGCCTACCTTTATAGGGTGGCGGGAACTGTAGGCCCCTCGCGACCCCGAGGGCGCAGCCGTCAAAGCCGTCGTTGTTGGTCTTGACGTTCAGCTTCGCGCTGTCGACCTGGCCCTTGTCGCCGATGACGAGCTGGAACACGAGGTTGCCGGAGAAGTTCGGGTTGATGCGCAGCGCCGGGTCGTAGCACAGCGACTTGATGGTGTTCGCGGCGTCGGCCATGACCTTGTTGGTCGCGTCGAGGGTGAGCCCGGGCTTGCCCGCCATCGGGTCGAGCTCCTTGGCCACGACGATGGTCACCTGGAAGTAGGGCGCCTTGTCCTCCGGCACGAAGAAGGCGCCGACGCCGATGCGCGCGAACTCCTCCTTGAGGGACGCCGTGGCGGTCTTGTCGCGCTCGACCTCCTTGAGGATGTCCTTGGGCTTGACGCCGGCGACGTACTGCACCCGGCTGCCGTTCGGCGCCAGCCTCTGCGCCTTGAGCTCGTCTTCGATGGCGGTCGGGCTCCGCTCCCCCTTGGCGACGCCCTCGGCCTGGCGCCGCGCCATGACGCGCAAGCGGTCGTCCATCGGCAGCGCCTCGAGCTTCGCCGCTTTGCGTAGCTCGTTGATGGCGGCGAGCAGGTCGGCCTCGAACTTCACCGTCTTCGGGTCGGTCATGCTCAGGCCCTTGGCGGCGCCCGAGAGGCCGAGGCGCGGCGGGGTCTGGGCGTGGGCCGCGGTGGCGCAAACGATCGGGACAACGACTCCGAGGTATCGCGAGAGCATGGCGGCAATCCTAGCGGATCCCGGGGCCGAGAAAAGGGGGAAGTGCCGCGCGCAGAGTGGCTTTTGGCGCCGACTCTGTTTATACAGACCGTCATGATGAAGACTGCATCGCTCTCGGTGGGGGTCCTCTCGGTCTCGCTCGCGGCGCTCGTCGCCTGCGACGGCGGGACACAAGATCAGCCGACCCCGGAGATCTCCAAGTGCGCCCTCGGCGGCGACTTCCTCGTCGGGCCGCCCGCGATCCTCGGCGGTGGCTGCGCCGGCCACCTGCCGACGGCGCGCGAATTCGGGGTGCTGCCGACCGACAACCCGGCGCGCTACCTGGTGAAGTACGCCGGCGCCGAGCTCAGCGCCCTCACCGACCTTAGCTGCGTCGCGACCGCGGCGGCGGTCGGCTTCCCCGCCGGGGACTTGACCGGGTTGATGGCGGCGACGGTGTCGGTCAGCGGCGATCGCCTGGACGCGATCGTCGACTACCGCTTGAGCGGCCTGCCGGTCGGTGACGAGTGTGACGTCCGCTTGGGCCTGGTCGGACACCGAACGCTTCGCCAGGGCGGCAACCCCACCGGCGGCGACTGTGGCCTCGCTGCGACCTGCGCCGGCGCGCTGTGCGCCTACGGCGACGTCGCGGCCTGCACCGCCGACGTCTGCGTGGTCACCAACACCATCGACGGCGCGGCGTCGTACTGCTCGGAGCCCTGCGAGATCGGGAGCTGTCCGGCGGGCTACGAGTGCGCCGACGCCGGGGCGGCGGTGTTCGGCCGCGACGGTGGCTGGTACTGCGTGTTGTTGCAGCCGGTCTGCGGCGACGGCGCCCGCGGCGGCCACGAGGCGTGCGACGACGGCAACAGCGTCGGCGGCGACGGCTGCGCGGCCGACTGTCGCTCCGACGAGAGCTGCGGCAACGGGGTCGTCGATCTCGCGGCCGGCGAGCTGTGCGACGACGGCGACCGCTTCGCGGGCGACGGCTGTAGCGCCTATTGCCAGACCGAGCGTTGCGGCAACGGCAAGGTCGATCTCGCGGCCGGCGAGCTGTGCGACGACGGCAACAACGACGACGGCGACGGCTGCAGCGCCGACTGCTGGCTCGAGGCCTGCGGCAACGGCACGCTCGACGCGGGCGAGGCCTGTGACGACGGCAACCTGGTCGACACCGACGGCTGTGACGGCTTCTGCCGCGGCCGCCCGGAGAACGGCAGCGCCGCGGTCGAGCCCAAGTGGGTCCACACCATCGCCGGCGCCGAGACCGCGCGGATCGTGAGCTACCGTGGCCTGTCGCTCTTCGACCGCGGCCTGTTCGTGTGGACCGAGAGCTACGCGGGTGGCGGCCCCTTCGCCGCGACTCTCGAGACCTACGCCGCGTGGGTCGACCCGGACCTCACGACGGTGCAGCCGCCGGTCCGGCTCGCGGATGCCCAGGGCTTCGTGCTCGAGAGCCTGGTCGTGCTCCGCGACACCCACGTCGTGGCGTTGATGCGGCAAGGGGCGGCCCTGGCGCTCGCGGTGTCCGATGACGGCGGTGCGAGCTTCGCGCCCAAGGTCGAGATCGCGGTGCCCGGCCTGGCGGAGCACGCCCAGGAGGACGCCTTCGCGCGCCTGTTCTCCGATGGCCGCACGCTCTACCTCACGGTCGGGCTCACGGTCGCCGGCGCCGCCGCCAACCGCAACCTGTTCTTCAGTCGATCGGCGGACGGCGGTCGGAGCTGGAGCCTGGCGGTGCGCCTGTCACAGCCCGCCGACTTCAACACCTGGGCGACGCCGCCCAAGGCGGTGGCAGATCCGAGCGGCGCGTTGGTCATCGTCTGGGGAGACGGCCCGGTGCTCGCCGGCGACGTGTTCGCGGCGCGCAGCGTCGATGGCGGCGAGACTTGGCTCCGGCCCACCGAGCCCGTCGGCCGGCACGCCGCGGGGCGTCGCGCCGAGACCCTGGCGAGCTTGGCCATCGGGATCGGCGACCTGATCGTGGCGTTCGCCGGGCCGGACGGTATTCAGCTGGCGCGCTGGGCGGGCGACGCGACGCCGTGGAGGGTCTCCACGGTGCTCGCGCCCGAGGTGCTCGGCACCGACATCGGCGAGCTCAGCCTGGCGGCGAGCCCGAACGGCCGCCTGCAGCTGTCGTTCGCCGCCGGCGGCTCGATGTGGACCACGTTGTCGCGAGACGGCGGCGCTCACTTCGCGACGCCGCAACGGGTTGGCGCCTTGGCGTCCGGCGTGAGCCAATTCGCGCTCGGTGCCTCGGCGACGAGCATCAGCACCGATCCCGCCACCGGCTCGAGCGACCACACCGTCTTGGTCTGGCTCGCCGACCTCCAGATCGATACCCACCGCGGCTGGGCGGCCCTCGGCGTCGAGAGCCTCGACGGTGGCCGCAGCTGGAGTCAGAACGCCACACCGCTGGTGGCCGCCGGTGCCCTCGGCGATCCCGGCACCGGGGGTCTGGAGCGCTTCGACGTCGGCACCCATCACCTGGCGCTGGTGAGCAGCGGCGGCAACCTGTGGCTGTATGACATGGACGCCTTGCGGCTCGGGGCGCCGTGGGCGGCGCCGACCGGCAGCGCCGGCGTCGGCTGCGCCACAGCCCTGGCCGGCGGTGGTTGGTGCACGCCGTCGACACTGGACGCGCCGCGCGCCCGCGGCAAGGCGACCGTGGTCGCGGCCGGGGGCGACTTGATCTTCTTTGGGGGTGACGACGGCTTCGGGCGGCGGGCGGATGGTGGGATCTACGACGTCGCGGCCGACCGGTGGCGACCGATCGACGCCGGCCGGCCCGGGACGGCGGTCTGGGGGCGCACCGGCCACAGCGTGGTCTGGACCGGCAGTGAGATGCTGCTGTTCGGCGGCCACAACGGCATGGTGGTGCTCGGCGACGGCTGGCGTTACGACCCGGCGATCGATCTCTGGCAGCCGCTCCCCGCCGGCGCGCCGCCGGCGCGCACCGAGCACACCGCGGTGTGGACCGGCACCGAGATGCTGGTCTTCGGCGGCCTCGGTACTACGGGCCCGCTCGCGACCGGCGGCCGCTTGGTTTTGAGCACCGGCGAGTGGCTGCCGATGCACAGCGCCACGACCGCGGTTTACGGGCACAGCGCCGTGTGGACCGGGGCCGAGATGCTCGTGTTCGGCGGCAAGACCGTGGACGGCTTCGCCGCAGACGGCTTCCGCTATCGGCCGAGTGACAACGTCGTCTTGCCGCTGCCGGTGCTCGGCGAGCCGAGCGCCCGCGCGCACCACAGCGCCTGTTGGACCGGCACCCACATGGCGGTCTGGGGTGGTGACTCTAGCTCCGGGGCGCTCGCCGACGGCGGGCTCTATGACTTCGGCGCCGACGACTGGTCGAAGTTGCCGACCGCGCACGCCCCTTCGGAGCGGTCGCGACAGGTGGCCGCCTGGACCGGCGCTCTCTGGCTGCTGTGGGGCGGGGTCACCGATCAAAGCGGTGCTTCGTACAGCCTGGCCGGCGGCTTCGCGAGCTTACCGACGGCCGATGCGCCCGCGCCGCGCTTCGATGCGGCCGCCGCCTGGGCCGGAGATCGGTGGGTGATCTTCGGCGGCGTCGACGCGCTCGGCAACCCGCTCGCCGACGGCGGCATCTACGTGCCGTAGCGGCACCGCCCTTGCGCATCCTCCATCTCTGCAGCTACTCGCTCTACTCCGGTCCGATCCCGGCGACGCTCGGCCTGGCGCTCGCACAGCAGCAGCTCGGCCACACGGTCTACCTGGGCTACGACCGCAAGCGCGGCGCCTTCAACGACTACGAAGAAGCGGCGGCGCCGTGGATCGAGCCGCGCGCCCTGACACCACCCCGGTCGCTGACGTTGTCGGCGAAGTCGTCGCCGCTCGAGTACGTCCATGATCTCGTCGGCCTGCGCGCTCTCTACCGCGCCGTCGACGTCGTCCACCTCCACCTGTCGCACGACCACACGCTCGCGGCCCTCGCCGGCAAGCCCTTCCGCTTGCCGCTGGTCCGCACCCTGCACTCGGCGCGCTCGGTCGAGCGGCGCTTCGGGCAGCGCTGGCTGCACTCGCGAGTCGACGGGCTCATCGTTCGTTGTGCCGCGCACCGCGAGCTGTTGCGGCAACGCTTCGGGATCGAGAGTGCCGGGGTTCGGGTAATCAAGGGCAGCATTGACGCGGCGCGCTTCGAGCCCGCGTCGGCCGCGGCGCGGCTCCGGGCCCGGGCCCGCTTCGAGCTGCCGGCGGACGCGCCGGTGCTCTGTCACGTCGCGCTCATCGCCGGCCGCGGGCAAGAAGAGCTGGTGGCCGCCGTGAAGCTCCTCGGGGCGCGGGCTCCGCGCGTGCTCTTCGTCGGTCGAGGCGAGGGCGAGGCGGCGCTGCGCCGTGCCGTTGACGCCGCCGGCGTCGGGACCCGGGTGCGGTTCGCCGGCTACCTCCAAGGCGAGGCGCTGTTGGACGCCTACGCCGCCGCCGACGCCGCGTTCCTCGCGGTGCCGGGGAACGATGCCTCGATGCGTGCGGCGCTCGAGGCGATGGCGAGCGCGCTGCCGCTCATCGCGGTGACCGAGGACGCCCTCGGCGAGCTGTGCAGCGTCGAGACCGGCTTTCCGCTCCAGAGCCGCGACCCGGCCGCGATCGCTGCCGGTTTGTCGGCGTGGCTCGAGAGCGGTGGCGCCGCACGCGCGCGGGGGCTCGCCGGACGGGCTGCCGTCGAGCGCGAGCGCACCTTTGCGTCCGAGGCGCGCGCGACCTTGGCGTTCTATGACAGCCTGCTGACTCGAGGCCGAGTCGCTTGAACCGGCGGCGCTTCTGAGTATGATCCGCCCGCGTCCAGGCGCGGATGCACCGGAAGGTCAGAGCGCGCAGACTCACACGCAGGAACGGAGAGCAGCGATGGCAAAGACGATGGTTTACTCCTTCGGGCCGGGCAAGACGCAGGGCAACGCCAGCATGAAGAACCTCCTGGGCGGCAAGGGGGCGAACCTGGCGGAGATGGCCAAGCTCAAGATCCCGGTTCCCGCCGGTTTCACGATCACCACCGAGGTCTGCACCGAGTTCTACGCCAACCGGGGCAAGTATCCGAAGGCGCTCAAGGCCGACGTCAACAAGGCGCTGGCGCTCATCGAGAAGTCGATGGCGATGAAGTTCGGCGATCCAGCGAACCCGCTCCTGTTGTCGTGCCGCTCCGGGGCGCGCAAGTCGATGCCCGGGATGATGGAGACGGTGCTGAACATCGGGTTGACCTCGAAGACCATCCCCGGCCTGATCGCCAAGACCCAGAACCCCCGCTTCGTCTGGGACGCCTACCGTCGCTTGATGCAGATGTACGCCGACGTGGTGATGGAGAAGGCCGAAGGGTTGGAGCCCGCCGAGGGCCAAGGGATCCGCCAGCAGCTGGAGCGCGAGCTGCACAAGGTGAAGAGCGCCCGCGGCGTGCACAACGACGTCGAGCTGACCGCGGCCGATCTCGAGGCGCTCGCCGGCACCTACAAGGCGAAGATCAAAGAGGTGCTCGGCAAAGAGTTCCCCGACGACCCGATGGAGCAGCTCTGGGGCGGCGTCGGCGCGGTGTTCAAGAGCTGGAACGGCAAGCGCGCGATCTCATACCGCCGCATCGAAGGGATCCCGGACGAGTGGGGCACCGCGGTCAACGTCCAGGCGATGGTGTTCGGCAACATGGGCAACACCTCGGCGACCGGCGTCGCTTTCACCCGCAACCCCGCCACCGGCGAGAACAAGTTCTACGGTGAGTGGCTGCCGAACGCGCAGGGCGAAGACGTGGTCGCCGGCATCCGCACCCCGAACCCGCTGAACGAAGAGACCCGCCCCGAGGGCGACACCCAGAAGCTCCCGAGCCTCGAGACCGCGATGCCCGGCACCTACAAGGAGTTGGTCGCGATCCGCAACCGCCTCGAGAAGCACTACAAGGACATGCAGGACATCGAGTTCACCATCCAAGACGGTCGTCTGTGGATGCTGCAGACCCGCAACGGCAAACGCAACGGTCCCGCCGCGGTGAAGATGGCGGTGGAGATGGTGAAGAGCAAGCTCATCGACGTCAAGACCGCGGTGCTGCGGGTGACGCCGGAGCAGCTCGACGAGCTGTTGCATCCGATGATCGATCCGCAGGCCGAGGCGAGCGCCAAGAGCATCGCCAAGGGGCTGCCGGCCGGGCCGGGCGGCGCGGTGGGGCAGGCGGTGTTCACCGCCAGGGACGCGGTGGAGTGGAAGAAGCAAGGCAAGAAGGTCATCTTGGTACGCGAAGAGACCAACCCCGAGGACGTCGAGGGGATGCGCGCCGCCGAGGGGATCCTGACCTCGCGCGGCGGCATGACCTCGCACGCGGCGCTGGTGGCGCGCGGCTGGGGCAAGTGCTGCATCGTCGGCGCCGGCGGCATCGAGGTCGACGCCCACGTGAAGACGATGCGCGCCGGTGGGGCGACGGTGCGCGAGGGCGACGTGATCACGTTGAACGGCACCAAGGGCAAGGTCTACGTCGGCGGCTTGCCGATGGTGTCGGGCACCGAAGACAACCCGATGTTCATCGAGTTCATGAAGCTCTGCGACAAGGTGCGGCGCCTGAAGGTGCGCACCAACGCCGACACCCCGAAGGACGCCGCCAAGGCGATCCAGTTCGGCGCCGAGGGGATCGGGCTGTTCCGCACCGAGCACATGTTCTACGGCGAGCACTCCGAGGAGCCGCTGTTCAAGCTCCGCAAGATGATCGTCGCCGACAGCGAGGCCGGACGTAGAGCGGCGCTCGACGAGCTCTTCGTGCACGTCAAGGGCGACATCAAAGAGACCTTCCGGGCGATGGCCGGCAAGCCGGTGACCATCCGTCTGTTGGATCCACCGCTGCACGAGTTCGTGCCCGAGGGCAAAGACGAGCGCCAGAAGCTGGCCGCGGCGTTGGGGATCAGCATCGAGAAGCTCGGCGACCGCGCCGACCAGCTGCACGAGGTCAACCCGATGATGGGGCACCGCGGCGTGCGCCTCGGCATCACCTATCCCGAGGTGAGCGAGATGCAGATCCGCGCCATCCTCGAGGCCGCGGCCGAGCTCGCGAAGGAAGGGGTGAAGGTCTTCCCCGAGATCATGATCCCGGTGCTCTGCGACGTGCGCGAGTTCACCCACCAGGCGGAGCTCGTCAAGAAGATCCTCCCGGAGGTGCTGAAGAAGTACGGCCTGAAGAAGCTCGAGCACCTGGTAGGCACGATGATCGAGATCCCGCGCGCCGCGTTGATGGCGGGCGAGATCGCGAAGCAGGCCGAGTTCTTCTCCTACGGCACCAACGACCTGACGCAGATGACCTACGGCTTCTCGCGCGACGACGTCGGCGCCTTCGTGCCGGAGTACATCGACAAGAAGGTGTTGCCGGCCGATCCGTTCCAGATCCTGGACCAGAGCGGCGTCGGCGAGCTCGTGAAGATCGGCATCGACCGCGGTCGCAAGAGCCGGCCGAAGCTCAAGGTCGGCATCTGCGGCGAGCACGGCGGCGAGCCGTCCTCCGTCAAGTTCTGCCACGCCGCCGGGATGGACTACGTCAGCTGCTCACCCTACCGGGTGCCGATCGCCAGGCTCGCGGCCGCGCAAGCCGTGGCCGAGGGCCTCTGAGGCGAGCGGTCCTTGCCCGGTCACCTGATCGTCGGCGACGGCCACTACCAGGGGCTGCCGGGGGAGACCGAGCGACTCGCCCGCCTCCTCGAGGCCGCGAGCCGCGTCGGCGTCGACGAGCTGTCGATCCTCGGTGACTTCTTCGAGCTGTGGTTGGCGCTCCCCGGGATGGACCCCCCGGGCGCCGCCCCGCTTTGGGAGCTCCTGCGCGCCCGGCAGCTCTCCGGGTGGCGCCTGCGCTACGTGGTCGGCAATCGTGACTATTTCGTCGCCCAGTGGAACGCGCGCGCGCGGCTCTTTGGGCACGTCGAGGATCCCGGCTGTGTCGTCGAGGGCGCGGCCGGCAAGCTGGTGCTCGCGCACGGTGATCTCGTCAATCGGGCCGACCGCCAGTATCGCCGCTGGCGGCGGTTCTCCCGCAACCCGATTGTCTCCCTGATGGTGCGCTCGCTGCCGCAGGCGACGATCGCGCGGCTCGGGACCCGGACCGCGGCGCGGCTAAAGGCGACGAACCGCTATCACAAGTCGTACTTTCCGGAGGCCGAGCTGCGGGCGCGGGCGAGAGAGTACGCGCCCGGGCCGGCGACCTTGATCTTCGGCCACTTTCACGAGCACCACGACCTGGTCGAGGGCGATAAGCGGATCATCACGCTGCCGTTCTTGGGCCGCGACAACGCCGGCCTGCTCGTTGACGCCGGCGGTCTGCGTCTGTTCACCGCGCCGTAGCCGGCAGCCGCGCGTCGGTCCCGGGTCGGGGTGTCAGTTGCGCAGGCTCTGGACCGGCGCTGGAATGCGGCCGCCGAGGCGCATGAAGCGCTCACAGGAGAAGGTGTTGACCGGCATCACGATGGCGTCGCCCAACAGGCCGCCATAGGAGACGATGTCGCCGGCGCGGCGACCGGGGATCGGGAGCAGGCGCGCCGCGGTGGTCTTGCCGTTGATGACCCCGATCGCGATCTGGTCGGCGATGATAGCGGCGATGGTCTCCGCGGGCGTGTCGCCGGGGATCGCGACCATGTCGAGGCCCACCGAGCACACCGCGGTCATCGCCTCGAGCTTCTCGATCGTCAGCGCGCCGACGCGGGCCGCCTCGACCATGCCGGCGTCTTCGCTCACCGGGATGAAGGCGCCGGAGAGGCCGCCGACGTAGGAGGTGGCCATCGCGCCGCCCTTCTTGACCGCGTCGGTGAGCAGCATCAGCGCCGCGGTGGAGCCCGGGGCGCCGGCGTGCTCCAGGCCCATGGCTTCGAGGATGTTGGCGACCGAGTCGCCTTCGGCAGGGGTCGGGGCGAGCGACAGGTCGACGACGCCGAACTTCACCGGCTCGCCGAGGCGTTTGGCGACGACGCGGCCGATGAGCTCGCCGGCGCGGGTGATCTTGAACGACATCCGTTTGATGACGTCGGCGACGCTGGTGAGATCGATCCCCGACGGTGGCGGCTCCGCCATCAAGCGCCGCAGCGCCGAGTTGACGACCCCGGGGCCGCTGACGCCGACGTTCAAGACCGCCTGCGGCTCGCCGACGCCGTGGAAGGCGCCGGCGATGAAGGGGTTGTCTTCGACCGCGTTCGCGAAGACGACGAAGCGAGCGCAGCCGATGCCGTCTTTGGCGGCGGTGGCCGCGGCGATGCCGCGCACCGTGTGACCCATCATCAACACCGCGTCCATGTTGATGCCGGCGCGGGTGGTGGCGACGTTCACCGAGCCGCACAGCCGTGCGGTAGTGGCGATCGCTTGTGGCAGCGCGTCGATCAGCGCCTGGTCGGCGACGGTCAGGCCCTTGTGCACCAGCGCCGAGAAACCGGCGATGTAGTCGATGCCGACCGCGGCCGCGGCGCGGTCCAAGGCGGCGGCGATGGCGACGAACTGCTCCGGCTTGTCGCTGCGGCCGATGAGCGCCACCGGGGTGACGGCGACGCGCTTGTTGATGATCGGCACGCCGAGGTCCTCTTCGACCTGCTTGGCGACCGCGACCAGCGGTCCGGCGAGGCTCGTGACGCGGTCGTAGATCCGGTCCGGGAGCTGCGCGGCGCTGCAGTCGAGATCCAACAGCGAGATGCCGAGGGTGACGGTGCGGATGTCGAGGTGCTCGACCTCGACCATGCGCAAGGTCTGTAATACTTCGTCGACGCCGGTCACCGCCATCGCGCTACACCGTGTGCATGCTGGAGAGGATGTCGTCGTGGAGCACGACGACGTTGACCCCGAGATCGCGGCCGGCCGCGAGGAGGCGCTCTTTCAAGGTCGCGAAGCGGGTGCCTTGGCTCGTGGCGCCGCTGATGTCGACGACGAAGATCATCGTGAAGTAGTCGCCGACGATGGTCTGGCTGATCTCGCGGATGTCGCCCTGGAACTCGTCGATCACGGTCGCGAGACGGGCGACGACGCCGGGGCGGTTGCGGCCGGTGGAGGTGACGACGATGCGCTCGGCGGTATCACTACCCGCGGCGCGGGCGGCGGCGATCAAGCTCTCGGCGGCCGGGCGGCCGGCGACGACGTTCGTCACTTCCTGGGCGATGAGGTCCTTCAGGCGCGGATCGGCGGCGCCGAGGCGACTCTCCACCGCGGCGGCGATCTGGCTCACGAGTCTCTGCTTGGCGTCACCCGCCTCAGTCATGGGCAGCGCTCCTACCATTTCGGCGAGCAGCGGGCGAGGGGCGCCACCCTTGAAAGTCGGTGGCCGGCGTACTACGAAGGCTCCGCGGTCGGGGCGTAGCTCAGCCTGGTAGAGCACTAGCTTTGGGAGCTAGGGGCCGCGGGTTCGAATCCCACCACCCCGACCAACCTTCGGTTGTAGGGCGTTTGCGAAAGGCGAATGCCATGGCGACCCCCTACGCGGCCTCGGTCAGGACAACCTCGGCCGCCGGCGCGACGACGCGCAACAGCTCCTCGAGCTTCGTCAGGGTCGGCTCGGACACGCCTTGCTCATAGCGCGCGTAGGTGTTCCGCGACTTGGCGTGGAGACGATCGCGCACCTCCGCGAGCGTCAGGCCCGCCGCCGTTCGCATGCGCTTCAAGACGAAGGGGAGCCAGACCGCGCCATCCTTGGCGCCGACCGTGAGCTCGTGGCGCCCGATCGGATGCACGTCGACGCGAAAACCACGCTTGTTCACCAGAGATTCGATTGCGTCGGCCACCATGCGGAGCGCGTCCGCGTGGCTCTTGCCCTGGGTGTAGATGCCCATCGAGGGGATCTCGGCCTCCCACCATCTCCCGGACCGCTTCAGGCTGCCGTGGACTCGCATGTCAACCCTCTCTGCCGCTCGGCCCCCGGCACGTCAGGGCGTACTTGAGGATACCGCGCGCCGTGCCTTCCTTGATCTCGTTGTGGCGGGGGATCGAGGTCTCGTTTTGGCCGTCGGTCCATATGTCGTGGCTCCCGCCGTGGCGGAGAAAGCGCCACCCCAACGACTTGAGGCGACCTTCGAGCTCTCGCCGCTTCATGTCTCCTTTGTACACACAAAGGTGTCCACGGTCAAGGCGGATGACGGCGACGGTCACGGCGGTCACGGCCGGCCTCGGCGCCGCGGACTGTCAGTGACCGGTGGACCGGCGGGCTCGGGCCCCGTAGGGCGGTTCTCCGCCTCGTAAGCCGCGACCACTTCAGGGTGCACCCGGGCTCGGCACCCGATCAGAACCGCAGCCAGTGAATAAGGCGCCGGACGGTCTCAGGCTCGACAGCCCAGCGATCAGTAACCTCGGTTGGGGTGAGCAGTCGGATGCACGTAGGTTTGTCGGACATCGGTGACCTCCGATGCCGACGGTAGCGTTACGGTTCGCGCCCCGGCAGATGGTGAATCGGGGGGGCAATTCACCCTCTTCGGCGTTTCTTCTCGAACTGGCGGATCGCCTCGGCCGTTACCGCGAACGGACCGCCTGGGACCACAGCCACGGCACGGGCACGCGCTTTGGCCTGACTGAAGCCGAAGTGCGCGTGGAGGTCGGCAGCCAGGTCGGAGGCAAGAGCAACGGCCTCATTCACTGGCCGACGGGACCTCGGGCGGTAGCCCTCCAGACGTAAGTGAAGGTGCTCTACGGCCAGCGTGAGTGAATCGTCCCGCAGTCGTCGCGCTTCAACGTCCACGCGCTCGACCGCATCGAGGATTCGATTGAAGTCCGCCGACGGCAGCGAATGTCGCTGGCGTCTGCGCATGACCCGTTCTAGCTGCCGCTGGTAGAATCCGACCGCACTGTTCAGGGCTTGCTTGTCCCCGGCGGCTATTCTCTGCCCATCGCGACACCTCATTGCGGCCGGCCCGGCTCCGAGGGCGGGTGTCGCCGCACTCTCGGAAGCCGAGCCGTTCACCGGGTGATCGGGCCCGGTGCCGCTGGGACATACTTTGATACGGCGATCTGACAGTTCGTCGAGACGCCGCGCACCATTGGCGTCATGCCTGGCCGCCGGGCCCTACCGCCGCTAGCCGCTCATCCACCGCTCATCCACCCAGGTTGTCGTCGTGCGGCGACTGTGCTAGACGCGCGGAGTCTTCGGGGGCTCGACATCGTGAACATCCGTCCGATCGTTGCAGCAACGATAGTGGCAGCAGCAGCCGGATGGAGTTGCTACTCGATGACCTACGCCACCGGGGCCCCGCGTGTGCAGCAGCCAGTGTCCCATTGGAATGACTACTTCTTCGGCGGGTTGGTGGGTGAGAACGAGCTGGAGCTGGCGGAGATATGTCCTCAAGGCGTCGCTCGCGTCGAGGTCAGCCATACTCTGGGCAACGGGATCGTTTCGATCTTGACGCTGGGCACGTACTCGCCCACTACGATCGAGGTCTGGTGCGCTGCGGCTGCGTCAGGGGGCAGGCGCGGCGAGGGCTCGCCATGAAGCGCGGGGTTCAAGAGCTGGTGTCGATCGGTGTTCTTGGTGCTGCTCTCTTGCCGTCCGCGGGTTGCTACCGGATTCGGATGAACCTCGATCCGCAGCGCGGGCCGATGTATCGGGCACGAGAGACCAACCGCATGTTTGTAGTCGGCTTCGGCGACAACGAAACGGTGGCTCTCGATAAGGCCTGTCCCCACGGCGTTTCTCAAGTCACCCAGCGGCAAGGCCGGCACGGGGCGCTGCTGTACTTCCTCTCCGGAGCGTTCGTCGACTCTCGGACCTTCGAGGTCTGGTGCAAGGGTGATGCCCCCATCACTACGAACACCCCCAAAACCGCAGCAACCACCACCCTGGCCTCCCCCGGAGAACGGTCCGCCGACCGCACCGAGGCTCAAACGCAGTCGGCTTCCGAAGATCGCGTCGAGGCTGGGATTGAGGTCGGCGATCCAGTCGGCGGCGAAGACGCAGCCGAGGCGGGGATCGTGGAACTCGCGGTGCTCAACGTCAAAGGCGCCGGTCTAGCGCCGGGGCTTGCCGATGGGCTGACGGAGGTCGCGCTGACCGCGGCGGCATCGTTTCCGTCCTTGAAGACTAGTGGTCCCTCGGACATCAACGCGATGCTGAGTCTCGAGAAACAGAAGAACCTTCTTGGCTGCAATGACAATGTGTCTTGCATGGCCGAGATTGCCGGAGCCTTGGGTGTCCACGGCGTGCTCGCCATCTCCGTGAACATGGTCGGCTCAACCTACGTCGCGGCGTTCAAAGTGATCGACGTGCGCAACAGCCGCCCACTATTGCGACTAACCGGGAAGGCTTGGGGCCGCCAAGACCTGCTGATCAAGGTTTTCGAGCAAGCCGTTCCCGCGATCCTTCGCCCGCTGACAACCGAGTAGAACTGGCGCCGTTGAGCTGCGGCGCTGCGGCGCCCTTCGCGCCCTGACGTGACTCACGCATATGTACCTGCCGCGCATCGACGTTGACGGCGAGCGGTGCCACCGGCAGCCGCCGCACGAGGGCGAGGGTCCGTAGTGTCCGCATGTAGCGCCCCTCGGCGTGATCGCGTTGGGCGAGGGTCCACCCACCCGGCCAGTTCTCGCCTAGCCACAGTTCGAGGTGCCGGAGGTGCAGCCATCTTCGTCCACGTCAGGCCGTCCCACTCCCAGGTGTCGTTCGGGAACGACAGGCCCGCGGGGCCAAACGCGCCGCCACCGAAGAGCACGGTTCGGCCACGCGTGGCGTCGAAGGCCAGCACGCCGCCCAGCCGCGGGCTCGGCTGGTCACCGACCGGCAGGACCGGCGAGGGCCTTGCGGATCGCGTGGAAGCGCGCCTGCTTCGTGGTCTTCGACACCCGCCACTCGATCCCGGCTGCAGCGAACAACGCCGCGAGCCGCGCCCGCGTCCGGTCGATATCGCTCGCCGGTGATTCGACCTCGACCTCGTGGATGACGGAGCGGTCCTGGTACGTCGTCCGGTCGAGCTCGAGGTGCACCGGCGCGCCGTCGCCGGGGAGCGTGAACACCTGGCGTACGGTCTCGATCGAGCCGAGCGCCTGCAAGCTCGCGAGCGACAGCTCTGCGGGGATCGGAATGCCTCGCTCTTTGGCCAGCGCGTCGACGAGCGCGCCCACCGCCCTGTGGCCGGTCGAGATGTCCGCCCACGCCGCCTTGTCGACGTCGCCGTTCCACTCGTTGCGGTCGAGGAACTCCCCAATGCTCTTCTGGTTGGCCTTCAGGGTCAGGACCACCGCGTCGTTTTCCTTGCGGACCCGCACCCCCCAGCCGCGCGCCCGAAAGGAACCATCGGGGGCGTCGAAGTACACGTTCACCTGAGCGAGCGTCGCCTGCGGCGCGCCCAACAGGGCGACGAGCGCCTTCGCCTCGGTCGCGCCATGCAGCTCCAGCTTGATCTCGACCTCGCGGTCGCTCTTGGTGTCCACCTGGCCTGCGCCGCTCGCCGCGATCACGCCGTCCTCCCTCCGGCCTTTGGCCGCGCCTAGGACCGCGGCGATCTCCCCGGGGAAGTGAACCTTGCCCTTCGCGCCGGCCTGCTTCGCCCGGTGTTGTAGCGCCCCCGCGCTGCCGTCGGTCTGCATCGCGGCGGCCATCACCCTGTCGACCACCGGCAGCGGAGCCTCCACGGCCGGCACGACGTCGCGGGACTCTTGAGCCGTAGAGCGTTGGCGGCCATGCGTCGCGTTCTTGAGAGCGCGCGCCTCGTGACCGCCGGCGATCTTCTTCCCGTGTATCTTCATACTTGCCTGGGTGTCGAAAATGTATCAAGGCGACGATCATGCGTCCACCACTGCCCAGTCGCAGCACCGCGGCACACCGCGTCGGAAGCGCCGCAGCGCGCCGCCGTTGTCCTTGGTGCGGCACCGATCCCATCTACGTGCGCTATCACGACGACGAGTGGGGCGTCCCGGAGACCGACGATCGGGCGCTGTTCGAGAAGCTCGTCCTCGACGGCTTCCAAGCCGGGTTGTCGTGGATCATCGTGCTGCGAAAGCGCGACGCCTTCCGCCGGGCGTTCGACGGCTTCGAGCCGGCGCGCGTGGCGCGCTACACCCCGGCGAAGCTCGCCGCGCTGAACGCCGACGCCGGCATCGTCCGGAACCGCGCCAAGATCCAGGCGTCGGTCGCCAACGCCCGCGCCTACCTCCGAGTGGTGGAAGAGCAGGGCGGCTTCGCGCGCTACCTGTGGAGCTTCGTCGACGGCGAAATGATCGTGCACCACCGGCGGCGGCTCCGGCAGCTGCCGGCGGAATCGAAAGAGAGCCGGGCGCTCGCCAAGGATCTCAGAGCCCGCGGCTTCCGCTTCTGCGGCCCGACGATCGTCTACGCCTTCATGCAGGCGGTCGGCATGGTGAACGACCACCTGGTGGATTGTCATCGCCACCCGGTGGTGACGGCGCTCGGGCGACGGCTGCCGGCGTTTTGAACCGCGGCGCTGCTCGCCTGAGCCGCTAGCGTCGGCGCCGGCGCCACGCAGCCACCAACCACGCCACGCTCAGCAGGACGCCGCTCGCGGCGCCGCCGGTGTGGCAGCCACAGCCCTGGTCACCGTTGCCGGTCACCGCCGTCGCGCACGCGACCTCGACGTCGAAGCTCTGCTCGGCGACGCCGGCGCTGTTTCTCGCGACGATGACGACGTGCTCGGTCTTGGCCGGCGGTCCAGGCTGCCAGCGCACCAGGCCGGTCGTCGGGTCGACGGTCATCCCCGCGGGGGCGCCGAGCAGCGTGGTGCCGACGGTCTTGCCGAGGCTCCAGGTGATGGGCGGCGTGCCGCGGACCACCACGCGGTTGGCGCTGGCGCTCGAGTAGTCGTAGGGCCCGTCGCAGCTCGCGGCGACGTTGGCGATCGACAAGATCTTGGGCGGGGTTTCGCCCGCCGGTGATTGCACCGTCACCTCCACGGTGTCCAGGCACGTGAGGCCGGAGCTGGCCTCGACTCGCAGCGTTGCGTGCGCCGAGCCGGCCTCGGGGAAGGTGCGGACGAACTGCGCTTCGCTGGTGGTGAAGCCGTCATCGAAGACCCAGTCGGCCGCCACCACCGCGCCGTCGGGATTGGGGTCGACGAACACCGCCGAGAACGTGACGGTCAGCGGCGCCGGTCCGCCCGAGGGCGCGACGCTGGCGCGACACACCGGCGGTTGCGGGCCGCCGGCCTCGACCACCACCTGGACCGCGTCGTAGCCGGTGCAGCCGGCGGCATCGGCGCCCGCCAGTCGGACCCGGAAGCGTCCGGGGCCGAAGGTTCGTACCGGCGCCCGCTCCGCCGAGGTGCCGCCGTCACCGAAGTCCCAGCTGTAGCTCACCACCCCGTCGACCAGGCAATCAAAGTGGACCTCGAGGGACTCGCTGCCGGTCAGGCGATCGGCCTCGATGCGGACCAGCGGCGGCGTCGGGCACTGGGCGTCGCCGACGAACAACGGCGCCTCGGCGGTGTCCGCGGCTCCGAAGCCGTCGCGGACCAGCAGGCGGGCGATGTAGCTGCCGGCCAGCGGATAGGCGTAGGTCGTGGCGACGCCCGCCGCGGCGGCGCCGTCACCGAAGGTCCAGTCGTAGCTGACGATCAAGGTGCGCGGGTCGGCGGTGCTCCCGGAGCCGTTGAAGCTCACCGCTTGGTTCGGACGCGCGAGCTGCGGTGCGATCTCCATGTGCGCGACCGGCGGCGAAACGGCGGCGGCGCTGACGACCACGGTGAACTCGTAGGTGTCGGAGCCGCAGTCGTCCTGGGCCCGGACGCAGAGATCGGTGGCACCCGCGACCGTCGGCACCCAGTCGACGAGCCCGGTCTGCTCGTCCACCTTGAAGGTCGGCACCGCGCTGACCGTGCTCGGACACGGCGAGAACCGCGGCGGCGTGACGGCCCCAGTCACTGACACCCGTCCGGAGTCGTTGTAGGCGTATGCCACGCCGACCGCGCCGGTGGCGACCGCGTTCTCTTCGACGGCCAGGCCGGGCGTCGTCGTGACGTCGGCGGGACACGGGAGCGTCGCGCCGTCACAGTGCTCGAGGGGGTCGCAGGCCGACAGCGGCGCCCGACAGACCACCGTCGAATCGGCGACGGCGTCCGCCGGGCACGCGGTGCTCGTGCCGTCGCACACCTCGGCGGCGTCGCACGCATCGATGGCCGAACGACAAGGAGTGCCCGCGGAGGCGATCTCGTCCGCCGGGCACGTGGCGGTGGTGCCGCTGCAGTGATCGGCGACGTCGCAGGCCGCGGTGGCCGCGCGGCACTCGTGACTCGCCTGGAGCACTTCGCAGGCGCCGTCCACGGTCGCGCCGGCGGCGACGCTGCACGCCCGGCAGTCGGTGAGGTCGGTGCCGTTGCAGGGATCGTCACAGCAGACGCCGTCGACGCAGTTGCCGGTCTGACATTCGCCGGCCGCGGCGCAGCCGTCGCCGGTCGCACCTCCGGCGGTGAACGACTGGACGCTGCCGACGCTCAGCCCGAGGCCGTTTTGCGCGATCGCGCAGAAGTAGTAGGTCGTCGCGCGGCTGAGGCCGGTCAGCGATTGGCTGAAGCTCTGGGCGCTGGTGCCGCTTCCGAGCGCCGTCCCGAGCGAGCCTGGGATGCGGGTGCCGAAGCTGTCGTTGCAGGCGCCGGGGTCGCTCGCGGCGTAGCGGAACCAGGCGGTGGTCGCGTCGCCGTTGGGGTTGGCGCTGCCGTTCAAGGTCGCGGCGGTCGCGCCTACCGCGGTCGCGGTCAACGTCGTGACCGTCGGGAACGCCAGCGTGGTGAAGGTTTGGACGTCGCCGAAACCAGTCACCCACGCGTTCTTGGCGATGCCGCAGAAGTAGTAGGTCACGCCCGGGCTCAGGCCGGTCGCGTCGGCGGACCAGGCCACCGGGTCGTAGCCGTCGCATTGGTAGCAGTCGCAATCGCAGTTGGGGTCGTCCGACCACCAGTAGCCGTTGCCGAGCGCGAGCTCGCCGGTGGCCGGCAGTCGAGTGCCGAAGCTGTCGTTGCAGGCGCCGGGGCTCGCGGTGTCGTAGCGGAACCACGCGAAGGTGTCCTGTGCGAAGGCGTCGGCGTGGGCGTGCAGCGTGGCGCTGGTTCCGAGGATCGCGGTCGTCGGATCGCCGACGATCGCGGGGATGGGCGCCGGCGGCGTGGTCACCGTCGCCAGGCTGCCGAATCCCTTCCCGCCGACGTTCTCGGCGACCGCGCAGTAGTAGTACGTGGTCGCGGGCTGCAGGCTCGAGACGTACTGCGCCGTCGCGATCTCGGTGGTCCCTTGGCCGATGTTATAGCCGCCGCTCGGGATCTTGGTGCCGAAGGCGTCGTTGCAGGCGCCGGGGTCCGTGGTCGAGTATCGCAGCCAGATCGTGGTCGGGTCGCCGTTCGGGTTCGCCTTGCCCATGAAGCCGACCCAGTTGAAGCCGTACGCCGCCGGCGGCAAGGTGGTCACCGTCGGTGGGGAGGTGGTCGCGGTCGTGAACGACAGGACGCCGCCGAGGCCGACGCCGCTCGGGCTCGAGCCGACGGCGCAGAAGTAATAGGTGGTCGCCGGCGCCAGCGCCAACATGACCATCGAGTAGCCGTGGACTGCGGAGTCCTCCCAGAGGCTGTAGCCGGTCGCCGCGCCGAACGTGTCGTCGCAGGTGCCGGGGTCGGTCGTCGAGTAGCGGAACATCGCTCGGGTCGCGCCGCCGTTCGGGCTCACCTCGCCGTTCAGCGTCGCGCGCGTGGTTCTCACGTCCGTCGCCGCCAGCGTCGTCATCGTCGGCGCCACCGCGGGGAGGGTCGTGAAGCTCATGACGCCTCCGAAGTAGGCACCGACCCCCATGTTCGAGGCGACCGCGCAGTAGTAATAGGTGGTCGCCGGCAGCAACGAACGCACTGTCACCGCGTAGTTGTGGGTCGTGCTGTCGGCGGCGTAGCCGCTGGTGTAGGACGCGGTCCCGAAGGTGTCGTTGCAGGTGCCGGGGTCGCTGGTGTCGTAACGGAACCAGGCCCAGGTGGCGGTGCCGTTGGCGTTCATTTGCCCGTTCAGGGTTGCAGTCGCGGTCAACAGATTGGTCGCCGCCGCCGTGGTCGCAGTTCCAGCGGCCGGCGTCGTGAAGGTCGCCACGGTGCCGACCACGGTGCCGGCGCTGTTTTGAGCGAGGGTGCAGTAGTAGTACGCCGTCTGCGCGACGAGCCCGGTGGCGACCTGAGAGTACCCCTGAGATGTCAGGCTGCTGCCGAGGGCGTTGCCGCCAGTCGCCGGCACTCTGGTCCCGAAGCTGTCGTTGCAGGTCCCGGGATCGGTCGTCGCATAGCGGAACCAGGCCGTGGTGTCCAAGCCGTTGGGGTTGGCGCTGCCGCCGAATTGAACGACGGTGGCGGCGACCATCGCTATCTGCGAGGTGACGACCGGTACTGCGGTCGCCATGGTCGTAAACGACCGGACAGTTCCCACCGAGGTGCCGCTCGAGTTCCGGGCGAGGCCGCAGTAGTAATAGGTGGTGTCGGGGTCGAGGCCGGTCAGCGTCTCGCTCCACAAGACGGGATCCGGCCCGGCGGTGTAGCCGCCGTCGTAGCAATCGGCGCCGCAGGCGTCGAGGCAGTCGTTGTTGGTAACGAAGCATTCGCAGCAGCCGCTGCAACTGCAGTCGCCGGGATTCGAGATGAATCCGCACCAGCCGCCGTTGGGACAGTCGACCCAGGTGTAGCCGTTGCCGAGATCGGGCTCACCCCCTGTCGGCAGGCGCGTGCCGAAGGTATCATTGCAGGTGCCGGGGTTGGTCGTGGAGAATCGCAGCCAACCGAAGGTGCTGTCGTTGTGGGCGTCGGCCTGGGCGCTGACGCTCGCGGCCGTCGCCAAGACGGTGGTCGCGGGGTTGGTCGTGACAGTCGGTGCCTGTGCGAGAGCCGTCGTCGCGCTGGTCGTGACGGCGACGATGCCCGCGGTGATGAGACCTGCTGTTGAGCAGCGCATCATCGACTCCAGGGCGGCGAGGTTATGTCGGTATCGGCCGCATCGATCAGTGGCGAGTATAGCAGCGTTCTTGTGACCTGCCGAATTCGCGCCGAGCAGCGCGTAGCGCCCGCCGTCGTTTCCGGGGCGAGGTCGCCCGAGTCGGGTGGCGCGCAATACTTAGGTCGGTGACCGGGATTGTCGTATACTGCCACCGATGCGCCGGGTCTGGCTCGCGGGGATCTCCGCCGTCTGCGCGTTTTCGGTGTCGGCTGCCGTTCCAGTCCGCGCCGCCGAGGTCACCAGGGTCGTGGTGCCGCCGGTCGTTTCGCTCGTCGGCATCGATGCCACGGTCGCGCCACCAGACGTGCTTGTCCGCGCCGGCGAGATGCTGGAGGCAGCGCTGGCGCGCGCGCCATTCGAAGTACGACGTTGGCGGCTCGAGGCCGGCGTGCCGGGTCCGAAGCCGGTGCCGCCGGAGATCAGCGCGCAGTTGCAGAAGGCGCGGACGGCGAGCCGCGAGCTCGACTACACCAAGGCGGTGCAGCTCTACAACGCGGTGATCGATGCGCTCGATCGGCGGCTCGAAGAGCTCGGCGACGCCCAGGGCCTGAGCGACGTGCAGGTAGCGCTCGCCGGGGTCTATCTGGCCATGGAGGAGCCGGCGCTCGCCGCAGCGGCGCTCGACAAGGCGGTCAGCCTGCGACCCGGGACCGGCTTGGATCCACGGCGCTATCCGCCGGCCCTGGTGGCGGCGTTCGGGGATGCCAGGACCCGCGCGTTCGCCGAGCCCGGCGCCAAGGTCGCGGTCGAGGTCCGGCCGGCCGGGGCTGCGGTCTACGTCGACGGTCTGATGGTCGGCGAGACCCCGACGACTCTCGAGTTGCGCAAAGGTCCGCACCTGGTGCAGATCATGGCCGAAGGTCATGGAGCGTGGAGCGCCCGGGTCGAGGCGGTGGCCGGGGGCAAGATCAAGCTCGCCGAGACGCTGGTGCGTGCCCGGGCCTATGAGCTCGTCGACGACCTGAAGCTGGAAGCGCAGGGCCGAGCGCGGCGCACCGAGGCGCTGGCGGTCGCTCGCCGGCTCGCGAACGAGGTCGGCGCGGACGCGGCCCTGGTGGTCGGGCTCGCGCCGATCAAAGGCGGTTACGGCTTGTTTGCGATCTTGGCAAGTGAGCCGCCACAGGCGATCGTCGGGGTCAGCGCCGCGGGCCTCGACCGGGCGGGGGTGGTCTTCGCGACGATGCTCAACCGCCTGGCGGCCCTCAACCGTCAGCCCGCGACCGCGCCGGTGGAGGTCGTCTCGCTGGGCGAGTCGGGAGTGACGCTGCAGGGGTTGAGCGTGGCGTTCGACCAGCAGCTCTTGGGGATCGCAGCGCCGCCGCCGTCGACGCTGACCGCGGCGTCGGAGCCGGCGCCGGGGGTCACGGGGCTCACCGCGGGAGCACCCGGGCAGCAGAGCGTGGTGCGGTCACCGTGGCTGTGGACCGGCGTCGCGGTGGCGGCGCTTAGCGGCGTAGTCGTGGCGTACGTGTTGCTCCGGGATCGCGGCGTCGGCGTGATCCAAGATCCGAGTCAGCTCCGGGTCACCGCGGAGCTCCTCCCGTGAGGTCGCGGCTGCAGGCGCTGGCGCTGGCGGCCTCGATGACGGTGGCCTGCGGGAGGGCCACGACCCACGTGCCCGGCACCAACCGAGACCTGTCGATCCAGGTGGTGTTCGCCGACCGCAACGCGCTTCACTTGAGCACGCTCGCCTGGTTCTCGTTGGTCCTGAGCGTCGGCGGCGAGAGCTACACCTACGCGTTGAACTACGACGCCGGCAGCAGCACGTTGAGCTTCGTCCCGGCGGCGCCTACCGATCTGCCGGTCGAGGGCATCGTGACCGCGACGCTGCAGGCCTATGACTACGGCGGCCAGCCGGTCGTCACCGACGGCGCCTACGTCGGCGGTCGCAGCAACCCGGTGGACCTCGCGGCCGCCGACGCCGCGGGGACGGTCAAGCTCCCGATTGTCATCGGCAAGCTCGGCGGCTTCGTTCCCCTCGGTGTCGACCTGAGCCGGGCGCGCTTCCTCCACACCGCGACCGCGGTGGGGCCGACGGCGCTGCTCGTCGTCGGTGGCGCCGGCCTCGGGACGCCTCTGGCAGCGACCGGCTTCGTTGATCTCATCGAGTGGTTGGATCGCTTCGCCCATCAGCACTGCACCGCCACCAGCGGCGGTGTGGCGAGCGGCGACTGTGGTGCCTGGGGCACGGTGCCGCCGCCCCGAGTCGATCACGTCGCGTTGGCGCTGGCAACCGGCTTCGGCCCCGCCTGCCCGCATCGCGACGCCATCCTCGTGGCCTTGGGACGAGACGAGGCCGGCGCCGCGCTCGGTGATGCCTACCTCTTCGAAGCGGCGGGCTTCGCGAGCGGCGGCGCGTTCACCAAGCTGTCGTTGGCGCTGACACCGCGTGCCGGCGCGACCGCCTACGCGACGCGGGACTGCCGGGTGGTGCTCGCCGCCGGCCACGGCAGCGGCGACCTCACCCCGATCGCCGACGCCGAGGTGTTGTCGTTTGCGCCCGGCGGGGTGACGATCGCGGGTCGGGTGACGCTCCCGAGGCCCACGGTCCATGCGATGGCGTTCCGCCTCGACAACGGCATCGACGAGGTCATCGTTGCCGGCGGCGAAGACGCCAGCGGGGCCGCGGTGAAGAGCGCGATGTCGTTGCCGAACAACGTCGCCAGCCTCGTCGCCTACGACCTGGACGCCGATCCCCCGACCTACAACGGCGCTCGGGCGACGATGCGCTGTGCCCGCCTCGGCCCGGTGGCTGCAAGGCTCCAAGTGGGCGGCATCCTCGCGTCGACGCTGATCGTCGGCGACGGTAGCCCGGCTTGCGCCGGCGGCGGCGCCGAGATGTTCCGCGCCTCGTCGTCGCCCGTCGAGCTGCCCTATGACGGGTTCGTCGACGTCAGCGCCGCGATCCACACCCCGCGGTTTGTCGGGCATGGCGTTGCCGCGCTCCCCGACGGCAGCGCTCTGATCTTCGGCGGTCACACCAGCGCCGACGTGGCGAGCCCGCCGACCAAGGCCGCCGAGCGCTTCGTGCTGAGCGCGCAGTTCTCCGCCGCGGCCGCTGCCGCCGGCGGTGACTTCTCCGAGCAGGGCGCGTTGTCCGGGCCCCGCGCCTTCCAGGCCACCGCGGTGCGTGGGGTGTGGGTGTGGGCGGTCGGTGGATTCACCGGCACCGAGGCGACCGCTCAGGTGGAGATCTATACCCTCGGCCTGTAGGCCTCGAAACCACGCCGGCAAAGATGCTATCGTGGCGCCCGAGGTCGCGTCACGCCGTCACTCTTCGGAAAATACATCCTCCTGGAGCGGCTGGCGGCCGGCGGTATGGGCGAGGTGTTTCTCGCCAAGGCGGGCGCCAAGGGCTTCGAGCGCTACTTTGCGATCAAGCGCATCCTGACCAAGCACGAGGGCGCCGACGACTTCGAGAAGATGCTGATCAACGAGGCCCGGATCTCGATTGGGCTCGTGCATCCGAACATCGCCCAGGTCTTCGAGTTCGGCCACCTCGAGGGCCACTTCTTTCTGGCGATGGAGTACGTGGACGGCCTTTCGGTGTCGAAGGTCCTGAACGCCGGCTTGAAGTCCAACCAGCCGGTGCCGACTCCGGACGCGATCTTCATCGCGATGCAGGTCTGTCGCGCCCTCGACTACGCGCACGACAAGGTGGACACCATGAGCAATCCGCTCGGGATCATCCACCGCGACATCAGCCCGCAGAACATCCTCATCGACACCAGCGGCTCGGTGAAGCTCATCGACTTCGGCATCGCCAAGGCGGCGGGCGCGGCCGCGGAGCAGCAGACCGAGGCCGGCTTCATCAAAGGCAAGCTCGGCTACATGTCGCCGGAGCAAGCGCGCGGCACCTCCCTCGACCGGCGCACCGACATCTTCTCGTTGGGGATCGTCCTCTACGAGATGCTGGCGATGCGGCGTTGTTTCACCGGCGCCAACCCGATGGAGCAGCTGCGCCTGGTGCAGCTCGCCGAAGTGCCGCCGCTCGAGACCCTCGGCACCGGGGCGCCGATGCCGCCGAGCCTCAAAGCGGCGCTCTTCAAAGCGCTGGCCGCGGATCGGGAAGCGCGCTTCGCGCGCGCCGGTGAGCTTGAGCAGGCCCTGGCGCACGCGCTCTCGGACGTCGACAAGGGCTACACGTCGCAGGGCCTGGCTCGGCTCGTTCGTCAACTGGACTTCGAGCGCGATGTGCGCAGCGATCGGTTCAAGAAGTACGCCGACATTCACACCGAGCAGGTTCTGCCGACCCGGGTTCCCGGGGACGGCGGCGGGCCGCTGCCGGGGGTGAAGGCCGACTTCGACGCCCAGGTGCCGACCGTCGGTCTGGATCCGATGAGCGAGTCGGCGCGGCTGCGGGCCGAGGCCGGGAGCGGCTCGTTGCGCCAAGATCTGCAGTCCGTAGAGATCCCGATCCCGGCCCGGCGTCCGTGGCTGCGGGATCTCATCCTGGCGCTGGCGATCCTGCCCGGCGTCGGCGCCGGCCTCTACCTGGCGTTCGGCCGGCATGAGCCAGCCCCACCCATCACGCCGCCGGTCACCACGGCGCCGGCCGCTGCGCTCCAGCCAGCCGCCCCCGTCCCGTCCCCGCCCGCCACGCCGGCGCCAGCCGCCACCACCGTCGCGGCACCGACCGATGCGGGCGCACCGCCGCCGATGAGCAAGGCCGCAGCGAAAGGGGCGAAGGGGCGCAAGAAGGCAGCCAGAGGCGCAGAGGCGGCCGCGCCTGGTGCCGCGCCCGCCGCTGCCGAAGAGGTGACCGGGTGTGTCGCGGTGGTCGTCGAGCCGTGGGCCGACGTGCTCCTGGACGGCAAGAAGCTCGGTACCACGCCGATCAAGTGCCTGGCGCTCAAGCCCGGCAGCTACCAGCTGACGCTCTCCAACCCGGCGACCGGCGCGGCCAAACAGGTGCGGGTCAAAGTGGAAGCGAAGAAGACCGTCAAGGTGTTCGAGCAGCTCTGACGAGGCGCGGCCGCAGCGCTACATCGGATCCACGCCGCTGCAGCCGTTGCGGTCGGCGCCCTTGCCGCGGGCCGGGGTTGGCGGGCATGATTCGCGACCGGTCGTTGACCGGGGGCAGGAAGGCACATGGCGTTGCGTTGGACCCGCGACATGGAGACCGGCTTCGTGCCGATGGACCGGGACCACCGGGAGGTCGTCAGCGGTCTGCAGGAGCTCCTCTTGGCTCTCGATCAGAGCGACGTCGCCGCGGTGCGCGCCTCGCTGCGCGTCGCCAAGGCCCGCGTCGTCGCCCACTTCGCCTTCGAAGAACAGCTGATGGCCGAGCATCGGTACCAGGCCGCCGCCGAGCACCGTGAAGCGCACGCGTCGTTCGTCCGCGACGTCACCAGGTTCGAGGCCGAGGTGGTCAAGAAGGGGCTGACCGAGAAGTTCCGACTGTGGGCCGGCGGTCGACTGCTGTTGTGGTTCAAGTTCCACATCACGACGCACGACATGGCGCTGGCCCGGGTGCTCTCCCCGGTCGGCGCACGCCCGCATCGGAGGTGACGGCGGGCGACGGGTCCGCCGGCCTGCCGTGAAGCCCACCGCCGCGGGTATTTTCAGGCGCGCGGCGCTACGCTACACTTCGCTGTCTGCGGCGCGGTGCTTTGGCCTTGGGCTCACGAGACTCCCGGCCGGCGATACGCCGCCACCAGCCCTGGGGTGTCCTTGTCCGCGACGCGTGTTGTCTCCCGCTTGCAGGTGACCCTGCTCCGCCGGATCCCGGCGCTCGATTCGCTGCGACGCTACACCTTTGCCGCGGCGCGGGCGGACGTGGTGGCCGGACTGTCGGTGGCCGCGGTGGCGGTGCCGCAAGCGATGGCCTACGCGATGATCGCGGGGTTGCCGGTTCAGTACGGCCTCTACACCGCCGTGGTGATGACCGCGGTCGGGGCCTTGCTCGACTCGTCGCGGCAGCTCATCAACGGGCCCACCAACGCGATCTCGATCGCGGTCTTGAGCGCCGTCGGTGGGATCGCGGCTTTGGACGACAAGATCCAAACGGTGATGTTGATCGGGCTCTTGGTCGGCGCCATCCAGCTTGGCATCAGCTTGGTGCGCATCGGCGATCTGACGCGCTACATCTCGCACTCGGTCATCGTCGGCTTCACCGCGGGCGCCAGCCTGCTGCTGGTGCTCGATCAGACGAAGAACCTGCTCGGTCTGACCGCGGTCGGTGACGCCCACGACCACTTCCTCTACCGGTTCTGGCTGACGCTGACCGAGGGCGGCGCGGTCCACCTCCTGACGTTGGGCGTGGGGCTGGCGTCGGTGGCGCTGGTGCTGGCGCTCAGGTGGCTCAAGGGTTTGCTCGGTTGGCGCCTGCTCCCGGAGCTGCTGCTCGTGGTGATCGTGATGGCGGCGGCGACCGCGCACTTCGGTTGGGATCGACAAGGCGTCAAGGTGGTGGGTGAGATCCCAGCGGCGCTGCCGTCGCTGCGCGTGCCGCGCTTCGACCTCGCGATGATGCGGGAGCTCGCCAGCGGCGCCCTCGCCATCGCGCTCCTCGGGCTGTTGGAGGCCATCTCGATGGCCAAGGCGATCGCTGCGGTGACCCGGCAGCGCCTCGACCTCAACCAGCAGTGCCTGAGCGAGGGAGTCGCCAACCTCGCCGGCAGCTTCTTCCAGTGCATGCCGGGCTCGGGCTCGCTGACCCGGTCGGCCATCAACCAGCAGGCGGGGGCGCAGACCCAGTGGTCCGGCGTCGTCTCGGCCGGCGCGGTGGCGCTGATCATGGTGTTGTTCGCGCCGTACGCCCGGTTCATCCCGCGCTCGGCGCTCGCGGGCTTGTTGATGGTCACTGCGCTGCGGATGGTGAGCTTCAAAGACCTGCGCTACCACGTGCACGCCTCGCGCTTCGACGCCGCCATCGTCGCGGTGACCGCGATCGCCGCGTTCGCGATCTCCATCGAGTTCTGCGTGTTGATCGGCGTCGTGATGTCGTTTCTGTTGGCGGTGCCGCGCACCGGCCAGATGCTGCTCGCCGAGTTCGTCGTCACCCCGGACGGTACGGTGCACGAGCGGCTCGAGCGCGACTGCGTGTGCGGCCATATGCTGGTCTTCGGGCTCGAGGGCGAGATGTACTTCGGCGCCGGCGCCAGCCTCGAGCAGCACCTGGATGTCATCGAGCGCCGGGCGACCGCCGACACCCAGGCCGTGGTGCTGCGCATGAAGCGGGCCCGCAATCCCGACGCCGTGGGGATGGGGCTGCTCGAGGGCTGCATCGACCGCCTCCGGGCGCGCGGCGTGCACGTGGTGCTGTGCGGCGTTCGCCACGAGATGATCGCAACCATGAAGAAGTGCGGGCTGGCCGCGAAGCTCGGTGAGGCGAACATCTTCCTCGAGCAGCCGGTCCGCCAGACGAGTACGCTGCTCGCGATCCGTTACGCGTACGACCTGTTGAGCGTGCGCTGCGCCGGCTGTACCCAGCGCGACCCCGGCAACGGCGCGGCCGGCCTGTACTACGTCATTTGAAGACGGGATGATCTCGACAGCGTCCTTCGGTTGCCGTCGCCAGGCGGAGTTGACGCTGGCACGGTTGGCGCTCGGCCAGTATGCTGATCGATGTGCCTCTCAGAGCCAACCTAGCGTCGGTCGGGGCTCGGACGCTGACTCGCCGCGGCTCGCGGCTCGTCGCCGCGGCGATGGGATGCGTCGCCGGTGCTTGCGGCGCGCAGGTCACGAAGGTGGACGCCACTCTGATCCCATGCGTCACCGCCGCGGACTGCCCGGCGCCGTGGACCTGCGCTGCGGGTGTCTGTTGCCTGCGTTGCAGCGGCCCGGGCGACGCGGCCGGCGGCCCTGACGGTGCCGCAGCCCCCGACGGCGCGGGCATCATCGAGCCGGGCACCGAGGTCGATTCGGCAGACGCCGGCGATCCCGGTGGTGACGCCGGCGATCTCGCGGGCGTCGCCTGCAACGCCGGCTCCTACTGCGCCGGCGACGGTGCGTCCGGCCCGTGCCCGGCGGGGACCTACCAGCCAGATCCCGGCATGCCGGGCTGCCTCGATTCGGGGGTCGGCTACTACGTCGGCAGCAGCGGCGCTGTCACCCGCAGCATCTGTTCGGCCGGCAGCTACTGTCCGCTGTCGAGGAACGTCGCGCCGACGCCCTGCGGCGCGGGCTCCTACACCGACACCCAAGGCGACGTGGGCGCCTCGACCTGCGCTCTTTGCGGCGCCGGCGCGTACTGTCCAGGCGACGGCGCGCCGCACGCGTGTGCCGTCGGCACCTACCAGCCGTCCACCGGCCAGTCGTCTTGCGCCAACTCCGGCGCCGGCTACTACGTCGACCAAGCCGGGGCCACGAGCCGCACCGCCTGCACCGCCGGTGGCAACTACTGCCCGCTGGACGCCAACTCCGGCGTTAGCGATTGCGCTGCCGGCTACTACACCAACACCGGCGGCACCGCCGGGGCGTACAAATGCAACGAGTGCGGCGTGGGCTACTACTGCACCGGCAACGGCGCCCGCCAGAGCTGCTCCGGCGGCAAGAGCTCACCGCCAGGCTCGGATGCCAGCGGCGACTGCGGCTGCAACATGAAGATGACGATCTGCGCTGCCGACTGCTCGAACTTCCCCTCCGGGTGCGCCTACGGCTCGACCCAATGGGTGAGCGGCGCGTCGCCGAGCCAGTCGTACTGCATCCCCGACGTCTCGTGGGGGCACGGCAGAGAATCGGTGTCTTGTACCTGGACCGGTCAATGACGCGGCCACGTTGACCCCGGCCGACTCGAGGTCCAGGCGCTCCCGGCTCGAAGATCCGTTCTGCCGAATAGTTGCTGCCGTCCGCGTCGCACGCGACAATGGGCCATTCGTCTGCGGTGGCCCCGGGGGGGGGCCGGTCGTTGGCTGTGGCCACGAGGGCGTTCGCATGGATGCAGCGCGGGTCTTGGCGATGGTGCTCGCCGGCGGGGCCGGCAAGCGGCTGTTGCCGCTGACCGCCGAGCGCGCCAAGCCGGCGGTGCCGTTCGCGGGGCGCTATCGGCTCGTGGACTTCGTGCTCTCCAACCTGGTCAACAGCGGCTTCCTGAAGATCAAGGTGCTGACCCAATACATGTCCGACTCGCTGAACACTCACGTGTCGCGCGGTTGGCACCTGGCGACGGTGGTCGACAACTTCGTCGAGCTGGTGCCGGCGCAGCAGCGCCTCGGCCCCACCTGGTATCGGGGCTCGGCGGACGCGCTGTATCAGAACCTCAACATGCTGACCGACGAGCGACCCGACTACGTCGCGATCCTCTGGGCCGACCACGTCTACAAGATGGACCTGCGGGAGATGCTGGCCTTCCACTGCGAGATGGGCGCCACCTTGACCCTGGCGGCGACCCCGGTGCCGCTCGCCCAGGCGAAGGACTTCGGCTGCATCACCGTCGACGAGCACTGGCGGATGATCGGTTATCGCGAGAAGCCCGCCGACCCGCAGCCGCTGCCGAGCCAACCGGACGCGGCGCTGGCGTCGATGGGGATCCACATCTTCTCGACCGAGGTCCTGGTCCGGGCCATCGCGGCCGACGCCGCCAACAAAGAGTCGTCACACGACTTCGGCAAGGACATCGTGCCGCGGCTGTTCCAGAACGAGCCGGTCTACGTCTACGATTTCAGTCGCAACCAGCACCCCGGGATGACCGAGCAGGAGCGCGGCTACTGGCGCGACGTCGGCACCCTGCACGCCTACTGGTCGGCGCACATGGACCTGGTGTCGACCGCGCCGATCTTCAACCTCTACAACATGGAATGGCCGATCCACACCTACTACCGGCCGCTGCCGCCGGCGAAGTTCGTGCACGACATGCCGAGCGAGGGCCGGGTCGGCTTCGCCACCGAGTCGATGGTCAGCGAAGGCTGCATCATCTCCGGCGGTCGGATCCACCGCTCGGTGTTGAGCCCGCGGGTGCGGATCAACTCGTACTGCCAGGTCTACGAGTCGATCCTCTTCGACGGCGTCAACGTCGGCCGCCGCTGCCGCTTGAACCGCACCATCGTCGACAAGGGCGTCGACATCCCCGCGGGGACCGAGATCGGCTACGACCGGGCCGCCGACGAGAAGCGCTTCCACGTCGACGAGTCCGGCATCGTCGTGGTGAAGAAGGGCTACAAGTTCTGACTATGCCGCCGCGACCGGGTAATGCGACAGTCCGATCAGGTTCCCCTCCGGGTCGTTGATGTAGAGCGTGTACGCCGACTCGCGGGCGACCTCGACCTTGGCCCGCCGTAGCCGCGCTCGCCAGCGATCCCGCTCCTTCGGAGGGATCGCCAACGCCAGGCAGTGCCAGCCTGGCGCCTGCGGATGCCGCGTCGGCCCCGACCTCGCGGCGCGCTCGATCGCGACAAAGACGTCGCCGCCGGTCGCGAGCCAGACCGAGCGCGGCTCGCCGGCGCCGTCCGTCCAGCGTTTGATGACCCGGAGGCCGAGGACGCGGACGTAGAAGCGCTCGGCGGCGGCGAGGTCGTGGACCAGCACCGCGAGGTGGTGCACCCCGGTGGGCTGCGGCTTGCGGCGCTTCGATCCGGAGGGACGGTGGAGCTTGGTCGGCGGCATCGATGCTCTCCTGGCGTGCGGAAGCGAGTGACCGCATGTTATACAAGACGGTCAGCTGACGCCCAGTCGAAGGTCGAGGCAAGGCATGAACAGGCAGACGTTTGTTGGCACCGAGAGCTATCTGGTCGACGCGGCGCTGCGCGACGCGGTCAACGTCGCGGTGAATATCGAGCGGCCGCTCTTGATCAAGGGCGAGCCGGGCACCGGCAAGACTCGCCTGGCGCACGCGATCGCCGAGGCGTTGGCGATGGAGCTCCAGATCTGGAACGTCAAGTCGACCTCCAAGGCCAGAGACGGCCTCTACGTCTACGACACCGTGCAGCGCCTGAACGACGCCCGCTTCGGCGACCGCGACATCCGCGACATCCGCCAGTACATCAAGCTCGGGCCGCTGGGTCGGGCCTTCGCCGCCCAAGCGCGACAGGTGGTGCTGGTCGACGAGATCGACAAGGCCGATCTCGAGTTTCCGAACGACCTGCTGCAAGAGCTCGACGTGATGAGCTTCGCGGTCGACGAGACCGGAGAGACGGTCGCGGCCAAACAACGCCCGGTCGTCGTCATCACCTCGAACAACGAGAAGGAGCTGCCCGACGCCTTCCTGCGCCGCTGCGTGTTTCACTACATCGACTTTCCGGAGCGCGAGCTGATGACCGAGATCGTCAGGGTGCATCACCCCGAGGTCGAGGCGCACCTGCTCTCCGAGCTCCTCACCGCGTTCTACTGGCTGCGGGAACAGCCCGCGATCCGCAAGCGGCCGTCGACCAGCGAGCTCGTCGATTGGGTCGCGGCGGTGACGCGGAGCGGGCTCGACGCCGATCGGGTGGTCAAGGAGCTGCCGTTCCTGGGCGTGCTCTTGAAGCGCGAGCAGGACGTCGACGCCGCCCAGGAGGCGCGGGTCAGCCGCATCCCGCTGCGCCGCTGATGTTCGTCGACTTCTTCCTCTACCTGCGGGAGACCGGCCTCAAGGTATCGCTGACCGAGTACCTGGCGCTCGTCGAGTCGCTGTCCAAGGGCTTGGCGCGGGCCCACCTCGACGTGTTCTACCACCTGGCGCGCGCGCTCTGGATCAAGCGCGAGAGCGATTACGACCACTACGACAGGGCGTTCGCGACGTTCTTCCGCGGCGTCGAGGCGCACGTCGACCTCTCCGACGAGCTGTTGGGCTGGCTCGCGAACCCGGTCCTGCCGCGGGCGCTGTCCCCCGAGGAGCTCGCGGCGCTGAAGCGCTTCGACTTCGACACCCTGCGCGAGGAGCTGTTGCAGCGCTTGCGCGAGCAGCGCGAGCGTCACGACGGTGGCAGCCACTGGGTCGGCACCGGCGGCACCTCGCCCTTCGGGCACGGCGGCAAGAACCCGCAAGGGATCCGCATCGGCGGCAGCGCCGCCGGTCGGTCCGCGGTCTACGTCGCCGAGTCGCGGCGTTTCCGCAACCTCCGGCACGATCGGATCTTGGACACCCGCCAGATCGGGGCGGCGCTGAAGAAGCTCCGCCAGCTCGGCCGCGACCGCGGCCCGGAGGAGCTCGACGTCGAGGCGACCATCGACAAGTGCGCCAAGAACGCCGGCGAGCTCGAGTTGATCTTCGCGCCGCCGAAGAAGAACCGGGTGAAGCTGCTGTTGCTGATGGACGTCGGCGGCTCGATGGACCCGCACGTCGCCCTGTGCGAGCGCCTATTCTCGGCGGCGCACGCCGCGACCCACTTCAAGGCCTTCAAGCACTACGCGTTCCACAACTGCGTCTACGGTCGGCTGTACACCGACATGACGGCGCTCGAGGGGCCGCCGACCCGCGAGGTGTTGCAGGGGCTCGACAGCACCTGGTCGGTGATCCTGGTCGGCGACGCCTGGATGTCGCCCTACGAGCTGACCGCGGTGATGGATGGCTTCAGCCTCGAGAGCCGCGAGCCGGCGCCGGGGATCGAGTGGCTGCGCCGGCTGCGGGCGCGGTGTCCGACGTCGGTGTGGTTGAACCCCGAGCCGATCGGGGTGTGGGAGTCGGCGAGCACCCGCCTGATTCGTCAGATCTTCCCGATGTTCTCCTTGACCTTGGACGGCCTCGGCGCGGCGGTCGACGTGTTGCGCGGCTCCAAGCCCAATCGGCCGGGGCTGCGCGTCGAGCCTTAGATCGGCGTGCCGAGCGTAAAATAGATCTGCTTGTCCTCGTTGAAGCGCACCGCTCGCGGCCGGCCGCGCTCCAGCACCGGCCAGGCGACCCCGAGCCGCAACGTCAGCGGGAACATCCACCCGAGGCTCAAGTCGGCGCGCAGCTCGGTGCCGGCGCCGGCCCGCGGCGCTCGGATCTCGCGCCAGGCCTCGCGCGACGCGCGTCTGACGGTGGTCGCGCTGCCGTCGCCGAAGGTGTTGCCGACGTCGGTGAACAGCGCCAGGTGCACGGTCTGCAGCAAGATCGGCAGCGTCCACAGGCCGCGCTGCACGTGCCAGAGCGGCAGGCGATACTCGACGTAGAGCGCGGCGACGCCGGTGCCGGCCGGGTAGCGATCGTAGTCCAGCGGGAAGCCGCGCAAGGGATAGACGAGCTCGGTCTGCAGCGTGAAGATCGAGCTCGCGGCCGCGCCGCCCAGCGCCAGCTTCTCGTGGTATTGCGGCCCGAGCGCCATCGCCCCCGCGGCGCGCAGCGCCAACACCTGGTTGTCGAAGAGCGGGTTGTTGACGTAGAGACGCGCGTCCAGGGTCGCGAGCGCCTCGTCGAAGTCGGCGCCGAGGGCGCGACCGTACCAGCGGCCGCCGATCGCCCACGACGCACCGTGCTCTTCGCCCACCGAGTACGGGAAGTGGCGCGTGAAGCGGTAGCGGTAGCCGAGCTCGACCCAGCCGAAATCACCGAGCGCCAACGCCCGCTCGCTCTCGGTGGTCAGGGCGCGCCGCCGCTGGTTGGTGTAGGACAACACCAGGAGGTGTCGCAGCTTGACCGGCCAGGCGATCGACGCGGTGCCGGTCAGGCGGTCCTCCCGGTAGCGGCCGAGCTCGTAGGAGTAGGCCTGCTCGGCCGCGCCGACCGCGAGCGTCGGGTACCAGACGTCGTTGGTGTAGCTCGCCGCAAAGCTCAAGCGCTTGGTGTAGTAGCTGCTGCTCGCGGCGACCACGTAGCGATGGTGGAGGACGGCGTCGGCGCCCTGGGTCAAGACCAACGCGGTGGGATCACCGTTCAGGAAGTAGAGCACCGGCTGCAGGTTCCAGTTGTCGTGGAACGGCAACAGCGACGACCAGGGCGAGTACGGCTGATCGGTCTCGGTGGCGGCGAGCGGCAGCGGTGGCTCGGCCTCGCGTGGCGCTGCGGCCGGAAACTCGAACCGGGCCCACGACCGATCGGCGGCGGCGGCTGTCGCCGACTCGCTCCCATAGCCCTGGTCGGGGGTGTAGGCCTGCGGCGTCCAGGTCTCCGGCGCGAACGGCATCTCGAAGATGTCGAAGCCGTTGCCGGAGGCGGCGCGCAGGAGCAGCCACTTGCCGTCGGCCGAGACGTCGGGTTGAAACGCGCCGCCGACGACTCGGGTCACCCGGAAGTAGCGGTCGTCGGCGAGGTCGTAGGCGTAGAGATTCGAGATGCCGTCGGCGTCGGATTCGTAGAGGACATAGCGGCCGTCCGGGCTCCAGGCGGGGTTGCCGTCTTCGGCGCGGTCGAAGGTCAGGCGGCGGCTCGGCGCGCCGCTCGCGGCGTCGACGAGGACGATGTCGCGCCGGCCACCTTCGAACCAGACCGACAGTGCGATCCGGCGCCCATCGGGCGAGAAGCGCGGGCTCGCGAACTGCATGTCGCCGGCCGGCGGGACGAGGACGCGCAACGCCAGCGTGTCCATCTTCGCCCCGCCGAGGGTGCCCACGGTGACGTAGCTCTGGTGCAGCCGGTTCTGGACGAACACCAACCGGCGGCCGTCTTGGGAGACGTCGGGGTCGCGGGCGCGCAGCGACTGATCGGGATCGTCCCGGTCTTTCAGCAGGACGCTGTCTGCGGTCGCGAGGTCGAAGCGATACAGATCGTTGAAGTCGTCGAAGCGCTCGTTGATGTTCGCCTGCGAGTAGTAGAAACCCGAGCCGTCGGGGGTGAACGAGAAGCGCGGGCTGAAGGTCTGCAGCACCAGCGCGGTGTCGTCGCTGCCGTCGCGGCGGACGCGGCGCACCGTCGAGCCGTCCACCGGGCTGGTGCGGGAGTAGAGGACGAAGCTCTGGTCGGGGCTGTAGCGCACCCCGGTGATGTTGCGGCCGTGGAAGGTGACGCGGCGCATCGGCGTCGGGCCGCGGGCGATGACGTCGGCCTCGATCTCTCGCGCCAAGGCGAGCTCCTCCTGCTGCCATTGTTGCCACAACGCCGGCAGGCTCGAGCCGAACAGGGCGCTGGCGCCGAACCAGTAGAGGTAAGGGAGCGGCGTCGCGGCGTAGTACTGGTGCAGCCGCCGAACGGCCGCGGTGCCGTACTTCGCCCGCAGCCAGAGGTGGAAGAAGCCGCCGTAGAAGTAGGCGACGTTGCCGCCCGGCCAGTCGGAGTACTGGACGTTGGCCTGGTCGATGGCGACGAAGCGGTCGTCGAGCGCCGCCATTCTGAGCAGCATCGCGACGTACGACGACCGGCCGCGGCCGGTGTTGGTGAGCATGGTCTCGGCAAAGACCGCGACGCCTTCGCTCAGGAACTGCGGCGAAAGCCCGTTCATCGCGATGTACTTCCCCAGGATCAGGCGAAAGAAGCGGGTCAGGCCCCAGGTCTGGTCGATGTCACAGACGTGGGCGAGCTCGTGGATGATCAGGATCCGGAGCCAGTCGTCGTAGGACGACAACCCGGTCAGCTCGGTCGGCGCGGTGAGGTAGAGGCGGACGGTGTTCTTCGGCAGCACCGTGGCGGAGCCGTTGGCCTCGTCGGAGGTGTCGGCGAGCACGATGTCGATCACGCCCTCCGGGTCGTTGCCGAACAGCGCCGCGACCTGGGGCCGCACCTCCTCGGCGATCCGCGACACCCGGATCGCGAGGTTCCGGGCGTCGTCCGGGTAGTGGACCGAGAACCCCGGGCTCTCGATCGTCCGCCAGGTGAGCGCCGGATCATAGAGCGCCGCCGCGCCCCCCGGCGCCGGCGTCAACAACACCCACAGGATCGACACCGCGGTCACACGTCTGATCACGCTCTCGAGCCTATCGCATCACGGCGGTCACCGGGACACCCCGGCGTCAGACGCGCTTGCGGCTGAGGCGACCTTTGAGCCCGTGGTCCTTGACCTTGGCGCAAGACACGTGTGGTTGGCACCCGCCGCCGGCCGCGGTAGGCTCCGGCGGAGGTCGCCGTGCTGGCTCTTCTACTCCTGGTCACGTTCTCTGCGGGTCTCGCGCTCGGGCTCGTCGTCGCGCGGCGGGGCGCGCTGCGCCAGGTCGCCGCGGCGCGGAGTGACGCGCGCGCGAACCTCGAGCGCGCCACCGAGCGCGCCGCCCGTATCAAGGCCGACGCCGCCCTTCGCGCCGCCGAACGGGGTCGCGAGCTCGAGCGCCAGGCGCTGGAGGAGCTGCAGGCCGAAGAGCAAGACCTCCAGGGCTACGACACCGAGCTCGCCGAGCGGGAGCAGCTCGCCGCCGGACGCGAGACCGAGCTCGCCGCCGTCGAGGCCGAGGTGCTGACGAGAGAGAAGGCCGCGAGCGCGGTTCGCGAGGAGGCCGTCTTCTGTGACGCCGAGCGCGAGGACCTCGACGCCAAGATCCTCGCGAAGCTCGAGAGCCTCGGCGGCGCGCCCCGGGCCGAGGTGATCCAACACCTGGTCCTCGACGCTCGGGAGAAGGCCGCGCTGCAGGCGCAGATCTTGATCCGCGATCGCGAGGCGCAAGCGAACAAGGAGGCGGTCAAAGAGGGCACCCGGGTGATGGGGATCATCGTCGACCGCTACGACGGAATCGGTCACCTGGAGCGGATCCAGAACATCATCGAGATCGCGGACCCGAAGACCCTCGCGGCGTTGGCCGAAGCCGAGGGCGAGGCCCATACGATCTTCCGGCAGGAGACCGGCTGCGAGCTCGTGTGTGACGTTGCCGCCGCGACCGTGACGGTGCGGGGTGACGACCCCTTGGCGCGCGAGGTCGCGCGGCGCGCGTTGCGCCAGCTCGTCAATCGTGCCGCGGCGACACCGGACAAGATCCGGGGCATCGCGGCGCAGGTGAAGGAAGAGGTCGATCGCGAAGTCCAGAACGCCGGCCGCAAGGCGGCGCGGCAGCTCGGGCTGCAGGAGGTGCATCCCGAGATCCTGCACCTGGTCGGGCGGCTCAAGTTCCGCCTGAGCTACTCGCAGAACCAGCTGAAGCACGCCATCGAGGTCGCCTACCTCGCCGGGATGCTGGCCGAAGAGCTGGGCATCGACGTCGGGCTCGCGCGCCGCGGCGGATTGTTACACGACATCGGCAAGGCGATGACCCACGATCACGAAGGCTCGCACGCGCTGCTCGGGGCCGAGGTCGCGCGCCGCTGCGGCGAGGTCGAGGCGGTGGCCAACGCCATCGGCTCGCACCACAACGACGAGCCGATGCACGGCCCGGTGTCCTACGTGGTCACCGCCGCCGACGCGTTGAGCGGCGCCCGACCCGGCGCGCGCCGCGAGAGCGTGACCTCCTACATCAGTCGCATCGAGGAGATCCAAGACATCGCCGGACGCTCGGCCGCGGTGCGGCGGGTGGACGTGATGCACGCCGGGCGCGAGGTGCGGGTCATCGTCGCCGGCGAAGAGCAGGGCGCGGTGGACGACGCCGACCGCCAGGGCGGGGTGGTGCTCACCGACAGTCAGCTGCAACCGCTGGCGGCCGAGATCGCCCGGGCACTGGAGGCTGAGATCACCTACGCCGGCCAGATCCGGGTCACGGTGATCCGCGAGTCGCGGGCGGTCGCGATCGCGAGCTAGGCGCGTTGCGCGGCGCGGTTACGGTTGTTATCCATACCCCGCATGCCGGACACCCTCACGAGCCTGGTCCCGATTTCCGTCATCGAGAAGCTCATCGCCGCGGCGCTGTCGAAGGGCGGTGACTTCGCCGAGGTCTACCTCGAGCGCTCGCGGCTCAACAGCGCCGCGCTCGAGGAGCAGAAGATCCGCACCGCGACCCACAGCGTGTCGTTGGGGTTGGGCGTCCGCGTCGTCGTCGGCACCGAGGTGGGCTACGCCTACTCCGATGATCTGGACGTCGCCGCGCTCACCGACGCGGCTCTCGTCGCCGCCGCGATCGCCAAGGGTGGCAAGCCGCACCCGCCGGTGCGGGTGGCGAAGGGGGCGCTCCCGGACCGCTATCCGGTGGCGGTGGTGCCCGACGACGTCTTGACGCGTGCCAAGGTCGAGCTGCTGTTGCGTGGCGACCGCGCCGCGCACGGCCACGACAAGCGGATCTCGCAGGTGATCGGCAGCTTCGTGGACCTCACCAAGGAGATCCTCGTCGCCAACTCCGAGGGCGTCTTGGCCGAAGACCGGCAGGTGATGTGCCGCTTGAGCTTCACCGCGATCGCCGACGACGGCAAGGGCGACCGCCGCTCGGGCTTCCACGGCGGCGGCGGCCGCGTGCCCTTCAGCTACTATGACCAGACCCTGACCCCCGAGGCCGCAGCGACCGAGGCGGCGCGGATGGCGGTGGCGCAGCTCGGCGCGGTCAGCGCCCCCGCCGGACCTCAGGTGGTGGTGCTGGCGCCGGGGTGGAGCGGCATCCTGTTGCACGAGGCCGTCGGTCACGGCCTCGAGGCCGACTTCATCCGCAAGGGCACGTCGCTCTATGCCGGCAAGCTCGGCACCAAGGTGGCGAGCGAGCTGGTGACGGTGGTCGACAACGCCGAGCTCGCGCATCGTCGCGGCTCGATCAACATCGACGACGAGGGCGGGGTCGCCGGCGAGAAGGTGTTGATCGAGAAGGGCGTGCTCAAGGGCTACATGGTCGACCGCCTGGCCGCGAAGGGTATGGGGATCGCCGCCACCGGCAGCGGCCGGCGGGAATCCTACCAGCACGCGCCGATGCCGCGGATGACCAACACCTACATGACCGCGGGCGACGACACCCCGGAGGAGATCCTCGCGAGCGTCGCGCACGGGCTCTATTGTCGCGCCTTCGGCGGCGGCCAGGTGGACATCGCCAACGGCAACTTCGTGTTCGAGGTCCGCGAGGGCTACCTCATCGAGCACGGCAAGCTAACCCGGCCGGTCAAGAACGCGACGCTGATCGGCGTCGGCCCCGAGGCGCTGCAGAAGGTGACGATGGTGGGCAACGACTTCGCGCTCGATCCGGGCATCGGCAGTTGTGGCAAGGACGGTCAGAGCGTGCCGGTGGGCGTCGGCATGCCCACCGTCCGGATGGACGGCATCACCGTGGGGGGCACCGATGGCGGTTGAAGAGGGCGCGGCGCAGGTGGTCGGATCGCTGCTCACGGTCGGCGAGCGGGTGGTGGGCCTGGCGCGCAAGCGCGGCGCCGACGCCGCCGACCTGTTGGCGTCGCGCTCCACCGACTTCGAGGTCAAGGTCGCCGAGGGCGAGATCGTCACGTTGACGCAGGCGATCACCAAGGGTCTGGGGCTGCGGGTCTTCGTCGGCGGGCGCCTCGGGTTCTGCACGACCTCGGACTTCGGCGACGACAGCCTCGAGCACGCGGTGAACAAGGCGATCGAGCTGGCGCGCGAGAGCGCGGTGGACGAGCACAACGGGTTGGCGCCGGCCGCGGTGGGGCGGCGCGACGCGAGCCCGGAGCTCGAGCTCTACGATCCGAGCATCCCGGCGCTGCCGGCCGAGACCAAGATCACCTGGGCGCACGAGCTCGAACGCGCGGCGCGCGCCGCCGATCCCCGGGTGACGCGCTTTCGGGACTCGGGGGTTGCTTCGGGTGAGGCGGTGAGCGTCCTCGTGACCTCGGCCGGCGTCGTCCGCACGATGCAGAGCACCGGGATCTCGCTCTGGTGCAATCCGATCGCGGTCCACGACGGCGAGCTGCAAACCGAGGTCTGGTTCGATTCCCGTACCCACCTGGCCGACCTCGAGGCGGTGGAGTCGGTCGGCAAGACCGCCGGCCGTCGCGCGGCGCGGATGTTGGGTGCCAAGCCGGTGAAGACCCAGCGGGTCCCGGTGATCTTCGAGCCGGCGCAAGCGGCGGGGCTGTTGTCCGGCATGCTGCCGGCGATCGACGGCGACATGGTGCACAAGCGCGCCTCATTCTTGGCCGACGCGCTCGGCACCGGCATCGCCAATCCCGGCCTCAGCCTCATCGACGACCCGCTGCTTCAGCGTGGGGTGGGCAGCGCGCCCTTCGACGCCGAAGGGCTGCCGACCCAACGGCGGGCGATCATCGACCACGGGCGTCTGACGACCTTCCTCTACGACAGCTACACCGCGCGCAAGACCGGCAACGCCCCGACCGCGAGCGCACGCCGCAGCTGGGCGAGCCTGCCGTGTGCCGGGCCCTTCAACCTTCACGTCGCCGCGGGCCCCGACGATCCCGAGGCGATCGTGCGGCGCTCGGAGCGGGCGTTGATCGTCACCCGCGGCCTCGGGCGCGGCCTGAACACGGTGTCGGGGGAGTACTCGCGCGGCGCCAACGGGCTCTGGGTGGAGCACGGCGAGGTCGTGCATCCGGTGCAAGAGGTCACGATCGCCGGCGAGTTTCTGACGATGCTCAAGGGCATCGACCGGATCGGCGCGGATCTCGAGTTCCGCGGCGCCGCCGGGGCGCCGACCCTGCGGGTCGCCGAGATGATGGTGTCGGGCAGCTGAGCGGCCGCGTCGCGCCGCTCAGAGCAGAAACCGCAGCTTGTAGAACAGCTGCTCCAACATCTTGTCGAGCGCCGGGCGGCGGTGCCAGGAGTCGCGGTCGATGCGCAGCGCCCGCGCCAGGTCGGCGCGGAACGCGTGCTGCAGTTGCAGCCCGAGGGCCTCGTCGACCGCGACGATGTTGGCCTCGAGGTTGTGGCGGACGCTGCGGTGATCCATGTTGGCGCTGCCGATGCTGCACCAGCGGCCGTCGACGACCGCGGTCTTGGCGTGCAGCACGTTCTCGGTCCACTCGTAGATCTCGATGCCGGCGTGCATGAAGCGCGAGTACAGCGCTCGCGACGCGTAGCGCACCGCAGGGAGATCGGTCCGGCCGGCGAGCAACAGCTGCACCCGGACGCCGCGCCGGGCGGCGAGCAGCAGCGCTCTGCGGATGCTGCGCCCGGGGATGAAGTAGCTGTTGGTGATGCAGATCGAGGTCGTCGCGTGCCGGAAGGCGCGGCGGTGGGCGCGCCGGATCCGGGCGCGCTCGCCGAAGCGGTTCTCCAGCACCTGGACCCTGACCCGGCCGGCGTCCGCGACCGGCCCCGCCCGACCCACAAAGCTGTCGCCGGTCACCTGCCTCCAGGTGCGGTTGACGAGACGGGCGAGCACGGTCGCCGCCGGGCCGCGGACCACGGCGTGGGTGTCGTGCCAGCCCCGGCCACCCTCGGCGAGCGGCGCATAGTCGTCGCCGATGTTCAGGCCGCCGATGAAGGCGGTGTCCTCGTCGACGACCAGGATCTTGCGGTGATCGCGGCGCCAAAATCCCCAACGGTGGCGCCACGGGATCGGCGGCCGATACACCGCCAGCGCGCCGCCGGCCTCGACGAGCGGCGCGAAGAAGCCGGCCGAGGTCGCGAACGAGCCGAAGCCGTCGACGAGCACCCGCACCCGCACCGCGCGCCGCGCCGCCGCGGCCAGCGCGTCGCGAAACCGGGCCCCGGTGGCGTCGGCGGCAAAGATGTAGCTGGTCAAGACGACGCTGTGCTCGGCAGCGGCGATCGCCGCCAACATGGCCGGGTAGGTCTCGATGCCCTCGATCAAGAGCGCCACGGCGTTGCCGGCGATCACCCGGCCGCGCTCGAGCGTCCGCGCGCCGAGGTCCCGTTGCCAGTCGACGAAGCGCCGCCACATGGCCTGACGTTACCACGAGAGCCGCCGCGACGGATGCCTCGGCAGGTGCGCCGAACCCTGCTAGGGTGGCGACTGTCACCACCAGGAGGAGCCATGCTTCATGATCCACGCGTCATTCGGCCGAGCGTGCGGCCCGTCGTTTGCCTGGCGCTGGCGCTCGCCGGCTCGGGGGCGGCGCGGGCCGCGAACCTCGCCGGCACCTGGGAGATCCAGTCGATGGGGGCGGACCGCGAGGTGAAGGTCGAGCAGCAGGGGACCAAGATCATCGCGCATCGGATCATGTGGCCGGAGTTCGAGGGCCAGAAGTACAAGCTCGAGCACCTGTACCGCGGGCAGCTCTCCGGCGCCAAGCTGCAAGGCGACCTGCTGGTCAAAGAAGAAGAGGTGCCGAGCTTCGAGGTGCTGCGCGCCTTCACCGGCAGCGTGACCTCCGACGACCGCATCACCCTCGACGGCTTGCCGATGAAACGCGTCGGCGCCGCTCTTCCCGGCGCGGCAACGCCCGCGCCCACCGTCGCTCCCGAGGCGACGCGACCGAGCGAGGCGCCGGGCAGCGCCAAAGCGCCGCCGCCGCCGCCGCCACCACCGCCGTCCGCGCCGCCGCCGACCGGGCCGGCGAAACCCGACTCGGGCAGCGCCGCCGATCCAGGTACGGGCTTGTTCGCGAGCATCATGAGCTCGCCGGGCATGCAGGGCCTGTTCGCGCTGGCGCTCAGAGCCGACATCCCGGAGGAAGCGAAGAGCCTGGTGGATGAGGCCGACCGACTCTACGGCAACGGCGCCTTCGAGCGCGCCCTGGCCAAGTATGTCCGGGCGCAGCAAGTGGCCGGCGGCCAACACGCCGAGTTCTTGCATCGGATGGGTCGCTGCGATCTGAAGCTGGCACGTTTCGACGAGGCCCACGAGCTCTTGCGCCGGGCGCTGCGGCTCGACCCCGCGAACCCCGAGGTCAGGAAGGATTACACCCAGGCGGAGCAGCGGGTGGCGCGCGGCAAGGGCAAAGGCAAAGGTCGGGGCAAGGGTCGGTGACCGGGGGCGTGCGTCCCGGGTCGGACGCTACTCGACGGTGACGCTCTTCGCGAGGTTGCGCGGCTGATCGATGTCGGTGCCGCGTAGATCGGCGACGTGGTACGCGAGCAGCTGCAGCGGCACGGTCGCGACGACCGGCGTGAAGATCGGATCGACGTCCGGCACCTCGATGACGTGCTCGGCGAGCGCAGCGACGTGCTCGTCACCGCGGGTCACGACCGCGATGACCATGCCGTCTCGGGCCCGCACCTCTTGGATGTTCGCGACGATCTTGTCATAGAGCGGGCCCTTGGTGGCGACGACGACCACCGGGACGCCTGATTCGATGAGCGCGATCGGCCCGTGCTTCATCTCGCCGGCCGCGTAGCCCTCGGCGTGGACGTAGGAGATCTCCTTGAGCTTCAGCGCCCCTTCGAGCGCCACCGGATAGCCGTAGCCGCGCCCGAGATAGAGCGCGGAGCGCGCCTGCGTCACCGCGGTGGCGATCTCCAGAATCCGCGCCTCCTGGTGCAGGACGTCTTCGACACAGAGCGGCAGGCGCCGCAAGCCGTCGATCAACGCCGCCGCCCGTGCCGCGCTCAAGCCGCGCCGCCGGCCGACCCCGATCGCCAAGAGGTAGAGGGCGATGACCTGGGTGATGAAGGCCTTGGTCGAGGCGACTCCGATCTCGGGACCGGCGTGGGTGTAGAGCACGTGCCCGGCCTCGCGGGCGATGGACGAGTCGAGGACGTTGACGACCGCCAACACCGGGGAGCGCAGCACGCGCGCCTCCTTGATCGCCGCCAGCGTGTCGGCGGTCTCGCCCGATTGGCTGATCGCGAGGGTCAAGGTCTCCGGCCCCATCAGCGGGTGGCGGTAGCGCAGCTCGCTCGCCAGGTCGACCTCACAGGCGACGCGCGCCAGCTCTTCGAGCGCCAGCCGACCGACCAGCCCCGCGTGGTAGCTCGTGCCGCAGGCGGTCAGCATCACCCGCTGGTGTTTGGCGACCACGTCGACCACGTCGCCCTCGAGGGTCACGTCGTCACCGGTCGCCGCCAGCCGGCCGCGCAGCGTGTCCACCACGGCGCGCGGCTGCTCGAAGATCTCCTTGTGCATGAAGTGCTTGTGGCCGTCCTTCTCGGCCATCACCGGCGACCAGTCGATGGTGCGGGCGCGGCGCGTCACCGGGGCGCCGCTCATCGTCACGATCTCGGCGACGCCGGGACGGATCACCGCGAGCTCGCCCTCCTCCAAGACCTTGACCTGGCGGGTGTAGGGCAACAGCGCCGGGATGTCGGAGGCGATGATCCCCAGACCCTCGGCGACGCCCAACACCAGCGGCGAGGCGTTCTTGGCCACGACGATGGTGTCGGGCTCCCGCGGCGAGATCACCGCGATCGCGTAGGCGCCGCGCACCCGCTGCAGCGCCAGCCGCACCCGCGTGAGCAGCGACGCGCCCGGGGTGGTCGCGATCAGGTGGCCGACGATCTCGGTGTCGGTCTCGCTCCCGAAGTCCCGCCCCTGGGCGAGGAGCTCCGCTCGGAGCTCGAGGAAGTTCTCGATGATGCCGTTGTGGACCAACACCACGTCGTCGACCCGATGCGGGTGGGCGTTCTCTTCCGACGGCTTGCCGTGCGTGGCCCAACGGGTGTGGCCGATGGCGATGGTCCCGGGGAGCGGCTGGTCGCGCAGCAGGTCGGCGAGCTCCTTGAGCTTCCCTTTCCTGCGGTGCAAATGGATCACACCGGCGGCGATGGTCGCGATGCCCGCGGAGTCATAGCCCCGGTACTCCAGGCGGCGGAGGCCGTCGAGGACGTCGATCGCGGCCTGAGCGCTGCCGACGATGCCGACGATGCCGCACATCAGTGACCGCCCCTGGTCTTCGGGGTGGCGCCGAGACGCCGTCGCAGCCGGGTGGCGTAGCCGTCGCGGTTCTCCTGTCGGGCGCGGCCGAACGCCAACGCGTCTTGCGGCACGTCTCGGGTGATGGTCGAGCCGGCGGCGACGTAGGCGCCCTCGCCGACGGAGACCGGCGCCACCAGGGTCGAGTTCGAGCCGATGAACGCCCCCGCTTCGATTCGGGTGCGGTTCTTGATCGGGCCGCCGTCGTAGTTGCAGGTGATGGTGCCGGCGCCGATGTTGCTCGCCGCGCCGATCTCGGCGTCACCGAGGTAGGCCAGGTGGTTGGCCTTGGCGCCGCGGCCGAGCCGCGCTTTCTTCAGCTCGACGAAGTTGCCGACCCGCGCCCCCTCCTCGAGGTGGGCGCCGGGCCGCAGGCGGGCAAACGGGCCGGCGACCGCGCCGCGCTCCAGCACCGCGCCCTCGGCGTGCGAGAACGCGTGCACCCGGGCGCCGGGGCCGATGACGGCGTCTCTGAGGACCGACGGGCCCTCGATCTGGGCGCCGGCGCCGACCCGGGTGTTGCCGTAGAGCTGGACCCCGACGCCGATGACGACGTCCGCGCCCAGCACCACCGTGCGGTCGAGCCAGGTGTGCTCGGGCGCGTGGAAGGTGACGCCTCGCGCTTGATGTGCCTGCACCAGCCGCGCGCGCAGGATCTTCTCGGCGGCCGCGAGCTCGGCGCGGGTGTTGACGCCCAAGACCTCGGAGGCGTCGTCCACCAGCACCGGGACCGCGCCAGAGAGCCCGGCGGCGATGGCGACGACGTCGGTCAGGTAGATCTCGTGCTGGGCGTTCTTGCGGTCGAGACGACCGACGGCGCGGCGCAGCAGCGCCGCCCCACAGAGGTAGACGCCGACGTTGACCTCGTCGATCCGGCGCTCGGCGGCCGCGGCGTCCTTCTCCTCGACCACTCGCAGCGCCCGGTCGCCGTCGCGAATGACGCGGCCGTAGCCGGTCGGGCGCGGCAGGCGGGCGGTGAGCATCGCGAGCGAGTGCTTCTTCAAGGCACGTTCGAGCGGCGCCACGGTCTCGGGGCGCAAGAGCGCGACGTCGCCGTAGAGGATCAAGACCCGACCGCGCCACGTCGGGAGCGCCGCGAGCCCGGCGCGCACCGCGTCGCCGGTGCCGAGCGGCTCGCGTTGCACCGCGAAGAGGAGCGGCGCTTTGGGGAACGCGGCGACCAGGGTCTCGCGGATGCGGGTGCCGTGCGGATCGATGACGACCACCACCGGCCGGGCGCGCCGCGCCAGCGCCAGGCGCACCGCGTGCACCACCAGCGGCTCACCGGCACAAGGGTGCAGGACCTTCGGGAGGCGCGAGCGCATCCGCTTCCCCTGTCCCGCGGCGAGGACGAGCGCGGCAAGCTGAGCTTTCATCGTGCTCGCGTGTAGCCGCCGCCCCTGGAGGTGTCAAGCACGGCAGCCCCCTACGAGGCGACCGCCCGGCGTACGGCCGATAGCGCTGCTCCTGCCAAGAACGGCAGATAATTGGCGGTTCTCCGGCGGCTAGCATACCATCCCACCGATGGCGGGGGCCTTTTCGAAACCCGGGTTGCCTCGAGCGCTCTGCGGACTGCTGATGCTCACGAGCGCGACCTCGGTCTTGGCGGCGGGCGACGTGACGCGGTTCCACGCGCCGGTGACCGCCACCGGCCTGTTGGGCGCCGACGCGGCCGAGCCCTTGTACCCCATGCAGTTCTCGGCCGGGGCGGTGGTGGGCTACGTGCACAACCCGCTGGTCTGGTTGTACCCCGACGGCACCTACGACCCGGTCATCGGCCGCCAGCTCACCCTCGATCTGACCGGCGCCGTGGGCATCATTCGCCGCGTCGACGTCGGCGTCGACCTGCCCCTCACCCTGATACAGCACGGCTTCGAGTCCGCGGGCCTCGGGTCGCTGTCGGGCGCGGCCATCGGTGACTTGCGCCTGTTGCCGCGGCTCTACCTCCTCCCGGAGCGGTCGTTTCCGGTCGGCGTCGCCTTCGTTCCCGAGCTCACCTTCCCCACCGGCAGCGCGAACCGTTTCGTCGGCGACCGTGGGGTCACCTTTCGTCCCCGAGCGGTGGCGAGCTTGCCGCTGCCGATGGTCCGCGCCACCGGCTCCGTCGCCTACCGCCTGCGCAAGAACGGCGACGCCGGCGGGGTGACCATCGGTGACGAGCTCGAGGCACACCTGGGTGTGGAGGCGAGCCTCGCGCCCTTGTCGCTGCCGCTCGCGGCGCTCATGGAGCTGTCGATCAACACCGCCGCCGCGCACCCGCTCGCCGGTGACGGCCTGACCGGGATCGAGCTGTTGGCCGGCGGTCGCGGTCGGATGCTGACGGCGGTCGTCGTCACCGGTGGCGCCGGCGTCGGGCTCACCCGCGGCTTGGGGACGCCGGCCTTTCGCCTGCTGTTGGGCTTCGCGTTCGCGCCGGTGCCGCCCGACCAGGACCGAGACGGCATCCCCGACATGGTCGACGAGTGCGTCACCGAGCCCGAGGACTACGACGGCTTCGCCGACCTCGACGGCTGTCCGGAGCGCGACAACGACAATGACGGCATCCCCGACGCCGAGGACGCCTGTCCGAACGCGCCCGAGGACCTGGACGGCGATCAGGACGACGATGGCTGCCCCGAGGGGCGGGTCCAGGACGAGGATCGAGACGGCCTCCCCGACGACGTCGACCAGTGCCCCGCCGACGCCGAAGACCGTGACGGCTTCGAGGACGCGGACGGCTGTCCGGACTTGGACCACGACCACGACGGCGTCCTCGACGATCGCGACCAGTGCCCGACCGAGAAGGAGACCATCAACGGCATGGATGACGAGGACGGCTGTCCTGACGAAGGCATCGGCAAGACCGAGGTCGTTGCCGCGGTCAAGATCGAGATCCGCGACACCGTGCTGTTCGAGACCGGCAAGTCGACCATCAAGGATGAGTCGAAGCCGCTGCTCAACGAGGTGTCGCTGCAGATCCTCGCCCACCCCGAGATCAAGAAGATCCGCGTCGAGGGTCACACCGACGACCGCGGCCCCGAGGAGGACAACCTCTACCTGAGCCAGGATCGCGCCGACGCCGTGCGCCGTTACCTGATCGGGCGTGGCGTCGCCAAACAACGGCTCGAGGCGGTGGGCTACGGCGAGACCCAACCGATCGACAGCAACGCCACCGCCGCCGGCCGTACCCGCAACCGGCGCGTGGAGTTCGTGATCGTGGAGAGCAACTAGCTGCGACGCGCCATGCGATCACCGCCGCCCGCTCATGACCCCGGGCCGACCCGGCGCCCGCCCCGCCTCTTCGTCGAGCTGCTTTGCCAAGGCACGGTGACCCTCAGCACCGGCCAGGCACACTACCTCACCCACGTGCTGCGACTCGGCCAGGGTGCGCCGCTGGTGCTGTTCGACGCCGCCGGCGGCGAGGCCGATGCGGTCTTGCTGCGAGCGCGCGGCGCGACGCTCGAAGTCGAGGTCGAGGCCGCGGTGACTCGGGCGCGCGGCTGGGACCTGACGGTGGCGCTCGCGGTCCCGAAGGGCGAGCGCGCCGACTGGGCGGTCGAGAAGCTCACCGAGGTGGGCGTCGCCCGCATCCTCTGGTTGCTGTCCGAGCGCAGCGTCGTGAAGCCGGAGCGCTTCGGGGCGCGCCAGGCTCGCTTGCAGCGCATCGCCGCCGCCGCCGCGAGTCAATCCGGTCGGGTGGGGTTGCCCGAGATCGTGGGCCCGATGCGCTTCGAGGAGTTCTTGACCCTGAGCGCCGAACACCGTTTGATCGCCGACATGAGCGGCGAGCCCATGCAGAGCTGGCTTTCGACACCATCGCCGCGGGTGGTGCTGCTCGGGATCGGCCCCGAGGGGGGCTTCGCCGCCGTCGAGCTCGAGGCCGCCGAGCGTGCGGCTTTTCACCGCTGCCGCCTGGGCGCCAACACCCTGCGGATCGAGACCGCCGCAGTGGTCGGCGCCGCGATGATTCTCGGCCAGACAGGAAGACCCGCGTGAACCGCATCACCTGCCCGCATTGTGGCTTCCAGAACTTTTCCATCTCCGCCTACTGCGGCAGGTGCGAGCGGCCGCTGCAAAAGGGAACACCACCCCCGGCTCGACCGGCGCCACCCCCGGCGCCAGCCGCCAAAGAGCCAGCGCCGCTTCCCGCGTCCTATACCCCGACGCCGGTGTCCGCCGCGGTGTCGCGTCCGGCCGCGGCGATGCCACCCCCGCCGCCGCGCGACACGCCCCGCCCCGTGGTGCGGCCGACGATGGCGGTGTCGGTGCCCGTGCCGCCGCCGCCGCCGGTGGCGGAGGTGGCGCCGGTGGCGCTGCCGATCGAGGTGCCGCGTGCCGGTGCCGCGACCGCCGCAAGGGCCGCGAGCCTCGACGACGAGCCGACGCCGCCGGACGCCGCGCCGCGGGCCGCGGTTGCGGAGGCGAGGCCGGTGGTCGAGATCGAGACCCAGGCAGCGTCGGGCCCGCGGTTGTGGGTCGCGCGGGGTATCGATTTGCTGGTGCCGCTGGCGTTCGGCGTCGGTGTCGCGCTCCTCGAGTCGCTGTTAGACGGCGAGGTCTGGGAGGCGCGCGGTGTGTGGCTGCCGGACTATCTCGGCGAGTGGCTCTACGTCCATCCGCACGCCGTGGTGCATGGCGCGGTGGCGGTCGCGGTCGGCAGCCTGGCCTACAACCTCGGGTGCACGCGGTTCTGGGGGCGGACGGCGGGGCGGCGGCTGGTGTGCACCGATCTGGTCACCACCGCGGGTCTGCCGCCGGGGCTCATTCGGATCACGGTGCGAAGCATCGCCAGCCTGGTGTCGTTTGCGGCCTTCGGCGCCGGTCACTTCTGGTCGGTCGTCGACCCGGAGCGGCGCTCATTTCACGACCGCCTCGCCGGCACCATCGTCGTCGATAGTCGCGGGGTCAGGTCGGCGCGCCCGGCCCTCTAGTCTACTCCGCCGTCGTCTTGCGGATGCTGAACGCGGTCAGCGTCGCGTCGGTGGACGAGACGAACAGGTTGTCGTCTTGCACCACGAGATCGGATTCGATCTTGCCGTCGGTCTTGTGCTTCCAGAACAGGGCGCCGTCGGCGCGCTGCAGGGCGTAGACCGCGCCGTCGCCGCTGCCACCGGCGGCGAACACCAGGTTCTTGTAGACCGCGGGGATCGAGATCGCCGGGCCATCGGTGGCGAACGCCCACTTCAGCTCGCCTTTACCGGCGTCGACCGCGTAGACGTGGCGATCGTTGCTGCCGATGTAGATCACGCCGTCCGCGACCCGCGGCGACGAGTTGACCCAGTCCTTGGTCATGAACTTCCAGCGCAGGCTGTTCGACGCTAGGTCGACGGCGTAGAGGTTGCCGTCGTTGGAGCCGAAGTAGACCGTGTTGTTGGCCACCACCGGCGACGAGGTGACCGGGCCGTCGGTGGCGAACTGGCCGCGCAGCGCGCCGCTCTGGGCGTCGATGGCATAGAGGTTGTGGTCGAGGTTGCCGACGTAGAGCACGCCGCCGGCGATCGCCGGCGACGAGTAGGAGAAGTCACCGACCTTGATGGCGCGGAGGACCGGCGCTGGCGTTGGCGGCGGCGGGGGCGGCTCGGGCTCGGCCTTGCCCTTGGTCTTCTTCTTGGTCTTGGCGCTCTTGGGCTCGGGCTCGGGCTCAGGGGGCGGCGCCGGGCGCTCGATGATCGTCGGCGGCGGTGTCGGGAAGATCCAGGCTTGGGCGCCGGTCGCGGCGTCGAGCGCGTACACGTGGCCGTCGTAGCTCGACAGGTACACCCGTTTGCCGTCCACCAACGGGTCGCTCTTGATCCGGTCGCCGGTGGGGAACTTCCAGGCCTCGTTGCAGCCGGAGTCGATGGCGTAGAAGATGTAGTTGGTGCTGCCGAAGAAGATCAGCTTGCCGTCGGTCTTCGGGGCGCTGATCACCTCGCGCGCCGGCTGGAACACGCAGCGCGGCGTGCCGTTTGGCTCGACGATCGCGAGTCCGAGCTCGGTGCCGAGCGCGATGAACGACGGGGTCACGAGCGGCGTCGACACGCTCGGCGCCTGGAGCTGCCGCATCCAGTCGACGCTGAGCGGCTCGCTGCAAGCCACCCCCAGCAGGAAGATCGAGCTGCCAACGAGAGTCCGCATGGGTAGTCTCCGCTTCTCGCGCCCGGCGCCTCGAGGTTGAGGCGCCGATAGTAATCGAGGCTTGCCTCTGGCGTGTCAATGGTGGCGTGCCTTCCCAGCTGCGGCCGCGTCGAATATAGTCGGTCGTCATGACTCAATACGTCGAGATCGAGAACACTGCGGCTCAGTACCTCGAGTTCATGATCCACGGGTTCATGAACGGGCTCATCACGCTGCAGGAGCTCGAGGGGATCTCCGACGAAGAGATGGAGACCATCTACGCGCTGGGCTACAACTTCTTCACCTACGGCAAGTATGACGCCGCCAAGGACATCTTCACCGGCCTCACCGCCTACGCGCCCTACACCGCGCACTACTGGCGCGCGCTCGGCGCCGTCAACCAGCAGATGAAGGACTACGCCGAGGCCATCGCCGCCTACGACATGGCGATCGCCAACGATGAGAACGACGTCGTCAGCTTCGTGTACCGCGGCGAGTCCCAGATTCTCTCCGGCAACCCCGACGCCGGCCTCAAGGACCTCGACAAGGTGCTGCAGATCGGGGCGCAGTACCCGCAGTTCGGCCCCTGGGTGCAGCGCTCCGAGCTCCTGATCCGCTTGCACCGCCAAGGCCCCCCGGCCGCCGCCCCGATGCCCGCGACCCCGAGCAGCAACACCAAGCCCGGCGCCAAGTAGCGGCCCATCGCCGATGCCGCCTCGGTTGCCCGCTCTGCTCCTCCCCGCTCTGCTCTTCGTGGCTGCGCTCTTTGGCGCCGCCTGCAACAGCCCGCACAACTCCGGCCCGGTCCGGCCGCCCGCGGACGACGGCGCGCCGCCCGGCGACACCGACCTGGTGATCGACTTCACCGGCAACAACAACGGCGTCGAGCTCGACGGCCCGAGCTTCCCCGGCGGTCCCGACAGCCCCAGCGCCCTGCACCACACGGTGCCGGCCGCGGCGGTCCCCGATCATCCGAGCTTCGCGCTGCTCGAGGCGACGGTGGCGCGCCCCGCGGTGAGCAACACCAGCGGCGCCTATGTCATCCTGCCGGTGCAGAACATTGACAGCCGGCCGTACTGTGAGGTCACGGTCGACACTCTGGTGTATCGCGGCCTCGGGGACAGCGCGCTCGGCACCACGACGCTGCGGGGCGTCGCGGGGTCGGTCGGTCGAGTGAACACCCTGACCACCAACACCTGCCTGGCGCCGGGCGAGATCGGTTACTTCTGTGACGTGCTGCTCGGGGACGTCTACGACAGCATCGCCCGGCTCGACGTGACGCTGGCCGCGAGCCCCGACCGCGCCTTGCACGATCTCGCCGCCCACCTGGCGCCGGTCTCCTACACCTACGACGCGATGAACGGTCTCGTCGTGAGCCTGACGAACGACGGCAGCGCGCCGGCGACGGTCTACGACGGCGGCAGCCTGTACCTGATGCTCGACGCCGACCGGGCGCCGCTCTGGTTTCACGGCCTGCAGACGCCGACCAGCCCCTACAGCGCCACGATCGCGGTCGACGGCGCCATGACGCTTCGCGACCCCGACGTGGCGTACCACGGCACCGCGGCGCGTTTGCTGCTGCTCTTCGCCTACGAGGACGAGTGACTCAGGCGTTCTTGCCCATCGTGAACGCCTGGATCTTGCGGTCCCAGTCGTGGGGCGCAAAGCCGAGCTTGCGCACCGCCTCGCGCTGCGTGGTGGTCAGGCTCGCGAACGGCGTCGCCATCGACACCGGCCACTTCGCCGCCGGGGTGTCCTTGGTGTCCCAGGTCTGTTGGCTCCAGCCGAGGTTCTTCAACAGCGCCTTCTCCGACTTGTTGAGGCCCTTCCAGCCGCTCTCGAACAGGTTGTCGAGCGAGCGGATGCTCGCCGGGTCCTTGACCAGCACCCGCCCGGTGTACTTCTCGGCCGCGAGCTCGTCGTAGGTGGGCGCGGCGGCGGCGACCTCGCTGTCCGCCGACGGCGGCTTGACCGCGGCACGTTGGGTGCCGCCCAGGTCGCGATCGAAGGTGCGCTGGATGCCCCAGCCGTCGACCTTGCCCGACTGGGTGCGCTCCTTCTTGCGCATCACCGCGACCTCGCCGGCTGGGATCTCGGCGATCTTCGGATCCGCCATGCCCACCGCGGCCCGGGTGCCGAGCAGCTGCGCCGTCACCTGCGCCGCCACCTGAGTCGCGACCTGGTTTGCGATCACCGCCGCGACCTGGCCGGCGCGCTCCGGCGTCAACGGTCCGGGGCCGAGCTCTGCCATCGCGTTCGCCACCTGCGCCTGGATGTTTCCCGATCCTTGCGCGGCGCGTTGGGCGCCCTCGCTCGCCGCGATCTGGGCCCGCGCCGGTGTCGCCGACAGCGGCTGCCGCGACGCCCCCACCGCCTCTTTTTGCGCGAAGGTCCGAGTGCCGCTGACCCGGCCGCTGTTGGGGTTGAAGTACTTGGGCTGCTTGCCTTGCAGCCGCCGGGCCTCGAGGCGGGCTCTTCGCTTCGCCGGCGGCATCCTCTTCGTGCGCAGCTCGCGCGACCGCTGCCGTTGCAGGCCGCGGACCTTGTCGAGCTTCGCCTTCAGCGCTTCCTGCTTGCCGTTCACGAACGCCTGGTCTTCGGCCGACAGCATCGAGGTGTCCATCGCCTCGGCCTCGCGCAGGTTCTGCAAGCTGTTGACGTCCTCGAGGTACTTCGCGGAGTTGAGCTTCTTCTCGCCCTGCTCGTAGATGCGGCCGAGCTGGTTGTAGAACTGGATGATCTTGGCGCGGTTCTGCGCCCGCACCTTCGCGGCCTCGTCGGCGTCCAAGCCCTCCGACGACGCGAGGGTCGGCGCCTTCGGCAGCTCCGAGGTCTTGGCGCTCTTGATGAGGGCCTCGGGATCGACGCTGTCGGCGCCGCCCTTCTGCGCCCCGGTCGCCATCTTGCTCAGGAACTTGCCGACCTGCCCGGAGCGGTTCGGGAAGCCCGGGTTTTGTAGCGCGACCAACGCCTTGTCGGCGAGCGCCCGGTACTCGCTCGGCCGGCCGGTGCCGATGGTCGAGAAGAAGCGGCCCTTGTTCTGGGCGGTCTGCGACTTGAACTTGGGGTCGGCGGCGAGCTGCTCGAAGCCTTCCTTGACCTCGGCCTTGCCGTTCGCCTTGCACAACATCTCGGTCGCCTTGCTGCGGGCGAAGGTCGGCATCTTGCCGACCTCGGGGTGCTGCACGAAGGCGTCGACGTTCTTCACGGCCTTGGCGTCCGCGGGGTTTCGCGCCACCATGTTCATGCCGGCGCGCTGCGCGTTCTTCTGCAGCGCCGCTTTGTTCATGACCCCGAGCATGTCGCCGGCGCGCTTCATCGCGTCGAGGTTGCCCTTCGCCGCCTGTTGCATGCCGAAGCGCAGGTATTGGTTCTTGGTCTGCGGGTCGGCCTTCTGCGCCTGCATGAAGCGACTCTGCAACATCTCGGCGACCGGCTTCTCGGCCTTGGGGTTCTGGAGGATGCCCTGCTGCAGCGTCCCCATCTGCTGGGCGTTGGTGACCGCCTTCTGGAACCCGGGCTGCTGTGTCAGGCGGTTCATCGCGTTGCCGGCGTCGGTCGCCTGCTGCGGGTTCTTCGCCATCGCCTCCCGGAACATGTCCTTCTGGGCTTCGGTGAGCTTGGCCTGGAGCTGGGCGTTGTTCTGCCACTGGTTGAGGGCGTTTTGGGCCTCGGGGCCGGAGGCGCCGCCCATCACCGCGCGCATCTTGTTCTGCAGATCGCTCTGGCGCTGGAAGATCTCGCGCTGGACCCCCGAGGTCTTCAGGTTCTCCTTCTTCTCGGCGATCTTCTTCTCGGCGAGCTTGCGGGCGTGGTCGGCCTCGTCTTCTTTGTCGACCTTCTTCTGGGTCTCGATGCCGGCGCTCGAGATGAGGCTCTGGATCTGAGCGTCGATTCTCTCAACTGGCATGGGGCCACCTCTCCAACGAGGCCGGCTGGACGGAGGGTGGAGGCGCCTCCACCCCCCGTCCCGAGCGGATCATCAACCGCCGATCTTACGGATGATCGCCAGCGCCGTATCGTGCAGCATCTTCGAGATGTTCGACATCATCTGCAAAGTCTGCTGCTGCTTCTGCAGCATGTTCTGCAAGTCGACGTTGGCGAGCTGCGCGTCATCGCCGACCGAGTTGAGCTTCTCTTCCAGGTTCTTGATGTAGGTCTCGACGCCTTCCTTGTTCGCGGCGAGGCTGCCGTCGGCCGTCGGCGCCGCCGGCACCGGAGTGCCGTTCTCGTCGAGCACCGGCGTGTCGCTGAAGGCGAGGGCGCCGGTGGTGCCGTTGCTGTTCTGATAGGTGCTCCAGTCCACCGCGGTCTCGGCCGCCGAGCCCGCCATCGTCGCCAGGAACTCGCGCGCCTTGGTCAGCTCGTCGCGGATCTGCTTCTTGAGCTCGTTGTAGAACCGGACCTTCTGGGCATAGAACGCCAGGTCCTTGTTGGTCTCCATGTACGACTCGCGCAGCACGAACTCGACCAAGGCGTTGACGTCGGTGGCGCTGCCGACGTTCTTCTGGGCGATGAACTCACCCCAGCGGGCCTGCACCCCGGCCATCCCCGAGCTCGACGATGCCAGGCTGCCGCCCCCCGAGCTCGCCATCCCCGCGACGCTCGCCGCCAGGCTCTTGAGCTCCGCGAGCTCGTTCGCGGTGAGCCCCGAGACCACGCCCGACTGCTCCATGTTGGTGACGAAGCTCGGCAGGTCGCTGGCGCGCACGCCCAACGACTGCAGCCGCGAGAGGTAGGCCTGACGCCCTTCGGGGGTCGTCAGGTCGAAGGCGTCGCTCTGCCCGACCTTGCCGCTCGAATCGACGATCGCGACACCTTCGTTGCCGGCGGTCTCCGCGTAGAGGTCAAAACCGACGACGCTCGCGCCACCTTGAAGGCCCTTCACTTCGTTCGTACCCATGACACGCTCCGTTTCTCAAAGGTTCAAAACTTGGTCACAATAATCCCGTGACGTCGCGCGCAGTCGCGCGACGCAAAATTCGAACGGTCTCGCCAGCCCCTTATGGGGTGTTGATCGGCGGCAGGCCGCCACCGGCGGGCGGCGCCATCTGGTTGTACTTGCGCTCCGGGGTGCCCTGGCCCACCACCACCGCCATGATCTGGAAGGCGGCGATGACCTCCTTGAAGGTCGGATCGGACTTCAGCGTGACGTCGACCTTCTTCTCCCGGACCTTCAGCTCGATCCTCGTCACCGTCTGGTTGGCGCTCTCGTCCTCGGAGGCGCCCTTGGCGCCGCCGGCGTCCTGGATGGTCTTCGCGGCGCCGTTCAACAGCTCGGTCGCCTGCTTCATCGCCTGCTGCATCCGGTCGGCGTCCCGGCGCTCGGCCGCCGGCAGATCTTGGGTCTGCAGCTTCGCCAACAGCGCCTGACCTTCGCCCAGCTTGCGATACGCAGTCTCCAACCGGCGGTTCAGGGCGGTGAGCTGGTCCTGAAACGCCTTCAACGCGTTGCTGTAGGCCGCGGTGTCCGGCGTGCCGTCGGCTTTCTTGAACTGGCCTTGGTTCGGTGGCTCCAGAGCGCTGATCTCGTTCAACAGCGACTGGACGTCGGCGAACAAGCTCTGGACGCTGCCGATCTGAGACTCGATCTGACTGACGACCCCCGAGGCTTCACTGTAGGTCGGCGACTGCAGAGTCGGAACTCGCACACCACTGGCACTGGACATGACAAACTCCTCTAAAAATAAAGGTTAAGACTGCAACTTCCAAACCCAGACTGCAAAACTTTCAAAATCCAAAGTGCCTACCGCTTGTGCAAGAAGGTCCTTTGGACGTTCAACTCGCGATTGATGCCCTTGCTCATCTTTTGCGCTTCCCCCACCGCTTGGTTACCTCTTTCTGTGACTTTCTTCAGACCGCCCGCCAGCTTCTTCTCGTTGAGCGTACCTTTGTCTACACTCACCGACCCCACCTCACCCGCGACCACCAACCCGGTGGCGAGCACCTTGTGCCCCACGGGGACGCTGTCTTCGAGCTTGATCTTGAACAGGCGCTCGACGTTGGTCGTGACCTCTTCGAGCGGCAGCGCCGTCGGCGCCGGTCGCTTCGCCAAGTCCTCGAGGTCGGCGAGCCCCTTCTCGGTCGGCAAGAACGACCCGCCGACGACCGCCTGGCCGATGCTGCTGTCGCCCGCCGCCGCCTTCTCGACGTCGTCGAACTGCGTCGTCGCCAGCCCGAGGTTTTGTTGGGCCTTCTCGAGGCGCTCCTGGCTCCAGGTCTCGTCTTGGGTGTCGTCGTCGGGGAGCGGGATCGGCGCCCGCGACGAGTCGCCGATGTCGAGGCCCTTCTTCGCCTGCTTCAGGCGCTGAAACCCCGCCTGTTGGGCGATGCGCGCCGCGTCCTGGCTCGTGACCTTCTGCTGCGCTTGCGTCTTGACCTTTTCGGCCTCTTTCTCCTGCACCGTGGGCTGCAGACCCGGCAGCGCGCCGGGGCGGACTTCGTTGGCCTTGGTCATTCGCCGACTCCTTCACCGTGGTCCGCGGTGCGAGACCGCACCCGATCACCGTACACCGAAGCGTAGCAGATCGGGTTAGCGCTAGATACCGCGCACCTTCAACAGCGTCTTGGCGCGGTTCACCCACTGGGCGTAGAACGGCTGCGCCGCCCCGACCTCCACCGCCATCCGCAAGTCGTCCACCCCTTCGTTCGCGAGCCCCGCCGAGATCTTCGACTCGCCGCGATAGGTGTAGCTGATGACGTCGTTCATGTTCGTCGTCAGCGCCATGTCGTACGCCACGATCGCCTCGTTGAACTTCTTCAGCGCCTGGTTCGCCGCCCCCGCCGCCCGCCAGTAACGGCTGACGAAGGGTTTGTAGAGCGTCAACACCGAGAACACGTTCAGCGCCGCCTGGTACTTGCCGTAGTTGTAGAGGTAGTGGCCCATCAAGAAGATGACTTCGATCTCTTTGTCGTCGAGGTTCAACAGGTCGGCGAGCGTCACCTCACCGCGCAAGAACTTCTTGGCGATGAACTCGACGAGCCGGGCAAAGGTTTCAACGACGCTGTCGTTCGGCATGCGGCCTCACCCCTCGATAACACGGGAGCGTCCGGACGGTCAATTTGCGCCGCCGGCCGGCTCTTTATTTTCAATGTATTTTGTCGCCCCGCCCTCGATGCTGCGCTGCACCTCGACGGCCTCTTCGTGGTCCGGGACGATGCGCAGCGCCGCTTTGAGCCAGGCGAGGGCGTCTTTGATCTTGCCCAGGGCGGCGTAGCCTTGCGCCACCTGCACCGAGAGGTCGGCGATGTAGCGCACGTAGTTGCCGTCGATCTGTTTCGGGGTCCGTTTGATCGCCAAGCGCAGGTAGTCGATCGCCGCGTCCCACTTGCCGTCGCGGCGTGCCTCCTCGGCCTGGAACACGAAGCGCTTGGCGTCGACCCACGGCTGGCAGGCAGGGCAGGGGCCGGGGTGCTGCAGCAGGTCGCGGTAGCCCGAGACGTAGCCGGTCTCGTACTTGGTGGTCATCAGGCACTGCGGCGGGTGGTCGTAGAAGTCGGGGAGCTTGAACACCGCGTGTCCGAGCTCGTGGGCGACGATGAAGGTGCCGATCACCTTGAGCTTGTCGTCGGCGGCCAGCGTCAGCACCCCGTCTTCCTGGAAGAACGGCAGGTCGGTCACCATCGAGAAGGTCGAGGCGAACACCGCGCGGCGGTAGATGGCGCGGCGTCTGGGTGACAACAGCGACGCGCCGCCGACCTTGCACTTGGCGAAGATCGAGTGCGGGTAGGGCTCGGAGGCCAGGTCGTAGAGGATGAGCTCGTTCGTCAGCACCAGATCGGCGTCGTCTTGGTTGCGCAGCGCGCAGATCCAATTGACGTAGGAGCGCAGGTCGAGCTTGTCGGCGGCGAGGAGCGACTGGCCGTTGGCGAGCTTGAAGTCGGCGATGGTCGCCACCTTGCGATCGAACTCCGCGAGCAGCGTGGAGGCGATGGCGTCGTAGCTCGTCAGGTCCCGGCGCTCGGCCTCGGGGAAGAACGCCGCGAGCGACTCGACGCTCCAGCGCGACAGGAAGCGGCGCACCAGCTTGGGATCGACGTCGACCGCGCGGCGCCCGGAGGGCCGAACCCGGAGCGGCTCGAGCTCTTCGAGGCACGCCTTGTCGGCGCCGGCGTGGCGGCCGATGAAGCTCTGCACGCTCTCGCCGCCCTTGACGTTCAGCTCCAGGGTCCCGAAGCCGAGCTTGTCGGAGAGCGTCGCGCGCGCCTGCGCCAGGATCGCGGTGGCCATCGACGGCGTCACCGGCGGGAAGTCCGGATCGTTGACGAGCCAGACATCGAGCGTCAGCCGCCCGAGCGCCTCCGGGGGCAGCGTCCGCCGAACCGCGGTCTCGATCCCGCTCGGCGACGCCGTTTTGCCAGGGCCCGTGCCGGTCGCGGTCGCCGGCAACGGCGCGGGTGGAACCGTCTGCGGCGCGGGTGGAAGCGTCTGCGGCGCGGGTGGAAGCGTCTCTGGCGCGGGCGGCGGTGTGGGGAGCGCGGGCCCGACCTCGCCGGCGCCGGAGAGGAGGGGGGCGCAGAGCACGGCGACCAGGGACAGCCGAGCGGTCGCCGCGCGTCTCGTCACTCGACCGTCATCGGGACCAGGTCCCATCCACCACATTCGGGGATTCTTAGCGATCGTCTTGCTTCCAGCAAGGCCTGAGTGAAACAAAGATCTCCGCCACAATTCACAACGAATCCCCGCGGTTGCGCCGCAAACTTTGCGGCAAGTCGCAACATCTTGCGGTGCGAGGTGCGCCCACCCTGCGCAACGCGCTGTTCTGCAACGTGTTTTCTTCGTGGGTGTTGGCACGCCTCGTGTATCCTGTCGGGGGTTGCCGAAGGAGCTCCTATGACTCGAGACCAGAAGCTACCGGGCAGCGGCTCGCCGCGACGTTCGACCCCAGACGAGAGCAGAGCGCTGCAGGCGCGGGTGACCTGTGGGGGCCGGGGGGGCGAGCACGGGATGGCGCTGCTGGTTGTCGTCGTGATCATGGCGATCATCCTGGTAGGGGGGCTCGCGGCGATCGCGATCACCTCCGGCGAGCTCGACAGCTCGCGCGGCTTCCGCGCCCGTGCCGTGACCCAGCTGTGCGCCGAGGCGGCGCTGGAGCAAATCCGCGCCGCGATGCCGGACGAGGCTGCGGCCAATCTGGTGCGCGACGGCGCCATCACCGTCGGCGCTTCGAGCCTCAGCTACCAAGCCGGTCACTACGCCAGCGGCAGCGCGCAGGTCGGCGTCAAGGCGGTGAGCGCCTCGGGCTACGACGCCGCGGCGCTCTACAGCGGTCAGAACATCACCAACTCGCTGGGCCCAACGGCAGGAACGTCGCCGGGCGGTGTCAAGGTCGTGTCGGCGACCGCCACCTGCAAGGGCACGGGGTATCCGGAGCGCGAGGTGCAGATCGTCTTCCGTTACGGGACGCCGGCCGCCGATCGCTAGCTGCAAAGGGGTGGTACGCCATGCGGGATGCAAAGGAACAGCCATGAAGAGCTCCCGGATCCTCCGCACCGTCACCGTCGCCGGCGCCTGCGGTCTGGTCTTCGAGCTGGTCGCCCTCCTCGACTTCTCGGGGGCGCGCGCCGACGATCTCGATCTCCTCACCGTCGGCGGCTCGGGCAGCAGCTCGTCGCCGCCGCCCAACATCGTCTTCCTGTTCGACAACTCCGGGTCGATGAACAACCTCATCTGCGAGGACCTGACCGGTGCCCTCGAATGCAGCGCCAGCGGCCTCACGGCGCGCGCCGGCCCCAACGCCTCGACGGTCTGTGAGAGCCCGGCGCTGCGGGTGATCACCGGACCCGACGTGACCGGCGACGGCGTCACCGATGTCTACCGCTATCTCTTCGACCGCACGACGCCCACGAGCTGGCGCGGCTATGCGCCGTACCCGGTCTACGACGCGCGCGGCAGCAACGCCAACGACGACATCTACGCCTCGGCGACGGTGCACAATCACCCGGCCAACAGCGGCTGGACCGAGCGCGCCCAGGGCAGCGGCGCCTCGTCGCAAGCGCAGATCGAAGACGCGATCGCCGACTATTGCGCGACGATCAGCGACTGCCGCCAGAAGTCACGTTGCATCTACAGCATGCGCACCCAAGGGTACTTCTGGGAGGCGACGGGCTGCGCCACCGGTGACCCGATGGGGATCTGCGCGGCGAGCCCGACCACCTACGGCCTCGGCCACGCCTGCACCGTGAACGGCGACTGCGTGAGCAACAGGTGCTACAACAGCGTCTGCTCGAGCTGCACCGCCACCGGGACCGGCAACTGCACCGGCAGCGGCAATTCCTGCGTCAACACCGGCTGCGCCCACTACTTCTGCAGCAACAACGGCAAGTGTCAGGTGCCGAAGAGCGGCACCGGCAGCACGTATGTCGGCGAGAGCTGCAGCAGCGACGGTCAGTGCGTCACCAACCATTGCCGCAACGACATCTGCTCCACCTGCGAGGACGACGATGACTGTCCGGGGAACAACGACGACTGCACCCGTGACAACGGTGCGTGCGCCTACTACTACTGCAAGGGCTCGCGCGACTGCCAGGTCGCCGGCAGCGGCAGCAGCAGTGGCGGCAGCGGGCCGGCGTTTCTCGGTGATTTCCTGAACTTCTACCCCCCCAAGTCGGTCGCGCTCATCAAGACGTTCACCGAGACGCTGGCGACGATGACCGGTGACGTCCGCGTCGGGGTCGCCGACTTCGACGACATCGGCAGCGCCGGCATCGCCTTCGACATCAAGCCGCCCTGCTCGCAGTCGCGGGGCAGCAACTGCTTCGACGGCTCGCCGACCACGGTCTGTTTCAATCAGGCCGACAGCCAGCTCCTGAACTATCTGCACAACACCCTGACCTTCAACAACCGCACCCCGCTCGCCAAGGCGCTCGACCAGGTGGGCAAGTACTACTCCTCGAGCACCGGCGTCGACACCCCGATCTGCGACTACTCCATGGTTTCGGCCTGCGGCGACGCGAACAACTTCGTGGTCGTGATCACCGACGGTCTTCCGTTCAACGACGCGGCGGCGAAGACCGACGTGCCGTTCGTGAACGGCAAGATCTCGAACATGAGCGACGGCTACTACCTCAACAACTCCTATTGGCTCGACGACGTCGCCAAGGCCCTCACCCAGATCGATCATCGCGCCGACATCACCGGCACCCAGCGGGTGAACAGCTACACCGTGAGCTTCGGCCTGCTCGACGCGGCCGACCCCACGCGCTGCGCCGGCATCCTCGACGAGACCGCCGCTGCCGGCGGCGGCAAGTGCCTGCCGGCGCGGTCGGTCGACGAGCTGCGCGCCGCCTTGCAGAACATCGTCAGTGAAATCATCAAGCGCGCCCGCGGCTTCACCGCGCCGTCGGTGCCGACGACGCGCTTGAGCGGCGGCGCGTCGTTGCAGAGCGCCATGTTCAGACCGAGCACCAAGTTTCCGCTGTGGGAAGGCCACCTGTTCGGCTTCAAGGTCTGCGACGAGAAGCTCGGGCGCGCCACGGCCACGCCTTGCGAATGTTTCAACGGGGCGAACGTCAACGAGGTTTGCGTCACCGACGCGCTCGGGAACGCCATCCGCTTCGACGACGCCGGCAATCTCATCTCGACGCCGCTCTGGGATGCGCAGCTCTGTCTCGCCGGCGACATCGCCGGCAGTTACGGCGTCATCGACCCGGATCAGGGCAATCTCTCGGTGACCGGCTGCTACCGCGCGGCGAGCGAGACCTCGGCGACGCCGCCGCCGCGGGTGATCTACACCGCCGTCGAGCATGGCGGCAACGCCAACACCTACAGCAACGACGACGTCATCCCGTTCACGCTCGCGAGCCTGAGCAACGCAGGCTACGGCGCGACCTTCTTGGCGCGCCTCGGCTATACCGGCAACCTCGCGGCCGGCGAGCGGATCGTGGGGTTCTACCGCGGCCTCGACACCGGCGACATCGACAGCGACGGCGACGTTGGCGAAGATCGCAACCTCGACCGCATCCGCGACGGCAGCGGCGAGCTCATCGACGGCTGGTGGAAGCTCGGCGACGTGTTCCACTCCATCCCCAACGTGGTCGAGCGGCCGACCGGTCGTGGCCTCGGCGCCTGGAGCTCGACCGCGTCCTATGCCGGATTCATGGCCGATCACAACGACCGCAAGCAGGTGGTGTTGGTGGCCGCGAACGACGGCATGCTGCACGCTTTCCTGGTCGCCAACTGGAACGGCGTCGCCAAAGCCTACCTCGACGCCGGCCCCGGCGGGCCCGAGGGCGCGGAGCTTTGGGCGTTCATCGCGCCGGAGATGTTGCCCAAGCTCAAGGACCTGTGCAACCCGAGCAGCAACAGCTGCGGCCTCACCAACCATCGCTTCATGGCCGACGGCTCGGTGATGGTCCGCGACGTCTGGATCGGCGGCGCCGCCGACAAGGCGGTGGCCGCCAACAAGATCTACTGGAAGACGATGGCCATCTACGGCCATCGCCAGGGCGGCAACAGCTACGTCGCCCTCGACGTCACCGACGTCGACAACCCGCGCCTGCTTTGGGTCTTCCCCCAGGCCAATCAAAACGACCTCAACAGCAGCCCGATCGCCAACCTGATGGGGGAGACTTGGCTGGATGTGTTTCCCGCTCCGGCGTCGATCGGTCCGCTCAACGTCGACTCCGACGACAACGCCGCGACGCTGGGCTCGCACGACCGCTGGGTGGCGTTGCTCTCGGCGGGGTACGACTTCCTCGACCGCAAGGGGCGGGCGCTGTTCATGCTCGACGCCTGGAGCGGGGACGTGGTGTGGATGGCGCAGCGGAGCAACAGCGGTGTCACCACCGACATGAAATACTCGTTCCCGGCGACGCCGGTGTTTCACAGCTCCATCGTCGGCTCTTTTCCGTACATCGTCGGCGTCGTCGCCGCCGATCACGGCGGCCAGCTCTGGAGCATTACCCCGGCCGCCATCCCGTCGGTGGCGTCCTCGGGGCGTTACACCATGAACATGGCGGTCGTGTTTCGCACCACCGCCACCGCGGGCGCCACCGACCCGGTCGGCGGCAACAACAACAGCGTCCTCGACGCCAACGAATACCAACACCGACCGTTCTTCTTCGCGCCGACGCTGACGCGCAACGGCAACACCGTGCGGGTGCTCATCGGCACCGGCGATCGCGACACCCTGGTTCCCGATCCGGATCGCAACACGACCATCAACGGCTACGTCTGCAACGCCGTCAACGACGACGCCGAGCTGCAGCGCCTCTACGCCATCGATCTCACCCAATGCGTCACCGCCGGGACGCCGCGGGCGTGCACCGAGACCGATCTGGCCGAGATCGCCCGCACCGGCGCCACCACGTTTGCGACCGAGAACCAGCACGGCTGGTTTATCAAGCTCGAGAAGGGCGAGAAGGTGGCGACGCCCTACGACATCTTCAACGGCTTCGCCCTGTACGCCACGTTCCTGCCCACCGTGGGCTGCGGCGGCAGCTCGGGGAGCAGCAACGCCTGCAGCCCGTCGGCCAAGGGGGTGGCACGGTTGTACGCCCGCCACTTTCTCACCGGGCGCGTGTTCGACTGGAACGGGGACAACGCCATCGTCGCGAGCGAGGAGATCGTCGACCTCGGCGAGGGGGTGCCCACGGCGCCCGCGGTCTCGGTCGGCATCGGCGGCGGCGAGATCTCACCGACCCTGTTCGCCGGGGGTTCCGACTCCGGCCTCAACGCCACGAGCGCGACCGGCATGGCCGCGGAGCTGGTGACCGAGATCCTTCACTTCCCGGTTTCGAGGGGACTACATGCTTGCCTACATGCGCAAACGAGCTGCCCCTGAGTCGGCGGTGACGAGGGCCACGGCGTCGGGATCGTCGGGGCGCGCCACGGCCATGGCCGCGCGTGGCTTCACCCTCGTCGAGATGATGATGGCGGTGGTGATCATCGGCGTCATCGCCGCCCTCGCGGCGCCGAACATCACCGGGTTGTATCGGCGCATGAGCCTGGCGGCGCTCAGCCGCCAGCTGAACTCCGCCTTCGTCACCACCCAGGGGCTGGCGACGGCCAAGGGTCAGAAGCACTGCATCCTGTTGTCGAAGGTCGACCAGCGCTGGAGCATCCGCGAGGACAGCAACGACGACAGCGTCTGCGACCCGACCGACAAGCTCCTGCACGTCTATCCGCCCGAGGGCGGCTCGATGCCGGGGGACATCGGCCTCGGACCGGCGAGCGGCAGCACGCCGGCGTTCCCGGCGCCGTACAGCAGCATCGCCCACAACTCCTGGTGCTCGCTGGTCGCGGGCAGCGCCAACACCGCGAGCGTCGTCTTCGACATCGACGGCCGCATCATCGACACCAACGACGCGCCGCAGAACGGGTCGGTGATGGTGACCGACTCGAAGAGCGGGGCGATCAAGGCCGTGGTCTTCGTCGGCGCTACCGGCAACATTCGCACCTTTGACATGCAGGAGTAGGGGTATGCTCGAGGCGATGCGGCAGGTGACACAGACCGGCGGGCCAGGGCGGCGTCTCGAGGCGGCGGGCTTTTCGCTCATCGAGGCGATGGTCGCGTCCTTCGTGTTCGCGGTCGGGGCGCTCGGGTTGTTGGGGATGATGATCAGCTCCGCGAACGGCATCACGACGGCGTCGAAGACCACCCAGGCGACCGCGCTGGCGCGCGCCAAGCTCGACGAGCTGGTGCGGCTGCCGTACGACCACGGCGACCTCAACGTCGGCGTCCAGCCGGACGGCCTCAAGAACCTCGGGCCCTCGGGGACGTCATTTGCGCCCGAAGGCACCGCCACCGGGGATTGGGAGACTCACGACGGCTGGTTCGCGCGCTCCTGGGCGGTCGAGGAGGTGACCGCCGGAGCGTTCAAGCGGGTCACCGTGACGGTGAAGTGGTGGGACAAGAGCGCCAAGGCGTCGGTGGGCTCGTGGCGCTCGGTGACCCTCGCCGGCGGCAAGAGCATCCAATGACGCCACTCCAGATGCCGCCCTTGCGCCAACCGCTCTCCTCTTCCTTTGATTCCCGCGCGGACGTTGCGTCCGCGCTCCCCACCCCCACTCCCCCAACCCCTCGCCCCCGGGTGGGGCGAGGGGCGCAGATCCACCCACGTGCTGCGTGCCATAGCCGCCGAGAGCGCGGCACGACGCTCGTCGAGCTGATGGTCGGACTCGCGGTGGTGTTCTTGATCTTGTCGGGCACCATCGTCTTCTTGATCGCGCACGCGCGCCTGACCTCGGGGTCGTTCGACCGCGGCGAGATCCAACGCGGCGGCCGCGCCGCGCTGAGCGTCCTCGCCGACAAGCTCGGCAGCGCCGGCCTGGGTCTGCCCCGGATGCTCGCCATCAAGAGCTACGTCCCCAACGTCGCCTGCGGCACCGTCGTCATGCCGAAGCTCGAGGTCGCGTCGCTCGACTTCCGGCGGGAGTGGACGCTCGCCGGCACCTCGGGGGCGGCAGGCACCGGCACCCTGACGCTCGCGAACCCGATCACCCTCACGCCGGCGGTGGCCGTCGACGTCCCTATTCCCGTCGGCCGCTGGCTGTTTCTCTACCAGGGCGCCGGTCCCGGCGCGCGCGGCATGGCGGCGGTCGGCACCGCGCGCGGCTCGGGGGCCTTGACGGTGGCCGTCGACAGCACCAACTACTCGACCGCCCAGAGCACCCTGGACCTGGCGGTGACCGCGCCGATCAACGGCACGGTCAATCCGACCGCGATGCTGCTCGTGGACGTGAATACCTTCGGGGTCAACTGCAGCGACAACCCCGCGCACCCGTATCTCTACTGGCAGGAGAACGGCGGGTCCCAGAGCGTGCTCGCAAACAACATCGACACCCGGCCGCTGACGGCGGCGAATCCGGGCCTGGGGCTCGCGATCGGCGATGTCTTGGGGTTGCGGTTCCGGTTTCTCCTCGACACCAACGGCGACGGCCAGATCGACGCGACGGTCGCGCAGCCGAGCTTCAACACGGATCCGAGCGTGGCCACCAACGACGACGTCGCGGCCATCGAGGTCACGCTGCGGATCCGCTCCGAGAACATGGATCCGCAGCTGAAGCAGGGCTGCCTGCAGCGCGGCCAAGATCCGGCGCTCTGCGCCTACCGCGTCGAGGAGTTCACCGAGGTCATCCGGCTGTCGAACCTCAACACCCGCGCGCCCGACTACATCTTCGTCCACAACTCCGCGATCTGATAGCTGGCGCCCCGAGCCCCGGCCGCGCCTGATCTTCTCGAAGGCCGCGCAAGCCGGCGACCGCGGCGCGCAAGCTGAAATAGCAGCTACTTCGCCGGCGGGGCGAGCGGCAACAACACCACCTCGATGCGGCGGTTCTTCTTGCGGCCGTTTACGGTCTTGTTGGAGGCGGTGGGGCGGAACTGCGAGAAGCCGGAGGCGACCAGGCGCTTGCCGGGCATCTTGATCTCGTCCTCGAGGTAGCGGACGACGTTCAAGGCGCGCGCCGCGGAGAGCTCCCAGTTGCTGGGGAAGCGGTCCTTGAGCTTGGGCGAGATCGGCACGTCGTCGGTGTGGCCGCCGACCTGGATGACCTTGTCGGGGACCTTGAGGAAGGTCTCGCCCACCTGCTTCAAGATCTCCTTGCCCTGGTCGGAGAGCTCGGCCTCGCCGGAGGGGAACATGATCTTGTCGACCAGGTCGACGACGATCTGACCCTGGCTCTGCTTGATCGCGACGTTGCCCTTTTGGATCTCGGAGTCGAGCTTCCTGGCGAGCTCGTCTTGGGTCGCGGTCAAGGCCTGCAGCTCCTGCTCCCGCTTCTCCACCTGCGCCGCGAGCTCGGCCTGCGAGCTCTGCAGCGTCTTCACCTGATCGAGGTAGCTGTCGTTGTCTTTCTGCGCCGCCGCGAGGCTGGCCTTGAGCTCGGCGAGCTCCTCCTGCAACGGCAGGTAGTAGCGCAGCACCGCGTAGGTGACCCCGGCGACCGTGAGGAGCAGCAGGATCCAGGCGACCAAGCCGCCCGCGGCGCCGCTCTTCTTCGGGCGCTCGTCACCGTGGAGCTCGACCGCGCCGAGCTCGTACTCGGAGCGCTCCGGCGGCGACTGCGGGGCCGCCACGAACCCGGGCGGACGGATCTTGGGCTGGGTGTCCTCCGGGTGTTTGCCCCCCTTGCCGTCGGCAGTGGTCTCGTCAGCCATCGTCAACCTCCCCGCGCCTCAGCCGCCACCCGCCACGACCCGGCCGGCGAGGGCCACGACCTGTTGTACGGCGGTAGCGTCGTTGCTGTCCACGTAGCCGCGGATCTGCATGTCGGCGTCGAGCACCACGAAGTAGGTGCCGTGGAAGATCGCGGCGACGTCGTCACCGCCCCCCTCCTGCTTGCCCATCGCGACCTTCAGGCCGTCCTTGACCACGGCCTTGATCTCGTCGAGCGGCCCGGTCAAGAAGGTCCACAGCGCCTGGTCGGCGCCATAACGGGCCGCGTACGCCTGCAGCCGCGGCGGCGTGTCGTACTCTGGATCGACGCTGAACGACACCAGCTGCACCGCGCCGCCGAAGCTCCTGATCTTCTTCTGCACCAACGCCATCTTCGCCGAGAACGCCGGACAGATCGTCGGGCAGCGGGTGAAGATGAAGTTCGCGATCCACACCTTGTGCGCCAGGTCAGCGCTGCCAAACGCGCGACCGCTCTCGGCCACCAGATCAAACGCCGGCAACCGCCCGTAGGCCGGGGGCGGCGCCGTCTGCCGGCCGCAGGCCACGAGGCTCACCAACAGCATGGTGAAGACGACCCGCATCGTAGGACCGAAACTAGGCAAGCACCCGGCCGCCGTCAACGCCGATCGCCGCCGTAGGCGTTGACGTGGCTGACGTAGGCCGCGAGCGCCCAGAGCTCGTGCTCGGAGAGCTTGCCCTTCAACGTCGGCATCGGCGTGCCGCCGACCCCGGCGGCGATGACCCGGTAGAGGTCCGGCAGCTCCTTGCCGACCTTGAGGGTGTCGTGGGTGAAGTCGCGGGCGCGAATGAAGCCGCCGAACTCCGAGGCCACGTCGACGGCGCTGTCGAGGTAGTCGCGCTTCCAGTCGCGCTCCGGGACGTTGGCGGCAGCGGCGACCGCCGCGATCTCCGGCATCGGCAGCAGGGCCGGGTGACAGGCGACGCAACGACCTTTGCCGTGGTACAGGGTCCGACCCAGCGCCAGCGGCGTTGCCGCCGTGGGCAGGGCGGCGCTCGGGGGGCCGAGGTCCCAGGGGTCTTGGCCCGGCTCGATGGCCTCGCCCGGCGGCTCCTTCGTGCGCCGGGTCGAGAAGATCTTGGTGTACGCCGCGATCGCCTGCAGATCCGGCGCACCGATACCCCACGGCAGCATCGGCGTGCCGGCGAGCCCCCGGCTCGCGATCCGCACCAGGTCGGCATCGCGCGGCATCGAGCCCTTCGGGACGCCGGCGAACTTGAGGACGCCCACTCGGAGGTCCCGCGGCGGGGTCATCAGGCGGACCCCCTGCGCGCCGAGGCCGTCGCCGTTGTCGCCGTGACAGACGGCGCAGAAGCGGCCGTAGGTCGCGCGACCGCGGTTCAACACCTCGGCCGTGACGCTGACGCCGCCCAAGACCCGGGGCTCTTTGAAGGCATCGCCGTCACAGGCGAGGACCGCGAGAAGAAGCGGGGAGAACAGGAGGCGCATCGATCTCATCCGGCACCACCGGGGTTCAAGTGATAAAGCATGAAGTAGACCACGACGCCGGTGACGCTGACGTACAGCCAGACGGGATAGGCGAAGCGCACCACCTTGCGGTGGGTCGCGAAGCGCTCCTTGAGCGCCAAGCCCAGCGCTACGAGCACCAGCGGCACCACGACGACCGCGAGCAGCATGTGGCTCGACAACACCACGAGGTAGATCGCCTTGACGACGCCGGCGCCGGGGAAGCGGTGCACGCCGGTCAGGAAGCTGCGCGTCAGGTAGGAGACCAGGAACAGCGCCGAGGTCGCGACCGCCGCCAGCATGAAACGCCGGTGCCGCTCGCGCCGGCCGTCGCGGATGCTCAGCACGCCGGCGACGATGAACAGCGCCGACGTGGCGTTCAACGCCGCGTTCAGCGTCGGCAAGAAGGCGGCGACGCTCACGCGCGCACCCCGGCTGCCGCGAGCCCGACCATCAACAGGGTCAGATAGGCGATGGTCGCCAAGAACACGCGCCGCGCCCAGCGGACCCCGTCCTCGGCTCTGACGCCGGCGGCGCTGAACACCCACAGGCCGCTGCCCAACGTCAACGCGACCGCGGCGTAGAGTCCACCCTGGAGTCGATGCGGGGTGGCGAGCAGCGCCAGGCTCGCCGGGAGCAGCAGGCCCGCGAACGCCAGAATCCCGGCGCGGGTGCCGCGGTCGCTGTGGGCGCGGGCGAACACCTTGAGATCGGCGCGGGCGTAGTCGTCCTTCAGGTACAACGACACCGCGGCGAAGTGCGGCAGCTGCCAGGCGAACAATAGGATGAACAGCGCCAACCCGGTCAGGTCGATGACGTCGGCCTTGGCGGTGTAGCCGAGCAAAGGCGGGATCGCACCCGGCACCGCGCCGACCACGAGCGCCCAGGCGCTGCGGCGCTTCAGCGGCGTGTACAGGCCGACGTACACCGCGAACGCCAGCGCCGCGAGGCCGGCGGTCCTTGGATTGGTGAGGTGCCACAGCGCCGGCAGCGCCAGCGCCGAGCTGCAGGCGGCGAGCAGCAGCGCCGCCTTGGGCGGCAAGCGACCCGCGGCGAGCGGCCGATCCTTGGTGCGCGCCATCAAGGCGTCGACGTCGCGCTCCATGTAGCTGTTGACGGCGTTCGCGGCGCCGACGATCATCGCGGTGCACAACAGCACCAGCGCGGCGCTGACGGTGTCGAGGTGCCCGGGCGCGACCAGCATCCCCACCGCCGCGGTGCCGACGACGAGCAGCGACAGCCGAGGCTTCGACAGGCGCAACAGATCCTTCAACATACGCCTCACGCCGGCCGGCCGAGCTCCACGTACAGCATCAAGGTCGCCGCGAACAGCAGCGCCGCGATCGCCAGGTGCAACACCACCCAGACCACGGCGACGAAGGTCATCACCGTCAGCGCGCCGACCAGGAGCTGCAGCGCCGCGAGGCTCGCCGCGCCGAGCGCCAGGAAGCGGACCCGCCCCGACCCCGAGCCCCGGCGGTGCCAGCGTGCGGTCGCGACCATCACCAAGCCGCAGACCCCGAGCGCGATGATTCGGTGGCCGAGGTTCAGCCACGCGGGACCGCCGTCGGGGAGCAAGGTGCCGCCGCAGGTGAACACCGTGACGTTGCAGGCCAGGCCGGCGCCCGAGTGTCGCACCAGTCCGCCGAGCACCGCCTGGAGGTAGACGCCCAGGGTCGCGACGCCGATGAGCCCGCGCGCCGCCACCGGTGCGGCCGCCGCCGCGACTCCGCCCAGACGATAGCTGAGCACGATGACGACGCCCATGAACACCAGTGACAGGGCCAGGTGCGCCGCCGACACGAACAGCGGCAGCTTCAGCACCACGGTCAGGCCGCCCAACATCCCCTGGACCGCGACCAGCGCGAAGCTCGCGACCCCGAGCCCGGCGAGCGGCGCGCCGCGGCGGCTCATCAGATACGCGAGAGCGCCGGTCACCAGGCCGAGGGCGATCACCAGCGCCAACAGCGGCCACAGGAGGTCGCGGTAGATGAAGCCGGCGATCAGGATCGCGACCTGAACGAACACCAGCGAGAGGCCCACGAAGCCGTAGCGGCGGATCCGGGGATCGGCCGTCATCCGCATCAGGACGAAGATCGCGAGCCACAGGGTCAGCAGGCCGACCGCGGTCGCGAGCAGCCGATGGCTGTGCTCGAAGAGCACGCCGCCCTTCATGGCCGGGAACACCTCACCGTAGCACAGCGGCCAATCGGGACAGGCGAGCGAGGAGCCGGTCGCGTGGACCGCCCCGCCGCCGACGACCAACAAGAACACCAGGCCCGCGAGGACCCAGCCAAGACGCGGCGCATAGGTCGACATGGGCGTATACGTAGTGTCCCGAGGCACGACAACGCAAGTGCCGATCACCAAGGTACGAAGCCTCGAGGTAACCGCTCACGGGGTCATCACGATGGCTCTCGTAGCTGGCCGTAGACGCGAAGGATCCGGCTTTGCCGGTCCTGAGCGTGGGGCTCACGGGGGACGCAGAGTCGCGCCACAACGCCTTGTCTTCGCCGAGGATCTTCTCGCGGCGGGCGGTCCCCCGTGAACGGTAACGCCACGAGAACGGGCTGCCCCCGCGCGGGCGAGGGCAGCCGGTCCTGTTCCCGGGTCGGCCGGGCGCCGCCTCAAGAGGTCGGCGTCTCGGGCTTCGTCAACGCCGCCGGGTTGGCTTCGGCGGCGTCGACCCGCACCAGGGGCCTGAGCTTGACGAAGGTGCGGGTGCCGATGCCTTTGATGCGCATCAGGTCCGAGGTGCGGCGAAACGGGTGTTGGAGTCGATAACGCACGATCTCCTCGGCTCGCTTCGGCCCCACGCCCGGGAGTTGCATCAGCTCCTGCATGGTCGCACGGTTCAGATCCAACCCCGGCGGCGCCTCGGCGGCCATGGCGCGCGTCGCCATCAGCCCCAGAAACAGCGCCATCAGGAACACCGCCCACAGGTCGCGGCGCATCACCGCACCTCTTGCGGCGCCGCCTCGCGCTTCGGCTCGACGTCGCGAATGTGCAGCTTGCCGCTGACCGGCAGCGCGTCGAGGAAGACGTTGAGCGATGCGTCGCGGTTGACGAACCCGGTGCCGATGCGACGGAACAACGGCTTCTCCAGCTTCTCGCCCTCGACGATGGTGAATACGGCTTTCATCTTGGTTTCCATGGTCCTCTCCTGTTCGTGAACGCGGCGTGGTGCTCGGAAACAGAGCAATCAGCGTGCCAGGCAGGTCGCGAGGGGGAGAGGGACGCGCCGCTGTCGCGTGTGGCAATTTGCGGCGACTGTGTGCGACGCTGCGACTGCGGGCGGGGGGAGCTCAGGTCGTGGTGCGGGGACTCGATTCGAGGAAGCGCATGATCAAGATCTGCTCGTCGCCGGTGAGGCTCAAGAAGCGCACGTTGGTGATCGGCTTCTCTTGGCTCCAGTTGCCGGAGACGACCTCGGCGACGACGTCAAAACGGTGATCGCTGTCGGGCAGCTTGAACTTCAAGCGCATGCGGCTGCCCACCGGTCGCGGCAGGCCCAGATCGAGCTGCATGCCGCCGGCGGACAAGTCGGCGGTGCGTCGCATGCACAGCTCGCGGCCGTTCTCTTCGTCCACCCAGATCCGAACCGGCACCCGGTCGTCGGCGCGCCGATCACTGCGGCGCCGCTCCTCGGGGACCGCGCCTTTGGCTTTGCGTCGCTCGCGCATGCCTCTATCTGTGCACCCATGCCCGGTCCCGGTCAACGGGCAGGTCGCCGAGGCGCCGGCTCCGGCGGCGGCCGCCGACCAGCACCACCCCGACGCAGGCGCCGAAGAGCCCCCCACCGTCGCCACCTCGAGCCTCGCACCCACAGCCGCGCCTCTCGTGGCCGGCCGGGGTCACCGGGTCGCCGCCGGCGCTCCCCTGATCGCCTCCCGGCGGCCCGCCGTCTTGTCGCGGCCCGGAGTCGACGCAGGTGTCGATGGTCCCCGCGACGCACGCTCCCGCCGCGCAGTGGTCGCCGCCGGTGCACAAGTCGTCGTCGCTACAGGGATCGGCGTTGGCGCTCCTCGCGCATGAGCCGTTGCCGTCGCAGCTGTCGGTGGTACAGGGGTTCGCGTCACTGCACGAGTAGGTCGCGCCGCGGCACTGGCCTCCGAAGCAGACGTCAGCCACCGAGCAGGGGTTGTGATCGTCACAAGCGGTGCGGTTGTCGGTGCGGGTGCAGCCGCCGGCGCCGTTGCACTGGTCGTCGGTGCACGGGTTCTGATCGTCGCAGCTGTACGCCGCACCCGCGCAGCTCCCAGCGCTGCAGACGTCGTCCTTGGTGCAGTGGTCGCCGTCGTTGCACGGCGAGCCGTTCAACAGCTCGGCCCCGGTGCAACGGTCGGTGTCCTCGTCGCAGCTGCCGCCCTTGCACGACACTCCCGGGGCGCAGGCGCGGAGCGCGCCGCCACAGCTGCCGGAGGTGCAGACGTCGTTGATCGTGCAGTACCGGCCGTCGTCGCACGGCGTGCTGTCTGGCTTCGCTGGGCTCGAGCACGACCCGGTCTGCGGGTCGCAGACGCCGGTGGTGTGGCAGGGGTCGGCGGCCGCGCACGTCGTGGGCGTCGTCCCCCGGCAGACGCCGTGCTCGCAGACGTCGACGGTGGTGCAGAGGTCGCCGTCGTCGCAGGGGGCGGTGTTGAAGGTGTGGGCGCAGGTGCCGTCGCCGTTGCAGCTGTCGCCGGTGCAGGGGTTGTCGTCGTCGCAAGAGTACGGCGCGCCGCCGCAGCCGGCGGTCGCGTCGCAGCGGTCGGAGTGGCTGCAGGCGTCGTGGTCGTCACAGGCCGCGGGCGCGAAGCCGTGGGCGCAGGTGCCGTCGCCGTTGCAGCCGTCGGCGGTGCAGGCGTCGGCGTCGTTGCACGAGTAGCTGGTGCCGGCGCAGCTGCCGGCGCTACACCGGTCGGTCATCGTGCAGGGGTCGCCGTCGTCGCAGGCGCCGTTGTCGGCGAGCGGCTCGCCGGAGCATTGATCTTGGTCCTCGTCGCACGCCCCCGAGCGGCACGACACCCCGACGAGACAGCGGCGCATCGCGCCGATGCAGGCGCCGCTCGCGCAGGCGTCCGCCACGGTGCAGAACAAGCCGTCGTCACAGGTCGCGCCGCTGGGCTTCGCCGGGTTGTCGCAGGCGCCGGTGCGCGGGTCGCAGCTGCCGGGATCGTGACACTGGTCGAGCGGCAGACAGGTCAGGGTGTCGGCGCCGACGCACCGGCCGGCCTGACACGAGTCTCTGCGGGTGCAGAGGTCGCCGTCGTTGCAGAACGTGCCGTCGGCCTTCTGCGGGGTCGTGCACAGCCCGGACGCGGGATTGCAGACGCCCATGTCGTGGCACATGTCGCCTGGCGCCACCGGGCACAACACCGGACGGGTGCCGACGCAGAAGCCGGCGGCGCAGACGTCGGTCTGGGTGCAGGGGTTGTCGTCGTCGCACGGCGATTGGTCGGCCTTCGCCGGCGTCGAGCAGCTGCCGGTCACCGGGTCGCAGCTGCCGGCGTCGTGACATTGGTCGATGGCGAGGCAAGCGAGGGGGTCGGCGCCCGCGCAGCTGCCGCCGCTGCAGCTCGCGGTCTGGGTGCAGGCGTCGGCGTCGTCGCAGGCGGTGCCGTCGTACGCCGCGCCGCAGCGGCCGTCCTCGAGGCCGGTGAGCGACATTAGGCAGTGATCGCAGGCGCCGTCGCAGGCGCTGTCGCAGCAGACGCCGTCGACGCAGGCGCCGCTCTTGCAGGTCGACGCGTCGATGCAGGCGCGGCCGAGGAACACCAACTCGGTCACGTAGACCGCGCCGGCGTTCTGCGGCGTCACGTCACCGCTGGCGCGCGCCGCCCGGGTCGCCTCGCCTACCGCGAGGGTGTCGTTCGCGACGCTGAGCGCGGCCCCGAAGACGTCGCCGGCCGTCGCGTCGGTCGCGCTGACCACCGTCGCCTGGCCCCAGGCGTTGCTGCCGTTGAAGTCGCGGCTGAACACGTAGATCTTGTTCGCCCCCGGGGCGCCGACCGCGAGCGTGGTGCCTGAGAGCGACACCGTGGCACCGAAGCGATGGTTGGCGGCGCCGTCGGAAGCGGTGAGGTTCTTCACCAGGGCCCAGGCATCGGGCGCGCCGTAATCCTTGTCGAACACCCAGACGCTGCCGGAGTTGGCGCCGTTCTGGCTGTCGGTCGGATCGCCGACCGCGACGGTCGTACCGCTGATGCTGACGCCGGTGCCGAAGGTGTGCGTCGGTCGGCCCAGGTCGGGGCTGAGGATGGTCACCAATCCCCAGCCGTTGGCGCCGCCTTGATCGCGACGGAATACCAGTGCCGCGCCGGTGCTGACGGTAATCGGCGCGGCGGTGGGTGCGCCGACGACGATCAGATCGCCGTCCACCGCGACGCTCTCGCCAAAGCCGTCGGTGCAGCCGGTAGCGCCGCTCGTCAGCCGCTTGACGAAGCCCCAGCTGTTGAGGCCGCCCTGGTCCCGATAGTGCACGTACGCCTTGCAGACCGCGGAGCCGACCACCAAGGTCTCGAAGGTCATGTGCAGCGCGACGCCGAAGCGGGCGTTCGCCGCGGTGTCCACGGTGCTCGCGTCCGCTTGCGCCCACAGGCGGGTCGCCTCGCCCCACTGGCCGTTGCCGTTCTTGTCGCGGTTGAACAGCACCACGGTGCCGGCCGACGGGCACGGGAACGCCGAGCCGCTGCAGTAGTCGGGCGCGCCGACCAGCGCCGACTCGTCGTTGACCCCGACGCTTGTGCCCAGGTGCTCGCCGTCGGTGCCGACAAACTCGACGAGCTTCTTCAGCTGCGACCAGGTGCCGCTGCTCTTCACGAAGATGTAGGCGGCGCCGTTGTCGTTGCGCGTGGTGTCTTGCGCGTCTTTGTTGTCGTCCATCGGCGCGCCGACGATCGCGCGGTTGCCGTAGACGAACACCGCGGCCCCGAACTGGTCGCCGGCGTTGCGGTCGGCGCTCACCCGCTCGATCGTCGGGGCGACGTTGATCGTCGGATCGATGGTGATGGGCTCCGAGAGTGTTCGGCCGACGCTGATGACGGCGGGGTCGTCGGTGCGGGTGCAGGACGAGAAGGCGACGAGCGTGAGCAGCAGAGCGCGGCGTTGGCGCATACACATCCCCTTGTCGGCGAGCGGCCCACCATATCAACCTCGGTCGACGTTTCACCAGGGGACCCGAGGCGGCGCGGCGCGGTTGTTCGTGCCCTCGGGCTCATCCTTATATAAGGTGGGACCTGGCGAAGGGAGCCCGCGTGCGTTTCCCCGGCAACCGCCTCTCGAAGCACTACTTTCCGGTGACGCCGAAGCCGGCGCGCGCCCCGGACGGCGACGACCACGTCGGGCACGGGTGGTACATCGTCGGCCTCGACGAGGTCATCGTCGACGTCGAGGTGCACGGGCCGGCAGAGCTGGCGCGCGAGCTCGGGTTGTCGCCCGGCGAGTCGATCCAGCTGTCGCCGCCGCAGTACGCGGCGTTGGTGCAAGGCCTCGAGGCCCATCACCTGAAGCCGAGCTACGTCGCCGGCGGCACGGTCGCCAACACCTTGAACAACTACACCCACCTCTCCGGCGAGGCGGCGGTGCTGTTGGGTGCGATCCAGAGCAGCATCCGCCCCGGCGAGCCGGCGTTCGCCTACGTGGCGCAGACCGCGAAGGCGGTGGACCTCGGCCACCTGGTGCCGATCGACGGGCCGACCGGCACCGCGATCACCTTCATCAGCCCGGACGGCGATCGTTCTTTCGGCGTCGCGCCAGGGGTGGCCGGCGACTATCCGGCGGCGGCGGTGCCCGCGGAGGTGGTGCAGAAGGCCTCGGTGGCGCTGACCTGCCTGTATTCGCTCGCCAACCCCGCACGGCCGATCTTCGACGCCGCCCTACGGGTGATGGCGCTCGCCAAAGCGGCCGACGTCCCGGTGGCGTTCGGCCTCGGCACCGCCAACCTGGTGCGCGCCAAGCGCGACCTGGTCTGGGAGGTGTTGGCGAAGTACGCCACGATCGCGGCGATGAACGCCCTGGAGGCCGAGGCCTTGACCGGCGAGCGCGACGTGCTGCTCGCGGCGCAGAAGATCCTCGACGTCGTCGATCTGGTGATCATCACCGAAGGGCCGCGCGGCCTGACGATGGCCGGCTACACCGACGACAGCGTCAAGCGGCAAACCGCCGACGAGGTGCGCTCGAAGTCGATCCCGGAGTACAACCGCTGGGAGTTCAGCCGCCTGCTGCGCCGGCGCGACTGCGCCCAGCCCGCCAAGGTCTACAGCCACGCCCACCCGTACATGGGCGGCCCGCAGCACCTGAAGAGCACCAGCGGCGCCGGCGACGCGGCGCTCGCCGCCCTGCTGCACGACATCGCCGCCAACAGCTACCACCGCAAGCAGCTCCCCGACTCCGAGAAACACCAGGCGCCGCTGCGCTTCCTCACCTACTCGTCGCTGTCGCGCAACACCCAGTACGGCAACCGCGTCGCCTACGAGGTCTTGCGCCTAAACTCCCCCCGCCTCGAGGGTCCGGTCGGGCACGACGAGGAGTAGGCCGGGCGCGGCTCGCGGCCGCGTGGTCGCGTCACTTGGACGCGAAGATTGCCACCAACGCGACCAGGGCGAGGGCGCCGAGGACGAAGATCACGGGTCCGTTCCTTTCAATCCAATTTCGCTGCGGGTTGGGCTGTTTTTGTTCTGCTGCCATGACACACCTCGACACGCCCGAATCGGGCGCGGCAGTGACCGAACGAAACGACGACGTTGAGTTGTCAGCGCGCGACGTCCGGTCGGCGTGGAGGTGGCTCGGCAGGCGTGATGGATCGATCCAACGGCTCCCGTCGCACCAGCCGCAAAGCGGGCGCGCGGGTGGCGGGGGGCGACCGGAGCGCTTCGGCAGCGAGCGCCGCGACCGGTGGGGCGGCGCTGTCGTCGGGGGTCCGCAACGGCGAATGTGACGGCGCCGCGGCTTCGGCACAGAGCGCGCCGCTCGACCCGGCGAGCGCCGGCAGCGCCGTCGCCTGGACGATCGTCGGCCCGCGCACCTGCAGCGCTGCGGCCAGCAGCGCCACGGTCGCGAGTCGGAGCGCCGTGGTCATGCCCGTGTCTCTCCCGTTGAACGCGCCGGCGGCGGCCGGGTCTCCAAAGCCCGCGGCAACAATAACAGCGCCGGCACGGTGATGAGAAGGGCGACGGGCATGCCGCGAGCCGCGCGCCGACGTTGGCACCTCGTGTCGGTCGCGGTATAGGGCGCGGGTCATGACGCGGCTCGCCGGCAAACGGGTGTTGATGGTGGTGGCTCCCGAGGGCTTTCGGGACGAGGAGCTGTCGACGCCGCGCCAGATCTTGGAGGCAAACGGCGCCACCGTCACCGTCGGCTCGACGAAGAGCGGCCAGGCACACGGGATGATGGGGGCGCGCGCGCTCGCGACCGTGAGCGTCGACAGCTGCCGGGCCTCCGACTACGACGCGGTGGTCATCGTGGGCGGCGACGGCGCGGCCCGCCACCTCTGGGACCACGCCGGCCTCGCCCGCCTGGTTACGGACGCCGCGACCGCAGAGCGTATCCTCGGCGCCATCTGTCTCGGGCCGGTGGTGCTGGCGAAGGCCGGGCTGCTCGCGGGGCGCGAGGCGACGGTGTGGAAGAGCGAGTCCGCCGAGGCCGCGATGCGACGCGCCGGGGCGCGGCTCGTCGACCGCGACCTGGTGGCCGTCGGCCGCATCGTGACCGCGCGCGGCCCGCACGTGGCGCTGGCGTTCGCCGAACGACTCGTAGAAGAGATGCGTGCCTCTCGCCCTTACCCCGGGCGGGGGGCGCCGACGACGCTCGGTCCCAGATCGGGACCCGGCCGCGTCAGCGAGGGGGCCTGAGGAGATACCATGAGCATTCCCAAAGCCAGTGACGTCAAATCCATCGCCCTGTTGGGCTTCGGCACCATGGGCCACACCTGGGCGACCGCGCTGTTGCTGGGCGATCTGGACGTGCACGTCTGGGAGGCCGACCGCAAGATGGCCGACACCAACACCGGCCGGGTGCGCGGCTACCTGGACAGCATGCAGAAGAAGGGCAAGTTCAGCGGCGACATCGACAAGACCATGGCCCGCCTGCACCACCTGAAGAGCGAGGCCGAGCTCTCGACCTGCGGCGCGCCGATCCTCCTCGAGGTCATCTTCGAGGACATGAAGCTGAAGCTCGACGTCTTCACCCGGCTCGGCAAGGCGATGCCGAAGGAGACCATCTTCTGGACCAACACCAGCTGCCTCGACATCGAGAAGATGGCGGTGGCCTCCGGTCGGCCCGACAAGTTCATCGGCACCCACGGGATGAACCCGGTGCACCTGATGCGCGGCATGGAGGTGGTCCGCCATCCGGCGCTCGACAGCGCGGTGCTCGAGCTCACCCTCGGGATGATGAAGCGCATCGACAAGGACGCCTTCCTCACCGACAACGTGCCGGGCTTCATCGTCAACAACGGCCTCATCCCCTGGCTGATCCACTTCGTGAACATGCTGCAGCGGCGCCAGGCGACGGTCGAAGACATCGACATCGCGATCTCGAGCTGCCTCGGCCACCCGCAAGGGGTGTTCAAGCTGACGGACTTCATCGGCATCAACACCACGATCCTGGTCGCCGAAGAGCTGCACAAGGCGACCCTCGATCCGCGCTACATCGTGCCGCCGCTGCTCTACGACATGCGCAAGGCCGGCTGGGACGGCTTCAAGACCGGGCGCGGCTTTTGGGACTGGTCGGACAAGAAGAACCCGAAGCCGGTCGCCTACGACAAGCTCTGCGAGCGCAAGGCCTAGCGCCGCCCCGATTTCGTCGCGTTGCCTGCTGCGAGCCGCACCGATGGCGGGCGGGTGGCCGGCCGTCTGCTGCGGCGCCTGGTCTACAGCGGGAAGCTCGGGGTGACGAGTGGCGCGATGGACTTCGATCAGCGGCGGCCGCGGACCTGCGACGCGCATCGCGCTCTCTTGCGTCGCCGGGCTGGCGTTCGCGGGACCAGCGCGTTCGGGCGTCGCCGACGAGTTTGCCGCCCATCAGAATCGGGCGCCGCGCGTCGTCACCGCCCGTGCCGAGAAGGAGGCGCGGGTGCGGGAGCTGTTCGCGTCCGCCCGGGTTGTCTATCCCCCGCGGCGGTTGTTCCTGCGCGCGTTCAAGAAGGAGCAGGAGCTCGAGGTGTGGGCCGGCGGCGCCGACGGTCCCTTGGCTCTCGTGGTCCGCTATCCGGTGTGTGCGCTGTCTGGAGGTCTGGGGCCGAAGCGCGCGCTCGGGGACGGTCAGATCCCCGAGGGCGTCTACGTCCTCGACCGCTTCAACACCACGAGCAACTTCTACTTGTCGTTGGGTGTCGACTATCCGAACGCCGCGGACCGCGCCCTCGGCGTCAGGGGGCGGCTCGGCGGCGACATCTTCATCCACGGCAGCTGCGTGACCATCGGTTGCCTGCCGATCACCGACGCCCTGATCAAAGAGCTGTACCTGATGGCGCTCGACACCCGTGTCGCCGGCCAGAAGAACATCCCGGTGCACATCTTTCCGCTGCGGATGGGGGACGTCGGCATGACCGAGCTCCAGGGCCTGGCACGCGACGACGCCCGGCTGTGGGCCTTCTGGCAGAACCTGGCGCCGGTCTACGCCGCCTTCGAGCGGGATCACGTGCCACCGCGGGTGAAGATCGATCCGAAGCACGGCACCTACGAGGTGGCCCCCTGATCGTCGTCGCGGCCCCGGCGCCCGGTCCGCGAGCGGCTACCGGCGCCGCCCGAATGACACAACGCCGGCGAACGTGGTACGCCCTCCTCCGGGGGGCGGGCGGAGGTCCACATGGCAGTCTGCAAGAAGTGTGGCGAAGAGGTGGACGAGGTGGTGTCGGTGCAGGTCGGCCGGCGCACGCTGAAGGTCTGCGAGAGCTGCGCCGACGAGCTGCGCGAGGCGAGCGAGATCGCGGCGGGCGCCGAGAGCGCGATGCAAGGGATGATGGAGTACAAGGGGCGGCGGTAGCTCGAGCCGTCAGACTCAGCCCTGGCGCCGCCGGTCTCGGGTCAAGGCGCCGCCGGCGTCGGCTCCGGGGCCGTGGGTTGTGTGAGCACGAACATGAAGCCGCCTCCGGGCGCCGCGGCGACTTGCACCCGAGGGTCGCGCTCGAGCTGGGCGCGCAGGCGGGCGTACTCGCCGGTGCAATAACCGGCGCCGGCGCCGAAGCCGTCTCTGATGGCGCGCACCGGATCGGCCTCCAGACCGTCGCCGATCAAGCGCCAGGCGCGAAACAGCGCCGGCCGCCAGGCGAACATGTAGATCGGGTCCAAGAACACCAGGTAGCGGTTGCGGTGATTGAAGAAGAACAGCTCCGGGGCGTCGTCCCAATCGCAGGTGAACACCAACGACTCGTGCGGGGTGTTGGCGTAGAGCCACTCGGCGACCGGCAGCGCCGCGCTCGGCCTGAAGCTCGCGAAGGTGCGGTAGGTGTCACGCCCGGTCATGACGAGCGCCAGGCTCAAAGCCGCGGCGACCGCGATCCCGAGCCCGCGGCGTCGATGCGGCGCCAGCGCCGACCACTGCGGTAGGGCGGCGCTCGCGATCTCGGCGAGCAGCCAGAGCGAGAACGGCACGAAGTACTCGACGAAGCGCTTCGAGGCGCAGGCGAGCACGAAGTAGCCGTTGGCGATCACGAACAGGGTCACGAGGCGGGGGTGGCGGCGGTCCGGCAGCCGCGGCCAGAGCCACAGCGCACCGAGGGCGGCGACGTAGATCGGCGCGTGTCCCACCAGGAACGCCCGCGTCGACGCCGGCTCGAACTCCACGCCGGCGCGGAGGTTCTCGGCCCACCAGACGTGCTCCAGCACCTCGACGCTCTGCAGCCAGAAGCCGGCGAAGTTGTTGGGGAAGCTCGGGTGCAGGAGCCAGCCCCCGAGGACGCCGGCGGCGGCCGCGAGCGGCAAGCGGTGCCGCCACTCACCGCGGCCGAGACCCCAGGCGACGTAGGCCACGAGCGCGTAACCCACCGCGACGTGCGGCGCGGTGTAGCACAGCGCGTAGACCAGGCTCGAGAGCCCGACGACGAGCCAGGCGCGCCGGGTCGCGAAGAAGACGATCCAGAGCGACAAGATGATCGACAGCAGATGCGGGCGGGCGACGTTCAAGCGATAGGCGAAGAGCGCGCCGCAGGCGAACAGGCAAAGGGTCGCGAGCCACGCGAAGCGCACGCCCGACAGCCGGAGCACGCTGTAGAACGACGTCACCACCGCGCTGCCGAGGACGACCGCCGCGAGCTTGGCGCCGTGGGCGAGCGAGCCGAAGGTGAAGAGGGTGAGGAGGGCGTGGAAGCCGAAGTCCTTGTTGAAGTACGCCTCCCGCCAGAGCGAGGTCGCGGCCCACGGAAACGCGTTGACGCTGCCCTGGGTGCGCAACAGCCACGCGGTCTTGATGTGGTAGTAGAGGTCGGGCTCGGAGAGGTGCGGGGTGAGGAACTGGTAGGCGTGCAGCACCCCGAAGGCGCAGGCGTAGACCAGCGTGGCTTCGAGAGCCAGGCGCACGCGCGGGGCGGCCGCCGCCGCGCGCCAGCGGGCGATGCTGCGATCCACAGCCCTGGAGATCACGAGCTCAAGACGCGATCGCCGACCTCGGGCACCGGCGCCTTTCGGGGGGTACCGGCACGGCGCTAGGGCGTCGTGTGGCGGTCGCAGCTCTGGTCGGGGTTGAAGTCGCTGTTGGTGCCGTCGGGGCAGATGGTGTTGCTGAGGATCGCGCCCGCGAGGCCGACGCGCCACATGGCCGAGCCCCGGAGGTCGGCGTTGGTGAGGTTGGCGCCCGCGAGGCTGGCGCCTGACATGTTGGCCTGGCGCCAAACAACGCCGGCAAGGTTCGCGCCCGCCAGGTTGGCACCGGTGAGCTGCGGCCCGAAGGCACGCGCCACCGAGCCGGCGAGGTTGGCGCCGCTCAAGTTGCTGGAGCTCGCCCACAAGTAGTCGAGCCGGCCGCCGCTCAGGTCGATGCCGTGCAGATCGGCGTTGCGCCAATCGAGACTGTCGCCGCAAGAGACCCCGGAGTAGTCGGCACCCGGCGCCGGTCGCCAGCTCTCGTACATGTTGGCGTTCGCGGCGTTGACGAAGCCGGCGTCGGCGTAGATCATGCCCGCGGCGACGGGATCCACCGGCAGGCTATAGCTGTCCAGACTGTAGTAGGCGCCGGTGAAGGTCGAGCTCGCGGATGCCAGGTACATGTTGGCGCCGGTGAGGGTCGCGCCGGAGAAGTCGGCGGCGCCCGTGGTGTTGCGGAACCCGGCGGAGTCGAGATCGGCGCCCGCGAACCGCGCCCCGTCGATGGCGGCGGTGTCGAAGATGGTGTTCCGCAGCCAGGCGCCGTCGAACACCGCGCCGGCGACGTTCGCGGTCGAAAAGCCGACGCTCTGGGCGTTGACGCCGGCCAGGTTGGCGTTCGCCAGGTTGGCGCCGCCCAAGAAGCTGACTGGCGACGTCGCGCGGTAGAAGTTGGCGCCGGCGAGGTTGGCGCCGGCGAGGTTGGCACCGTAGTAGTTGCCGCCCGACAGATCCATGTCGCTCAGGTTGGCGCCCGCGAGATCGCCGACGCTCGCGGCGTTCAGCATGCCAGCAGCCACCGGGTCGTGGCCCGCCGCCGCGAAGTTGCCGTCGTAGACCGCGCCCGCCAAGTTGGCGTTGGTGAGCTCGAAGGGCAGCCCGGCCGCCACGTTGACCACCCCTATGCTGCCGATCCCGGTGAGAAAGTTGGTGCGGCTCAGGTTGGTGTCGTCGAGAAATTGGTTGCCGAAGCTCCGGCCGCGGAGCGTCGCGCCCGACAGGTCGGCGCCCCGGAAGTCGGTGCCCGCGAAGTGATTGCTGCCGCCGGAGTCGCTGACCGCGGTTCCGAGAACGGAATTCTGGAGGTTGGCCTGGAGGAACTTGGCGCCCAAGGCGTCGCCGACCGTGTTGAAGCGGGCGCGGGTCAAGACGGCGCCGCTCAGGTCCGCGTAGCTCAGCGTCACGCTGTTGAAGTCGACGCCGACCGCGACGACGCCCCGGAGGTCGGCCTCGGCCATGGTCGACCAATTGACGATGGCGCCGGTGAGGTTGGCGCCGGCGAGCTTGGCGCGCGAAAGATTCGCCAACTGCAGGTCCGCGAAGCGCAGATCGGCGTTGGTCAAGTCGATGCCGTGCAGGTCCCTCTGGTAGAGGTCGAGGTTCTGAAGCTTGCCGCCGACGCACCGGCCGTTCGGCACCAGGATGCACTCGTCCCCCGGGGTTCCGGGCTGCCCCGGTTGGCCGGGATCGCCGGGATCGCCGATCGTGCCGTTGCAGACGTAGCTGGTCTTGGTCACTTCGTCCGCGCCGAGCGCGCCGTCGTTGTTGTTGTCGGTGCCGTAGACGATCGCCAGGCCGCCGCTCGCGCAGTTAGCGCCGGCGGGCTCGTCTCTGACCTCGACGAGGTCTCGCGCCGGGGTCGCGCTGTAGCCGCCACCGCCACCGCCCGCGGGCGTGTCACCACCACAGCTCGCCAAGCCGACAAAGGGAACGACGAACGCGAGTTTCGTGCGCATGCAATCCTCCGGCCGTCAGAGCGACGTGGCGGTTATAGAGGTCGCTCCCGGCAGGCGCAAGGGGATTCATCGCTCGGGTTTGGGCACGTCCACGTCACCAGCCTCCCGCGACCTTGCCCGAACCGCGATTGCAGGCTACGCCGGTCAGATGACGACCGCCGAGGAGCACAACGCTTACCAGCGCGCCTACTACGGGGGGGCGCCGCGGCCCGCCATCGCGCCGGTCGACACCCCGTACGTGCGGCGGCACCTGGAGGCGGTGTTGGCGGCGCTCGGGCACGCTCGCCGCGGCCGGATCCTGGAAGTCGGCGCCGGTGAGGGACGCTACACCCTGCTCTTGCACGCGCTCGGTAGCGACGTGACCGCCTCCGACCTGTCGGCGCCGTTGCTCGCGCGGCTGCAGGCGCGCGCGCCGGGCCTGCCGACCGTCGTCGGTGATGTCCTCGATCTGCCCCGGGCCTCGTTGGCGGCGTTCGACGCGGTCGTCGGCTTCTTCGTGCTTCATCATCTGCACGACCTCAGCGCCGGCTTCGCGGCGCTGCACCGGCTGTTGAAGCCCGGTGGTCGCGCGGTGTTCTGCGAGCCGAACGGCCTCAACCCGTTGTTCTACCTCCAGATCTTGCTCTCGCCGCGCATGACCTGGCGGGGCGACGGCGGCGTGCGCCACATGCGGCCGGGGGTCGTGGAGCGCGGCATGCGCGCCGCCGGCTTCGTGGACGTGCGCACGGCGCGGTTCGGCTTGTTTCCGGGGATGTTGTTGAAGAACGCCCTCGGCCGGCGACTCGAGGCGGCGCTCGAGCCGTCGTTGACGCGGCTCCCGGTCTGTCCGGCCTTTCAGCTGTTCTCGGCGTCGCGAGGGCCACGGCGATGACGGCGCCGAAGCTGTCGCTGTTCTTGTTCACCACCGACTGCGGGCTCGCGCGCCACGCCGTGGCGGCCGGCATCGACGGCGCCGTCGTCGACTGGGAGCAGGCCGGCAAGCGATCGCGTCAGGACGGCTTTGACACCGAGATCAACGCCGACTCGCCCGAAGATCTGGGTCGCCTGACCGCCGCCGGCATCCCCCGCCGCCTCTGCCGGGTGAACGCCTTCGGGCCGCAGCTCGCCGCCGAGGTCGAGTCCGCCCTCGCCAACGGCGCCACCGACGTGCTGCTGCCGATGGTCACGAGCGCCGCCGAGGTGACCGCATTGTTGCGGCAGGTCGACGGCCGCGGCCGGACCGGGATCCTGGTGGAGACCCGAGAGGCCTGCGCGCACGCCGCCGAGCTCGCGGCCTTGGCCGTCGACTTCGTCTACGTGGGCTTGAACGACCTGGCGATCAGCCGCCGCTCCGCCTCGATCTTCACCGCTGTCGCCGACGGCACCGTGGAGCGGCTGCGCTCGGTGTTCGTGACCCAGGCCTTCGGCTTCGGCGGCTTGACGGTGCTCGACGGCGGCACGCCGATCCCGTGCGCCCGGCTGTTGGAGGAGATGGCCCGGCTCGCCTGCGACTTCACCTTCCTGCGCCGGTCGTTCAAGCGCGAAATCGTCGCCCGGGACATGGGGGCGGAGGTCGCGCGGCTTCGGGATCGATTCGCCGCCCTCGGGCGCCGCGACCCCGGCGAGCGCGACCGGGACCGTGGCGCCTTGCTGGCCGCGATCCAGCGTGCCGAAGTGGCCCGTTCGGCATGACGTCCGGCATCGCGCCTGAGCCGCGGCCACCGGCCCGCCGGTCCGCGCCCGGGTGGCTGGTCGCCGCCTGGCCCTGGCTCGCGATCCTGGGGCTCGGCCTGCCCTACAACCTGTTCTTGACCACGCGCGCGGTCTTCGAGATCGCGGACGAGGGTTATCTCTACTATGTCGCCGCGGCGCTGCACGCCGGGGCGCGCCCCTTTGTCGACGTCGAGCTGCAGAACTACTCGCCCGGCCTGTTTCGCGGCGTCGGCTGGCTGCTCGCCTCGAGCCCCGACCACGGCATCCTGGTGGTGCGTCTGGTAATGGCGGCGGCCCTGGCGGCGGCGGCGGCGTGCGCGTTTGCGGCGCTCCACCCGTTGTTGGGCCGACCCGGGGCGTTCGCCGGCGCGCTCCTGGTCGTCCTCGTGCCCGGCCCGTTCTACAAAGCCTATGTCCGCCTGCTGCAGCTCGCGCTGCTCGCGGTGTGGGCGCGATACGCCGGCGCGCCGCGCCGCCGCTACTGGGTCGCCGGCGCCCTTCTCACCGGCGTGGCGTTCTGGGTGCGACCGGACGCGGTCTACGCCGGCCTGGCGCTGGCGCTCCTCTGCACGTTGGCCCACGCCTGGCGGTCGGCCGCGGCCCGCGCCTGGCCCGTGCTCGCTGTCCGCGGGTCGGCGTTCGTGGCGGTGGTCGCGTTGGCGGTGCTGCCGCTGCTGCTGCTCCTGGGGGAGGGGGCGGTCATCCGCGGCTACTGGCGGCAGCTGCTGCGCCTCGTCGGCAGCAACGCCGAGCGCGCCCTCTCGAGCTACAACCTGCCGCCGCCGCCGCTTTCGGCACTCGGCCCCGGGTCGCCCGACACCGTCTTTGCCTGGGCGTTCTACGGCTCGCTCCTGGTCTCGGTGCTCGCGATCCTCTGCGGCGCCGTCCTCGGGCGGCGTGGTTTGCGGCGCGCGGCCGCGGCCGAGGCCGCCGCTCCCGATCTCGCCGGCGGCGTCGTCGCGGCGTGGCTGGCGCTCAACCTGCCACAATGGGCATTGGCGCGGCCCGACGTTTACCACCTGACCCAGCAGGCGTTTGCGGTGCTCGTCGCTGCCGCGTTCTTGGCAAGCATCGCGTGGCGGTGGTGGCGACTGGCGGCGGCCCCGCTCGGACGCGTGGCCGGGGCGGCCGGGCTGGCGCTCGTCGGTGTCGCCGGCGTCGCGCTCGTGGTGGGGCTCGGGGTCTGCGGGCCGCGCTGGAGCGTGGCCGCGGCGCTGGCGCCGGCACGCACGCAGCAGCTCGAGAGCGGCGCCCGCTACCGCACCCCGGTCCTCGATCGCTTCGACCTCCTCCTCGACACCATCACCCTCACGAGCGACGCCGCCGACACCGTGCTGTCGGTGCCGTTCTTGCCGGGCGTCAACTACCTGCTCGGGCGCCGCCTGCCGACGCCGCAGGTCCACGTCCTGCCGGAGTCGGTACCGAGCGCCGAGAAGCGCGCCCACCTGGTCGCGAGGCTCGCCGCCGCGGCGCCGGCGTTCGCGGTCTATGCCCACGACTACACGACGACCGGCGGTCCGGCCGGCGTGCTGCGCAGCTGGGCGCCGGAGCTGCACGACTATCTGACCCGCGAGCTCCGGCCGGCGCTCGACGTGGATGGCCGGGCGCTCCTGGTCAATCCGCACCCGCAGCCGTCGCTCGGCCCCGAGCCGCCGCTTCGTCCCGAGGCCACGGCGCCGGCGCTCGTCGCCCGGGCCCGAGCCGCCCTCGAGTCCCGCAAGATGGGCGCGGCGACCGCGCTCGCGACCCGGGCCGTTCGGTGGTGTGGAGACGCGCCGCAGGTGATGCTGCTCGTCGCCGCGGTGGCCGAAGAGCGCCGCGACCTCGCCACCGCGCTCGGTGCCTACGACTGGGCGGTGGCGCTGGCGAGCCGGACGCCGCCTTTGGCCGCGGACCGCGGCCGGGCGCTCGAGCCCGGCATGTTGCCGTGGCTGCGCGACGCGGCCTTCCGCCTGCTGCCGGAGCCGCAGGTCTTCAGCTGCGCCGCCGCTCAAGAGGCGCCGTCGCCCTCGAGCCCCGGGTCGGCCACCAGGGCCAAGTAGTCGGGGGGCGGGGCCGGGCTGCGGCGAGGCGCCCACCGGCATTCGAGCGCGCACCGGACGGCGTCGAGCCCGAGCGCCAGGCGCGCCCGGGCGCTGTAGGCCGACACCCCGTGCGGCCGCGAGTCGCGGCGTACCGGCACCGACAGCACGTCGAGGCCGGAAGCGCCGATCATCGCGACGACGAAGGGCCGGCGCACCGGCATCTGCAACAGGCGCAGGACGAGCGGCCGCCGCATCGCCACGAACATCCCGGCGTCGGCGGGCACGCCGGTGAGGAGGCGGAGGGTGCGCTTGAACAGCCGCGAGGTCAGCAGGCGCAAGGCGGGCTCGTAGCGGCCCCGGCGGCCGCCGAACACCGCGCTGGTCTCCGGGGTCGCCGCGGCGATCAGGCCGGGGACGGCCTCCGGCGGATCTTGCAGATCGGCGTCCAGCGTCACGACCCAGTCGCCGCGCGCGAGGCGCAGGCCGACCATCACCGCCCGCTGCTGGCCGGCGTTGCTTTTCAGCGAAACGGCGCGCACCCGGGGGTCGTGGGCGGCGAGGGCGCGGGCCACGAGGCTGGAGCCCTCCGGGCAGGCGTCGTCGATGAGCAAGATCTCGAAAGGCGTCAACGCCGCCCCGTCGAGCGCGGTCCGCAACCGCCGGCAGAGCTCGTCGAGCGTCGCGCGGTTCTTGTACACCGGGACGACCACCGAGACTCGCACCCGGCTCACCAATCGGTCCCGTGCGCCCGCGCAAAGGCCGCCATCGCCGCGATGCCGCGCGCCAGCGGGTAGCGCGGCGTCACCCCGAGCAGCGCGCGCGCCTTCGTAGTGTCTGCGACCCAGCGCCCGTGGTCGCTCGGGTGCGCGGCGTAGGCGCCCAATTGCACGTCGATGCGGGCGCCGGTCTGCCGTTCGATCTCGGCGACGACCTCTTCGTTGGTCGACTCGACGCCGGTGCCGACATTGATGATCTCGCCCGCGGGCAGGCTCCGGCCCCCGGCGGCGACGAACGCCTCGACGACGTCGGCGACGTAGACATAGTCGTGGCGCAGGCCGGGGCCGGTGAGCGGCAGCGGCAGGTGGCCAAGGGCGGCGCGGATCGCGGTGGGGATCAAGCGGTGCCCGGGCTCGAGCGGCCCATACACCGTGAACGGCCGCAGCACGACCAAGGCCAGGCTCAAGTCGCGCGCCGCCTGACATGCGAGCAGGGTCGCCGCGGCCTTCGAGGCGCCGTAGGCGGTGACCGGCGCCGGCCGCAGGGACTCGCGCATCGGGGCGTCGACGTGGCCGTACTCCGACGAGCCGCCGCACAGCACCAAGCGCTCGACGCCGCAGCGCGCCGCTTCCTCGACGATGGTCTCTGTGCCGAGGACGTTGATCCGCAGCATCTCAGCGCGATCGCGCTCGGCCGGGCGGACCCCACGCGCCGCGAGGTGAAACAGGAGCTGCGGCTTGGCGCGCGTCAACACCGCGCGCACCGCGGCGGCGTCGCCGACGTCGGCCTCGACGATGGTCACCGCTTTGCCGAGCAGCTGCAGGCGGCGTCGCGCGCTCCCGGGTCTGGCGAGGGCGACGACGCTGGCGCCGGCATCGACGAGCGCGCCGGCGAGGTGCGCGCCGATGAAGCCGGTGGCGCCGGTGATGAGGACGGGGGAGAGCATCGCGCGGGACCGAGCCTAAAGACGAACCGAACGCGCTGCAACAGGGCGCTGGCGCCAACTTCGTCTGTCGTTTCGCAGCACCTTGGCATAGACTGCCCGACCGATGACTGACCGTCGCGTCCGCGCCCGTGTGCCGCTCTTCGTCGGCGGGTTGTTCGCGGCCGTCGGGTCGGCGGGGCTCTCCCGCTGTGGGGGTGCCGATCCCGAGGCGGTGTACTTGAGCGGCGACTTCCTCGAGGCGCGCAGACACTACAATCCTGCAGCGTGCGCCGAGCTCAAGGGCGATCTGGCGAAGCGATGCAACGAGCGGGCCGTGGAGGTGACCGAGGCGTTGGTGGGCGCGGCGCAGTACCTCGGCAAGCGCGCCAATGACCGCATCCGGCGCGACCGTCAGATTCAGTTCAACCAATACAATGAAGCGATCCGCAGCCTCGAGCTGGCGTTGAAGATCTTGCCGGCCGAGCATTCGCTGCGCCCGGACTTCACCGCCGGCATCGAGCGGATCCGCGCGACCCAAGGCGCCCTCGAGGGCGAGCTCAACCTGCAGCTCGCCCGGCTGAAGACGATGCTGGAGACCAGCACCTACGAGCCCGAGGTCTGGACCGAGATCCAGCTGACCTTCGAGCGCGTCCGGGTCTTGGTGTTGGCCATCGGCAAGCCGGACGACCGGCCGCGGGCGCTGGCGATGGAGCTGTTCGAGAAGTTCCGCGGTCACGGACAGTACGAGCACGCGCGCATGGCCGCCGACCTCGCGGAGGCGGTCGACACCGCGCGGCCGACCGCGGCGCGGCACACCGACAAAGACCTGATCCAGTTCGGCGTCACCGACCACCACGCCCGACAGCAGGAAGCGGCGCGCAAGAAGAAGATCGTCGCCCTGGTCCGGGAGGTCGGCGTCGCCCGCGACGCCAGGCGCCCCGAGGTCGCGGTCGACAAGGCGCGCGAGGTCCTCCGCCTCGGGCCCACCGGCCGCACCGCGCGGCAGATGCGTACGATCCTGGCGCAGATCGAGGGCGTCAAGGGCCAGGTGCAGCGCGCCAAGGAGGCGCGGCGGGTCATCGCCGAGACCGTGACCGACGTCGCCCCGGTGCCGCTCGGCGAGATGCAGACCACGCCGGCCGACGACGACGTCGAGGTCGCGGCGGTGCCGGTGGTGGCGCCGGCCCAGGTCGATCTGCCGCCGGCCGACCAGCGGCCCCCGGCGCTGCGCCTCAAGGAGATCCTGCGCCAATACGAGAACAAGCAGTTCTACGAGGCGCTGGCGAACCTGGAGGCGCTGTACCGCGACGCGCCGAAAGCGCGCGAGGCGAAGAAGGTGGCGCAGCTGCGGCAGGTGTGGGCCCCGGATCGCAAGCGCCTGACGACCGAGCTCGTCAGCAACGCCGACCGGCTCTTCGTGCACGAAGACGAGAGCAGCCTCGGCGAGTACAAGCGCGCCCAGCGCTTGGCGCCCGAGGGCGAGGTCGCCCTTCACGTCAAGGAGCGGATCGAGACCCTGCAGTGGATCCTGAGCGACTGAGCTTCAGGTGACGCGCACCGGCAACAGCGGCGCCTGGCCCATCAGGTCCTGCTCGGCGCCGGCGAACAGCTCGGTGAACTGCTCGTCGGTCAAACGCAGCACGGCGCGGATCTCGTCCTTGCGCAGCAGGTCCAGCACCGTAGACCGCAGGCGGTCGATCTCGGCCGCGGTGCGATAGCCCGCGACCCGGTAGATGCAGACCGGCGCGTCGAAGCCCTTGACCGTCTGTTCGGTCGGCCCTTCGGCCTCCAGGCACAGGGCGCCGTCGACGTTCAAGTAGGTGAAGCGATCGATCGTCAGGCCGCCGGGGCAAGCCAGGCCTTCGAGGCGCGAGGCGAGGTTCACGGTGTCGCCGATGACGGTGTAGTCGAGCTTGACGCCGCGGGCCCCGAGCGGACCGACGACGCAGCGGCCGGTGGCGAGCCCGAAGCGGAAGCGCAGCGGCCGGCGGTTGTGGTAGCGCTCGAAGGCGACGCTCGCGATGGCGAGCAGGTGCTGGCCGGCGACGTGGGTGCGCAGCGCCTGCAGCGACGCCTGCGCCGCCTCTTCGCGCTGCAAGCCGTAGTAGGTCATCACCGCGTCGCCGATGAACTTCTCGATCAGGCCGCCGTGGGTCGCGACCAGCTGGCCGAAGACGGTGAAGTAGTCGGTCAAGAAGCTGCTGGTGTCGCTGGCGGTGTGAGCGCTCGACCAGTCGGTGAAGCGCACGCCGTCACCGAAGCCCACCGACAGCTTGGCGTCGACCGGGACGTCCGGCACGTGCCCGGCGAGGATCTCGGCCACCAGCGCCGGGTTGCTGAAGCGCACGAAGATCCGTTGCGCGGCGCGCATCTTCAAGAAGCTGTGGGTGGCGACGCCGATCTCGTCGCGGCTCTTCGGCTCCAGCGGGTAGTCGGAGTTGCCCTCGGCGAGCGCGCGCGCCGCGTCGCCGAGATCGACGACGGGCTTGAGCAGCCGCCGCAGCACCCGCCGGGTCAAGAACACGGTGGCCACCGACGCGACCAAGAACAGCGCCGAGAACGAGACCAGGATGCCGCGGCGCGCCGCGGCGAACGCCCGCTCGCTCAGGGTGATCACCACGTAGCCGAGGGTGCGGCGCTTCGTCTGTCCCCACTGCACCGGCGCCACGATCCGGGTCCCCGAGCCGCGGAGGCGCACGGTCTGCATGGTCTTGATGTCTTTGAGGCCGGCGAAGCGGGAGTATTTCTGGCCGACCTGGGACGGGTCTTTGGCGGCGACCACGGTCAGGTCTTTGGCGACGATCACCAGGTCGGCGACTCGACCCTCCTTGTCGACCGCCAGGCTCTGGTTCAGCACCACCTGCAGCTCGCCCATCGCGCCCGGCTTGGCGATGATGGTCACGATCGAGCCGGACAGGCCGTGCACCAGGGAGCGGCCGGCGAACTCGATCTCGTCCTCGACGGTCTTGGTGGCGACGACATAGCCCGAGGCGCCGCTCGCGAGGGTCGCGGCGAGCACCAAGAACAGGGTCACGAGCAGCATGCGGTTGACGAAGCTCGGGCCGCGCACCAAGCGCAAGGTCCGCGTGCCGCTCGTGGTTCGCACCCGCTTCGCCATTCCTCGGTCACCCTAGTTGGGAGCGGCGTTCTCTGCAACGCCGACGATCGACGCGGCGCTTTGCCGACGCGACGGTTCGGCAGGTCGGGCGCTCGGCCTGCGGCACGGGCTTTGCTGCCTCTGGTCGTGGAGGTGAGCATGGACACTCCGGAGCTGACGGCGGCGAAGCGGTGTTTCTTGGAGCTGGTGCGGCGCTACTGCCTCGATCCGAGGCCGGAAGTCGGCGTCGATGTGATCGCGGCCGCGCAGCAGATGGCGGTGTTGGGCGAGCGCGAGATCGCCGAATCGCATGCGACTGTCGCATGTGATGGGTCGCAGGCTGCGACGCGGGGCCTGGGGCTTTCGAGCTCGGGCGCGGCGGGCTCGCGATGATTCGGCGGGGCGGGGGCGGGCCGAAGGTGGTCGGCGCGGTCGGGTGTTATCGTCGGGCGGGAGCGACCCTGACCCTCGGGTTGGCGACGCCGCGGCGCAAGCGGGCGCTGCCGCTGGTGTTGAGCAAGGAGGAGGTGGTGCGGTTGCTGGAGGCGGCGCCGGCGCTGCGCGACAAGCTGTTGTTGGCGTTGATGTACGCCACCGGGATGCGGGTGAGCGAGGTGGTGCGGCTGCGGTTTTGGGACCTGGACTTCGACCGCAGCGCGCTCAGCATTCGTCAGGCCAAGGGACGGCGCGACCGCCAGGTGATGTTGCCGGCGAGTCTGCAGCCGCTCTTGCGGCGTCTGGCTGCGGAGCGACCGGCGGACGGGCTGTTGTTTCCGGCGGCGGTGTCGGGGCGCCATATCTCGACGCGGGTCGCGCAGAGGGTGATGGCGCGCGCGGTGCAGATCGCGGGCATCGGCAAGCCGGCGACGCCGCACAGCCTGCGGCACGCGTTCGCGACCCATCTGCTCGAGGCCGGCACCGATGTTCGTTTCATTCAGGAGCTGTTGGGGCATTTGAACCTCGAGACCACGCGTCTCTACGCCCACGTGGCGTCGTCGGCGGTGGAGAGGATCGAGAGCCCCATTGATCGGCTCCTCGCGGTCCGCGACGCGCGCGCCCGGCTGACGGGTGGGGCGCCGGCCTCGCGGCCGGTGGGGCGGATGCGGTTGGAGCTGCGTGCGGTCGGGCCGACGTCGGCCGAGGCCACCCTGGTGATTTGGACCGGTGCGGCGCCGGTGCGGCTCGCCGGGGTCGTGGTGAAGGAGAGCCGGCCGGGCTTTTACAGCATCGACTTGCCGCCGCTCGAGGCGTGGGCGGCGCCGATGCAGCGCTTGTCGCCGGCGGAGCGGGTGCGGTTGCAGGAGCCGGAGTTCTACGAGCGTTTGCGCGAGGTGGTGGTGGGGCGGTTTCGGGCGTTGCGGGCCGGTGCGGTGTTCGAGCACGGCCGGGGTTCTCTGCGCGAGCTGCCCGGGCGGACGCGGACCTGATCGATGGCGGAGCCGTCCATTCTCGTGGCGCGCACCAAGCGGGACGCTGAGCGGTTCGTGGGTCGGGTGGGGAGAAGGCGGGCGGTTCGCGGCTATCGGCCAGGTCGGTCTGGAGACCGCGTTGGTGCCACGCGGGGCGACAGGACCATGAACGGCGGCGGGGGGCGGGGCGGAAGCGGGGAGCGCCCCCACCCGCCCGGCATCGGCCCATTCGTGGGCGTGGGGCAATCGAGAGCTGACCGGCGCCGCGTTGCCTCGCAGCCGTGGACGGCACGGGTGTTTCGGCCGGTCGCCCCGCCCATTGGCGCACCGAGGTCTGATTGCCCTACCGGCGCCAAAGCCCCGGAGCGCCCGAGCCACGGTTGGGGAGGGCTGGGTCCAAGGCCGCGCGCAGATCCCCCGATTCCCGATCCCCGGTCCCCGATCCCCGGTCCTTCACCCGGTTCCTCCAGGCTTGCTCGCGGCCCACTTGTGGCACTACAGTTCCGCCATAAGTTCATTGGGCGGCATGCCGCATTCCGATTATGCGAGGTCCATCGCCGCCAGAAGACCGTCGCGAACATCCTGCATCAACAATAGCGAGAGCGCGCCCACCCGTTTGGTGAGCTTCGAGCGGTCGAGCGTCGTCACTTGGTGGCACAGAGCCACGCCTCGTCTCTTCAATCCCGCCGCTCCGGCTGGGATCTCCACCGCAGTCGGTCCGCGCCGAGCTTGCGACTCGGAGGTGGTGAGCGGTACCACGATCACGGAGCGCCACGTCGGTGTCTCGTTGAAACTGTCGTGCGACATCACGACGACTGGCCGTGTTCCCTGCTGTTCAGAGCCGGAACGCGGGACGATGTTTGCCCAGTAGACTTCGCCCCGTTTCACTTGGATTCCTCCACAGTCTCGAGCAGGTGTTCGGCACTCGATTGCTCCAGCGCGTCATCCAGGTCTGTGGCAGTCCCGGCGTTTGCGAGGGCGTATGCCGCGATCTCATCCCGCAATCGTTCGCGCTGGCGCTGTTCGAGACAAACCTCGATAGCCTCGCGCGCGAGTTCGGTGGCTGGACGCTTCGTCCGTTCGGCCTCGCCGCGGAGTAGCCGATAGACACGGGGCGACAAAGGAACATGAAAGTTCTGACGACTGGATGACGATCGCATGGCCACTCCTATGCCACAACCATATGCCATCAGAACGGTACATGCAACGTCATTAATCGTTCTTAAATAGTAGATATTACGGACAAGTAAGAAGAGCGTGGCATGCCGCCCAATGTTGATTCCGCCGTAAGAACCCCACTCGCGTTCGATCACCAGAAGGGGACCGGCTGATGCCTGGAGCCTGAAGGCCCTCCGCGGTGTGGTTCACCAGGGAGCGCGGTGCCGGAGGTCTTGGTTCGAACCCGTCGGA
>JACRCV010000083.1 GCA_016218825.1 Deltaproteobacteria bacterium
CGCCGGCCTCGTCGGTCCGGCGGCGCCATGGAGGCAGGTCACGCGGGGGGGTCAATGCTCCTGGGAAACTCCGGGCCCAGGGGGGTCAATGCTCGTGAGAAACTTCAGGCGAGGGGGGTCAATGGTCGTGAGAATCGACAGGGTCCTGCACCTGCTCGCACCCGTGGCGCCGCGCGGCCTGCGCCTGCCGATCGACTTCTTCTTCCGAGCCCTGGCCGACGACCAGAAGGACCGGAGCATCGGCGTCATCCTCTCTGGCATGGGCTCGGACGGCACGTTGGGCCTGAGGGCCATCAAGGAACAGGCGGGTGCGGTCTTCGTGCAGGCGCCCGCCTCGGCCAAGTACGACGCGATGCCCAGGAGCGTCATCGACGCCGGGCTCGCCGACGTCGTCGCGCCTGTCGAGGAGCTGGCCGCCAAGGTCGTCGCGTACCAGGCGCACGCGCCCCGCGCCGCGAAGCCCGAGCTGCCGCTCGCCGGCAAGACCCAGAGCGCCATCGAGAAGGTCTGTGTGCTCCTGCGCAGCCAGACCGGCCACGACTTCTCGCTCTACAAGCGGAGCACCGTCTACCGCCGCATCGAGCGGCGCATGGCTCTGCACCAGCTCGACAGCATCGCGAGCTACGTGAGGTTTCTCCAGGAGAGCTCGCAGGAGGCGCAGCTCCTCTTCAAGGAGCTGCTCATCGGCGTGACCAGCTTCTTCCGCGATCCGGATGCCTGGGAGCACCTCAGGAAGAAGGCCATCCCCGAGCTGCTCCTTGAGCGCCCAGGCGGTGGGGCGCTGCGGGCGTGGGTGCCGGGATGTTCGACGGGCGAGGAGGCGTACTCCCTGGCCATCGTCTTCAAGGAGGCGCTCGCGCAAGTCACACCGGCGAAGAGCTTTTCCTTGCAGATCTTCGCCACCGACCTCGACAAGGACTCCATCGACAAGGCGCGCCAGGGTCTCTATCCAGAGAACATCGCGGGCGACGTCTCGGCCGAGCGCCTGCGCCGGTTCTTCGTCAAAGGCGACCACGGCTACCAGGTGGGCAAGGAGATCCGCGAGACGATAATCTTCGCCCCCCAGAACCTCATCATGGACCCGCCCTTCACCCGGCTCGACATCCTCTCGTGTCGCAACCTCCTCATCTATCTGGCGCCCGAGCTACAGAAGAAGCTCCTGCCGCTCTTCCACTATGGCCTGAATCCCGGCGGCATCTTGTTCCTGGGGAACGCGGAGACCATCGGCGGTGCCGCTGACCTCTTTGCCCCGCTCATTGGCAAGACGCGGATCTACCGCCGTCGCGAGATCGGTCTGCGCACCGAGCCGGTCGAGTTCCCTGCCTCGTTCTTCCCAGGGCAGCCGCGCGAAGCGGAGGCATCTTCTGCCCAACCCGCCGCGCGCTCGTCGGCCCAGAACTTACAGTCGCTTGCAGACCAGTTGCTGCTCTCGCGCCTCTCGCCGGCGGCGGTGCTCACGAACGACAAGGGCGACATCCTCTACGTCAGCGGGAGGATCGGCAAGTACCTCGAGCCCGCCGCGGGCAAGGCCAACTGGAACATCTACGCCATGGCTCGCGAGGGCCTGCGCTACGAGCTCGGCGCCGCGTTCCAGAAGGCGCTGCGGGAAAAGAGCCACGTCACGCACCGCGGCGTGAGGGTGGCGACGGATGCGGGCGAGCAGACCGTGGACATCGCGATCGAGGCCATCCAGGAGCCCCCGGCGCTGCGGGGGATGGCCATGATCGTGTTCACGGACGTGCCCACGCCTACCGAGGCCAAGCCGACGCCGAGCGCCACCAAGACCGCCGCCGCACCCTCCGCGCTCGCTCGGAAGGATCTGGAGCTCCGGCAGGCGCACGAGGAGCTCCAGACCACGCGCGAAGAGATGCAGACCTCGCAGGAGGAGCTCCGCTCGGCCAACGAGGAGCTGCAAAGCACCAACGAAGAGCTGCAGAGCACCAACGAGGAGCTGACCACCTCCAAGGAGGAGATGCAGTCCTTGAACGAGGAGCTGCAGACGGTCAACCATGAGCTGCAGACCAAGGTGGACGAGCTGTCGCGGACCAACAACGACATGCGCAACCTGCTCGACAGCACGGACATCGCCACCCTGTTCCTCGACGACGCCCTCAACGTGCGGCGCTTCACCGCCCAGATGTCCAAGATCATCAAGCTGCGTTCGAGCGACGTCGGGCGGCCCCTGAGCGAGCTCGCTTCGGACCTGGACTACCCCGGGCTCGGCGAGGACGCGCGCGAGGTGCTGCGGACTCTGAGCGCCAAGGAGAGTCCGATCATCACCCACGACGACCGCTGGTTCTCGGTGCGCATCATGCCCTACCGCACGCTGGACAACCGCATCGACGGCGTGGTCATCACCTTCGTCGACATCACCGCCGCGAAGAAGCTCGAGGCGACGCTGCGCCAGGATGCGGCCCCGGAGGCGAAGACGTGAGCAAAGCAAAGCAAAGCAAAGCAAAGCACATGCCAACTGACGCCGCCAAGCTACGCCGCCTCGCGGAAGAGCGGCTGAGAGAGAAGCCCCCTGCCGAGGTTGGCCAGGCAACGCTGCCCACGCTCGAAGACGCGCAGCGCCTCGTCCACGAGCTTCAGGTCCACCAGATCGAGCTGGAGCTGCAGAACGAGGAGCTCGAGGGGGCGCGGGACGAGGCGGAGGCGGCGCTCGAGCGCTACACCGAGCTCTACGACTTCGCGCCGGTCGGCTACGTCACGCTCGGCCGCGACGGGACGATCCGGAAGACGAACCTCGCCGGGGCGCGCATCTTGAGGGTTGATCGCTCGCGGCTGGTCGGAGGGCGTTTCGGTCTCTTCGTGGCCAATGACTCCCGCGCGAGGTTCAACGCATTCCTCGAGAGCGTCTTCGAGAAAGAAGGCAGAGAAGCCTGCGACGTGGCCATTCGTACCGAGAGTGATGAACCGCTCTGGACGCACCTCGAAGGCGTGGCGTCGGAGGACGGGCAGGAGTGCCGTGCCGTCTTGACGGACATCACCGAGCGTCAGCGGCTCGAGGAGATCCTGCACTTCCGCATGGCGCTCTTGGAGTTCGCCCCCACGCACACCCTCGAGGAGCTCATCCAGAAGACGCTGGACCAGCTCGGTGCGTTGACCGGCAGCCCGATCGGCTTCTACCACTTCGTCGAGCCTGATCAGACGACGATCTCGCTTCAGGCCTGGTCAACGCGGACCATCAAGGAGTTCTGCTCGGCCGAGGGGCTGGGCCGGCACTACCCGCTCGACCAGGCGGGGGTCTGGGCTGACTGCGTGCGCGAGCGACGGCCGGTGATCCACAACGACTATGCGACGCTGCCGAACCGCAGGGGGCTCCCCGAGGGGCACGCCAAGGTCATTCGCGAGGTGGTCGTGCCGATCATGCGGCAGGCCCGCATCGTGGCTGTCGCCGGCGTCGGCAACAAGCCGACCGAGTACACCGATCGCGACGTCAAGGTCGTCTCGTTCCTCGCCGACGTCGCGTGGGCGATGATCGAGCGCAAGCGCGCCGACGAGGCGCTGCGCGAGGCGGACCGCAACAAGGACCAGTTCCTGGCGATGCTCTCGCACGAGCTCAGGAACCCGCTCGCGCCGGTGCGCAACAGCCTCTATGTGATGGATCGCGCGGCGCCAGGCAGTGGGCAGGCCAAAAGAGCGCGAGCGGTCATCGACCGGCAGGTGGGCCAACTGACGCGCCTCATCGACGACTTGCTCGACGTGACGCGGATCGCCCGAGGCAAGGTTCGCCTGGAGCGCGAGCCGTTCGACCTGCGCGAGGTTGTGCTCCGCGCCGCCGACGATCATCGCCCCGCCTTCGCGGCGAACGGGCTCACGCTCACGGTGAGCGTGCCCGACGAGACCGTTTCGGTTGACGGCGACCGATCGCGGCTCATGCAGGTGGTAGGCAACCTTCTGAACAACGCGGCGAAGTTCACCCAGCGCGGTGGCCGAACGCGCATCGTCTTGCACCGCGATGCGCAGGCCGCCCAGGCGGTCATCCGTGTGCGGGACACCGGCGCGGGGATCGCACCAGAGATGCTGCCGCGCTTGTTCGACGCCTTCGTGCAGGCGGACCGCACGCTCGATCGCAGTCGGACCGGCCTTGGCCTCGGGCTCGCGTTGGCCAAGGGTCTCGTCGAGGTACACGGCGGCTCGATCGCGGTGCACAGCGACGGACTCGGCCAAGGGGCCGAGTTCACGATCCGGCTGCCGTTCGGGGAGGGTGCGCCGGCGGCCGCGACGGTTGCCGGCGAGGCCAGAACCCGAGCCCCGCGGCGCGTGCTCGTCATCGAGGACAACGTCGATGCCGCCGACAGCTTGCGCGAGGCGCTCGAGCTCGAGGACCACGAGGTCGCGGTCGCCTACGACGGCCCGGGGGGCGTCCGGATGGCGCGTGAGCTCAGGCCTGAGGTCGTGCTCTGCGACATCGGCCTGCCGGGCATGGACGGCTACGAGGTGGCCCGGGCGTTTCGCAGCGACGCGGCACTGCGCTCGACTCACCTCGTGGCCTTGACCGGGTACGCGCTGCCCGAGGACGTAGCCAAAGCCAAGGAGGCGGGCTTCGATGCGCATCTCGCGAAGCCGCCGACGATGGAGAAGATCGAGGAGGCCCTTGCGGTACCCAGGGAACCCACCTCGCTCGATCTCGATCCGAGGGCACGGTGACCGCGCAGCCCAAGAGCCAATCCCGCGAGTCCTTGCTCGCCAGCGTGGTGCGGACCTGTGCGGTCGAGCCAGATGTGCGGGCCACGCTCGCCCGTGCCGCTCCTCGGCCAGAACCATGGTGCCATCGATAATGCGGCCCGCAATGTCAAGCAGCGCCGTCCAGGTGGGGCGACCGGCGCATCGCCCGTGATTTCGGCAACCTGGACGCGGCGATGCCGATACTCGGACCGGTAGGAGGTCGTCATGGACGTTCTGGACAGCTTGGTCGCATCAACAGCGTCGTCCGGCAATCCACCCGCGGTCGCGGTCGTTCCACCGGCCACCGTAGGGAGCGACAAGCGCTCGCGCGTCTCCTGGGAGACCGCGGCCCTGCGTGTCGAGCAGGGAGCGGCCGCAGCGCCGGTGAGTCGTCTGGCTGCCGCGGCGGAGCGCGTCTCCATGGCCATGGAGCGGACGATTAGATTGGGCGGATGGACCGGCTGGCACCGCAACGAGTGGGAGTCGGTGCTCAAGGATGCCGCGCTCACCGCGGGCGTCGGTTTGCAGATGGAGGCGCTCGAAGACCATTGGTGGCGCGGGACGACCTATCGGCTCGTGGTGTCAGGGCCGCGAGCTGCGGTCGAGCGCTATCAGGACTGGTTTGCGCGACAAACCAGCGCCTGGCTGCGCAGCCGATAGATGAACCAGCCGCTGGCGGGGATCTCAACCTGTTGCCTATTCGAATCCCTCTCGCGCCGCCATCTCACTACTCCGCGCCCACCCGCCGGAAACCGCGCCGCGTGCCGCCGCGCCCGGGCCGGCCGCGCTTCTTCCGCTGCCTGCCGGCGATCTGCGCCGGCCGCCGCCGGCGTGCCTTGCCGCCACCGCCCTCGGCTTTGTGGACCGCGCCGCGCACCGCCTCGATGACCGCGTCGATCGGCCCGTCCTTGGTGAGGTAGGCGACCGCACCGGCCTTGCGCATCGCGACCGCCATGTCAGCCTCGTCGTGCATCGACAACCCGACCACCCGCACCCCCGGCAGCTCGGCGCGAATGATCCGCGTCACGTCGACGCCGGACGCGTGCGGCATGCCGACGTCCATCACCACGACGTCGGGCCTGAGCGTACCGCAGAGCTCGAGGGTCTCGAGGCCGTCGCCGGCTTCGCCGACAACCTCCATGTCCAGCTGTTCGGCGAACACCCGCGCCAGTCCCTCCCGCATCACCGGATGGTCATCGGCGATCAGAATCCGGATCCGGTCACCCGCTTGGTAGCCACGCGGAGCGCCGCCCGCCTGCGGTCGCTGGACAACACGCGGCACCGCGAGGCTGGCCGCCGGGGCCAAGACCGGCTCGACCGTCGTCGCCAGCGCCAACGAGGTCATCAACGTGAACCGACTCCCACGGCCCGGGGCGCTGTCGATCTGCAGCGCGCCCCCGAAATGGCTCAGACGCTCGCGAATGTGAAACAAGCCAAAGCCGGCGCCGCTCGCCGGCCCGACATCGAGCGCCCCGACGTCGAATCCGGCGCCGTCGTCGGCGACCGTGAGGAGCAGACGATCCTGCGGCCCCCGCGCCAGCGTCACCGCGGCGCGCCTGACGCCGGCGTGCTTGACGACGTTGAACAGCAGCTCGCGCGTCGCCTCGAACAGCACCAACCGCAGCGCCTCGACCCCGGGCTCGGCATCGGCGTCGGCCTGCACCGTGACCTCGAGACCGTGCTTGTCCCGCATCCGACCGGCGAGCCACTCGAGCCCGGCGCCGAGCCCCTTGGCGTGCAGCGCCGGCGGGCTCAGCTCCGCGGTCAGCGACCGTGACGCCTGGATCGCCTCGTCGAGGACGCCGACGACGCGTTGGATCGTCGTCCGCTGCGCGCGGCTGCGGAGCTTGTCCTCGATCGCCGCGATCCCGAGCTTGGCGCCGACCAGGAGCTGCTGCAGATGGTCGTGTAGCACCTTCGCGAGGCGCTCGCGCTCGCGATGCTCGGTCGCGCCGAGCTCGACGGCCAACGCCCGGAGCTGCGCGGTGCGCTCCTCGGCGAGCCGCAACGCCTGATCCCGCTCCCCCTGGGCGCGCAACGCCAAGATCCCGAAGGCCAGGTCGTCGGCGAGCTCCGTCAACAGCGTCACCTGACTGGTGCCGAACGCATGCGGGCGGTCGGCGTAGATGCTCAGCGCCCCGAGGACCTTGCCGCCGGCCTTGAGCGGCAGCGCGACCGACGAGCGATAGCCGCGCCGCTCGGCGTCCTGGCGCCACGGCGCGAGCGCGGCGTCGACGCAGAAGTCGTGGCACACCCGCGGCGCACCGGTGCGGATGCAGGTCCCGGTCGGCCCGCGACCGCGCTCCCGGTCGGCCCAGGTGATCTTCGCCTGCTCCAGGTAGCCGTCCTCGAAGCCGATCGCCGCCACCGGCCGAACGGTCTTGTGCTCGTCGTCCTCGGCGTACCCGACCCACACCATGAGATAGCCGCCGAGGTCGCGCACCGTCTTGCAGATCTCGGTCGCCAACGTCAGCTCGTCGGTCGCCCGGACCACCGCCTCGTTGCAGGCGCTGATCATCCGCAACGTCCGGTTGACCGCGGTGACCTCGGCGGTGCGCGCCTGCACCGTCGCCTCGAGGTTGTCGTGAGCGCGGCGCAGCGCCTCCTGGGCGCGGCGGTGCTCGGTGACGTCGGCGAAGCTGACGACCGCGCCGACGATCCCGTCCTTGCCGTGGATCGGCGCCGAGCTCGTCGACAGATGCAGCACGACGCCGTCGGCGCGGCTCTTCGTCTGGCTGACGCCGCGGACCGTCTCGCCCCGGAGGGCGCGCTGCCCGGGCGTGTCTTCCGGCCGCACCGGAACCCCGTCCTCGTGCTCGATCTGCAGGCCGCGGATCCGATCTGCCAACGGTCGCTCCAGCCAATCGACCGGCACCCCGAAGGTCCGCGAGAACGCCGGGTTCGAGCGCACCACGCGGCCGGCGGCATCGATCACCAACACCCCGTCCGCCATCGAGTCGATCACCGCGTCGAGCTCCGCGGCCCGTCTCGACGCCTCGATCTGAGCCCGCTGCAGCGCCGCCTCGGCGAGCTTTCGCTCGGTGATGTCGCGCAGGATGACCTGGACCGCCTGGCCCTCCCGATCCGCGAACTGGGAAGCGACGACCTCGACGTCGCACATCTCGCCGTCCAAACGGAGGATCTTCTCCTCGATCCGCGGCACCGGCTCACCGGCACGGACGTGACGCAGCCGCTCCCGGATCACGGGGTGGACGTCGGGGTGAAACAAGTCCCAGATCGGCCGGCCGACGAGCTGCTCGACTTGTTGGGCCCGAAACAGACCCAGCGCGGCGGAGTTGACGAACGCCACCTTGTCGCCGCGGTTGATGAAGATGGCGTCCGGCGACAGCTCGACCAGCGACCGGCAGCGCGCGTCGCTCAGGGTGAGCTCGACCTCGGCACGGGCCACCCGCGCGGTCGCGAGCTTCTCGCCCTCCACCTCAGTCGGGTCGCGCAATGGCGCCATGCAGCTCCTCGACTCGGGCGGCAAAAGCCACGACAGCGCGGCCCAGACCAGACCCCGCCAGTGGCGACGACGCCCGTGGCGCACATCTAGCGGCTGGGTCCGAATGCGTCAAGGACAACACCAGGAGCGGCCCGCTCACGGGGGACGCAGAGCCGCGCCACAACGCCTTGTTTTCGCCGAGGATCTTCTCGCGGCGGGCGGTCCCCCGTGAACGGTGACCCGCAAGCTCTGCAGCTGCCGAGCGCGCGCCGTGCGCTCGACGTCGCCGAGCGGCGCCGACAGCGCGCTCACAGGCTCAGGCCGCTGCATGAACCCCGCGGGCCTGCAGTCGGGCCCGCACCTTGGTGAGCAGCGCGCCCTCGATCTGCCGCACCCGCTCCCGCGACACGTGCAGCTGTTTTCCGATCTGCTGCAGGGTCTGCGGTGGGTCGGCGGTCAGGCGGTGCTTCAAGACGTAGATCTGCTTCGGGGTCGCGCCCGGGGTGACCTCGCGGACGCCGCGGCGTACCAGGGCGCCGACCTCACGCCGCGAAACGATCTCCTCGGCGTCGGGCGTGTCCGCGGCGAGGCGGTCGACTCGGCTGAGGCTGGGGTCGTCGCCGATCGCTTGGTCGAGCGACGTGTCCCGCGCCGCGAGACGCGTCTCCATCATCTGGACGTCAGCCTCCCGCACCCCGAGGCGGCGCGCGAGCTCCGCCGGCGGCAGCGGCGCGCCTCGACCGGCTCCCACCTCGCGCTCGGCGATCGCGGCGCGGAGCGTGAAGAACAGCTTCCGCTGCGCCTGCGTCGTCCCGACCCTGACCAGCGAGAACTCGCGCATCGCGGCCAGCCGCATGTAGGCGCGGATCCACCAGACGGCGTACGACACCAGGCGGTAGCCGCGAGTGGGGTCGAAGCGCTTCACCCCGGCCATCAACCCGAGGTTCCCCTCTTGGATCAGATCGAGCAGCGGCACGCGGTAGCCGCGAAACTCCTGCGCGATCTTGACGACGAAGCGCAGGTTGGCGTTGACCAGCTGTTGCGCGTAGCGCATCTCCCGGGTCTCGACGTACTTCCGCGCCAGGGCCTGCTCCTCCTCGACGGACAACAGCGGAAACCGGCCGATCTCGGCCATGTAGCGCAGGACGATCGGGTCATCGCAAATCCCGGGACCGGCCGCACGACGCTTCGCCGCCTTCGACCCGCGGGCCGACGTCTCTTGCGTTGTCATGTTCATGTTTCTCCCCTCGGTTCGTATCGGAGACCGGATCGCCGTCACACCTCGTGGGTACTGTTACCGAGGCGCTTCCTCAATCGGACGGCGCCGGTTTTCCGGGTAGGGAGATGGGCGAGGCAGGCCTAGGAAGGCGCCTAATGGCCGGGGCACGAAACGCGGCAGTCGGTGCGAAGACGGGGCGCTAGCGCTCGATGGGACGCTTGCCGGCGGCCGGCTCGCGCTGCATCCACATGAAGGCCTGCTGGTGCAGCTCGGTGCCGTTCGCGACGCTGAGCTTCTTCTTGATGTTCTCGCGGTGGGTGTGCACGGTCTTGACGCTCAGGTGGAGCTTGGCGGCGATGTCGCCGGTCTCGTAACCCTGGCCGATGAGCTCGAACACCTGGAGCTCGCGGTTGCTGAGGGTCTCCACCGGTGAGGCGCTGGTGGTCGGCTGGCCCATCACCGCACGCCGCAGCAGGCGCGCCGACATCCGGTCGCTGAGATAGACCTCACCGGCGAGCACCCGCCGGATCGCGGTCATGACCTCCTGAATCGGCCGCTCCTTCATGATGTAGCCCCTGGCGCCGGCCCTAAGCGCGCGCTCGGCGTACAAGGACTCGTCGTGCATCGACAACACCAGCACCGGCAGCTTGGGATACGTCGCCTTCAGCCCTTCGAGGAAATCGAGACCGCTCGCGCCCTCCAACGACAGATCGAGCACCAGCACGTCCGGCTTGGTGTCCCGTAGGGCGTCGCGGGCGCTCGCCGCGTCCTCGGCCTGACCGCACACCTTCAGGTCATGGTTCTGATCGATGAGCTCGGCAAAGCCCTGGCGCACGACCGGATGATCGTCGACCACCAGCACCTTGGCCGCTGACTTCTTCGCTGCTGTCGATCTTCCCGTCGGCACGTTTCACCCCTCGACAAGACATCCGCTGCGACCGCCCGACGCGGGCCCAATAGCCGTCGCAGGTGCGCCCTATCATAGCCACACCGAACACGGAAGCGCCCCGCGTCCCCCATGATTCCGCGCCAGGGCCGGCGCGCGATGCGGGCCCCGGTTGCGCCGCCGGCGCCCGAGTGACATCTTGACGTCCATGACGACGGTGAAGACCACCACGGCCCAGATCGACCTGTTCTTGGCCTCGAAGGCCTTCGCGGTCGCCGGTGCGTCCGTGGACCGCGCGAAATACGGCAACAAGGTGCTCCGCGCCTACCAGCAGAAGGGTCGCAAGGTCGTGCCGGTGCACCCCCGCGAGAAGAGCATCGAGGGCCTCGCGACCGTGGCGAGCGTCCTGGAGTTGCCGGCGGAGGTGCAGGCGCTGTCGATCGTCACGCCCCCTGCGGTCACCCTGCAGGTCATCGAGGCGGCGGCGAAGATTGGCATCAAGAACGTCTGGATGCAGCCGGGCGCCGAGAGCCCCACCGCCATCGACGCGGCGCTCGCCCACGGCATGAACGTGATCGCCGACGGGACCTGCGTGTTGGTTGTTCTCAAGTTCCACGAGTGACGGCAGAGACCGGCGGGAGACACCGATGGTCGCGTTGTTCATCGCCGGACTCACGATTGCAGGAGGGGAACCGATGCCACTGATGTTGACGTCGAAGAGCTTCGCCGCTCACGCCGAGATCCCGGCGCTGCACACCTGCGAGGGGAGCGACGTCTCGCCGGCGCTGGCCTGGGGCGGCCTCCCGGCCGGGACCGCGAGCCTGGCGTTGATCGTCGACGACCCCGACGCGCCGGACCCGAAGGCCCCGAGGATGACCTGGGTCCACTGGGTGCTCTACAACCTGCCGCCCACCGCGACCGGCCTCGCCGAGGGTGTGCAGTCAAAGGACCTGCCAAAGGGCACCGGCGAGGGACAGAACGACTGGAAACGGACCGGCTACGGCGGCCCATGCCCGCCGATCGGCAGGCACCGCTACTTCTTCAAGCTCTATGCGCTGAAGGCGGTGTTGCCCGATCTCGGCAAACCCACCAAGGCGGCGCTCGAGAAGGCGATGGAAGGCAAGATCTTGGCGAAGGTGGAGCTCGTCGGCACCTATCAGAAGAAGGGCTCCTGAAGCCCCGAACCACCGCGCCCTGCCCGCGGCGACGCCGCTCTCTTCAATCGTTCGGCTGGTTGTCCGTGACGCTGCCGACGACTCTGACCCGCCCGCCCAGCATCTTTTCGCCAGCGACGCTTCGCAGCCCCGGCGCGCTCTTGGTCGCGCGCCGCACCGCTCGCGCCGCCGGCGTCTGCGTCAGGCCCTGCAACGCGAGCGCGAGGCCGTCGACCCGCAGGAGGTGCCCGAGGATCGCGATCCCATGGTCGCCGCCGTGGCCGGTGATCCGCAAGGCGCTGCCCACCGGCACCAGGATTTCGTCACGGCCGACGGTCACGTGGTCGGCCTTGACGGCCATCACCCGACCGCCTGCCAGGTAGAGCTCGGCGATTTGCCAGTCGCCAACCGTGACGCCGACGCCCGCGAGCGTGCCCAGCCGGGTGCCGTTCTGGGTGGTGACAAACAGACCGAGCAGATCGCGAACCGTGCGGTGACTGTCGTCGACGCCGTCCTCCACCGCTCGCGCCGCCGCCTCGCTGTCGATGAAGACGACGTCGCGACCGAACGCCACGACCGCGCTCGCCGGGACGGCCTGCTCCGGCGTCAGCCGGGAGTGCCTGAAGGTCAGGGTCGCCATGCTGCTTGTCATCGGGTCGATGAGCACCCGCTCGACGAAGCCCAAATGGGCGCCCTCGCTACGCGAGATGACCATGATGCCGCTGACCTCGGACAACCGCACCGTTTCGCTCATGCCGCCCTCCGTCGTTGTGCGCTTGCGGCGCTCGAATCCCCTCGAGGCACGCATCGACAACTCGAGCGTCGGTGCTCGAGATCGTGTGCCCGTGAACAACGTCATCGTTTATGCCAGTGGCGGCGACCGCCGAGAATCGGGCCGGCTCCGGTTCTCGGCTAGGAAAGCGTCCGAGCCCTCGCAGATGCCGGGGCCGGCGCGTGCTATATTCGGCGGATGACACCGCGAAGCACGTCGGCGACTGCGCGGGGCGCGGCGGGTCGGGGCGTCGTCCTCCTGGTGGTCCTCGCGGTGGTCGCCTGTCGCCCGCCGGCGCATCTCATACTGACGGTCGAGGACCCGCAGCAGCTCTGCGGCGATTGGGCGACCCTCGCGGTCGGCACCGACCCGACGACGCTCGTCGAGGTCACGCCGACGCGCCACGATCTGCCGGTGACCGTCACCGTCACGCTGCCGAGCGCCGACGAGCGGACGCTCTGGGGGGAGGTGCGCGACGCCCAGGGCCTGCCGCTGGGGCGCGGCACGACCGCGGCCCGCTTCGAGCGCCGCGGGACGCCGACGGCGACGATCGCCCTCGGCCGGCCGTGCGCGGCGGACCAAGGGTGCGACGACCAGTCGTTTTGCACCGGGGTCGAGCTCTGCGTCGACACGATCTGCACGGCGGGGACCGGTCCCTGCGCCGCGAGCTTCGACTGTGTCAGCGTCAGCTGCGTCGAGCTCGGCGCCGGGGCCGGGAGCTGCGCGGTGGTCGCCGACCACGCCCTCTGCCCCACGGGCGCCTACTGCAACCCGGTGCAGGGCTGCCTGCCGGGCAGAGGCTGTCACGACGCCGGCGACTGCGACGACGGCTACCGCTGCAACGGCGACGAGCAGTGCATCAACCTTGTCTGTGTCGGCGGCACGCCGCTCGCCACCGACGACGGCATCCCCTGCACCCTCGACGGTTGCAGCGAAGACCTCGGGGTGTTCCACGCGCCGCAGCCGGCCTTCGACGGCGTCCCCTGCGGTGCGAGCGCTTCGGCGCGTCGGATCTGTCTGGCCGCCGGCGGCGGTTGTGTGACGTCGCGGTGCGGCGACGGCTTCGTGGACGCCGGCGCGACGCCACCGGAGGCGTGTGACGACGGCCCGGCCAACGCCGACCCTTGGGCGCTCGATCGCCGCTGCAACGCGTCCTGCGCCGGCTGGGCGCCTTACTGCGGTGACAACCAACTGGATGTCGGCTACGAGAGCTGCGACGACGGCGACAGCCGCGACACCGGCAACGGCTGCAGCGCCACCTGCCAGGACGGCCACGTGTGCGGCGACGGCGTGCAGCAGATCCTGTTCGAGGACTGCGACGACGGCGACGCCGACGAGTGCAACGGCTGCCGCACCGACTGCGCCCGCGGTTGCATCTGCGCGGCACCGAACCCGTGCGCCGGAGCGAATTGGTGCGACGCCGGCCGGTGCGTGCCGTGCGCCGCGACCGCGCACTGCGGCCCGAGCTGCGTTGCCTGCGCTGGAGAGACGCCGGTCTGTGGCGGCGCGAGCGTCGGCTGCGAGTGCGAGGCGAGCCCGGCGCCGCACGGCTCCTGCAGCAAAGGCGCGGTCTGCAGCGGTGGGGCCTGCTGTGCGTGTGACACCCTGACGAGCTGCGGCCAGGACTGTCTGAGCTGCGGCGGCACGACGCCCTTGTGCGGCGGCGCCGAGAGCGGCTGCGTCACCGCCGATTGTGCCGGGCTCGCCGACTTCACCTTGTGCGCGCCCTCGGGCGCGCCGAGCCGCGCCTACAACATCTGCATCGCCGGCAGCTGCGAGTCGCCCGGCTGCGGTACCTCTGCCTGCAACCCGCCCTACCCGAGCTTCGCGCGCGCCGACCTCGAGCCGGCGTGGCAATACCCGGACACCAACGAGCGCGTCTGTTACAGCGACAGCGCGCCGATCGCTTGTCCGGCGAGCGGCGCCACCTTCTACGGCCAGGACGCCCAGTACGGCTGGGACACCCACTCCCCGCCCAATCCCCGCTTCGCCCGGGTCGAGGACGTCGTCGGCGAGCCTGCGGTCCAGGACTCCGTGACCGGAATGGTGTGGCAGGGCTGTCTCGGGGGGCTCGCCGGCAGCGGCTGCACCTCGGGGGGCGCGTATCTCCAGTCCTGGTCGGTGGCGGTCGGTTATTGTGACAGCCTGGTCTGGGGCGGCTATGCCGATTGGCGGCTCCCGGACTTCCACGAGCTCTTCTCCCTCGCCGACCTCGGGCGCTACATCCCGGCGCTGGACGCGGCGGCGTTTGCCGGCATGCCGACCGATGTCCAGATCTGGAGCGCGACGACCTCGGCGACCGACCCCCTGAACGCATGGGCCTTTTGGGTGTTGGACGGCTACAGCTTCGAATACCTCAAGAGCAACGCCCACTCGGTGCTCTGTGCGCGCGGCGCGCCGCCGGTGGGTGCCGCCGCCGCCCGCTTCACCAGGAGCGGCGCGACCCCGGTGGTGACCGACGCCAAGACCGGCCTGATGTGGCAGGGCTGCGTCGACGGCAAGACCGGCTCGACCTGCACCGGCACCGCGGCGAGCCCCACCTGGCAGGCGGCGCTCACGTACTGCGAGGGTCTGTCGTGGGCCACCTACACCGACTGGCGCCTGCCGAACCTGACCGAGCTCTGGAGCATCGTCGACACCCGGCTCGCGAGCCCGGCCATCGACCCGACGGCGTTCCCGCAGACCCCGACCGCCGGCCACTGGACGGCGTCGTCCCACTACGCCGACTCGGGACAGTCGGCGTGGACCGTCGACTTCGCGAATGGCGGCAGCGACCGTCCGGGTAAAGGGAACCCCGCGCACGTGCGCTGCGTGCGGCTCAAGCCCTGAGCTTCGCTGCGCCTCTGGTCCCGGCGGCGGGCCCCTCGACGCCCGGCGCCTCCTCTCGGCCGCACGAGAGACCCGCGGCCCTCAGGATCCCTTCGAGAGCATTGACCAAACTCCGCGGCGGCGGTTTACTGAGGGCGCGATGACCGCACCCCGCCAAAACGATCCCCAGGCCGAGCGCTATCCGACCAACTACCTGTTCATCAAGAAGTCGCGCCGCGGGTACCTGCCGTGGCTGGTCGCGACGATGGTGGTGGCGCTCGCCGGCGCCGGCGCGATCTTCTGGCTCCTGAGGCGGTGATGACCGCGACTCCGGCTGTCAGGCGCAACACCACCCCGCAGCCGAAGCCCGGCGACCCGAGCGGCGCCCCGGCCGGGCTGCAGCAGGTCGCGCACTACCAGATCCGCGAGACCCTGGGCTTCGGGGCCCTCGGCACCGTGTACCTCGCCTGGGACACCAAGCTGAACCGCAGCGTCGCGGTCAAGGTGCTCGCCGACGACGTCAAGGACGCGAACCTCCGCCAGCGCTTCCACCTCGAGGCGCGCGCCATCGCGGCCCTGAAGCACCCCAACATCGTCAGCGTCCTCGACTTCAGCGACCAGGACGCGCCGCTGCAGTTCATCGCCCTCGAGCGCCTCGAGGGCCGCTCGATCTTCGACTTCCTGTGCACCTACGGCCCGCTGCCGGAGCAGGTGGCCCTGTGCGTCGCCCGCGAGGTCGCCGCAGCGCTCGAGTATGCGCACTCGCAGAACGTGGTGCACCGCGACATCAAGCCCGACAACGTCGTCCTCGAGGGCGAGCGGGTCGTGATCATCGACTTCGGCGCGATGCGGCTGACCGACAACCACCAGTGGATCCCGGAGACCGACGTCGACAAGGCGCCGATGGCGGTCGGCACGCCCGGCTTCATGGCGCCCGAGCAGCTGGTCCGCACCGAGGTCGACCACCGCGCCGACCTGTTCGCGGTCGGCGCGCTGCTGTTCAACGCCTGCACCGGCAGACGCCCCTACGAGGCGACCTCGACCTCGGCCGAGGAGATCCACGCCGAGGCGCGGCGCGGGCGTTACCGTGATCCGCGGGATTTTCAGCCGCTATTGACGCCGGGGTTCTGCGACCTGGTCGGCGCCTGTTTGGCGGTGAAGCCCGGCGATCGTCCGAACTCGGCCGCGGCGCTGCGCGAGCACATCGAGGCGCTGCTGCGGCAACACGGGATCACCGACGTCAAGCCGGTGCTGCAGCAGTACGTCCGGGCCCCGAGCCTCGACCTGGCCTACGACCTTCGCACCATCGACACCCTCACCAACGAGCTCAAGCTGGCGCTGGTGCGCGACCTGCAGCGCGCGATCCGCGACCAGAACGCCGAGCGCGTCACCCAGGCGACCCGGCAGCTGCGGCGGGTCGAGCACTACTTCGCCGCCAACGACAAGAGCCGGTCGGCGCGCGCCGAGCGGCCGCGCTATCTCATCAACCGACCGGTGCGCCGCCTGCGCTGGTTCGTGCTCGGGATCGCCGCGGCGCTGGCGGTGGTCACCGTGCTCCTCTTCAGCCGGCCCGCGGTCTTCGGCCACTTGCACGACGCCCTCGTCCGCCTCGCCGCCCGATGGGGTTGACGGCTTCCTGGCTGGGCCACCCCCGGGCGTCGATGCCGGACGCGCGCGTCACGATCGCGGTAGAGAACGACGCGGTTTCTTGGTATGCGATCGAGGTGGGATAACGCTGCCGCCCACCGTGGTCGGATGACTGCGGGCAGCCTCGGGAGGATGGAATGCCGATGGATCGCACCGGCGGTGTGACCGCCAAGCTCGACACCCAGACCGTCGTCGACCAGTTCCGCAAGCAGCTCGCGGACTTTGCCGAGGACGGCGCGCCGCTGCTCTCGGCGACCGAGGCGGCCGACCTCGCGACCAAGGGCAAGGCGATGCTCAACAGCGCCCGCGACCCGGGCAGCGCCGCGCTCGGCATGCGTCAGGTGCTCGCCGACTTCGAGCGCGGCCTGCAGATGGCGAGCATGATGCCGTCGTTCACCCGCGACGAGGTGGTCGACAGCGCCGGCGACAAGCACCTCGCCAAGCTCGACGCCGTCTTCGCCAACGTCGTCGCCCGCGGAGGCTACACGCCGCCGACCTCGGTCAGCGCCGACAGCGAGTTCGCCAAGGGCGTGCACAGCATCGACCGGCTCGACAAAGGCCAAGGGCTGGTGCCGCTCACCCCCCGCATGCTCTTCGACCACATCGACGCCGAGATGGCCGGCCTCGACTGGACCGGCCTCAAGGGCGCCGCCGCCGGCACCCTCAAGCGCACGGCCATGCAGCGCGCCGAGGTGCTGCTCGCCTACGTCAACGGCCAGATCGCCGCCGACGGCATGACCGGCGCCATCGCTCGCACCCTCTACGCCGAGCTGCTCACCGGCAAGATGTCGCCGGAGCGCAAGCAGGAGATCGAGGCCGTTCCGGCGACCGACCGCCGGCAGGCGGCGGCGGCTATCCAGAAAGAGCGGCAAGCGCATCGGGCGAGCAACGGCTACGCGGCGCATCGCTACGCCGAGGTCCTGGAGGCCTGCGCCACGATGCTGGGGGTCGACGCGGCCCCGCGGCCGGCGGTGGACACCGCGGCGGTGCGGGCGAGCGCGGTGCGGTTCGTCAACAAGGAGATGCGCACGGAGCTCGCCGACCAGGGCGCGACCCTCGACGCCGGGCGGGTGAAGATCATCGACCTGCCGCAGGCCGCCGACCGCAAGAACTTCGAGGAGTTCCTCGGCCTGTTCGCCGGCAAGACTCGGTCCTTGAGCCCGGACGACTACGCGTTGGCGCGCGTGCCGCTGACCGGGGCCGGCGCCGACGATGGCTTCTCGGTGCTGCTCGAGCGGCGCGACTTGAAGTGGACCCCGGTGGGGGTGCTCGAGAAGGTCATTCGGCTCGGGTCGCTCTGAGGTCGCCGTCACCTCCGCGTGCTTCGTCGTGCCAGGAGCTCGCGGAGCCGCGCGACGATCACCTCGGCCGGCGCCGGCTGACTGTTGTCGATCTCCAAGTCCCAGGGCAGCTCCACCCGCGCCGCCCGGTCGTTGATCTCACCGACGCGGTCGTCCGAGACCGGGATGTGGGCGCTCTGATCTCGACCCCGGACCCGCGCCAGGCAAACCGCGAGCGGCGCGCGGATCGCGACCAGCAGGACCTCGTACTTCGATCGCAGGGTCTCGAGGAACCCCGGGAAGGCGGTGGCGGCGCCGGTGGATTCGATGACGAGACCGCTCTCGGTGCAGAGCGCCGCGTCCACCGCGACGCCGACCTTGGCGTAGCCCTCGGCGTCGAGGGCGTCGCCCGTCAACCGTGAACCGCGGATGTTCTCCAGGAAGATGGGTTCGACCCGGAGGAAAGGGAGCCCCAGCTCCTTGCCAGCGAGCGTACCGATGAAGGTCTTGCCGCTGCCTTTCGGCCCCACCAGAACGACGACCCGCTTGGCTGCGGCCATCCGCGCTCTGTATCACGCCCGCTGAAACCGGTGCCAGAGGCCGCCGGCGACCGATGGGTCGTCCGGTCGTGCCGACACGGACTCAAGGACCGCACTTGTTCTGGATCTCGTGCGCGCAGTATTCGTTTGGGTCGCAGTCGTTGTTGTAGACGCAGGCGCCGGCGCTCACGTGCGTCGTCGGGTCGCGACAGAGCATCACGTCGACCGCGGCGCAGACGCCGGAGAGGCAGTCGGCGCCACCGCTGCAGAGCCGGCCGGCGGTTAGCAGGCAGGTGCCGCCCGGAGCACAGCGGAGGCCGCCGGTGTCGGTCGCACAGTCGGGGTCGACGGTGCAGGCGTCGCCGACGCCGCCGACGCTCCGGCATTGGGCGTCGCGGCACTCGAGGTAACCTACCGAGAACAGCGAGTAGAGCAGACAATCCAAGCTGAGCCCGCAGGGCACGGAGCAGACGCCGGATAGACAAGAGCCGGCGGTGCAATCCGGATCGCTGTCGCAGGCGGCGCCGAGAGCCTGCGCCACGCATTGGCCCCCGAGGCACCCTTGAGAGCACTGGTGGTCGACGGTGCATGGGTCGCCGACCTGACCGTAGCTGCAATACCGGTCGTGGCAGGTGAGCGGCGCGGCGCAGTCGTCGTTGTTGACGCAGGGATCGTGGGCGGCGCCGTCGGTGCACCGGCCACCGACACAGCCGCCGGCGGTGTCGCAGTCGGCGGCGCTGCGGCACAGCGGCAGCTCGCAGGTCGAGAGGCCGCCGCAGTTGCCGCTCGCGCAGTCGGCGTTGTCGACACAACGGTCGCCCCGTTCACCGGACACGCAGGTCGCGTCGGCGCAACGGCCCGAGGCGCACACCGCGTCTTCGCCGCAGTGGCCACCGACCGCGACGCCGCCCTTGATACACTGGTTGGACTGCTCGGCGCAGATCCAGATCTCGAGGGCGCCTTGGGGGTTGTGGCAGCCGACGTCCGGCGAGCAGGATTGGAAGGGCACGCTCTGACACACGCCGCTCGCCGCGCAGCCACCGCTCGCGCAGTGGCGGTTCTCGAGGCACGCCTCGCCCGCCTGCCGGGCGCCTTCCGGGTAGCAGGTCGCGACCGTGCGGCCGTCGAAGGCGGCGCAGAACAGGCCGGCGCCGCACGCGTCGATGCCGAGCTGCGGGCAGCAGAGCTCGCTCAACGTGCTCGTATGACAAGCCGCGGTGGTCGCGAGGACGCACCGCAGATCGTACGGGTCGCTCGGGTCCGCCCAGGTGTAGCCCGCCTCGCAGGTAGGGACGCCTTCCTGAAGGCGGCAATGCGCCGCGCCGCCACAGGTCTCTGCCGGATCGCCCTGGCCGCAGCCAACGAAGCCGCAGAGCACGAGGACAGCTCCCGAGTCGAACAAGAGCCGGCCGTTTGGCCGCAGGATGGTTCGAGTCATCGCGCAGCCATACAGCGTCGCGCGCCGGACCTGTGAGGACATGTGTCCGCTCCGGCGACGACGACCAGCCACGACCTCGTCGGGCCCGACCCCGGCTTCGCCGGCAGCGCCACGCCGGTCGCTATGAAGAACATGAGGAAACCACACCGAAAAGTGTCATATGGCACCTACGGGAGTTAGGGACGATGCGGCGATTCGACTGTCAATCCTGCGGCGCCTGCTGCTGCAACACCGAGCGCAACCGCAGCATCGGCAACCGCGCGTACATCGAGGTGACGCGCAGCGAGCGCCTGTACCGCCTGCATCGTGAGCAGCTCCGGGGACTGGGCTTCCGCGATGAGCGCGGGCTGTGGCACTTGCGGCTGGTCGGCGAGGAACAACGCTGCATCGCTCTCGACGGGCAGATCGGCGTGCGTGTCGCGTGCACGATCTATCCCCAAAGGCCCGGCGGCTGCAAAAAGGTCCAGCCTGGCGACGACGAGTGCATGGAGGCACGGCGGTCGAAGCGCGTTGGGCTCGCTGCCGGCCTGCGCAAACAGTGAGCCCCCAATGCGCCTTGACAGGGTCAGATCGTAGTCGAATAATTATTCGAGTATGATTCAACAACCATCGAGACTCGACTACCCCTCCTGCGTCGCGGCGCTGCGACGACGACTCGAGGAACCGGCCCCAGGGCGGATCCAGCTCGTCACCGGTCCCCGTCAGGTCGGCAAGACTTACCTCCTCCTCGAGCTGCAAGAGGAGCTCGGCACGCGCGCTATCTACCTCGCGGCAGATGGCCCCGAGGCTTCGCTCCCCGGGGCCTGGGAGCGGCTGTGGTCTGCGGCAGAGGAGCTGGCGGCCAAGGACTCTCCGGCGGTCGTCCTCCTCGACGAGGCGCACCTCTTCTCCGACTGGGCCGCACGGCTCAAAGGCGAATGGGACCGGCTGCGAAGGAAGAAGATCGCCGTGCACGTCGTCGCCACCGGCTCTTCGGCGCTGCGCCTCCAGCACGGCTCGAAGGAGAGCCTGGCCGGTCGGTTCGAGCGGCTCACCCTCACGCACTGGTCGGCCCACGCACTCGCGGCGACGTTCAAACTCACCGACACCGTCGCCGCCGACGCGCTCGTGAGCACCGGCTCCTACCCTGGAGCCTTTGCCCTACGGCAGGACCAACCCCGATGGTCGGCTTACGTGCGTGACGCCATCATCGAGCCGGCGATCGGTCGCGACATCGTGGCGCTCGCGAATGTCCGCCGCCCTGCCCTGTTGCGCCAGGTCTTCGGCGTCTGCGTGTCGTCTCCGGCTCAGGTCGTGTCCCTGCAGAAGATCCAGGGTCAGCTCCAGGACGCTGGTGCGCTCGAGACCGTCGCGCACTACCTGGCGCTGCTCGAGGACGCCTACCTCGTGGCGGCTCTACCCAAACACGCAAGCACGCCAACGCGTCGGCGCGCCGCACCTCCCAAGCTCGTGGTGCTGAACAACGCCCTTCTCGCCGCGGCCGACCCGCGCGGTGTCCCCGCTCGTTTTGGCGCCTGGGTCGAGAACGCCTGTCTGGCGCACGCCGTGAATGCCGGCGAGGTGGTGACCTACTGGCGCGAGGAGCCGTTCGAGGTCGACATGGTGCTCGACGGGACCTGGGGGAAGTGGGCGGTCGAGGTGAAGACCGGGCAGTTCGGAGCCAGCGACTTGACCGGTCTGATGGAGCTCACGCGTCGGTCACCCGCGTATCGGCCGCTCGTCCTGTGCGATGAGGATCGGCGAGCGGTTGCTGAGCGACTCGGGCTGGGGGCGATGAGTTGGCGGCAGTTCCTGGTTGAGGGGCTGGCCGGCGGCTGCAATGACGCAGCTACCAGCCGACGGCATCCAGCTCCCGCCACGACACGACTCGCACGTCGGAGCGACGCTGGCCCTTGGCGCCGCCGTAGACGACGCGGCACTCCGGCGTAGCGCGGCCACCCTTCGCCTCGAACATGCTGCTCACGCGCCGGAGCGGGGCGAAGAAGTCGTCGGCGACGGTCTCGCCGGACTTCACCTCGGCGAGCACGACGGCCGAGGGAGACTCGACGACCAGGTCGACCTCCAGGCCCTTGTGATCCCGGAAGTAGAACAGGTCGGGCGCGAGCCCGTGGTTGACGCGCGCCTTGTAGGCCTCGGCGACCACGAAGCTCTCGAACAACGCACCCCGGAGTGGATGATGCACCAGGTCCGAGGGCTGTCGCAGGCCGAGGAGGTGACAGGCGAGTCCTGAGTCGAAGAAGTGGAGCTTGGGGGCCTTGGTGAGCTGCTTCTTCAGGTTCCGATGCCAGGGCGGCAGGCGAAACAGGATGTAGCTCGCCTCGAGCACCGATAGCCACGCGCGCGCCGTGTTGTGGGAGACGCCGCAGTCGCCTCCGAGCGCCGACAGGTTCAGGACCTGTCCGGTGTGACCGGCGCACAGCCGCAGGAACGTCGTGAACGCCTGCAGATCCCCAACGTTGAGCACCTGCCGCACGTCCCGTTGCACGTAGGTCGTCAGGTAGTCGGCGAGCCATCGGTCAGCGGGCACGTGCCGGTCGTGGATCCGCGGGTAGCCCCCCGCCCAGACGGTCGCCCACAGCTCGTCGGGGTGTTTGGGAAAGCGCCGGAGCTCCTTGAGGCTCGCAGGCAGGAGCGTCAGCACGGCGGTCCGTCCCGCCAACGACTGGGCGACGGCCGCAGTGAACGCCAGGTGCTGCGACCCGGTCAGCACGAATCGACCGGGCGCGGGATTGTCGTCGACCTCGCCCTGCAGGTAGCTGAGGAGGCCCGGCGCGTGTTGGATCTCGTCCAGGATGGCGCCGGCGCGATGCTCGGCCAAAAAGCCCTTAGGATCCTGTGTCGCGTATTCACGCACGTCGAGCGCCTCGAGTGTCACGTATTCCTTCTTCGGGAAGGCTGCTCGGCACAGTGTGGTCTTGCCCGACTGCCGTGGGCCGGTCAGGGTGACGACCGGGTACTTCCTGGCCGACGCCTTGAGGACTGCACGGAGATCCCGCTCGATCATGGCCGCTCCGCCGTTGGCATAGTTTGTAAGTCTAACTTACCAAACCTGCCACCGCCCGTCCACCGCCGGGCTGAGCCTTCATGGAGCGCGAGCCGGCCTGGGCTCGCCATTCTAGAACCCTCGGCACGAGCTCGAGCGCTGCATCGAGCTCCGCGCCGAGCCTCGAGAGATCCGCCAGGTAGGGGTCCTCAGTGCAGTACCGCATCGAGAATGCGGTCCGCGTCATCCCACCCGGTCTCGTCTTGGACTTCCCGACAGCGCCGAAGAATGTCGCCAACGGCCGGGCCGGGGGCGATGCCGCGGGCGAGCACGTGACGGCCAAGCACAACGTCGACAGGTGCCACGTGTGACACGTCGAGAGCGCGCGCTCGTTCGAGAAAGGCGTCGCCCTCGGGGTAGAGGCCGGCCACCGCCTCTGGCGTCGTTCGACCGAGATGGTCGGCGCGCGCGACGCGTTCCAAGAGCAGCATCGTCGCTCCAGCCGCCTCGAGCTTGCGAGCGAGCCGACGGAACGCCTTGTCCGAAGCGTTCTGGTCGATGAGCATGGTCGGCGCCAGGTGATGCTCGACCAGGACCGCGGCGGCAGCCGTCAGCTCGTTCGACGCCTTGAGGCGCTCCAAGAACGCCTGGGTGAGTCGCGCACCTTCGGGCTCGTGGTTGAGAGACCGGATGTGATCGGCGTCGATGCTCGTCGTCGTCGCCTTCCCGAGATCATGGCACAGCGCCGCCAGCATCAAGGTGAGGTCGTCGGGTCCTCCGTCTTCGAGCTTCGCCGCTCGGTCCACGACCATGAGCGTGTGTGTCCAGACGTCGCCTTCCGGGTGCCAGACGGGGTCTTGGCGCAAGCCCACAAGGCATTCGAGCTCCGGGAAGTAGCGCAAGAGCCGTGTTTCTCGCAGGAGCTCCAGGCCGATCGACGGCTTGTTGGACTTCAGCAGCAGCTTCTCGAGCTCGCCAAAGATGCGCTCGGCCGACAGCTCGCTGAGATCCAATGCAGCACACAGGGCCTTCAACTCTGGGTCCGGCCGCATCTCGAAGCGGGCCGCGAACTGCGCAACCCTCAATCCCCGCAGCGGGTCGTCGCCGAAATATCGGGGGTCGGTGGCCCTCAGGACCTTCGCCTCCAGGTCCTTGCGACCACCGTGGGGATCGAGGAGCTCACCGGTCAGGGGATCGAGCGCCATGCTGTTGATCGTGAGGTCCCGACGTCGTGAGGCGTTGGCGTAGTCGAGCAAAGGATCGACGCTGACCTCGAAGCCCTTGTGGCCGGTGCCTGTCTTGAAGTCGAGGCGTGGAAGAGCGAAGTCGACCCCGAGACCTTTGACCTGGAGTACGCCGAAAGACCGACCGATCGTGATGACTTCGCCGTGACGCGCGAGAATTCGCTCCAGCTCGTCGACGGTGACCCCGTAGATTTCGAAATCGAGGTCCTTGTTGTCGCCTCCGAGGAGCTGGTCGCGCACGTAGCCGCCAACGAGTAGAGCTCGACCACCGCGAGCGCGAATGTCGCGGGCGATGGCGAGTACGCTCTCCGGTATCATGGCGACCCTATAGCTTCGCCTGCTCTCGCTGTCAGCCTTCGCGCCTACTCCCCATGGGCAGCACGAGCCTCTGCAGAGCGCCGATCGCCTCGACGAAATCCTCGTCGTGGCTCGCGACCACGAGGCCACCCGGCCACGCACGGAGCGCCGCTCCCAGGGCAGCCCGTCCGGCGAAATCCAGTGCGAAGCTCGGCTCGTCGAGAACGAGAACCTCGACTGCCGGCTGGCGACGGCACAGGCAAATCAACGCGGCGCGGACGCGCTCCCCGGGGCTCAGCGACGCCATCGGCCTCTCGGCAAGGGCGAGTGGGAAGTGATGCGCTACGATCACCGCCGCCGTCTCCTCGGCGGAGCCGCCCGCCGACATCCGTAGCAGGTGCTCGAGGAGGCTCTCGTCGAGCATCCAATCCGTGCCGCCCTGCGCGATGGAGCCAATGCTGGCACGGTCTCGTCGAGCAGAGCCTCCGGTCACGGCATGCTCACCGAGCATGACGCGTAAGAGCGTGGTCTTGCCGGCACCATTCGGCCCGACGACTGCCAGGCGTTCGCGGCCCAGATGCAGTGTGACGCTCGAGAAGAGGACACGCCCACCGATCTTCACGGCGACCTCGTCCAGGGCGATGAGGGGGGACGGTCCAGGCTCGGGCAAGAACGGCATGAGCAGCTCGAGGGGCAGGTCTACGGCGAGCGCCCGACGAGCGGCCTTGGCCCAAGTGCGCACCCCGCTGATGCGCGCCTCGCGGATCCCGTTGATGCGTCCCTGCTTCTCCTGCGCGTAGCTGCGCTTCTGGTTGAGACGCACGCGCGGCGTGGCCCGGCCCAGCTCCCGCACGCGGCCGAGATGCTTCTTGCGCTCGCGCCGCAGCCGGAACTTGTCACTGTGCTTCTCGCGCTCCAACAGAACGTTCAGGCGCTTCACGTACCGGCTTTGGCTCAACCGCTCCTCTCTCTCGAGCACAAGGTCGAGCTCGGTGAGGCTCCCCGCATAGTGCCGACACCCCGATTCGGCGACGACCACGAAGTCGTGGAACTGGGCCAGGAGGGCTCGATCGTGCGACGCCACGACGAGCCCTTGCTGCCAACGGCCAAGCCAATCGATGAGCCAAGTGCGACCGGCCTGGTCGAGGCTCTCGGTCGGCTCGTCCAGCAGGAGTAGCTTGGGCCGCGCGACCTTGGCGGCAACGAGGCATAGCTTGCGGATCTCGCCCCCACTCAACCCCGACACCCGCTGGAGCTCAGTCACATCCGGAAGGCCGGCAGCGCGAAGCTCGGCGGCAAGAACCTCGGCCGCAGTCCGAGTCCGCTGAGCGCTGGCGAGCAAGGTCGCAAGCCAGCGCTGTGGCCCGTCCTGATGGAGCTGTTGGGGAACGAGCACCGACTCGACTGTGAGCCGGACATGTCCTCGCGTCGGCGCCGCGGCCCCGGACAGAACGGCGAGAAGCGATGACTTCCCCACACCGTTGTGCCCGATGAGAGCCACCCGTTCCCTCCCCAGAGTCATCCGCAGGCCCCGGAACAGCGGCCTCCCGGTCGGCGAGTCGATATCCAAACCAACAGCCTCGAGTAGCGCCGAGGCCGGGGCCCCGGTATCACGTATCGTGCTGCTCATTGCTCCGCCTCCGCGAGGGCCTTCTCGAGCTGAGTCAGGACCATGGCGTCGGCGTCCAGATCGAAGCGGACCCCCGTCGCCTCGGGCTCGGCCGCGATCACGCGGCACTTCGAGTAGACCAACGACATCGCCCGGGTCGCCGCGTACGGCACGAGCAGACGCACGTGGCGACCACCCCTCACTGCCCTGATGAGCGCGTCTCGCAGTCGCGTCACCGCCTCAGCGTCGTGACCGCACAGCGTTGCATGCTCGTGACCCTGGGCTGCCTCGTTGAGCGTGTCCTCGGCAGCCGGCGTGCCGAGTCGGTCCGCCTTGTTGAATACGTAGAAACGGGGAATGGCATCCGCCTTCAGCCGCGACAGAAGCTCGTGCGTCGTCGCGAGGTGCATCCGCCACTCGACGTCGGAGACGTCGACGACCACCGCCAGGAGTGAGGCCTCGCGCGCTTCGGCAAACGTCGACTCGAAGCTCGCGAGCAGCCGCGCCGGCAGCCTGCGGATGAAGCCGACGGTGTCGCTCAGGAGGACATCACCGCCATGACGGGTCAGAGACCGTGACGTCGTGTCGAGCGTCTCGAACGGCATGTCGCGCGCGGACAGCGCCGCACCGGTGAGGCCATTCATCAGGGTGGTCTTGCCGGCGTTGGTGTAACCGACGAGGGCAATGCGACGGCAATTGGAGCGGCTGTTCCTTTGCGTTTCGGCGGCGCGCAGCTCCTTGCCGAAGGCATGGCGCAGCGCTTCGAGGCGCGCGTCGAGTTGTCGCGCCAGAAGCTCCGAGGCTGTTTCGCCTGGGCCACGGCTGTTCACGGCGCCGCCTGTTTGTTGGTCCATGACGAGGCCCACGCCCCGGATCCGCGGCCGCAGATACTCGAGCTGGGCAATCTCGACCTGGATCCGCGCCTTGGGGGTGCGGGCGTGGCGGAGGAAGACGTTGAGGATGACCCCTTCCCGGTCGCGTACCGACAGACCCGTCGCCTCTTCGATGTTGCGCGCCTGGGAGGCACTCAGCTCGGCGTCGACGACCAGCACGCGCGCGCCTTTCGCGGTCGCGCGCGCGCCGATCGCCTCGCATGTCCCGCGACCGATGAGGGTGCGGGGGTCGAGCCGCCTGAGCTCGCGTGTCTCGCAACCCACGACCACGTTCCCGAGGGCGTGGGTGAGAGCCAGGATCTCGGAGAGCTGCGCCTCTCTCTCGTAGCTCTCGCGCCACTGGCCGACGCTGACGACGTAGCAGGCCGTCTCTTGTCGGGGTTCGCTGGCGCGGTCGCTGCGGTCGCGCCAGTGGGCCACGATCTCCTCCCAGCGACCGTCGTCGCCGAGTGGGACTTCGCGATGTTCTTCAACAGGGTCGGAGTTGATCTTCATGGCAGCACCTGTCCGAGCCGCGGCGGTGGCATCGCATCGACGCCACCAGTGCGGTCGGAGTCAGCTCGGCGCCAGGACGCATCGCGACCTGAGAGGCGTGCGGCGCTCCGGCGAGCCTACGTGTTCGAGTCAGAACGAGAAGAGTTGACTCGCGACCGGGCTACTTGAAGGTGAACAGGATCATGGCACCCACCCTCGGGAGAGGAGGTGAACGGAATGGCGGCATCATAACATCATAACCCCGTCCGACAGGATCTTCAACGATGCGCGGTCCTGACGGTCCTGACCCATCCCCTGAAGTCGGCCCCGTTGTGGCAACCGCTGCTCCGGCCGGTGGGCACGCCCCGAAATGGGTGCCTGGCACCGTTCCGTGGGCCAACCTGGAGCCTGTGTCAGGACCGCGTCACGGCGACCGGGGAATGGCGCACGTCTCGAGCTCCTGCTGGGCATCGGCACGTTGCATGCGGAGCTCGGTGATCGCGTTGGCGAGCCGGGCACGGTCGGGCGAATCCTTGGCCGTGGCTTGGAACTCGGCGGTCAAGTATTGGAGCTCGACATCGAGGGTGCGGACAACCCCTGCCAGGGCGCGGCGCTTCTCGGATGCTGGGTTGTCCTTGCCGTAGCAGAGATCGAGGATGAGCAACTTCCCACGGTCAGGGCCTGACGCCTCGTCCATCCTGCCGTCATGATCCATGTCGCGCAAGCACTGGAAGTTATTACCATATCTACTATGGCCCTCCTCGGGCCACACGTAGTGGCTGGGCTGGTGCCAGGTGCGATCGACGAGCCGCTCCGTGCTGTCGGTGCCATGACACATGTCGGTCAGGAGCAGCTTCTTGGCTGACGACTTGGCGACGTTGATGACGCCGGCGTTCTTGCCGATGCCGCTGTGGTCGCCGTCCTCCTTGAACCACCGGTCATAGGGCGGTGCGGGAAGCTTGGTCTCGTCGGTCTTGCGGATCATGGGTGCCTCCTCGGAGCAAGGGCCGCCCCTTGGCGGCCTCGCGGTTGTTATCGGCGAGGCGCGGGTGAGGTTGCGCGTCATGTCGGAGCGCGGCATCGTCTCACCACAAGAGGCCAACATGCCCGCCCGCCCTGACCGTCGCCAAGAACGGAGGCGTTCTTGTCGCCGCCAACTCCTTCATTCTTGGTAGAGCCTCAACGAAGGCCTGTGCCATGGCCTCGCCGGGCATGTTGCCGCCGGTCAGGACGAAGGCACGCACCTTGGCTGCCTTGAGGGCTGCGTGCTCGTTGGCCCGATAGCGGATCCTCCTGTCCTTGGAGAGAACGATCCAACCCTCGGTACCGGCCCGCGTGAGCCAGACCTCGTCAAAGGCGTCTTGTGTAAACACATCGTCGTGGACGATGACCTTCTCGCCTCGCTGCCGGAGTGCTTGGGCAACGACCCTGCCGCCAAGGCTGCGGTCGACGAGCTCAGGCTGCGGCGCTGGTGCGCTTGAGCTCGCAGCGGAGGGCCTCTTCGATTTCCTCGCTCGTGCGATGGTAGTCCTCGACTAGCTCGGCAATGGTCTCGCCGGCTTTGTACCTCTCGGCGATCACCGCCGTGGGGATACCGGTGCCGACCAGAACCGGCCGGCCGAACGAAACCCGCGGGTCAATCTCGACGGCCTTGGGCTCGTTGGCATCTCCCCGCCATCGCGTGAACGGATACAGCTTGATGGGCACGCCCGCAGCATCACGGCTGACGCGCTCGAGGTGAGCCTCTAGCATCATCATCATGGCCACCTGGCCCGCGTCCGTGACCTCCACGAGCTGACCGAGCTTCTCGACGAAGACGCTCACGCCGTCCGTGGCAAAGAGGTGGTCGGCGAGGGGATGGGATGAAGGGAAATGGCGGCGGAGGCATTGCAGCGCCTTGCGGATGGTCTGGAGCGGGACGTTGTGTTGGCGTCTGAGGGCACCCAAGACGTGGGCCTCGACGAGGTTCACGAACGAGAGGATCGGGGTCTTCGGGTCAGGGAGCCTCAGGATGGCCTTGAACGGCGGCTTGTCGCCCTGCCGCTGACCGAGCGCCCAGGCTCGCAGCGTCGCTGTGGGCAGCCCAAGGTAGTGGGCTCCCTCCGCGACGGAGTACGCGGGAAGATAACGCCGGTCGGACTGCCCCGATGTCGCCTTGGCGGTGGTCACGGTGAGAAAGTAACACACCACCAAGATCTGGGGAACAGAATGGTCGGACACGGAATCGTCGGCTTCATCCAGCTCGATTTTGGGGTATCGATGCCCCGCCACCACGATCGCCAGGGAGATGGTGCCAGACACTTCTGTTGGGGCATTCCCGAAAACGGACAGGCATGGGAGAGTTCGTTCGTGACATCCCCCGATCGGATTTCCCACGCGCTGTACCAGGAAGCGGAGAACACCGAGGCCGCCGGCGCGCGCGTCGATCCTGTGGTCGTCGAGGACTTCCTGAGGAGTGCCGCGCTGCGCGGGGAGTTCAGGGTCCTGCTCGTCCGGATGACGGGCCTGCTGCTCTATCTCACCTGGCTCGTCGCCGCCTGTCGCGAGGGCCTTCTCGGAGGCTCTGCCAAGAGGCGCGGCGGCGGCTCGGCACCTACGTCTCGGACGAGGTCGCCGAGCAGGTCATGAGCAACGCCGAGCGCCTCGCCCCCGGCGGCGAGCGCCGCGAGGTGGCGGTGCTCTTCTCGGATCTGCGCGGATTCACGAGTTACGCCGAGCGGCTCCCACCCGAGCGGCTGGTGCAGGAGCTGAACGACTATCTCGCGGCGATGGTGGAGGCGGTGCACGGCCAGGGCGGCACGGTCGACAAGTACATCGGCGACTCGATCATGGCGGTCTTAGGCCTGATGGGCTCGGACCCGGAGGACGCCGCGCGGGCGATTCGGACGGCGGATTCGATGCAGCGTGCCCTCGCGCGACACAACGCCGACCGCGCATCGCGCCGGCTCCCGCCGCTGAAGCAAGGCATCGGGGTGCATTTCGGCCAAGCCATCGTCGGCAACATCGGGACTGAGAACCGGCTGCAGTTCACCGTCGTCGGCGACGTCGTGAACACCGCGAGCCGCCTCAAGTCCGCGACCAAGTCGGAGGGCGCCCCGGTCCTCGTCTCGGCCGCCGCGGTCGAGGCCGCGCGACGAGCGTCGGCGGACTTGCCTCCCCTCCGGCCGCACGGCGAACTGCGATTGCGCGGGCGGGACTCGGCCATCGCGACGTTCACGCTCGTCACCGGCGACGCCACGGGGACCGAGAGGCCGTGATGGAGCGAATTCAAGTCCTCGCCCTCCAAGAGACGCATCACCGCCTGGGACTTCCTAGCACCGTCAATCCACACGGTTTCGGGTCTTCGCCCTCGCGACCGTTCCTACCAGACACCCGGGATGAGCCGATAAGCCGGTCAGGCCCTCGTTGCTGTCAGACTACATCGATGTTATCTGTACCAATATGAAGGAATCGGGCTTTGGTTCCAGGTTCGTCCTCGGGCTCACCGGCGTCACCTACCGCCAGCTGGACTACTGGGCCAGAACTCGTCTGGTTGGCGCGTCGCTCCGGCAGGCGGCCGGGCGCGGTTCGCGCCGAGTCTATTCGTTCGAGGACCTGCTCGCGTTGCGCGTCGTGTCGCGCATGCTTGACGCGGGCGTCTCCCTTCAGGCCGTGCGGCGCGCGGTCGAGTACCTCCAGAAGCACCACTCGCGCCCCCTCACGACGCTTCGTCTGGTTGCCAAAGGCAAGCGCGTCTTCGCGCTCGCAGAGGATACTTCCAAGGCGATCGAGGCCACTGCCCACGGTCAGGTCGTCATCAGCATCGCTGTCGAGCCTATCGTACGCACGCTTGAGGCCGACGTCGCCAAGCTCAGCGCGCCTCGCGAGCTCGACATTCGTGTGAGGGGCCGGTCGCATCGCGTCGTGATCACCCCCGACCTCCAAGCCGGCGGCTACACCGCCGAGGTGCCGAGCCTGCCCGGTTGCCTCACAGAAGGCGACACGATGGCCGAAGCCAAACAGATGGTGCGAGAAGCCATCGCGCTTTGGATCGACGCCTCCGCGGCGACGTCCCGCAAGCGCGCCCGCGCGCTCTAGCCTTCCATGGGGCGGATGGCTGGTATTGTTGCTCCTCGGCTGATTCGTGCGCTGGTGCGTCTTGGGTGGGCTGTCGACCGGGCAAGCGGCACTAGCCACCACGTTCTGGTCAAGCCTGGCCCCGAACTAGGTGCCTAGCACCGTTCCGGCACCCTGAGGAGGGGTGCCCGGCACCCTGAGGAGCGAACGACGCGCAGGGAATGTCACGCAACATTCGCCGGTGGGGCTCGATAACGATGGAAAGCGCAAACAACTGCGAACACGCAAAGGGGTTGTGCTATGGGTTTCGCATCTGGTTCGTGCATGGGTGGCGGGTTTGGCGATCCTGACTATCTGGGCGGAGGCTATGACACCTACCGTTCGCGGAGTCCGGTTCGGACCGAGCGCGCGAGCTCGACTGAACGAAGCTCGACCAACGGAGTGAGTCGGACCAAATGGTCGCGCTCGTACGAGATCGATCTGCCGCAGAAGAAAGTCACGAGCGGCGTGGTCGACGGCCTCGTCAAGCGGTCGATCAGCTACCAGGAGCACGGCGACCTCACGGTCCAGAAGGTGACGGCCACGTCGGTCCGGGAGCTCAAGGCCGAGTGGTGGCGCGACGACTGCAACACTCTGACCGAGGCGGAGGGGCTAAGGATCCTGAGCTTCCTTGAGGGGCAGGTGAAGGCCGGCTTTACCCTCAAGCGCGCGGATTGGAACGACGGGTCGACCGAGACGAGTGGCTCGTTTCTGTTCCTGCAGAAGCCGGGTGCTGCCAAGGCGACGCTGATTGACGTGACTACCTTCGCCGAGGCGAATGTCCGTCGCTCGAATTCCGGCTCTCGCTCCGGCAGTTACTACGATGATCTCCGCGATGCCCCGGGTGGGATCTTCGCCGAGATCAATCGTCGCGCGGGCGGCAACATCTGAGGGCCTACCCGTCGGCTTCGTCGACCTGTCGTTAGCCGCGACCTCATCCGCGCCACGCAGGTGCCGGTGCTCGACACGCTGAACACCTTCATGCCGTTCATCACCTTGTTCTTGTATGACGGCACTACCCTTGTCGGTGGCGCACTGGAACCACCATTCGGCGACTGCGCACTCGCGGCGCTTGCGGACAGGAGCAGGACGGCGAGAACGGATCTTGTCATGGCGGCCTCCCTGGGGCACCGCGGTATCACGAGGCGAGGGCGGCCGCCAGCACTGCGACGCACAGGACGCCTGCGCGCGCCACGCTCACCTCACTCGGCCGGAATGGTGACACTCCCGAGTGGGTGAGTCGTCCCGTCTGGGTCCTTGTACGCGACGCTGAAGGTGCCCGTCGTCTGGCGATGGACAAGGATCTCGGTAGGAATCGGTGGGTCGTCAGCGACTAACTTCTGGTACAGCGTGACGTACATGCTGCTGGCCTCAACAGACACCGCGACTTTGCTCAGCTCTTGCGCCGAGTCGCCTTTGGCCACCGACGCCGTGAACGGAATCACCACGTCATCGCCCCGATGACTCGGCAGACCGAGCACGATGGGCGACACTCTCTCGTACGGAACAGGGCTCGACGCGGCCGCGTTCATGAAGGTGGCGCAACCACCAAAGACAACAGCGGCAACCAATACCTTCGCCCGGCACGTGCTCATGCGGCTTCGTAGCACGGCTTTCGATCGCACGGATAGGCCTGTCAGCGCCCCGGGAAGCGGTTCCAGACGCCGCTCACGTCCGAGTTTCCCACGGCGGTGACGCTCAAGCCTTGCCGAGCTCCCCGTCGAGCTCCCGCATCAGCTCCTGCCATGGGAGGACGTCGACGTGCGAAATCCGGCGCTTTGCGTCGCCGAGGTAGGCGACGACCGAGCGGTGGCGTTTCCCGTAGAATTCGCTGAAGCGCGCGAGGCCGCGGCAGTCAGACGGCCCGACGTTGCGCGATGCTTTGCACTCGACTGCCCAAAGGATGCCGTGTCCCTCGAGGATGAAGTCCACCTCGGCGCCGTGCTCTGTGCGATAGCTGCTGACCCGAACCTCCGCGTCACGCCCGATGACGAGCGCTGAGATCTGGGAGTGGAGCAGGTGCTCGAAGAGTATGCCGATGCGATCGGCAGCGGGGGTGAAGCTTCCGAGTAGCGCGTTCAACACACCGTTGTCGAGAAAGTAGTACCGCGGATGCTGCACCAGGCGACGTCGCTCACTGTTGGCAAACGGGTCGCATCGCTGCACCACCAGTGTCTCCTCGAGGATCTCGAAGAAGCGGACCGCGGTCTGACGCGGGACCATGGCCTCGCTCGCGAGCTTCGAGAGGTCGAGGTAGCTGCCGGCGCATGCAGCGGCGACGCGGAGGAAGCGGGCGAATCCTTCGATGTTTCGAGTGAGGGCTTCGGCCTGGATCTCCTCCTTCAGGTAGGTGGCGGCGTAAGATCGGAGGGTCTTCTTGCGCTCGCGCTCATCGGGCTCGGAGTAGATCCCCGGGAGCGTACCCGTCGATAACGCCTGGGTGGTGTCCATGGCGAAGTCGCACTCTGCGGTCGAGAGAGGGCCAAGCCCATAGGTGTGCACGCGCCCTGGCAGCAGGTTCGCTCGACCGCGACGCAGCTTGCGCGCGCTCGAACCGGTGAGGAGGAAGCGCGGAGGGGAAGGCTCGTCGAGGATGGCTTGGACCGTATTGAGGACGCGCGGCAGCCGTTGCACCTCGTCCAGAAACACCGTCTTGGGTCGTGACGCTGCGAGTTGTTCCTCGAGCGCCCTTGGGTTCTGGGCGAGCTCGAAGAAGGTAGCCTCGCGAGCCAGATTGATCTCCAGGTCCGGCCGCATCGCCCGCATGAGCGTGGACTTCCCGGTTTGTCGTGGACCCAGGAGAAGGACGGACTTCTTGGACCGGCGGATCGATTCCGCAACGAGGCGGGGGAATGTAACCATGTGGTTATATTACGCTGTATTTTAACCGCAATCAATCGCGGCCACTGCGCAGGCCCTCTCGGCAGCGCCCCGGGGGCGGCGTAACGGCTCAGGGCTTCCGGAAGAGGTACACCCCATCACCCACCGTAGAGCGCGCGGAGCTTCGTGCCAAGCAGCTCCTCGATGGCGTAGGTCGTGACGGCCGCGCGCCCGGTGAACCACCGGCTGTCGACGACGACCTCCTTCTGGACGAGCCCCAGGACCGTGAAGTGCTCGCGGGTGTTGATCTCGACTTTCAGACGCATGGGTGTCACCGGCAGCGACTCGGAGTCGAAGCGGTAGTAGTAGGTGATGCGGCCCGCTCCCTGTTTGGTCTTGGGCTTGCCCAGCCAGGGATTGAGGCATCCGTGGAGCGCCGACATGAGCCCCCCCGCCGGACCGGCCTCGACCTGTACGAGGTCGATGTCCTCGGAGTAGCGGCCTGGAGGGTCGAAGTAGAGCTTGTGCAGCGCCGTCCCGCCGCGAAACGCCAGCGCCTTGTTGAGCACCGGCTCGGAGAAGATGTCGATCAATGCTCTGGACAGCACGAGGTCCTGCTCGACTTGCGTGTCGAGCGGCCACGGTGCGCGCGCTCGCCAGGCTGTGATGTGCGCTCGCGGGATCACCCGGTGCCCTCGTCAGGCTCGACCTCGGCGTTGACCAGCACGCGCCACTTCTCGTCCTTCGGCAGGCCGCGGATGACGCGAGTCGGACGCAGCGGCACCACGCGAGCGCGGCTCTTTCCGATCCACCGCGCCAGCTCACCCGAGACGCCCCCGCCACCGATGCGATCGAGGAGGTAGCCGAGCCTCTGGGCGGTGGCGCGCTCGCCTTCGCTACGAGCCACCTTGGCGAGGCGAGGACCGTCGAGTCTTTCCACCAGCTCGGAGAGCACGGTCGCCACGTTGCCGAGACCGCCGCTCGCCTTGGGGTAGCGCACCAGGTCGAGCGCAGTCGCCTCCGGGGTCGACACCGCCATCGCGCCGGTGTCGGTCTTTCTGCTCTCGGTCGGGGTCGCCTTGACGCCGCGCTTCACTACGAATCGCAGGCGCGCTCGCCCGGCGAGCATCATCGGCAGCGGTGCCGAAGTGACGATCTGGAACTCCTGGGGCTGTTGATGCGCGGCACCGTGGATCGCGGCGGCACTGAGCAGACCCACGTAGTACGGTTGACCGACGAAGGCCATGAGGTCGTGGACGAACCAGGCGGGCGGCGGCGATCCGGCGCTCTGGTACTCCAGGGGCACGATCACGAAGAAGCCCTCGCGCGGCGAGCACAGCCGGTCGGCGAGCACCAGACGCCGCGCCGCCTTCTGCAAGGCGTCACGTCTCAGGCCGGTGTCCCGCTGGGCCTCTCGGGCGGTGAGGACGTAGCGGCCGGACGCCTGGAGACGGTCGACTAGCTCAGACAAGCTGGGATGGGCGGCTTTCATCTGCATCGTTTTCTTAAACAGACATCTGGTGTCCGTTTAGCACAACGCCGCAGAAGGATCTACGAGATCCACCCGGCCCGAGGTTCTTGATAGGGTGCACAGAGTTTTCTGGAACGGGGGCAATAGGGCTGGAATGTCGAAGCGGTCACACGAGCCCGAGTGGCGCACGCGCAAGGAGCGGATCGACCCCCGCCTAGACGCCAAGGGCTGGGCCAAGGCCAACCCCGGCGTAGCGCGCATAGGCGCGAGCCGCGTCGAGGAGCTGGAGACTGACCACGGCCCCGCCGACTACGCGCTCGCAATCGACGGCGCGGTCGTCGGCATCGTCGAGGCCAAGAAGCTGACGGTCGGTCCCCAGGGCGTCCTCACCCAGGCGGTGCGCTACGCCCGCGGCCTCACCACGAGCCGCTTCGACTTCGACGGCTGCAAGGTGCCGTTCCTGTACTCGACCAACGGCGAGGTCATCTGGTTCCACGACATTCGCAACCGGCTGAACCGCTCCCGCAAGGTCGCCGACTTCCACACGCCCGACGCCATGCGCGAGCTACTGGGTCGGGACTTCGACGGCGACTGTGAGGCCCTGCTCGCTCTGGCCCAGACCAGTACGCGCCTGCGCCCCTATCAACTCGCCGCCAACGCCGCCGTCGAGAAGGCCATCGCCGAGCGCAAGCGCCACATGCTCGTCGCGATGGCGACCGGCACCGGCAAGACCTTCACGCTCGTCAACCAGGTCTACCGGCTCATGAAGGCTGGAGTCGCGCGCCGCGTGCTGTTCCTGGTCGACCGTCGCGCGCTCGCGGCGCAGGCGGTGCGCGCCTTCGCATCCTTCGAGGCCGAGCCAGGCCAGAAGTTCACCCAGCTCTACGAGGTCTACTCGAACCGCTTTCAGCGCGAGGACTTCGGCGACGACGACAAGTTCGACCCCAAGCTCATCCCCCAGCGCTACCTGGAAGCACCGAAGCCCAGCGACTCGTTCGTCTACATCTCGACCATTCAGCGGGTGGCGATCAACATCCTGGGGCGCGACGCGGTGCCGGGCCTGCCCGGTAGCACCGACGAAACCCTGGACGAGGACGCCGGCAAGCTCGACATCCCGATCCACGCCTTCGATGTCGTCATCGCCGACGAGTGCCACCGCGGCTACACGTCGGCCGAGCAGTCGGTCTGGCGCAGCACCCTCGATCATCTCGACGCCATCAAGATCGGCCTGACGGCGACGCCGGCCCAGCACACCACCGCCTACTTCCAGCACAAGGTGTTCGACTACGGCTACGAGCAGGCTGTCCGCGACGGCTACCTCGTCGACTACAACGTCGTCACCATCAAGTCCGACGTGCGGATGAAGGGCGTGTTCCTTGCCGAGGGCGAGCAGGTCGAGCGCGTCGATCCAGAATCCGGCATGACCCAGCTCGACCTCCTCGAAGATGAGCGCCACTTCGAGACCACCGAGATCGAGGCCAAGGTCACGGCCCCTGACTCCAACCGGAAGATTCTCGAAGAAGTGAAGAAGTACGCGCTGGAACATGAGCAACGCTTCGGTCGTTTCCCCAAGACCCTGATCTTTGCGGTCAACGACGTGGCCCACACGTCGCACGCCGACCAGCTCGTCGACCTGGCGCGTGACGCGTTCGGGCGCGGCGATGCCTTTGTCCAGAAGATCACCGGCAAGGTCGACCGGCCGCTCCAGGCGATCCGCGAGTTTCGCAACCGCCGCGAGCCCGGCGTCGTCGTGACGGTCGACCTGCTCTCGACCGGCGTCGACATCCCCGATCTGGAGTTCATCGTGTTCCTGCGGCCGGTGAAATCCAGAATCCTGTTCGAGCAGATGCTGGGGCGCGGCACCCGCAAGGGCGAACAGCACAAGGACAAGTCGCACTTCACCGTGTTCGACTGCTTCGACGGCACCTTGTTCGCCTACTTCAAGAACGCGACCGGCATCACGGCCGAGCCCATCGAGCGCAGCTCCCGGACCATCGTCGAGATCATCGAGGATGTCTGGAGCAACCGCGACCGCGACTACAACATCAAGTGCCTGGTGAAGCGGCTGCACCGCATCGACAAGGAGATGGCGGCCGAGGGGCGCGAGCTGTTCGCCGCGCACGTTCCAGACGGCGACCTCGCCCGCTACGCCCGGGGCCTCCCCGCGGCGCTCAAAGCCCCGTTCGCCGAGAGGATGGGCGCGCTGCGCAACCCGGGCTTCCAGAATCTGCTGGTCTCGTACCCGCGGCCGACCCGCGTGTTCTACGTGGCTCACGGCGCCGTCGATGAGGTCAGCTCGGCCTGGCTCGTGCGCGACGGCAACGGCGTCGAGTACAAACCGGATGACTACCTCGCGGCCTTCGAGCGCTTCGTCCGCGACAACCCCGACCACATCGAGGCGATCCGGGTGCTCCTCGATCGCCCCAAGGACTGGGGAACCGAGCCCTTGACCGAGCTGCGCACCAAGCTCGCCCAGGCCCACCAACGCTTCACCATCGAAAACCTACAGCGCGCCCACGAGGTCCACTACCACAAGGCCCTGGTCGATCTGATCTCGATGGTGAAGCACGCGGCCGACGAGACCAAACCTTTGCTCACCGCCGCCGAGCGCGTCGAGCGAGCCTTCAAGAAGCTGACGGCCGGCGAGACCTTCACGCCTGAGCAACGGGCGTGGCTCGATCGCATCCGCGAGCACCTGATCCAGAATTTGTCGATCGAGCCGGACGACTTCGACATCGTGCCCGTGCTAGAGCAAGCCGGCGGCTACGGCGCGGCCAAGCGGGTGTTCGGCAAGCGCCTCGGCGGGCTCCTGCGGGACCTCAACGCGCTGATCGCCGCATGAGGGAGAGTTGCGCATGACGGATGTCGTCCAAAAGCTCTGGGGCTTCTGCCACACGCTGCGCCACGACGGCATCGACTACGGCGACTACATCGAGCAGATCACGTTCCTGTTGTTCTTGAAGATGGCCGACGAGAAGGCCATCGAGCTGCCGAAGAAGTGCGACTGGCCGGCGCTGCGCGACAAGTCCGGAACGGCGCTCACCGACCACTACGTCGACACGCTGCGCACGCTCGGCAAGCAGCCCGGCATCTTGGGCGACATCTACGCGGGCGCCCAATCGCGCTTCAACAACCCGGTGAGCTTGAAGAAGCTCGTCGGCGTCATCGACGAGACGGAGTGGAGCGCGCTCGGCGTCGACATCAAGGCCGCTGCCTACGAGGGCTTGCTGGAGAAGGCCGCCAGTGAAGGCAAGAAGGGCGCGGGCCAATACTTCACGCCGCGGGTGCTCATCCAGTCGATCGTGCGATGCATGAAGCCCGACCCGCGCTCCCGTCCAGATTTTTCGATCACCGACCCCGCGTGCGGGACCGGTGGCTTCCTCGTCGCCGCCTATGAGTGGCTGATCTCCGAGACTAGACGCGGCGCACTGGAGCGCGATGTCGCCAGGCGCACCAAGACCAAGACCTACTTCGGCGAGGAGCTGGTGGCGCGGCCCCGGCGGCTCGCGCTGATGAACCTGTACCTGCACGGCATCGAGCCGCACATCCGCCTCGGCGACGCCATCTACGAGGCGCCCGAGCGCACCGCCGCGTTCGACTGCGTGCTGACGAACCCGCCGTTCGGCACCAAGGGCGCCAACCAGAACCCCGAGCGCGAGGACTTCACGGTCGCGACCTCGAACAAGCAGCTCAACTTCATCCAGCACATCCTCACGATCTTGAAGCCCGGCGGGCGCGCGGCGGTCGTGCTTCCCGACAATTGCTTGTTCGCCGACCAGGCCGGCGAAGTGTTCAAGATCGTCACCGAGGAGTGCGACCTGCACACGGTGCTGCGGCTGCCCCGCGGCACGTTCACGCCGTACAGCCAGGGCGTCAAAGCCAACGTCGTGTTCTTCACCAAGGGCTATGCGACGGAGAAGGTGTGGATCTACGACGCCCGCACCAACGTGCCGGGCATCACCAAGAAGGACCGGCCGCTCGCCCCCGAGCACTTCGCGGAGTTCGACAAGTGCTACGGCGCCGACCCGAACGGCAAGGCCAAGCGCAAGGCGTCGGACAGCAAGCAGGACCGCTGGCGCTCGTTCGGCATCGCCGAGGTCAAGGAGCGTCAGTTCAAGCTCGATGGGTTCAAGTGGCTCAAAGAGGAGTCGCTGGAGGACGCCGACGACCTGCCCGAGCCCGAGGAGCTGGCGACGGAGGCGATCGGTGAGCTGGAGGGAGCCGTCGCTGATCTCCAGCGCGTCGTCGCGATGCTGGAGAACCCCGAGGCGGGGGCGCGGCCGGAGAGGACGGCGTGAGCGGCGCGGCCATCGAGAACGCCGCCGTCGAGGTTGATGGCGAGCTGCCGGAGGGGTGGACGCACGCAACGCTCGGCGGCGTTGCCGACGTGCAGCTCGGCAAGATGCTCGACAAGGCCAAACGTATCCGCGGGCAACGGCTGCCGTACCTGCGTAACGCCAATGTCAGGTGGGGCCGTTTCGATCTCGGCGATCTGGAGGAAATGCCGTTCGAGGACCACGAACTCGAACGCTATGGGTTGAAGAATGGGGACCTGCTTGCGTGCGAGGGCGGGGAACCAGGGAGATGCGCGATCTGGGACGGTGGTCCCACCGACATCAAGTACCAGAAGGCGCTCCTCCGCGTGCGGCCGTCGTCGGGGGTCGTCGCCAAGTGGATCATGTTTCAGCTCCGGCACGACGCGCTCGGTGGGCGCCTGGAGACGTACTTCACGGGCAGCACGATCAAGCATTTTCCGCGCGAAGCCGCGCTTCGGTACCGACTTGTGCTGGCACCCCTCCCCGAGCAACGCCACATCGTCGCCAAGGTCGAGGCACTGTTGGCCCAGGTGAACGCGAGCCGCGAGCGGCTGGCGAAGGTCCCGGCGCTCCTCAAACGCTTCCGCCAGTCGGTCCTGGCGGCGGCGTGCTCGGGGCGATTGACCGAGGAGTGGAGGGCGGCCCATGGGTCGCAGCGCGAGGCTGCGTCAGACCTGGCGGCCTTTCGCGAAGCCCGGAGGTTGCGTCATGAGGCTGCGGCCAAGACCGGCAAGCGACGGATCGCGCGGCCTACGTTCTTGGAGGAGATCGAACACGACCAGGAGGTTCTGCCCGAGTTGGAGGAGATCCCTGCTGGTTGGACACTGGTTGCAGTCGGCAACGCATGTGAGCGCCTGCAATACGGAACCTCGGACAAGGCAGACGACGAGGCTAGGGGCGGCGTGCCCGTTCTTCGCATGGGGAACATCCAGGATGGCCGGCTTGACCTTGGCGACTTGAAGTTCATGCGGGAGACGCACGAGCTGCGATGTTTCCGCCTGTGCCACGGGGACGTGATCTTCAACCGGACCAACAGCCCGGAACTCGTAGGCAAGGCAGCGCTCGTCGACGTTGAGCAACCACTGCTGTTCGCGTCCTACTTGGTCCGCGTCCAGACGGCCGCCGAGATCCTGGACCCCGCCTACCTCACGTATTGGATCAACTCTGCCCTGGGGCGCGTCTGGGCCAGGCGAATCCGAACGGATGGTGTCAGCCAGTCGAACATCAACGCAACCAAGCTTGCCGAGATGCCTTTGCCCCTCCCACCGCTCGGTGAGCAACGGGAGATCGTCCGCCGCGTCGCCACATTGTTCAGGCTCGCCGACACCATCGAGGCGCGCGTCGCCGCTGGCACTGCCCGCGCCGACAAGCTGACCCAGGCGGTCCTCGCCAGGGCTTTCCGCGGCGAGCTGGTCCCGACCGAGGCCGCGCTGGCGCGGCGCGAAGGGCGAACGCCTCAACCAGCAATAGCCCAGTCCAAGCCCGAGCCCACAACCGCTCGTCGGACTGAGCGAAGCACGAAAGTGCGCGCCCGGGGCGCGCGTCGCCATCTTTCTCGAAGCAGCGGGATCAGCTCATAGCGCACAGGATCGTCGACCTCGATTGTTCTTGTTTTCCGTCCTCAAATGAGGCATGAAAACCGGAAGTTGACCCCACCGCGCCGGAAGGAGTGCCCACGTGCAAGCAAGAGTCTATGAAAATACGTCGGATGTTGCGACTCGCCTCGGTGAACTTGGGCTCACGGAGGATCAGTTGCGCCTGTCTGTCGAGGCGGGGCTGTCTGCGCGAAACACCTGCACCAAGAACGACCCACCCGTGTTGCCGGGCGTCTTGATGTGGGGCCGCACCATGAGGGCAGTGAGAGAGAACCTCGCGCCAGCTGGCTGGGTCGGAAACGACGATGGCAACTACTCGGTCACGTTGAGCGCAGACGGCCGCATGGCGATAGGAGTCGCAACGGGCGACGAGGGCACGGGTGTGATCGCACACATGCCGCGCACCAAGTATCCGAAAGGTCCTGCAACCCATGCGGCAGTGGCGCGAAACGCCCAACTGGACTTGTTCTTGCCTGCGGAGCCGGATCGAAAGCCGACCGAATCCGCCGGCCCGGTGACTTGGCTGCTGTTGATTGCCTGCGTCGGCGATCAAGTTCGTGCCGAGCTGTCCTGTCCAGCGGGCATTGGTGACGACGGCCGCGTCGAGGCGTGGAAGGAGCGCATCGTCCTCGCCCCTGTCAAACTGGGAACCCCGGTTCCGCCCGATTTCGACCCCGGACCCGAGATTGATGTGGATGTGATCCGGCGGCTGCCGTAGCGAGAGGAGTGTCATGTTCACACCCTCGCGCCTGACGCTGGCACGCAAGCGCCGAGGCTGGAGCAAGACCAGACTCGCCGAGGCGGTCGGCGTGACCACCCGCGCCATCGCCGCGTTTGAGAGTGGCGATCTCGCTCCGTCCGACGAGCGAGTAGCCGACATGGCCCGGGTATTGGGGTTTCCCAGGCCGTTCTTCGGTGGGCCGGACCTCTCCGAGCCTACGCCTTCAACCGCCAGCTTTCGAGCGTTGAAGTCCATGACCGCCGGTCAGCGCGACTCGGTGCTCGCCGCTGGCGCCCTCGCGATGGACTTGTGCCGATGGATTGACGAGCGCTTTCAGTTGCCCGCCGTCGACGTGCCGAGCCTGCGTGACACGGACCCCGAGACCGCTGCCGCGACGCTCCGCTCACACTGGGGGCTCGGCGAGCTGTCGATCCGCAATGTCGTCCACCTACTCGAATCGCGTGGCGTGCGGGTGTTCTCGCTCGCCGAGGACTGCCACGAGGTCAATGCGTTCTCGCTGTGGCTCGACAGCACGCCGTTTGTGTTCCTGAACACAGCCAAGTCCGCCGAGAGCAGTAGGTTCGATGCCGCCCACGAGCTGGCGCACTTGGTCTTGCACGCCCACGGGGGTCCAAGAGGTCGGGACACGGAACTGGAAGCCGACCGCTTTGCATCCGCGTTCTTGATGCCGCGCTCAACGGTCCTAGCACTGGGGCAACGGTGGCCCGGCGTCGATGATCTCATCCAAGCGAAGCGAAAGTGGGGCGTCTCGGTGGCAGCCCTCGCTCATCGCCTTCATGGTGTTGGGCTCGTTACGGACTGGCACTATCGAACGCTGTGCATCGACATTGCGCGCCGCGGGTTCAGGACAAGTGAGCCGAACACGATTCCACGGGAGACCTCGCAGGTTTTCGCCAAGGTGTTCTCTGCGCTGAGGGCAGAGGGCATGGGCAAGGAACAGGTGGCCCAGGCACTTTGCCTGAGCAACGATGACCTCGATGCGCTCGTGTTCGGGCTCGTGATCTTGACCGTGCGTGGCGGGCAGAATCCGGCCGGACGTTCCGAGCACCGCAAGCGAAGCCCCCTGCGGCTTGTTTGAGGCTGGACGGACACGCTGGCCGCCGCGAGTGTGACATAGATGTGGACGTTCATCGCCGCTTCGACTTGGGCTGGGAGATCGCTTCGCCCCTCGCCGACTTGGCTCGATCACAGGCCGTCCAGAAACCCGTTGATCGCCTTGACCAACTCGGCCCGGCGGTACGCCAGGAACCTGGGGTAGTTGTCGAGCTGCCAGAGCGCTTGGTCGAGTGGCACGCACTGAGCGACCAGCGCCTCCTCGCCCCGCTCCTTCACGACGCCCGGCAGGTACTCTGACGGCGGGGTGTGCGAGAACCAGCGGTTGGTCCCGCCGCCGATGAATGCCCGGTTGGCGATCTCGTTGACCTCGCACCGCCCATGAACGTCGCGTATCCGAGCCCGCGGGAAGATGTGGTGGGATTGGAGGACGTGCTGCCGGCCACGGTGCAACAGCGAGACCGCCAACCCTGTGCGCCGGGAAGAGGTGCCACCCACTTCGCGAAGAGGCGAATGACGCGCTGAAGCCGCGACAGGTGCGCCATTCCTAGCAATTTCCGGCAAGTGCAGTTGTGGCGAATAACGCACGCAGAGCCGCCCACCACCCGCGGCGTCCTCTCCCCGGCCGCCCCCGCACCCTGGCCGCCCCTCACACCCTACCGCCTGGTCTTCGCCATCTTCTTCATCGCGTCGTGACGATCCTCGACGTCGATAGTGTTGTAGCGCTCGAGCATCGCGAGCGTCTTGTGACCGGTGATCTGCATGAGCCCTGACTCCGGCCCGCGAGCGGCAGCGGCGTGGACCGCCCCACACCGCCCTGGTCAGCCAAGGCCACACCGCCGCGCCAGGGCGGCCAGAGGGTGAGGCGCGCGGGTGGCGCGCCTCAGACCCCGCAGGCGGCGGCAATGATGGGACCGGCGACCATTGAGGAGCCGCCGAGGAGGCCGAGCGCGACAGCGCGAGCCCGGCGAAGGCCCGCCGCGAAGGCCGCAGGCCGAGCGGGGCGCCCAAGGATTGATTGGTGCCGAGGGCGGGAATCGAACCCGCACGCCCTTGCGGGCAGGGGATTTTAAGTCCCATATCGGGGTCGGTAAAGGGGGTCACTCCATGTTGTTCGATGTGTCCCCATGCCCTGCCGAACGAGGCTTTGCGCGATTTGCGATGTGACACCCAAGTCCCCTGAGACACCTGGTTTGACCGCGGTTTGGTCACATTTCGGTCACAGTAGTTTCGCCGCCGCCACGGCACAGGTGAGCCCAACGCCTCAGAGGCCTTGGATCTCCTCGGCCTTCGCCCAAAAGACCCCTATCACCTGGTCGTCAGGGAACTGCTCTTTCATGTGCCGCCTGCCCGCCTCGAAATGGGCCCCGCTGGTAAGGATGTCATCCAGGATGCAGATGCAGCGTCCCGTCGATCGTCCCCATCGCTGCCGCTCGATTTCGACTACCGCCAAAGAGCGGTAGCAACCCTCGGCACTGCGCATCCCGCCATCGTGGTACGACCCTGAATCGACCCGCGTTTCCAGCACCGCCGACACAACGACGTTGGCACAGCTCGACGCGATACCCGCGGCAACCCGCTCCAAACGGTCGTCATGTTCCGCGTGACCCTTTGGCCGAGATGGCGGCATCGGCACCACCAGAAACTGGAAGCCGACGTTGTGCGTGAAGAAGGCGGACGCCTCCTCTGCGAATCGTTGGATGGCTTGTCTCTTGTAGCCGAGCGGGCCTGGCCCCGAGGTTGGAGCGTGTTTCAGGTTGATGACGAGCTGATTGGTGTCGGAGTAGGAGAAGCCTTGCCTGACGGTGTAGGTGCGCGCGTAGAAGATGTTCTTGGAAACGTGGTCGGGACAGTGGACGAGCTTGATCGACTCGTCGGCCTTGCGCCACCGAAGGGTCACGCCGCAGCGCCCAGAGCCTCAAGAATCTCAGAGCCGTCCTTCACCCGCACGGCACCGCGCCCGAGGTATTCCTCAGGCCACTTCAGGCCAGCATCGAAACATGAGTCCAGAATGAACAGCTTCCGCCGCTGTTGAATCGCAGCTTTCGCCTGAAACAGCGTTCCGCTCGTCTCAGACGCCTCCACGATGATCGTGGCATGGCTCAGCGCCGACATCGTCTTGTTGCGCTCAGGGAAAAACGCGCGATTCCCGCGCCAGTCGCGTTGTGATGCCAGATAGAATGGGACCTGTGTGACGACTAGGAAGTCCCTGGCAATCCTCCGCTGTAGCTCCTCGTTTGACTTCGGATAGGACCCGCTCAAGGGCGTCCCGATTACGGCGATGGTCCGCCCACCGGCGTCGATCGCGGTCTGGTGCGCCGCAGTGTCGATGCCCTCGGCCAACCCGGACATCACCGTGAGGTCGTGCTTCACCAAGAGCTGCACGAGCTTTCGGGTGCGCTTGATGCCCGCCTCGGTGGGTTGCCTGGTGCCCACGACCGAGACGGCGCGAGACGACAGGAGGTCGAGCACCCCCTGGTAGTAGAGCACTTCGATGGGGTACTGGGCGTCACGCAGTCGATTCGGATACTCAAAGTCGCGGTAGAACAGCGCGGCGTACTCCATGAACGGGAGGATGTCCCGCAGCCTATCCCTTACGGCCTCAACCTCCGGGTTGGCGATGCCCTCACGGGCGGCGACAACTGACGGCAGCGCGTGCTCGTGCCGGTCAAAGAGATCCGCGAGCCGCTTGACCGTCGTGAAGCGATTCCACAGCGCCTCGTATGCAGAGATCTCCCAGACCGGCTCAAACACCGGGGGATCGATGACCCCGCCCGAGACACCTGGCAGTTGTGCCTGGTGCTGGCCCAGTTTCAGCTCATTCGCCATCGGTGTTGCCTCGGACGTTACCATCCATGTCTGACATCCTGGCCTTCCGCACTTGGACAATGCCAAGCATCCGCCCGATTGCCAACGGGGTACGTTCGACCCCCTACCAATCCGCCCTCGGCCCAAACGCCATCAACTCTGCCCGCCGCTCATCATAGTCCGGCAGCACCCGCCCGAGTAGGCTCCAGTATGCCCGGCTGTGGTCCTTGTGGACGAGGTGGCAAAGCTCATGGGCTACAACGTAGTCCACGAGGCGCATCGGGGCTTGGATGATGCGCCAGTTGAACCGCACCACGCCGCGCTGGTCACAGCTCCCCCACCGCTTGCGCTGATCCTTCACCACCACCGCGGGCATGGGCACGCCAACCTTGCGTCGCCACACCTCCACGCGCTCTGGGAGCCGCTGGGCCGCTCGCCCGATGAGCCACCGCCGCAGACCCTCGGACGCCTCGCGGGCGGCCTCAACGGGCCCCCCGCCGCGTGTGACGGCCACCACGAGCCACCCGCAGTCCATGCGCGCGGGACCGGGCTCGACGGCGGGCAGCACCCTCAGCCGGTAGTGCCGCCCGAGATAGAGCACGGACTCGCCGCTCACGAATTCTCTGGCCGGCTGGGGCGCGTGCAGCCGCCCAACCATCCTCAGTCGCTCCACGATCCACGACGCTTTGCGATGCACGAGCCGGTCAAGTCTGGAAACGGCCACATCCTCCGGCGCGGTGAGGAGCACGCCCAGGCCGGGGTCAACGGCCACCGACACCGTGGCGCGTCTTGAGCTGCGCCGGACCTGGTAGGGGATCTGGGTCCGGCCATACTGCACCACCGACCGCTCCGCGGCGATCATCGTGCAGTTCTCGCCTTAGCCAGGTCCACCATCCCCGCCGCCAGGCGCTCCACGTCATCGCCGGCAAACCCCGCGGCCCTGAGCTGCCGCTTGATCTTGCTGCGCATCTCCCGTTGCACGTCGTCCTTGACGTGCCAGTCCAACACGTCCAGGTCGCCCGCCATCGCCTCCGTCACGAGCGATGCCAAATCGCGGTTGGCGACGTTGTACGGGGCGCGCGCCTCAGCCGCTTGCACGGGCCTGGCCATCTCCAGCACGCCGTAGACCGCATACCCCAAGTCTGAGAGGCCCATGTCGTGAGCGGTATCGTGTACGCCGCCGATGTCCCTCACGATGGCTTTGAGCAATTCGAGTTGCTGGGCCGCCGATAGCCGCTGGGCCCGGCGCTGCTTGATGATCTCCTCCAGCCGCTCACGCAAAGTCTGGAAGAATGCCGGGTTCTCATCCAGGTGGACCGTGATCTCGTGCCGGACGGCGTGCTCCATCTCACTGGCCCTGGCCTCATCCGACTTGAGGTGCTTGAGCTTGCTCTCAAAATCCTTGGAGAAAAGCGGCACCTCTTTCACCAGAATCCGGATGCCATCAGCTTGCACGGCTTGCTCGATCAACTCCCGCACCTTGGCACCGCAGTCGGAGATGTCGAGACGGGGGTCATGGTAGCGCGCCCGCGCCGCCTGCCGAATCTTCCCAAGCCATTTGAGGTCGCCGATGAACCGAAGGGCCCGCGGGTCAGGCAGCATCATGTCCATCGACTGACTGAAGCGCCGGAAGGCCTGGTCGAAGTCGGCTCGCACGTCCTCGGGCTCAAGCACGGCCACGCATTCGTGCAGGTCGCTCTTGTCGGCGACCTTCTGGAAGTACCGCAGGGCCGCTTGGTGGCGTTGCTCAAGCCGCGGCAGCTCATCGGCCTTGGCGGTGAGCGCCCCTTTCACGTCGGTAGACGAGAAGATGGCGAGCGCCGCCTGGAGGTCATCGCTCACGCCCCAGTAGTCGATGACCAGGCCGTAATCTTTGCCCGCGGCAGTGCGATTCACTCGGGCAATCGCCTGGAGGAGCGTGTGCTCCTTGAGCGGCGAGTCCAGGTACATGACTTGCTCAGCCGGCGCGTCGAAGCCGGTGAGGAGCATGTCGCAGACGACCAGGATGCAGAGCGGATCGTCTTTGTCCTTGAACCGCTCGATGAGCCGATCCTGTTGGTCTTTGCGTAGGTGCCACTTGGCGAGCCGAGCCTCATCGTCGTTGGTGCCCGACATGATGAGCGCCGACTCGGGCGCGTGCAGCCGATTCAACGTCTCTTTGAACGTCGCGGCCACGTCGCGGCTCACCGCCACCACCTGGGCCTTGAAGCCGTTGGGCCGGATGAACTTCTGGAAGTGGTCGATCAGGTCGAGGCAGATCAACTCGATACGCCGCGGGGCACCGGCGATGGCCTCCTCGGTGGCGTAGCGCCTTTTGATTGCCGCCCGCTCATCCTCCGAGCGATCGACAAACACGCGGTCAAAGATGGCGTCCAGGTTGTTGCCGATGATGCGCAGCTCGGGGAGGCGGGCCTCGTAGTAGATCGGGACCGTGGCCTTGTCGGCGACCGCTTGCTCGATGGTGTAGGTGTCGATGTACGAGCCGAAGGTCTGGAGCGTGCTGCGATCATTCTTGTCGATCGGCGTGCCGGTGAAGCCCAGAAAGCAGGCGTTGGGCAACGCTCGGCGCATGTTGGCGGCCAGCCCCTTGTACTGACTGCGGTGGCACTCATCCACCAGCACGAAGATGTCCCCAGCCTCCGATAGAACGGGGTGCTCCTCGCGCTCGCCACGCTTGGATTTGTCGCGGCCACCGCGGGACGTTGCATCCTGGAACTTCTGCACCGTGGTCATGAGGGTTTTGCCGGTGGGGTGAGACAACAGCTCGCGCAGGTTGGCAACCGAGGTAGCGCGCTCGGGGTTCGGGAAGCCGCAGTTTTCAAACGTGGTCGTGATCTGACGGTCGAGATCGCGCCGGTCGGTGACGATGGCGATCGTGGGGTTTTGGAGGCTCGGGTTGCGGCGGAGCTTGAGCGCGATCCAGAGCATCGAGAGCGACTTGCCCGAACCCTGGGTGTGCCAGATGACGCCACCGCGCTCGGTGGGCTTCTTGGCCTTGGCGATGCGATCGAGGGCGCGGTTGACGGCGATGTACTGCTTGTACCGGCACACCTTGCGCACGGTGCGGCCATTCTCAGTCTCGAACACCACGAAGTTGCGGAGGATGTCGAGAAGGTTGGCCGGCGACAGAAGGCCCGCGAGCAACGTGTCCTGGACGGTGAAGGTGCGGCCCAGCTCACGCTCAAGGTCATCCTTGGCCCGCGGAAAGGTGGTCGGCCATTCGTAGAAGAACCGCTGCACCGTGCCCACGGTGCCGTAGACCGCGTGCTCACCGCAGGCGGCGATGATGAGCTGCACGGGCTCGAATAGCTTGGGTGCCCCTTGCCCGCGGAAGCTCGCGTCAGCCTCTTCGTAGCGCACGAGCTGGCCCGTGGCGTCGCCCTGCCACTTGTCGCCTACGGTGGGGCTTTTGCACTCCATGATGGCGAGCGGGATGCCGTTCACGAGCACCACCACGTCGGCGATGATGTGCTTGCTCGTGCCCAGCACCTTGAACTGCCGGGTGACCACGAATTCGTTGGCCTTGATGTTGTCGAAGTCGAAGAAACGGACCGAATGGCCCTTTTTGCCGCCGCCGCGATCTTGCTCCAGTGCGATGCCGTAGGTCAGCGCGGTATGCACCTTCTCGTTGGCCTCGATGAGGCTCGTGGCACTGACGTTGGTGACGGTGCGGATGGCCTTCTTGACGTTGGCATCGGTCATCCACGGGTTGAGCTTCTTGAGCGCCCGGCTCAGGCGGCCTTCGATCACCACTTCTTTGAAGCTCTGCCGCTCGGCCTCCATCGCCTCGGGCTTCACGTAGGCGTACCCCAGGGACTCCAACAGCTCGATGGCCGGGCGCTCCGAGAGGCTGGCCTCATCCCAGTCGCGCCCGGGGCGGGTCATGGGCTCACTGCCTTCAGCCGCTGGAGGACGTGCTCGGCGGCGATGACCACCTGCGGGGCAATTTCGGCGATCAGAGACTTTGGGCTCGTTCGTGTCCCAGAGTAGCTGCGGTCCCGAGGCATGAGGGCGAACGCCGCCAGCGGGGCCAACGCTGTATCGAGCCTCGACCCATGCTCGATGAGCAAGTGCAGCTCGTTGACCAGCAACGGGTCGCCGCCTATCTCTCCAAACAGCGGCACGATGGCCGTCTTGATCTGAGCCACGTCGATGCGCGTCAGCAACACGTCGGTGTCGGGAACATTGGCGTGGGCCAGGATGTTCAGGTGTTTCGCGACTTCAAGAATTCGTGCCACCTCGGCTTTGAGCCACAAGAGGTCCTGGCGCTTGCGGCCGGCCTCCAGGAACGACAGACGCACTTCATCGTAGGACATGGGCTCAGTGCCCCGGTTCGTTCGCCTGCAAAACCAGAGTCGGCCATTGTTGTCCCGCACCCCATGCGGCTTCCGCTTGCTCTCAGGGACGTGGACGACGTGGACCACCTTGCCCGAGTCTAGAGGCAGCGGTGGATTGAGGAACGTCCACTCGACAGACGGCTCCGCCTGAGCTGGAAAGCTCCCAAAGTGCTCTGGCAGCTCCAGGGTTGAATCGACACCGACCAGCCGGTCCGTCAAAGCTAGTTCTCGGTCGTCGCGCACGCCGAAGATGAGGAATCCCCCGCTTGCGTTGGCGAAGGCTGCACACGTCTGGACGAGCCGCGCCTTGCCGCCGGCATCGTCGGGATGGGGCAACATCTCTTTGAAGTCGAAGCGGTCTGACTCGAACGCTCCCTGGGACAGCAGCTCTCGAATCGCATCGAGCGTCCATCCGCCGAGGGATTCCGGGATCATGCGGCCTCGCCCCCCCGCAACGACACCCGGACGCGGCCAGTGAGCAGTGCGGACGAGAGCGCAACCTTGAGCTGCGACAGACTTGCTTGATTCCGGGTGCTCACGTCAACGAGGCTGCCAATAACACGCAGATTGTCGGCGATCTCCCTTTGCTCGCCAACGGGCGGCACCGCTACAGCCAAACTCCGCATCCTGGTTGGGTTGATGTTCGACTGACTCACACCCTTGGTAGCGATTGCCTTCAACCTCCTTTGCATGTCTGGCGCGGCCAACCGAGCGTGAAGCCATGCGGGGAAGCATCTCTCGCGGTTGGTTCGGAGGCGGAGCAGGTAGCTCGCGTATGAAAGCTGTCGTTCCGTGGTCACCAGTGCGACTTTGCCGACCAGGTCGACGCTGTTGGTGCGGTTGAACAAGATGTCACCGACGCGCAAAAGCACCTTGCCTTGGTCTTGATCTTCCAGGTCCGCGAATCTCAGCTCCGTCAGGTCCAGTTGATCGTTCCTGATATTCCCCATGCGAAGCACCGGGACAAGCGCCGAGTCGGCAGAGAGCGGGCAGTTCACGCCGTAGGTGCAAGACTCCAGGAGCGAGCCAATCGCCATCACCTCCCAACTCGCCGGTACCCTACCGATTTCGGTCTGCTTGAACTTGGTGTGCCGCCCCGGCATCCCGCGGTTCAGGAGTTGGTGCATCAGCCCCTTCTTGACCACCTGCACCTGCTCGATCACGGCCTCGGCCTTGACGATGGCGTCGTCCACGGACGACAAGATGGCCGCGATCTTGCGTTGCTCGCGGATCGGGGGCACGGGGAGATGTATCTCTGATGTGAACTTCTGGTTGAGAGTACGATTGCGGCCCGCGCCACCCGGCGAGGCATCACCAAGCAACCTGATACCCAGCCGGCTCTGGAAGAACCGGCGCAGAAACCCCACGTCCACAAGATCATCATCGGTGGGCACGAACATCGGGAAGCGGTGGGAGGCGATCATCCCTTGTTCTCTATCGCTGGTTACTGCCACAGCCCCCTCCCACGCGAACACGATGTTGAACACGAGGGATCGCGGGACGACTGCAAATACACGTTTGTCACCCAAGGCCGCGCCAGTGACAGGCTCCTTGTGGAAGAGTCCCTTCCCGTGGGAGCGGATGCCAATCTCGCGGTAGACGGCATTGGGTTCCACACGGACGGCCGTTGTAGCTCGTTGCAGCACCGTGCCGAGCTGCATGACTTGCCAGTCCCTCGGTATCGGTCCAACGGCGGACGGCACCCGGTCAGCCGGCATATCCAAGATCCTTGAGATATTTGTTCATCACTCGCTCGGCCTCACCGCGCTCCTTTTCCAGCACCCGGAGCATCTTGACCGCGCCGGCAACGTCGATCTCCTCTTCGGCCTCGGCTGTTTCAACGTACCGTGAGATGTTGAGGTTCCAGTCGTTCTTCTCGATCTCGATGACCGGGACCATGCGGGCGTAACGCTCCACGCTTCTGCCGGCGTGGAAAGTCTTGGCGATCTTCTTCACATCTTCATCACGCAAGTAGTTCTGGGTCGTGCCCTGATGAAACTCCCGCGAGCCGTCGATGAACATCACCTTGCCCTTGCGGCTCGGGTAAGCGTTCACGCCCTCATGCCGCCGCGAGCATGACGTGATCTTGGTCAGGGAGCAACGACGGAGCTGCGGAGCCAGTCAACTGCGCGGTGCAGGCCGCGGTGATGAACTCGAGCACATTGCGCTCCTGCTGGCGCA
>JACRCV010000085.1 GCA_016218825.1 Deltaproteobacteria bacterium
AACACGGCCGCGCGAGCAGCGCAGAGGGGGGCCACGAAGCCGACGGTGGCGCGTCAGTCGAAGGCACCGAGATCGCATGCGGCACTTAACGCCGATCGAAGCAAGGCCAGATCGAAGGCACCCACGGAGGCGAGGGGTACCCCCCGAGCAGCGCAGTGCGGCCGACTCGAGCACGGCCCCCCGAACAGCGCAGTGCGGCCGACTCGAGCGCGGCCGCGCGAGCAGCGCAGAGGGGGGCCGCGAAGCCGACGGTGGCGCGTCAGTCGAAGGCGCCGAGATGGCATACGGCACTTAGCGTCGACCGAGGCACCGCCAGGTCGAAGGCGCCCACGGAGGCGAGGGGTGCCCCCCGAGCAGCGCAGTGCGGCCGACTCGAGCTACCCCCAATCCTGGGGGGCACCCCGGCGCCTCGCGACCCGTGACATCGCCCCGCGCGAGAAGGTAGCATTCCCCCTTGCGCTCGTCGGCGCCGAGGAGCTTCGTGTCACTCATGTCCGCCCGCGGTCGGATCCCCTTCATTATGATGATAGCGGCTCTCGCGCCCGCCGCTTGCGTCGACTCGCTCACCTCCGGCAGCCCCAGCGCCTTGCGGCAGAAGGTCTGTGATCCGGGCGAGATCCGCTGCACCGCGGACGGCAACGCCCTGATCTGCCGCCTCGACGGCACCGCGTTCGACACCTCGGCCTGCCCGGTGGGGCAGCGCTGCGTCTCCACCACCTGCGGGGGCGCCCACACCTGGACCCCGGGCTGCTACGACATCCTCTGCGACCCGACCGACAAGCGCTGCGACCCCACCGACAACGTCCGCATCGAGACCTGCGACCCGACCGGCGTCGACTGGTGCTGCGTCAACAGCTGCGGCACCCCGGAGATCGACGGCGTCTGCTACAAAGGGACCTGCGTCTCGGTGTGCAACTCGAGCGCCAAGAGCTACATCGGCTGCGAGTACTTCGCGGTCGACCTCGACAACGCCTACGTCCCGTGCGGCCGCGACGCGAGCGGCACCCTGATCTACTGCGACGCCGCGGCGCAGCAGTTCGCGGTCGTGGTGTCGAACCCCGACCCGCAGAACGAGGTGGTCTACCTGGTGACGAACGGCCCGCCGGATCCGGCGACGAGCGTAGACGCCTGCGCCGCGCCGACCCACGTGGTCGCCGCCGGGACCTTGCCGCCCAAGGGCATCGAGATCTTGAACCTGCCGCGGCGGGACGCGAACGGCACCGTGAAGGCGCAGCTCGCCTACCGTGTCGCCTCCAACGCGCCGATGACCGCCTACCAGTTCAACCCCCTCGACAACGTCGGGGTGTTCTCCAACGACGCCACGGTGCTGTTGCCGACGAACGCGGTCGGCAAGAAGTATTACGTGATGACCCGCGAGCAGACCTTCGACGATCTGAAGGGCTACGTGACCATCGTCGGCACGACGACGACGCCGGCGACCGTCACGGTCACGGTGACCGCGAAGACCCTGGCCGGCCCCGGGATCCCGGCGCTGGCGCCGGGCGGCAGCTTCACGACTTCACTCGCGCGCTACGAGGTCTTGAACATCGAGACCAACTGGGTGGGCGCCGATCTGACCGGCTCGTTCGTCTCCGCCGACCAACCGGTGGTGGTCTTCGGCGGCTCCGAGGCGGCCGACGCCCCGAACACCGACCACTGCGACACCGTGACCGGCACCTGCGTCGCCGACCCGCAGACGCCGTGTGTCTGTGACCCGAGCGAAGGGCCGCTGTGCAACCCGCAGACCAAGTGCAGCCAGTTCATCACCTGTTGCGCCGACCACCTCGAGATGCAGCTGTTCCCGCTCAACACCTGGGGCCGCGAGTACGTCGCGGTGCGCAGCAAGCGGCGCGGGCTCGAGAAGGACCTGTGGCGCATCCTGGCCTCCGAGAACGCCACCCACGTCGAGCTGACGCCGCCCACCGCGGTGGTGCCGATGCTGGAGCAGGGGCAGTGGTTCGAGTTCGAGTCGGACGACGACTTCCTGATCCGCGCCGACCACCCGATCCTGGTCGGCCAGTTCCTCGAGGCCGAGCAGGCGCCGACGCCCGGCGAGCAGCCCGGCGACGCCGGCACCGGCGACCCGAGCTTCATCTTGGCGGTCCCGACCCGGCAGCTCCGCGACTCCTACGTGTTCCTGGCGCCGAACGAGTACACCGTCGACTACGTCTCGATCGCCAGCGTCGCGGGCTCGAGCGTCCGCCTCGACGGCGTCGACATCGAGACCCTGGACCCCGACGCCCGCCAGGTCGACGTCCGCGACATCGCCGGCACCCCGTGGAAGGCGACCCGGGTGCTGATCGCCGACGGCTTCCACATCCTCACCTGCCCCGACAAATGCAGCGTCATGGTGCACGGCTACGACCAGTACGTCAGCTACGGCTACCCCGGCGGGCTGAACCTCGAGACCACGACGCCGTAGCCTCGGGTCGCCCCTGCCGTGCGCCGCCTTTTTTGATCCTGGGCCCTGGTTTGCTAAGCTTCCGCTAGAGCGACTTCATCCTCAGGGAGCTGCAGTGGCACGAGACGTAACCTGGCGACCGCGCGACCGGAAGCAAGAGCAACACCGACAGCGCCGCCGCCTGGGGATCCTCGGCGGCCTCATCGCGGTGAACCTCGGCGTCGTCCTGTATCATGGGGATCCGCGCGACCGCGTCCCCGCCGCTCCCACCCCCGCTCGCGCCGCTCCCCGTCGCCCGCCCGCGAGAGTGAACGCGCCGGCCGCAAAGACCCCGACCCCGGCCACCACGCCGGAGAACGCGCCCGAGGCTTCGACCGCGAGCACCCCGGAGACGTCGCCGGTGGCCACGTCTGAAGGCTCGGCAACCGCGACCACCGAAGCCCCGACGCCGCCGAGCACCATGGGAATGTTCGCGGTCGTCGACAAGACCCGCACCCCGGGCGTGACCGAGGAGCTCAGCCCGACCGCCGGCATGCGCACCCCCGCCGCGGTGCAGCGCGTCCTGAGCCTGAGCCTCGGCCGCGGTCAGACGGTCGCCGCCGCCCTCGTCGGGGCCGGCGCCAGGAACGACGACGTCAGCGCCGCCCTCCAGAGCCTGAAGGGCGTGGTCGACTTTCGCCGCCTGCGGCCCGAGAGCCAGCTGAAGGCCCGCTTCGACGCCGACAATCGCCTGGTCGGCCTCGACGTGTTCGCGAGCCGGACCGAGCGCGCCCGCGCCCACCTGAGCGCGACCGGCTGGCACGGCCACCCCCTCGACGTCACGGTCGACACCGTCGTCACCATGGTCGCCGGCCAAGTGCGCAGGTCGTTGTGGGAATCGCTGGTGGGCGCCGGCGAGCGCCCCTGGCTCATCACCGAGGTCGTCGACATGTTCGCCTGGGACATCGACTTCTACTCCGAGGTCTACCCCGGCGACACCTTCCGGCTATTGGTCGAGAAGCGCTACGTCGACGGCGAGCTCGCGGGCTACGGCGCCCTTCTGGCCGGCGAGTTCGTGACCAACAAGACCTTGCACCGGGCGTTCCGCTACACCGCCGACGGCGGCGCTGCCGCGTACTACGACGAAGAGGGCCGGTCGCTGAAGAAGCAGCTCCTGAAGAGCCCGCTGCAGTACGGCAACGTCACCAGTGGCTTCGGCTACCGCCACCACCCGATCCTGGGCTACAATCGCCGCCACAACGGGATCGACTATGGCGTGCCCATCGGAACACCGGTCTGGTCAGTGGGGGACGGTCACGTGACCCGCGCCACCTACGACGCCGGCTTCGGCAAGTTCATCGAGGTCCGGCACCCGAACGGCTGGCTATCGCAGTACGCCCACCTCTCCAGGATCGACGTCAAGGTCGGCGACCGGGTGGAGCAGAAGCAGTTCATCGGCAAGGTCGGGTCGACCGGGATGTCCACCGGCCCGCACCTTCATTTCGGGCTGAAGCGCTTCGGCGCCTACGTCAATCCGGCGGCGCAGAAGTTCGAGCGCGGCCAGGCCCTCACCGGGTCGGCGCTCGCGGCGTTCAAGGCCAAGGTCGACAGCCTCATCCAGGCGCTCAATCGCTTGAGCGTCGCCAGCGGCAAACAGCGCGGCGCCCACGAGGCCGGCTGATGCACAGCGTCGCCGCCCTCCTCGCCGGCGCCAGTATCTTGGCGTGGAGCACCGGCGGGGGCGCCGTGGAGCTGCCGCGCCCCGGCGAGCCCGTCGACATCGACCAGATCATCGCCTCGATGAGCGTCGAAGAGAAGGTCGGGCAGCTGTTGATGGTGGGCTTCGGCGGCACCCGCGTGACCCCGCACATCCGCTTCTGGGTGAAGATGCGCCACGTCGGCGGCGTCGCGCTGTTCTCGCGCAACATCGTCGACCTGGAGCAGACCGCGCGCTTCACCCGCGAGCTCATGGCCGTCGACGACCAACAGATCCCGCTCTTCGTCGCCCTCGACCAGGAGGGCGGCAACGTCGTCCGGGTGAAGCAGGGCGCGATGGTGCTCCCCGGCAACATGGCGCTCGGCGCCACCCGCTCCCCTACCCTCGCCTACGTCGCCGGCCAGGGGCTGGCGATCGACCTGCGCAACCTCGGCTTCAACATGAACCTGGCGCCGGTGTTGGACGTCAACTCCAACCCGAAGAACCCGGTGATCGGCGTGCGCTCTTACGGCGAGCGCCCCGATCTGGTCGCCGAGCTCGGCGCCTGGTACGTCCGCGGCCAACAAGAGATGGGGGTGGTCGCGGTCGCCAAGCACTTCCCGGGCCACGGCGACACCCAGTCCGACTCGCACTTCTCGATGCCGTCCATCGACGCCGACCTGACGCGCCTGGAGTCGATCGAGCTCCGGCCCTTCAAAGAGGCGATGGACGCCGGCCTCGACGCGGTGATGACGGCGCACATCGCGGTGCCGCGCATCGCCGAATCGCCGCACGTGCCGTCGACGCTGTCGACGACCATCATCGGCGAGATCCTGCGCAAGCGGATGGGCTTCAACGGTGTCGTCATCACCGACGGCCTGGAGATGCAGGGCATCGTCGAGCAGTACGGCAGCGGCAAGGCCGCGGTGCTCGCGATCCTGGCGGGCGCCGACATGCCGATGATCCTCTGGACCCCGAAGAAGAAGGAGGAGGTCTACCAGGCGCTGCTCGCGGCGGTCGTCGCCGGCGAGATCACGACCGCGCGCCTCGATCAGTCGGTGCGCCGCATCCTGGCGACCAAGCTGAAGCGCGGCCTGTTCGCGCGCGCCGTCGAGCCGCTGGCGACCGTCCTCGAGGGCGGCAACCGCAACCCGCTGCACGAGCAAGTCGCGACCCGCATCGCCCGCGAGGCCGTGACCCTGGTGAAGAACAACGGCGAGGTGCTGCCGCTGCGCTCGGTGCGCTATCGCAAGGTCGCGGTGCTGGCGCCGCCCGGGCCGCTCGCCAACATCCTCGCCGCCGAGCCCAACGTCGAGGTCCTGACCGTGCCCTACATCCCGAGCCGCGAGCGGCGGCGCGAAGACGTCTCCGAGGCCATCGCGATGGCGCGCGGCGCCGACCTGTTGGTGATGGCGGTGGTGAATCGCTACCACGTCGAGATGGCGAAGGCGGTGACCAAGGCCCTCCCCTACCTGCCGGTCGCGGTGGTGAGCCTGGCGTCGCCGTACTACCTGGCGAGCATCCCCGACGTCGACGCCTACGTCTGCACCTACAGCTACCTCGAGGACGCCCAGATCGCCGCGGCCCAGGCCCTGCTCGGCCGCTCGCCGATGGTGGGCCGCTTGCCGGTCACGATCCCGGGCCTGGCGCCGTACGGCTTCCGGGTGCCGGATCCGCGCGACGCGAGCCCGACGGTGGCGGCGGCGGTGCGCTGAAGCGGTCTGGATCCGGCCGCTCCTCCTGTGACAAGCTGCGTCCGACGTCGGGCGCCCCCGCCCGACACCGCAAAGGAGCTCCAAGTGCGCCACTGGATCCCGCTCGTGGTCTCGCTGTCGGCAGTGAACGGTGTCGCCCTCGCCGCGCCCGTGAAGATCGCGGTGCTCCCGGCGCAGATGGACAAGAGCGCTCAAGGGATGGTGCCCAAGCTCATCGACGACTACCTGCTCACCGCGGTGCAGAACGCCTCCGACGCCGAGGTCATCGGCGAAGAAGACGTCAACACCCTGCTCGGGTTCGACAAACAGAAGGAGCTGCTCGGCTGCGACGACGTGTCGTGCATGGCGAACCTCGGCGGCGCCCTCGGGGTCGACAAGGTCGTCGCCATCAAGATCGCGCGCCTCGAGAGCGACTGGGTCGTGACCATGAAGCTCATCAACATCCGCGACACCAGGGTCGAGGCCCGCAGCAGCGACTTCGTCAAGGGCGACGTCAAGGCGCTCTTGACCGCGGTGCCGGGCTTCGCCGCCAAGCTCTTCGGCAAGGGCGGCCCCTCCCCCGCCGCCGCCCCGGCGCCGGCCGCGACCACCACCGCCACCGCGAGCCCCGCGGCGCCGCCACCGACCGCCAGCAAACCGGCCCCGCCCGCGTTCACGCCCAACCCGGCGCTCGGCAGCGGCTCGCGCACCGCCGGCGCTTTTCTCACCGCCCTCGGCGGCGGCGCCGTGATCGTCGGTCTGCTCACCGCGTTCAACTCCGGCGGCCTCGGGGACAACTTCTGCTCGTCCGGCTCGACCGAGTGCATGGCGGGGTACGGAACGCTGTTCATCGCGCCCGGGCTGTTGCTCGCCGGCATCGGCTCGGGACAAGTGATGAACGGCCGGGCGCGGGCGATCACCGGCGACGAAGGCGCGTCCGGAAAGAACGGGATGCGCTGGCTCGGCTGGACGTTGTTCGGTCTGTCCTTCATTACGCCAATCGCCGTCGCCGGGTGGCAGGACGACATGACCTCCGGCACGAGCGTCGCGACGATCGGCGCGGTCGTCGGCGGCTCGCTGTTGACCTTCCTGTGGACGATGTGGAGCGACGGCGGCTACGCGCGCATGTCGAACGGCGCCACGCGCCCATTCGCGAGCTTGATCCTCATTCGCGACCGCGACGCCACCCGTCCCGGCCTCGGCCTGGCGGCGACGTTCTGAGCCTTGCGCACCCTCAACCTCTACCTGCTGCGCGAGATCAGCCTGCCCTTCGTGGTCGGCCTGGGCCTGTTCTTCGTGGTCGTGACCTTCGCGCAGGTGCTCAAGGTCTCGGACGCGGTGACCGGGCTCGGGATCTCCGGCGGCGACGTGGTCCGCGCCCTCGGCTATTCGCTGCCGCCGCTCTTGGGTCTGTTGATCCCGGTGAGCCTCTTGTTCGCGACCCTGCTCGGCATCGGCCGGGTGTCGTCGGATCGGGAGCTCGTCGGCATGGCCGCGGCCGGCGTCAGTCCGTTCCGGCTCCTCTACGTCCCGAGCGCCCTCGGCCTGATGCTCGCCGGCATCTGCGGCTACGCGCTCGCGGTGGGCGAACCCTGGGGCATCCGCGGCTTGCGGCACCTGATGGCGACGAGCGCGCAGCGCGCCCTGGCCTCGGGGGTGCGGGTCGGCGAGTTCACCGAGTGGGTCCCCGGCGTGACCTTCATGGCCCGCGCCCAGGTCGGCCGCGAGCTCGCCGACGTGGTGTTCGCCGACCGCCGTGACCCCGCCCGGCCGATGGTGATCTCGGCGAAGCGCGGCAAGGTCGGCGCGGGCCTCGAGCCCCGCGACATCGTCTTCGAGCTCGAGGACGGCGCCATCGTGTTGCACGACCGCGAGGTGGTGCGGGTGCTGCGCTTCGAGAAGAGCCTCTACCGCCTCGACGTCCAGGGGATGGTCGGGAACAAATTGCGCACCGCGTCGGCGCTGCAGGAGAAGTCGTTGTTCGAGCTCTGGGAGGAGAGCCAGGATCCGCAGCTCAATCACGACGGCCGCGCCTTCCGCACCATCACCTTGCACCGCAAGCTGGCGCTCCCGGTCGCGACCCTGTTGTTCGCGCTCCTCGCGGTGCCGCTCGCGGCCCGGCCGCAGGGGGGCGCGCGGGCGCGCGGCTTCCTCTACAGCGCCGCGCTGGTCGGCGCCTACTACTACCTGGGGCGGGGCTTCGAGCTCGCGGCGCGCGGCGGCGCCTTCGACCCGGTGCTCGCCGCGTGGATGCCGAACCTGATCGGCCTCCTGGCGCTCGCGATCCTGCTCAAGCGTCTGCCGCGGAGCGCGATGTGAGGCTGACCCTCTACTTCGCGTCGATCGCGGCCGCGGCGACCGGCCTGATGTGTGCAGCCCTCGTGGTGCTCGTGGTCGCGGTCACGCTGGTCGAGAGCGCCGGCGATCTGACGACCGCCAGCGCCGGCGGCAGCGCCGCCTTTTGGCTGTGCGTCTACAGCGCGGTTCAGTACGGCTACCAGGTCCTGCCGATCGCCTGCTTCATGGGCACGCTGGTCGCCGGCACCGTGCTCGCGCACCGCGGCGAGCTGCTCGCGGCGCAGGCGGCGGGCCTGAGCACCCTGAAGATGGCGATCTCGTTCTTCTGGGTCGCGGTGTTGGTGTCGAGCCTCGGCGTCACCTGCGGCGAACAGCTGGTGCCGGGTGCCATCGCCGGCGTCGTCCGGGTGCAGCGCGAAGACCTGCAGCGAACCTCGGCGCTGACCCGCTTCTATGACCGGCGCCTGACCTGGTTTCGCAAGGCGGACCTGCTGTTGTTCCTGCCGGCGGTCGACCCGCTGACCGCGGTGTTCTCGGACCCGGTGGTCTATCGCTTCGCCGACGGCCTGATCGTCGAGGTCCTCGAGGCCAAGACCCTGCAATACTCCGAGCGCGGCTGGTGGCTCGCAAACGCCACGGTCCGCAGGGCCAGCGACGCGACCGCCACCGTGGTGCCGACCGTGCCGCTCGACCTGCACGTGAGCCCCGCCGACCTCATCGACGTGACCGGCGACCCGCGCCAGCTGCAGCGCGACGCCATCGACGCGCTGGTGCGCCGCCGCCAGAAGGCCGGGTTCGACACCACCGCGCATCGGATGGAGCTCTACAGCCGGGTCGCGACGCCGCTGTCGGCCTTGTGGATGTTCCTGTTCATCTCGCCGTGGGCGCTGCACCCGTCGCGGCGACGGTCGCTCGCGGTCGCGCTCGGCTCCGGGGTGGTGGTCATCGCGGTGCTGTTGTCGTTGACCCACCTGTTTCGGCTGCTGGCGCTCAGCCACGCGATCCCGCCGGCGCTCGGCGCCTGGGGCGCCGGTGCAGTGACCTTGGCGCTGTTGCCGGCGTCGTTCGCGCTCTACCACCGCTTCCGCGTCCGCGGCGCGATCTTCTAGACGCCAGCGCTCAGGGGATCGTGGTGACCACGATCCAGCCGAGCTCCATGCCGGCGCGGCCCCAGGTGTAACCGCGGGCCTCGAAGTCGGCCTCGTAGTTCGGGGTGACGACGAGGGTGAAGTCCTGCCAGGTGCCGGCGGGCTTGAAGCTCGTCGGATAGAGCGTGCGCTCGGCGTGCGTGGTGCCGCCGGTGCCGGTGACCACGTCCAAGGCCAGCACCTCGTTGCTGCTCGGCGTCGTCGTCAGCTTGACGCGGAAGGTCACGGTCGTGCGCCCCCGCCCCCACGACTTGTACGGCCCGTAGACCATGTGCCCCTTGCCCTCCGCCGTGGTCACCACCCAGTCGTCGCCGTCGGCGTGGCCCAGCGCGTGGCTCAAGTCGGTGACGCCGTTGTACATGTAGGTGGTGGCGTTGGTCGCGGTGAGACCACCGCAGTTGCAGTAGGTCTCGTCGAAGTAGCCACCCTGGAAGGTGCCGCTGCACGACATCGGCTGCTCGCAGGACTCCCAGCCCCATTCGCCGTTGACGCAATAGTAGACCGTATACTTGGAGTTGTTCGCGTCCGGGTTGGTGCCGACGCTCACGCACGGCCGCCCGACCGCGGCGCAATGGCTCTGACACGAGGCCCCGGTGTCGTTCAGGATGTTGACGCTGCACGCTTGCGGGTTGCAGTCCTGGCTCTCGCTGGCGCTGCCGCTGCAGGTGACCGCGCCGCAGGTCGCCGGCATCGTGCTGCTGCAGGTGCGGCTGCGGGTTCGGGTTCCGCCCAGACACGCCGCCGAGCAGGCCGACCAGCCCGACCAGGCGCTCCACTGCCCCTTCGGCGTCGCGCTGACGCCGGCGCAGACCCCGGCGCTGCTGCAGGCGTCGCTGACGGTGCAGACGTTGCCGTCGTCGCAGGTCATGCCGGTCTTGGCCTCGTGCCGGCAGGCGTGCTCGGAGCACAGATCGACGGTGCAGATCTGCTGGTCATCGCAGTCGGCGTCGACGTTGCACTCCTCGGGCGGCGCGCCGCACCCTTCCGGTGGACATTGATGCAGACACTGCTCCTGGCAGCTCGGACAGATGCTGTCGGTGGTTTGGTAGACGCAGCCGCCGGTCGCCGGGTCGCAGGCGCCGGTGCTGTTGTAGACCCGATAGGTCGAGGTGGTCGCGCACTCGGGCGCCGGTGGGGTGTGACAGATCTTCGCGGTATACTCGCACTTGCCGCCCCGACAACTGGCGCCGTCGGTCGACTCGCACTTCGCCGGAGCGAGACAATCGGCGGCGTTCTCGCACTCGGCGCTCGGGTTCTTGACGCAGGTCGAATTCTCGCAGATCTCGTCGCCGCCGGCGCAGTCCTCGTCGGCGCGACACACCTGGCGGCACTGTCCGCCCTCGCACACCGCGCCCGATCCGCACTCGCTGTCGTCGATGCAGCCCTCGGCACCACTGAGGCCCGCGGTGCCGGTGCAGGCCGCGAGCGCGAGCGCCATCGCACACCCGCCGAGCCCGCCGCCGAAGCATCGTGCCGGCGACCGCACGGGCCGCGCCCGCCAAGCGCCCAAGGCTCGAGCATCGCGACTCTGGGAGGTGACGGCGCACGAGACTTGATGCATGGCGGCTCCTTCGATTCGGCAATCAAGCCATGTGCAAGTCCGAGGCCGACGAGAAGCGCCACCCCAGCGGCTCGCCCCGCCGAGACACCCCCCCTAATAACGCTACGTTTATTCGGCGAAGGGGCGCCGTTGGCGCGCGGCGTCGCGGAACCGCGTGCGGCCCCGGGGAACGGACGGGTTACAGCATCACTATCGCCGGACGGGAGCGGGGGGTTGCGCCTATTCGCTCCACTCGCCCGAACACCGGTGGCGGCTTGAGGGCCGCGAGCGGGCGTGTCAGGATTTGGAGTGGACCCGGCCGAGCGCGAGAGACCGAGCGCGCGATCAGCACGCGGCACCGGAGATGGAGTTGGAAGATGGAGCTGCGCCTGCTATCGGCCGCCCTCGGGTGCATGGTGGCCGCCGCCTGCAGCGTGCAGCCGTCGGCGGCATGCCGCAGCGCTTCGGACTGCGGCGCGGGCTGGAGCTGCTTCGCCGGGGAGTGCCGCAAGCTCTGCAACCGCAATCAGGACTGCTGGCCACCGGCGGTCGGCTGCGTCGAGGGGATCTGCCGGATCATGCCGCCGCGGGCCTGCACCACGGACGGCGAGTGCGCCGACACCGCCAGCACCGACGTCTGCACCGTGGATCAGATCTGCGTCTGCGGCGCTGCCGGAATGCCGTGCTTGCTCGGCCAGATCTGCGGTGCAAGCGGCTGCTACGAGCTCAACGTCGGCCCGCAGGCCTTCGGCCTGACCGCGGGCGGCGGCGCTTCGACCTCGGAGCACTATCGGCTGCGGCTGTTCGTCGAGCCGCTGTCGCCGGTGGGCGCGACCACCAGCGACAACTACCGCCTCCGCCTGGGCCCGGCGACGCTCGGCGCCAAGTAGCGGCGCGCACCGCGGCCCAAAAGCGGCGCCCCGAGACACGACGCCAAGGCGCCCGCACCGAGAGACGCGCTCTCAGCCTCGCCGCATCCGCCTAGACGACGATCGCGGCGCCCGGGCAGGCAGACCTGCCAGCGTCGATGATGCTGCGCGCCTGGTCATGGTCATTCGGGAACAGGGTGCCGGGCACGCACGGCCGCCCCAGGGCGCGGAAGACGAGATAGCGCGCACATTCGGCGCTGTCGGCGCGACAGTAACGCATCTTGTACAGCTCTGCCGTCGCTTCGCGACCCTTCATGCGGTCGTTGTAGAAGGGACAGCCGTGAAGAAGCTCACAGTCCGGCATGGCTCACCCCCATGGCGTGCACGTAGCACGCGAAGAGCTCTCGTTTTTCAACCCCCAACGGACGGCAGTCAAACACCGGTCGCGGTTCGTCGCGCGGCAAAGCGACAACACCGGGCAGACCGTAGCAGCTCGGGTCGCCTCGTGACAACCACCCCTGGACCGCCCGGCAGCGCAATCGACTTCTCGCGTTCTTGATGATCGCCTTCGGCGCCGCTCTCGGCCCGCTCAATCACTGCCCTTCAACCCCGCGGACGCCCAGCCCGACGAGACGAGCCGCCCGTGCCTGCGCCGTGGCGAGATCGGCCTGTGCCTGCACGACCGCCGCCTCAGCGCGCGACAGCTCGCTCTGCGCGGTGAGCACGTCGAGGGCGGTGGCGCGCCCGAGCTCGTAGAGCGCACCTGCGGCTTCGAGCGCCCGCTCACTCGCGAGCGCGGCCTCCCGGCTCGCCTCGACGCTCGCGGCGGCGGTGTTCCAGGCGGAGACGGTTTCACTGACCTCGGCGGCGATCTGCAGCCGGAGCGCCCGCGCGCTCTCCTCCAGGGCAGCGAAGCGCGCCGCGGCCTTGTCCACCTGGCCGAGCGTTGCGCCACCCTCGAATATTCCCCACTCGAGGTAGAGGCCGGCGGTCCACTCGGGGGCCTCGCCGCCGACGTCGCGGCGACGATACCCATAGGTCCCTTGCACACTGACCTCGGGGAAGTAGCCGCCGCGCACCGCGGCGGCGAGGGCGCGAGCCTGCTCGAGCTGCGCGGTGACGCGCCCGACGTCGGGGTCATGCGCCAGCGCGGCCCCGAGGAGCGTCGACTCGTCAACCGACGCACCCGCGGAATCGGCGAGCACGCCGACGGCCGAGAGCGGCACGACCTCCTCGATGCCGAGCACGCGCCGCAGCTGCGCCTGCGCCGACGCCTCTGCACCGCGCGCCGCGACCAGGGCGCGCTCGGCGTCGAGTCGCTGGGCCTCGGCCTTGAGGGCGTCGAGCTCCGAGCCGCGGCCCGTCGCCAGGCGCGCGCGCGTGAGCGCCACAAAGGCGCGCTGGCGCTCGGCGGCGGTGCGCGCCACGTCACAGAGGCTCTGCACCGCGAGCAGACGCGCAAACCCCACAGTTGCGGCGAGCACGGCGTCGGCCTGACTCGCCGTGACACCGGCCTGCGCCGCGTCGATGCCGCGCGCCGTCGCGCTCCTGGCGCGCCAGCCTCTGAGCCCGTCGAAGACCACCTGCTTGCCCCGCACCGCGGCGTAGGCCTCCTCGCCGTACAGGGCCATGCCGACGTTCGTCGCCGACGGCAGCGGACTCAGCCGGCCGTCGTCCAACCAGGCATAGGAGAGGCTCGCGCTCAGACGCGGAAAGAGCGCCGCGCGCGCGACGGTGTCATCGGCCTCGGCCTCGTCGAGCCGCGCCTGCTCGATGGCAACGAGCGGGCTCTGCGCCTTGGCGATCGCCACTGCCTCGTCTAAGGTGAGGTCGCGCCCGAAGGCCGCCGGCACCTCGACCACGACAAGGACGATCGCCACGGTGGTGAAGTACGACAGCTGCATGGGATTCGATCCGTCCTCTCACGGGTGGCGCGCGTGCCGCGGCGCCGCCCCGCTGACGCTTGAAACCGTCAACCCGGCAGGAACTTGCGCGCCGGCGCGGAGCCTTCGATGATCGGGGAGCCCGATGTCGACGCCGCGGCGCTGATGGCGCGCGCCGCCGACGGCGACCGCGGTGCCTGGCGCGAGCTCTACCTCGCATACCGCGACTACGTGTTCCGCACCGCCCTGCGCTTTCTCGGCAGTGAAGCGCAGGCCGCCGACATCACCCAGGACGTCTTCGTGGCGCTGTTTGGCCGCGCCCGGCAGTACAAACCGCAGGCCCGCTTCACGACCTTCCTCTTTCGCGTCGTCGCCAACCGTTGCCTAAACGAGCGCGCCCGCGCCCACACCCGCCTGCACGACGACGACGCGTCGAAACACGACGCCCTCGCCCGCCTCAGCGCCGGCCCGTCCGAGAATCCCGAAGCGCACTTGCGCCGCGCCGAGAGCGCCGCGGCCGTGCGCCGCGCCATCCTGGCGCTTACGGAGTGGCAGCGCCTGGCGGTCATCTTGAGCCGATTCGAGGGGCTGTCGTACGAGGAGATCGCCCTTGCGATGTCGACCTCGGTCGGAACCGTCGAGTCCTTGCTGTTCCGGGCGCGCCGGAAGCTCGGCGAGCTGCTTCGCTGACGCCCGCAACCCACGTCACGTTTGTCGCAGGTGGCCGCGGCCGCAAGTTCCTGCGAGCTCGCCGGTTTCACTCGCAGGTCACACAAGGAGTCAAGGCGCATGCGCTGCCGGAAAGCCCAAATGTTCATCTCGCGCCAACTCGACGGCCGGCTGGACGAAGAGACCGGTGTCGTCCTCGCCACACATCTTTGCGCCTGTGCCGATTGCGCCCGCTTCGCCGCGCTCGTTCGCGAGAGTTGGCGTCGCCTCGCCGCGGACGCGCCGGCGGTGGGCACCACCCCCGACGTCTTCGCCGGCATCGTCGAGCGTGCCACTCGCGCCTCGCCACTCGCCGCTTGGCTGGGCGAGCTGTGGCGCCTGAGCCCGAGCCGGGCCGCCACCGCCGGGGTGCTCGCCTCGGTGACCGCGATCGGCGTCACCCTCGGCACGCTCGTCGGCGCGCGCCTTGACGCGCCGCCGACAGCGCCGGTGCTGCTCGAAGCCCAGGCGCTCGCGGACAGCTTCGCCGACCTGCCGCTCGGCACACCGCTCGCCGACTTCGCCGCGTCGTTCGCCGGCCGCCGGGGCTCGCCGTGAGGCGCCTGGTCTTCTGGTCCCTCCTCGCGTCCTCGCTCGCCGTGAACTTGGCGATCGGCGTCCAGGTACTTCGCGCCCGTATGAATACGATGCCGCTCATGCGACTCCTCGATCTGACGAGCGAGCAGCGCGCGACCATCCTCGACTTGCGGACCGCCTTCCTGTCATATCGGGCGGAAAACACTAGGAAAACCAGCGAGCTGCGGGGCGAGCTCGGCCGGCTACTGACCGCCGACGCGCCTGACCGCGCCGCCGTCGACGACGTGCTCAGGCGCATCGGCGAGCAGCAGGCCGCCTTGCAGCGCCGTGTCGTCGAGCAGGCGCTCGCGGTGCGGGCGGTGCTGACGCCGGAGCAGCGGCCCGCCTTCGAGGCGCTGATGCAAAGACATCTGCGCGCCGGCGTCCCGATGCAGCAGCCGGCGCCCGACGACCTCCACGAGGACCAGCCATGAAAACGACGTTCCTGTTTGTAGGGCGGCGCGCCGCGCTGTCGGCCGTCGCGACCGCGGTGCTCGGCGCCGGACTGTACCTTGCCGTGCGACCCGCGACCGCGCCCGCGAACGGCACGATCGCGAGCGTACCGGTGACGCGCCACACGCTGCGCTCGACGGTGCAGGCAACCGGCGTCGTGCGCGCCGTGACCGGCGCCGAGGTCAAGGTCGGCGCGCGCGTCTCCGGCCAGGTCGCACACCTCTACGCCAACGTCGGCGACACGGTCGAGAAGGGCTCCAGGATCGCGAGCATCGACGACCGCGACCTCCGCGCCCGGCTCGCCCGTGCGCAGGCTGACCTCGCCGCCGCCAAGGCCCAGCTCGCGATCGTCCGCCGTGGGGCGCGCGACGAGGAGCGGCGCGAGGCGCACGCCGTCGAGCAGCAAGCCCAAGCCGAGGCCGAGCTCGCACGCGTGCAAGAGGAACGCGCCGCGACCCTGGTCGCCCGAGGCTTCGGCGCGGCGGAGGAGCTCGATCGCGCCCACCGCGACGCCCGGGTGGCGAGCGCCAAGCTCGACTCCGCGGCGAGCCGGCGCGCCCTCGTCGAGACTCGTTTTCTCCCCGAGGACGTCGCCCTGGCCGAGGCACGGGTCGCGCAAGCGCAGGCCGTCGTCGACGAGGCCACCGCCACGCTCTCCTTCACCACGATCTCGGCGCCCATCAGCGGCGTCATCGCCCAGGTCGCGACGCAGCAAGGTGAGACCGTCTCGGCCGGACTCAACGCCCCGACCTTCGTGACCCTCATCGACCTCGATCGCCTCGAGGTCGCCGCCTACGTCGACGAGGTGGACGTGGGCCGCATCAAGCGCGGCGAAGGCGCGACCTTCACGGTCGACGCTTTCCCGGACGTCGAGTTCAACGGCACGGTCACCGCGGTCTACCCGCGCGCCGTCGTGCAGTCGAACGTCGTCAACTACATCACCACGATCCGCATCGAAGACTCCGAGGGACGCCTCAAGCCCGACATGACGGCCAACGTCAGCATCAACCTCGCCGAGCGAAAGGACGTGCTCGCCGTGCCCGATCGGACCTTGAGGCGCGAGGGCGGCAAGACCGTGGTGCACGTCGCCAAGGCCGGCGGCCACGAGAGCCGGTTGGTGCGCGTCGGCCTGCGCGGCGGCGGCCTCACCGAGATCACCGCCGGCCTCGCCGAGGGCGAGCGCGTCGTCGTCGCCGAGACCGGCAAAGGAGAGAGCAAGTGATCGAGATCAAGGGTGTCGGCAGGAGCTATGTGAGCGACCAGGGCGTCGAGGTCCGAGCCCTCGACGACGTGTCGCTGAAGATCGACAAAGGCGAGTTTGTCGCCATCATGGGCCCCTCGGGTTGCGGCAAGAGCACGCTGATGAACATCATCGGCACGCTCGATCGGCCGACGCGCGGCACCTACAGCGTCAGCGGCGAGGACGCGAGCCGAATGAGCGACGCCGAGCTGTCGCACTTGCGCAACCGCCGCATCGGCTTCGTGTTTCAGGCGTTCAACCTCCTGCCACTGCTCACCGCCGCCGAGAACGTCGAGCTGCCGCTGGTCTACTCCACCGCCGAGATCACGGACGGGCGCGAGCGGGCCATGCAGGCGCTGACGCGCCTCGGCCTCGCCGATCGGGCAACGCACCGACCGGGCGAGATGTCGGGCGGCCAGCAGCAGCGCGTCGCGATCGCCCGCGCCCTCGTCAACGATCCCGACGTCATCGTTGCCGACGAGCCCACCGGCAACCTCGACTCGACCGCGAGCCTCGAGGCCATGGCGGTATTCCAAGACCTCTGGCGCGCCGGCAAGACCATCGTCCTCGTCACCCACGAGCCCGATGTCGCGCAGTTCGCGCCGCGGCTCGTCACCCTCAAGGACGGCCTGATCGTGAGCGACCAGGTGCAGACGCCGGCGTCCGCCAGGGACCTGATCGCCGCCCAGGGGCAGCGATCATGAAAGCCGTGGCACTCGCCGTTCGCGTCGGCTGGCGCGGCCTGGCGCTGCGCAAAGGGCGCGCCGCCCTGATGATGCTCGGCGTCGCCATCGGCGTCGTCACGCTCACCCTCGTCGTCAGCGTCGGCCGCGGCGCCAAGGCCAAGGTCGAGAGCGGCATCAACGCTTTCGGCGCCGACGGCATGCTGATCACCGCCGGCTCGCCGCAGTTTCGCGGCCCCGGCGACGAGCGGGTCACGACCCTGACGCCCGAGGACGCGACGGCGCTGCGGGCGCGGGTGCAGGGTATCCGCGTCCTCGCGCCGATGGTCGTGCGCCTCGAGCAGACGCTCGTCTACCAGGGCAACAACATGACCGCGCCGGTCATCGGCTCGACACCCGACTACGGCGAGGCCTGGGACTGGCCGGTGGTGTCGGGTGAGGAGCTCAGCGAAGCGCACGAGGCGGCGGCGGCGCGCGTCGCCGTCATCGGCAAGACCATCGCCCAGGAGCTCTTCGGCGCGGTCGCGCCGGTGGGCGAGTCGATGCGCATCGGCGAGCAGGCGTTCAAGGTGATCGGCGTGCTCGCGCCCCGCGGCGTGAGCCCGATGGGCATGGACATGGACCGCCGCGTCGTCGTGCCGCTGTCGACCGGCATGCGTCGGCTGTTCAACGTCAGCTGGTACACGATGCTGCGGGTGCGCGCCACGAGCATCGACGGCGTCGACGCGGTCGGACGCGAGGCCACCGGCCTCCTCCGCGAGCGGCACCACATCGGCCCGACCGACACCGACGACTTTGCCATCCGCTCGCCGGCGACCTTCCGCGCCATGGCGACCGAGATGAGCGGCATGCTGACGATGATGCTCGGCATCATTACCGTCATCGCCCTCGTCGCCGGCGCCGTGGTGCTCGCCAACATCTTGCTCGCCGCCGTCGCCGAGCGTCGCGTCGAGATCGGCCTGACGCGGGCGCTCGGGGCCACGAAGCGGCAGATCGTGCAGCAGTTCGTCGTCGAGGGCCTCGTCGTCACCGTCGCCGGCGGCGCGGTCGGCGTCGCGGTCGGGACGATCGGCGCCGCCCTCCTCGGCGGCATCGGGGCGCTGCCTGCCGTGGTCACCTGGGAGCCGTTCGCCCTCGCCCTGGTCGCGAGTCTGACAGTCGGCCTCCTGGCCTCCTTCGTCCCGGCGCGGCGCGCCGCGGCCATCGAGCCGGCGACGGCGCTGCGGCCATAACCCCGCGGCTGACGACGCCATGCGCTTCACCAAGCTTGCCCGCCTCGCCGCCGCCTCCGTCTGGCGGCAACGGCGACGCACCTGGCCGGCGGCCATCGGCATCGCGGTCGGTGTCGGGGGGATGGTCACGATGGTCGCCGTCGGTCAGGGGGCCGAGCAGGCCGTCATCGAGCGCATCGCCGCCTTGGGCACGAACCTCGTCGTCGTCTCTCCCGGGCAGACCAGGATCTTCGCCGGCCGGCCGCGTCAGGTCGGCAACCTGACAACGCTGACCCTCGAAGACGCCCGCAGCGTCGCCGCGAGCTGCCCGAGCGCCGCCGCGGTGGCGCCGGCCCAAAGCCGGAGGCTGCAGCTCAAGTGGGAGACCTACGCGACCTCGAGCAACGTCGTCGGGGCGAGCGCCGAGATCCTCTCGGTGAAGAACCTCGAAGTGGAGCGCGGCCGCTTTTTCGACGACACCGAGGCGCGCGCCGCCCTGCGCGTCGCGGTGCTCGGCGCGACCGTGGCCAGGAGCCTGTTCGCCGACGCCGATCCGCTCGGCGTGACCTTGCGCGTCGGCAACGTGCCGTTCGAGGTCATCGGCGTGCTCGCCCCCAAAGGCCTCGACTCGACCGGCAACGACCAGGACGATCAGGTCGTGATCCCCATCCGCACCGCATTGCGGCGCGTCTTCAACGTCGACTACATCGGCAACATCTACGTCACCGCCGTGCCGGGCGCCGCCCAGACCCTGGTCGGCGAGGTCGCCGGCGTTCTGCGCGAGCGGCATCGCATCAAGCCGGGCAAGACCGACGACTTCGCGGTCCAGAACCAAGCCGACGTGCTCGAGGCCGAGCGCAGCACCGCCGCGAGCTTCACGCTGCTCTTGGGCGCGGTGTCGGCGGTGGCGCTGCTCATCGGCGGCGTCGGCGTGCTCGCCGTCATGCTCATCGCGGTGCGCGAGCGGATGCGAGAGATTGGGCTGCGGCGGGCTCTCGGCGCCTCGCGCCACGACGTCCTCGCGCAGTTCGTGGGAGAAGCGCTGCTCATCGGGCTCGGCGGGGCGATCATCGGCGTCGTGCTTGGCGTCGCGGCGGGCCTCGGCGCCTCGGTGCTCGGTGGATGGCAAGTCGTGCTCTCGGCCGGCGTCGCGCTCGCCGCGACCGCGGTGTCGATGCTCGTGGCGCTCGCGTTTGGCGTGGCGCCGGCGCGCCGGGCCGCCGCGGTTGATCCGGCGACGTCGCTCAGGAGCGCTTGAGAGGACGACCGCCTGACGTACGCCGACCGGAACGCTCGGGCGGCGACCGCACCCACCTCGACCCCCGGCGGGGGCTGGTCCCGGCGGCCGGCCGCCTCAGGGATGACAGAGGCCGGTCGTCGGCTCGCAGACCGGCACCTGGGACGGACAGTCGGTGTCGACGGTGCAGCGCGGCACGCAGTGACCGTTTGGGGCGCAGACCTGGTCGGGGCTGCAGTCGCAGACCGGGGCCTGCGGCACACAAATCAGGCGAGTCGCCTCGCAGGTCAACGTCACCGGCAGGTCGGTCGGGCAGCTGCATTGGTCGGCGCAGCTCGGCAGGCAGCGACCGGCCTCCTGGACGTGGACGCTGCACGCCGGGCACTGGGCGCTGCAGTCGGCGTCGCAGCTCTCACCGCTGTCGCAGATGCCGTCGCCGCAGGTCACGGCCAGGGTGCCGTCGAGCGCCGCCAACACGTTGGCGACGCGCGCCTCGATGAAGGCCGGCATGCTCACCTGGGCGTTCGTGCCGGGTGTCACCGTGGCCTCGAACATCGCGAACGTGCCGCGCTTCGTCGGATCGGCGGCGACGTAGTCGGCAATCAGCGCCCGCCATCGCTCGATGGCGGCGGTCATCGGCTCGAGCGCGTAGGCGCCGGTCGCGTACGCCTCGAGCAGCGCGTGGTAGCGGTCGCGGAACTCGCTGACCGCGAGGATGCGGGTGATGAGCGGCCGCGCGGTCGGGGCGCCGCTGCCCATGCTGACCTTGCAGTAGGGCGAGTCGATGTCGAAGCGCAGCAGCTGCTCGATCGTCAGCTGGCAGCTGAAGTGACCAAACGCCTCGTTGTAGTCCCACGGGATCAGCGCGAAGCGCCCGGTGGTCGGGTTGTCGTAGAGATAGAAGTTGTGCGCGATGGAGCCGGCGTAGCTGTCGAGCGACACCAGCAGGGTGTTCAACGCCAACCACTTCAAGAACAGCTCGACGTCGAAGACCGGCTCGATCGCCGCCTTGAAGTCGGCGTCGGCGGTGTTGTTGAGCACGTCGAGGAAGTGGATCAGGCCGCTGTAGTCGGCGACGTCCTCGTTGGTCTTCAGCTCGTAGGCGAGACCGCCGCCGTAGGCGTCGATGCTGGCGCCGTGGTAGGTCAGGTCACCGCCCTCGGGCTTGTAGAGGTTGCCGCTCTTGTCGCCGAACCAGGTGGCGAGGAAGTTCTTGTCGACCTGCTCGACGCTGACGTAGAGCCCCTGGTGGTTGCCGTTCACGTACAGATCGACGTAGGCCACCCGGCTCGCCGGCACCCCGGCGTCGCGGAACAGATCGTAGGACAGCCGCTCGCGCATGAAGGAGTAGTCGTTCCAGGCGTTGTGCAGGTTCAGGGTCTTGACGCCGTGGAAGGTCTGGCCGTCGACGAACTCGTTGAGCTTGACCTTGAAGGAGTAGCGCGTGCTGCCTTCCCTGGTGATCGACCAGCGAGAGGAGTTGCCTTTGAAGCGCACCCCCACCTGCGCGTAGATCTCGTCGCCGAACCGGAAGGTGCCCTCGACGTACTCGTCGGCGGCCGGATCGGCGATCAGCGCTGCCCAGCTCGCATCCGAAAGCTCGAGGTCGTAACGCTGCACCACGTCGGGGTCGTAGACGAAGGCGGCGCCCAGGGGGTCCGGCGCGGCGGGATCGGCGCCAAGGTCCCCCGAATCGGGCAGCGCCGCGGCGTCGGCCGCGCCTGGTTCCTTGGCGCTGCAACCCGCGAGCGCGAGGCCGATAACGAAGAGCAGCGAGCGTCGGCAGCGGAACCTCGGTAGCATCGGCGACCCCTTCTCTTTGGAGCACTTGGACGACCCCGAAGTGTGCAACCCGGATGCCACGACCCCTCGCGCTGCTAACATGAAAACATGAATACAATTCACAACTTGCATCGCTAGAGGTGGGAGGTCCGCGGACGGTGGGATCTGCAGGTACCGATCCGACGCGGGCGCGGGCGCGACCTGAAGATCTCGACGTCCCAGCGCCGTCACCAGGGCGGCGCCGCTCAACGCGTGAGCGACACGCCGACCAGATAGCGCACGAGCTCGGCGGTGCCGCGGACCTGATCTTCGTGCGTCAGGCAGTGGGGCGCCTCCACGGTGATGGCGCTGTCGCTGCCGGTCTCGACGACGAAGTCCTTCAGCGTGCCGGGGTTGCGGCTGACGTAGATCCCCGGCCCTTGCTTGTCGTAGCACGCCGGTCGATCGTCCATGATCGGGTAGCGACGCGCGAGCAGCGCCAGGCTGCGCTCGAGCACGGCGCCGGCGTCGAGGTGCAGGCCGAAGAAGCCCCCGTTGTTGACCGCGGCGCCGTGTAGATCCAACGCCAGGTTGTAGCCCCGCGCCAGCACGTCGCGCACCAACCGCACCTCCAACGGCGCGTTCGCGGCGGTCGAGAACCAGCGGTTCAAGTCCTTCAGGTCGACGTTGACCCGAGTGCCGGCCGAGAGCCCGGTGGGGTTGATGAGCGGCACGATGGTGAACTCGACGCCGTCTCTGAGCTTCGGCTGGAGCAGCAGCTGCTGGGCAAACAACATCGCCGCCGCCGGCCCCGCGGGCTCGTCGCCGTGGACACCGGCGGTGATCAGCACCCGCAGCTTCGGTGGGTTTCGTTTGTCGACACAGCCGAAGTGCAGGGCGACGAGCGGGATGCCGCCGACGACGCCGAGGTTCGCGACCTGCACCGCTTGGCTTTGCCGCAGCGCATCGACCCGGGCGCCGAAGGTCTCGACGTACGCCGCGCCGATCGTGCCGCCGGTCGCCCGCTTCTCGCTCGCCAACCAGTTGACGATGCCGGCGCCCCCCGAGCGCAGCCTGGTGGTCGAGGTGCCGGCGAGGTACTGCTTCCCCGGGCGCAGATCCGTGGTCGCGACCGGCTCGACGGTCGCGCGCACCACCCTCAACGACGGCACGACGATGTCCGTGGGCCTCACCTCGAGGCTCGGTCCCGTTCCTTTCAGTCGGTTGATCTCGCTCACCCGCGACCCCGTCGCTTCAACTGCCTTCTGCCTTTGATTCCCGCGCGGCCGCTGTCGGCCGCGCTCCCCACCCCCACCCCCCGTCCCCCGCTCGGGTGGGGCGGGGGCCGAAGTCGCGCTCATTCGAGGGCGCTCGCTCCAGTATCGCACGACTCGGCGGTGGATGCCGATCCCTTTCTCGACACCGCGCGCGCCCGTCCCGGCTTGTCGGCCGAGATCAGACGTGGGCATGATGGCCGGCATGCGCGCACTTCCTCTGGTGATGCTCTCGAGCCTCGGCCTCGGGTCCTACGGCTGCAATGACTGTCCGAGCCGCGAAGGCCCGCAGGTCGCGTTCGACCCGACGCTCAAAGACGGCGACGGCAACCCCGCTACCTGGCTGTCGTTCCCGTTCCCGTCCGACCATCGCCGCGTCGACGGCGGCAACATCCGCGTCCGTGACTTTCCGGATCCGGACCACACCGAGATCCTGAGCAGCTACACCCACGAGGCCGAGGCGACGCTCGACGGCTTCGGCACCAACAGCCCGGTGTACCTGAGCTTCAAGCGCCCCCTCGACCTCGGCACCCTCTCGGCCGACCCCGGGGCGCTCGCGAGCCCGACGGCGCCGTTGCAGCTCGTCGACGTCACCGAGACCTCGCCCGAGTACGGCCGCCGCCGGCCGCTCGGCTACGAGTATTGGGCCGACGCCGGCAAGTACGTGCCGGCGAACACCCTCGCGGTGGCGCCGGCGTGGGGCCTGCCGCTCTCGGAGCGGACCACCTACGCGCTCGTCGCCACCGCCGACCTTCATGACACGGCGGGAGACGCCCTCGAGGCGCCGCCCTTGCTCTCTCGCCTGCTCGGCGACGACGTCGGCCTGAGCTGCTTCGAGCCGGCGGTGGACGAGACCCTGGTCGACGCCTTGACGAAGATCTTCGAGCCCCTCACCCGCCTCTTCGAGCGCGAGAGCTGGGACACCGATCGGGTCGCGGCGGCGACGGTGTTCACCACCCAGACGATCACCCGACCGCTCGCAGAGATCCGCGCCGCGGTCACGACCGAGCTCCGAGCGCCGACGCCGAAGACCGACGGCTGGCAAGAGAAGGGCGGCGCCGGCGGGTTCGCGGAGCGCCGCACCTTCCAATGGAACGGCACTGAGACCACCGCCTATTGGGTGCTGGAGGGTCGCTTCGAGTCGCCGAGCTACCAGAAGGGCACGCTGCCCTACGCCGCGCCTCGCGACGGCGGCGCCTTCAACGTCGTCGACGGCAAGCTGACGCCGGATCACTACGAGAGCCTGCGCTTCGTGCTCACCGTCCCGGAGGCCCCGCCGGCGAATGACGCGCCCTGCTATCCGATCGTGTTGTTCGCGCACGGCACCGGCGGTGACGCCTACGACGTGACCGACGGCACCGCGGGGCGGCTGGCAGGGCGCGGCCTCGCCGGCATCGGCATCGATCAGCCGCTGCACGGGCTGCGCAACGAGGGCAAGACCTTCGACGTCTCGATCATGAGCTTCAATCTGTTCAACGCCGCCGCGGCGCGCGCCAACTTCCGCCAGTCCGCGGTAGACACCTTCTCGCTGACGCGGATGGTGCGCGAGGCGCTGACGGTCCCGGCCGGCGTCAGCCCCACCGGCGAGGACATCTGCTTCGACCCCGCCAAGGTGAGCTTCTTCGGCCACTCGCACGGCGGCCTGACCGGCTCGCTCGCCGCGGCGCTCGAGACCGACATCGGCGCCTGGGTGTTCTCCGGCGCCGGCGGTGGCCTGTCCATCACCCTGATGGAGCGCAAGGACATGGTCGACTTCAAGGCGTTCCTGACGCTGTTGCTCTACCTCGACCCTGCCGACGAGCCGCTCACCGAGATGCATCCGGCCATCGGCCTGGTGCAGGCGCTGGTGGAGATCACCGACCCGATCAACTACGCGCCGCACTGGCTCGGCGCCGGCGGCGAGCCGGGCGCGAAGAGCGTCTTCATGACCTCGGGAGAGCACGACGCCGCGACGCCGCACCGCACCGCGAGCGCCCTCGCCGTCGCCGCTCACCTGCCGGTCGTAGAGCCCGTGGTCATTCCGATCCCGGCCTACGACTGGATTGGCTTGCCGGCCGCAACTGCGCCGGTGTCAGGAAACGCCGGCGCCAAGACCGCGGGCTTCATCCAATGGACGAACGATCGTCCGGGCCGGGACTACGACAGCCACTGGCTGATCTTCTACCGCCCCGAGGCGATCCACGCCTCGATGCGCTTCCTGCAGTCGGCGGCCTACGAGGCGACGCCGGTCATCGAGCGCCTGCCGAACGCCGACGTCCGCTAGACCGTCTTCAGGTGGACGTGATCCGGCCCCCGCCCCACTCGGGGGCGGGGGATTCAGGGGGTGGGGGTGGGGAGCGACGCCGCATCGGCGGCGCGGGAATCAGATGAAGGCGAAGACGGTCCAGAAGATCCTCCAGGTCACCACGCGGGGTACATCAAGACCCGCTCGATCTCGACCTCGACCGCCTCGGTGTCCAGCAGGCCGTTGGGGCTCGCGTGCTCGACGCCCGGGAACAAGACGTTCTCGGCGCCGTCGAGCTGCGACGACTCGTTCGGCACCGTGCTGTCGGCGCCGCCGTACATCGACACCCACAGCGCCGGCCCCGGGGTCACCGGCGGCTGGTTCAGCGCCGCGATGAAGTCGCCGGTCTCGCAGAGCTCGTCCCAGGTGCAGACGAAGCCGGAGGGCGACAGGCACGGCGACGCCAGGCCGTGGTGCATGCCGCCCATGGTCACGTAGGTCCCGACCTTCGCCGCGCCGCCGAGGTTCTTCATGTAGTAGCGCGAGCTCACCGAGCCCATGCTGTGCGCGACGATGTCCACCCGTCGCGCCCCGGTCGCCGCCAGGACGTTCCCGACCTCGGCGGCGATGGTCGCGGCGTTGTCGACGTTGCAGCCCCACTTGGGCGACTCGAAGGTGGAGGCGAAGAGACGGTCGCGCGGCCAGCCGGAGGCGACCAGGCGGTCGATCATGATCGCGAAGTTGTCGGCGCTGCCGCCGCTGCCGTGGACGAAGACCACCGGATCGTAGATGACCGGCGGCGGATTGTCGTCATGGGCGCGCCCGTCGTCGCCGGCCGGAGCAGACGGGTCGCCGCTCGGACGCCAGGGGTCACCGCCGCCGCGGTGGCCGTCGCCGTCGTCGCCGGCGGCTCCATCGAGGCGGTTGTCGCCGCAACCGGCGGCGAGCAGCGCGACCACAGCGATGGCGTACATCGAAACCGAGCGCATCAATCTCGACCCCGGCGGCAGAGTACAAGGCGCGCGGCGGTCGGTAAAGGCATCGAAGTCAGGCATCGAAATCACTCAGGATCGCTGGCAACCGGTCAACGATCGCGGCGATAATGAGAAGCGAACGGCCGATTCCCCCGGCGGTTCGTCGTTCGCGGTCCCCACGGGAGCAGGGGTGGCATGAGCTCGTTGAGCGGTTCTGGCGGCACCCGGGTCGGGTGTCTGAGCTATCAGGTCCAGGACGGCGACAACCTGTCGCGCATCGCCGAGCGCTTCGGCATCGAGCTCGTGAAGCTGGAGATCGAGAACCAAGGCCAGTTCGTCGACCGCGACCGGCTGCTGCCCGGGACCACGATCTTCATCCCGCTCTTCGACATCGTCGTGACTCCGTTCGCGCCCGCCCCGGCCGCCCCGACAAAGAAACAGGGGGTCGGCGTCGGCAAGGCGCCGCCGAGCGACGACCGGCTGGGGTTGGGACGCGACAACGACGCCGCGAAGGTGCGTGCGGTGCAGGAGCTGCTCGTGTCGCTCGGACATCCGGTCAGCGTCACCGGCGTCTACGACCAACCGACGAAGAGCGCGGTGTGGCGCTTCCAAAAGGAGAGCCGCATCGCCAAAGACGGCCTGGTCGGCGACGAGACCTTGGGCTTCCTCAAAGCGGCGGTGGCGGCAAAGACGGCGGCACGACCGAGCGCCGGCGACGACGGCACAGTCGCCACCCCGGAGCCCGCCCCCGAGCCGCGGCCGAGCCCCGGCACCTGGACCCCGAACAAGACCGCGCTCGAGCGGGCGCGCGCCTCGGCGGTAGGCCAGAGACTCGTGGAGCGCACGCCCCTCTATGCCGAGACCTATCGCCGGGTGGAGGCGCTCACCGGCGTGCCGGCGGAGCTCGTCGCCGCGCTGCACGCCAACGAATCGGGGCAGCACACCGCGATGACGTCGGTGCTCGGCCCCGAGGCAGGTTTCGGTCTGGACCCACGTTGGGTCACGACGACCTACGGCAACGGCATCCTCCGGGCCTACCGGGCGCAGGCCGAGAAGCTCGGGATCGCGGTGAGCGTGCCCTGGCAGCGCGGCAAGGACACCACGATGGCGTTGCTGCAGAGCGCGGTGATCGCCGCCGAGCACTTGAAGCGGCTCGCCGCCGCCGTGGACGTCAAGGTCGCGCGCGACATGCCGCCGAAGGACGTGGCCGGCGCCATCACCGCGTACGCGGCCGGCCCCGGGGCGGGTCGCACGGCGCTGCGCCGCGGTGCGCGCGAGGCCTCGAAGCTCAGCTGGATGTTCGACCTCGGCGACCGGAACCCGCACCCGCTGCGCCCGGGCGGCACCTCGATCGGCGCCGACGGCAAAGAGATCCCCGTCAAGGCGTCCCGCAAGTCGGGCCTGTTGCGCTGGGACGTCCTGGTGCCGATGCTCCGCGAGCTCCTCGCCCCCACCGACAGGTGACAGAGTGTCCGCCTGCGCGGGGATCGCTCTCGGCGGCGTGACAAACTGTCACCGTAGAAGTGGCTGGCACCTTTCGTTACCCAAGTATTTTCAGGCCGTTGGAGGCTAGACCGCCCCCCCGATGCCTGGTGCGAAACTTGCTTTGTTGCTTTGATGACCGGTCGGTCGATTGTCGGGATGACGCCTGCTGTGGAGGCCTGCTTGACCCCAGATCTCTCGCGTGGATACGGTAGCCGCATGTCACGCATTCTCGCCGCTGTCTTGCTGCTGTTGCCGTCGACGCTGTGGGCGCAGACGGACACCCAGAACCCCACCACCGACGGGCTCACCGTCACCTGGAACCCGCCGACGCTGAACAAGGCGGCCTGCACCAACGACGAGGCGTTCACCATTGACGTCGAGCTCACCAGCGGAGCGTTCGCCGCCGGCACCAGCCTCATCGCCTGGTGGCCGACGAGCGCCGAGACCGCGTGCACCGGCGACATCTCCGACGTCGATCGCTACGGGACTCACGACCTCGTCGCCGACGACGAGGTCGTCACCAGCAACCTCCTCCTCGTCCCCGACGATCTGCTGAACGGCGGCGCGGTCCCGACCCTGACCAAAGCCGCCGTCCTCGGCAGAGCAACCGGCGCTTGCGACGACCCATGGGTGGCGAGCACGTCGATCAAGCTCTGTTTCGGTCTGAACACCAACGGGGGCAACACCATCGAGGTCCCGCCCGCCGTCCTCACCGCCGAGCCGACCGGCTGGGTGAAGCTCTACATCGACACTCGCGAGCCGCCGGCCCCCGAGACACCGACCTTGACGCCGTTGGACTCCCAGATCCGAGTGCACGCGGTCGCCGCGGCCACCGGTGACGCCAACCACGAGGCCGGCGACGTCACGGGTTTCCGAGTCGTTGCCCGACCCTTGCCCAGCGATCCCACCGAGGCGGCGCAAACGCCCGCCGAGTGGGCGGCCGGCACGTTCACCAGTACGAACGGCGACGTCACCGCGGGCGACAGCGCCGACATCACCATCGGCGGCGACAACGGCACCGAGTACCAGGTCGCGGTGTTCGCGCACGACGACGTCGACAACGAAGGGCCGGCGTCGGGGGTCGCGACCGAGACGCCGCGCCCCGAGTGCGACTTCGCCGAGTGCTATCCGTTGGGCGGCGTCGAGCCGGGCCACGACTGCAGCGCCTCTGGGTCGACTCCGCTCGCGGCGCTGTCGGTCCTCGTGTGGCTCGGCGCTCGGTTGCGCCGGCGGGAGCGTGCGTCATGAGCGCGGGCCTGGGTCGAAGCTTGCTCTGCGCCGTCTTGCTCCTTCAGGCGGGCGCCGCGCGCGCCAACGACAAGACGCCGGAAGCGACGTGGGGCTTCGAGCTCCGCGGCGGACAGTATCGGCCGGTCTGGGGGAACGGCGACATCACCAAGTCGGAACCTGGAATGGACGCAAATGGGGCCCCGACGACGGTCACGACAGTCATCGGCAACGAGAGAGACTACTTCAACGCCTATTTCGGCAGCCGCCGGCCGCTGATGTTCGCGCTCGAGATCGAGCGCTACATCCCGACGCCGTTCTTCGGGCTCTTGGGCCCCTTCGTGCGCGCCGGGCAGTGGAAGGCGACGGGGAAGTCCAGAGTCTGCAAGGACGCCTCGGGCCGCGCCACCGACTGCACCACGGAAGCCATCCTCAAGGGCCCGACCACGGATGGCAACACCACCACGACGCTCACGGTCTATCCCTTGGCGTTCGGGGTCGTGTACCGCTTCGACGTCTTGAAGAAGAAGTGGGAGATCCCGCTGATCGTCTACGGCAAAGGAGCGTTCGACTACTACCTCTGGTCGATCTCCGCCGACGGCAAGACGACGACGTTCAGCAACGGCGACAAGGCCAAAGGCGGCACCGCGGGCTGGGAAGCGGCGGCGGGGCTGAGCCTGAACCTCGACTGGATCGATCCGCGCGGCGGCAACAAGAGCGCGGTGTTCTTGGACAGCAACCTCTTCGTGGAGTACGCACGCTCCTGGTTCGGCGGCATGGGCCAGAAGCACAAGGCCGACATGTCCGACACCCAGCTCGTCTTCGGCCTGTCGTTCAACTTCCAGTAGCCAGCCCGGCGCTCGCGTGGATCCGGCGCGCAACATCAAGCTCGTTGTCGAATACGATGGCACCGCCTACGCCGGCTGGCAGTTCCAGGCGAACGCGCCGTCGGTGCAAGCCGAGCTCATCACCGCGATCCTGACGATGACCAAGGAGCACCCGACCCTGATCGTCGCCGGCCGCACCGACGCCGGGGTGCACGCCGAGGCCCAGGTCACGAACTTCCGCACCCACAGCCGCATCGAAGCGCCGCGGTTCGCGAGCGGCCTGAACAGCCTGCTCCCTGGCGACATCTCGATCCACGAGTCGGTCGAGGCGCCGCCGTCTTTCGACGCCCGCCACGACTCGCTCTCGAAGCGCTACCGCTACCGGATCTACAACACCCGCCACCGCGCCGCCCTCGAAGAGCGCCGCGCCTGGCACATCCGCGCGCCGCTCGACCTCCGAGACATGCGCGCCGCCGCCGCGTTGCTCGTCGGCGAGCACGACTTCAACGCCTTCCGCAGCGTCGAGTGCGACGCCCTGCACGCCTTCCGGCGGATGCTGAGCGTCGACGTATCCGCGACGCCGCGGCCGCCCGCGGGCTCGATCGTCGAGATCGTGTTTCACGCCAACGCCTACTGCCGCCACATGTGCCGCATCATCGCCGGCACCCTGGTGGAGGTCGGGCTCGCCAAGCGCAGCGTGGCCGCCGTCGCCCACGCCCTCGAGAGCCGTGACCGCAAGGACGCCGGGGTCACCGCCCCGCCCTGCGGCCTGACGCTCCTCGAGGTCTTCTACCCGTGAGGCGCCTCGGCTTCCTGCTGACGCTCGCGCCGCTGGTGATGCTCGTGGCGCTCTTTTTGGCCCCGGTCGCGGTGCGGTGTGTCGTGGCCCTGACACCGCCCGCCGTCCCCGCCGCGCTCCTCGGCCTCGCCGCGCTCTACGGCTACGAAGGGACCCTGGTCGGCGCGGGGCTCGGCGTCTGGCTGGTAGCACTCCGGCTCGGCTGGCTCTGCGCCCGCGCCGACGCCGTGCTCCTGATCGTCAGCGGCCCGGCGGCGGAGATCCTGCTCGGCGCCGCGCTCGGCCGCACCTCGCCGCTGTTCGGGAGCCTCCCGGGCTTCGCGCTGCTCGCCGCGCTCTTGGGCCTGGCGGTCGCGACGCTGCGGTTCGCGACCGGCAGCCGGCGGCCGGAGCCGAAAGCCCCTACCCCCTGAGGTGCCGCGCCAGCCCGACGCTGCGGGCGGCGTCGCCGCTGCGATCGGAGCGCGCCGTGAGGTTCGGCAGCTCGGCGACGTAGATCCGGATCGCCATCGCCTCGGCGACGTCCACCAGGTGCACCGCGAGCGCCGCGAGCGATCGGGCGCCAAGGCCGGGAGCGCTCGCGACCTGCAATAGCTCCAAGACCGGCGCCGGCGGCGTCACGAGCCCGGCGGCCGCGAGGATCCCGGCGCCGTCGAGCACCGCGTCACCGAGCTCCTTCGCGACGCGCGCCAAGAGCTCGGCGAGGATCTCGACCGAGGCCGGATCGACCCCGGCCGCCGCGAACACCGCGGCGACCGCGACCGCGTGCCCTTCCAGGTCGGTCCGCGGCTCGCCGTCCTCGAACAGGCCGTCTGCGAGATAGCCGAGCTCGCTCATAGGCGGTCCTCGATGCCGAGCTCGGGGAACGGGATCCCGAACGGCGGCGCGAGCAGATCGAGGGCCGCCGGCGCCATGAACAGGTCGGCGCGCGCCTTGCGGCCGAAGGTTTCGGGGAGCACGAGGCCGAGCAGCGCCTTGCCGCCGATATTGAGGACCGCGGTCTCTGCCGGTGGCCGGAGCCCGAGCTCGGTCGTCTCGGCCTCGCCTCTCGCCGAGACCGCGGCGAAGGCGTGCGAGGTTGGCGACTTCAGCTCGTTGACGGTGATCGGCACCGCGAGGCCGCGCTGCACCGCGTGCACGATCTGACCCAGCGGATCGGCGCCGGCGGTGATCTGATCCGAGAACAGCCGGCGGACGTACGCCGCCCCGGTGTAACGGGACATGAGATCGCCGAGCGCCCGCGCGGCGTCGAAGCGGTACACGCCGCGGGCGTCCTCGCGCATCGCCTCGACCGCCTCGAGCCGAATGACGTCGAAGCCCCGCTGCCCCAAGACCGCGAGCGCCTGGTCTTTGAGCGCCAGGCGGTTGTCGGAGAGCTCGCGGCCGGCGAGATAGTCGGTGAGCGCGTCGCGGCTCCGCAGGTCGAGATCGGGGTCGTTCTTCGCCCGGGCCTCGGCCAAGGCCTGGTGCAGCCGCGGCCGGTCTTGGAGGGGGCTGCGATCGAGATCGGGAAACGCCTCGTCGCCGACCTCGGCGCTCTGCCCGCCCGGCAAGTCGTCGCGCTTGCGGCCGTGCTCGCTCCACGCGAACACCGGATCGACCTCGCCCTGCGCCAGTAAGACGGCGCGCGCCCCGGGACCGGTCGGCGCCGCCAGCCGTGGCGCGACCCGGCTCGGATCGCCGGGGAACAAGGTCGTCCGCGCCGCCAACACCGCGCGGCCGGCGCCGCGCAGCTCGACCGCGAAGGTCGCGACCTCGTCGACGGCCCGCGGGCCGTCGGCGCTCCACGGCCCGAGCCGATGGCGACGGGCGGCGAGCGCCTTGAGCACCAGGGCGCGCTCCAGCAGGCGATCGGCGCCTATCTGCGGCCGGCCGCGGGCGTCACCGCCCGCGAGGGTCAAGAGGTTCCACACCGTCTCGCGCGCCTTCGGCCCGAGCATCCGAAAGGTGGTGACCGCGGTGCGCGCCTGCACCGCGCCCAGAAAGCCGTGGGTCGGCCGGGTCGCGAAGCGCGCCTCGGCGACCCCGAGCGCCAACGTGCGGCGGATGACGTGCGGCGCGCCGCACAGATGCAGCGAGCGGTTGGCGACGTAGCCCTCGCGGGCGTTGTGACCGGAGAGCAGGCGCTTCAGGAAGCGGCGCTCCTCGGGGTTCGCGCCCTGGTAGTCCATCGCGAACATGCCCATCAGGCGGCCGAGGATCTTGCGCCGCGCCGGGTCGAAGGGGCTGTCGGGGAAGCGCTCGAGGATGGCCGCGAAGTCGGTCTCGTGCCCCAAGAACTCCGCGGCCGGCATCAGCTCCGCGGCGGGGTCCGCGGGCACGTCGACCCTCCGCTTGACCTTGGCCGCCTGCCGGGTCGCTCGGGCCGCGCCACCGCCGCCGCCGCCGAGCCGCACGCCGCCGAGGTTTCGGGCCGGGACGGCGTTGTTCCTCTGAATCGCGCTCACCGGGCGTGGAGTCTACGCCAATCGCGCGGCTTTTCCAGGGGGGACCGCCAAGAGTAGACTCGCCCCAACGCGCCTGTTAGACCCGGGGACCTCGAGGTGCCCGGTTCCGGAATTGGGGGGGTCGGGTGTCCAACGCACACCAGAGCTCGCAACCGAGCTGTGGGGAGCGCGTGGACGTGACGAACCACAGTGACAGCGAACAACGCCACCGTCGCCGAGCTCTACCGCCGCTTCGCGCCGGTCGTCTACCGCCGCAGCCTGAAGATGTTGGGGCAGGAGGCGGACGCCCTCGACGCGGTCCAGGACGTGTTCATCACCGTCAGCCGCCGGCTCGACGACTTCCGGGGCGAGGCTAGTCCGATGACCTGGATCTACAGCATCACCACCAACTACTGCCTGAACGCGCTGCGGGGGCGCAAGGTGCGCGCCCGCGCCGCCGAGACCTTGCGCCGCGAGCCGGAGAAGACCGCCGCCGACGACGCCGCGGCCTTCGAGAGCCGACAGCTGTTGCAGCTCCTCGCCGCCGGCCTCAACCAGCGCCAGATCGAGGTGCTCACCTACCACTACCTGGACGGCCTGAGCCAACCGCAAATCGGCGAGATCCTGGGCATCTCGGAGCGCGGGGTGCGCAAGATCCTGGCGAAGGCCCGCGACCACGCCGGGGCCCGCCTCGCGAGCCTCGAAGGCAAAGGAGCGCCTCCCCGATGACCCACACCGTCGAGCACCTCTCCGATCTCGTCAACGACGAGCTCTGCGCCGGCCTCCCACCCCGTGAAGGCGTCGAGGTGCATCTCGCCCGGTGTGCAGAGTGCCGCGAGGCGCTCGACGCGGCGCGCGCGGCGCACGACCGGTTTCTGGCGCGCTACCCCGCGCTCGAGACCCTGCCGGCGCGGCGCAAGTCGCCGGCGGTCCGAGAGGAGGACCCGGGGGCCGGCTGGCTCGACTGGCTCCGGGCGTCCAGGTCCACGCGGCGCTTCACCTGGGGCCTCGGGCTCGCGGCGGCGACCGCGGTCGCGATCCTGATGGTGCCGCGCTTCCAGCCGCTGCCGCCCGAGACCGGGATCCGCCTCAAGGGCGGCTCGAGCGTCGAGCTCTTCGTGGCGCGCGGCGACCGCTCGCAGCTGTTCTCCGGCCAGCCGCTCCGGGCCGGCGACCGCTTGGCGATCCGCTACAGCACCGAGCACCGCTACCTGATGCTCGTGAGCGTCGAGGCCTCGGGCAAGATCTCGGTGCTGCTGCCGGCCGACGGCGAGGCCAGCATGCCGATCGAGCCGGGGCACGCGCGCCGCCTCGACGACGGGGTCGAGCTCGATGCCTACCCGGGCCCGGAGCGGTGGGTGGCGCTCCTGACCGACCAACCGTTGACGCGGGCCGACGTGGTCCGTACGCTCAGCGCGGCGATGCTCGACGCCGGCGGCACGACGCGACTGACCGCGGCGCTGGAGCCGTTGCCGTTCGCCGGCGAGCAGCTGTCATGGTTGCTCACCAAGGAGGCGCCGTGAGCCGCGCCGGGTTGTTGTTCGCCGCCCTCATCGCATCCGCCACCGCGGCGCACGCCGAGCCGCGCCGGGTCGCGGTGGTGGTCGGCAACAATCAGGGCGGGCCGGGCAAAGGGCTGTTGCGCTATGCGGAGCGCGACGCGACGCGGGTCGCACAGATCCTCGAGAGCCTGGGCGGCGTCGACGCCACCGAGCTCCTCCTCGGCCGCAGCGCCGCGGAGCTCAAGGCGACCCTGGAGCGCGTCACCCGCAACGCCGAAGGCGCCGAGGCCCAGAGCGTGTTGTTCTTCTTCTACTCCGGCCACGCCGACGACGACGCCCTGTTGATGGCCGGCAGCCGCTTCAGCTTCGCCGAGCTGCGGCAACGGTTGAACGACGCCCCGGCGCGGGTCGCGATCGCGTTCGTCGACGCCTGTCAGTCCGGCCGCCTGACCCGCTTCAAGGGCGGCAAGGCGGTGCCGGTCGTGGACGTGCGCTTCGACGACAACCGCTCGTACCGCGGCCGGGTGTTCGTCACCTCGAGCGCGGTGGGCGAGGCGTCGCAAGAGGCCGACGAGGTCGGCGCGTCGTTCTTCACCCACTACCTGGTCTCGGCGCTGCGCGGCGCCGCCGACTTCTCCGGCGATCGGGTGGTGTCGCTCGAAGAGGCCTACCAGTACGTGTACCGCAACACCCTGCTGCGGACGAGCGAGACCCTCTCCGGACCACAGCACCCGACCTACGACGTCGACGTCACCGGCCGCGGCGAGCTGGTGCTGACGCGGTTGTCACCGAGCCAAGCGACCTTGGTGCTGCAGAAGCCGAGCTACGGCACCTACTACGTCCGCGACGCCGCGGACGGCACCCTGGTCGCCGAGGTCAGCAAGGCGCGCGGGCAAGTGACGCGCCTGGCGCTCGCCCCCGGACGCTACAAGGTCACCCGCGCCGAGGAAGACCGGCTGCTCGAGACCGAGATGGCGATGGAGGCCAGAGCCGAAGTGCCGCTCGACGACGCCACCATGCGCGCCCGACCGCTTTCATCGAGGACCACGAAGGGCGCGGCGCACCAGACGCTCGCCGCCCTGTACACCTACAGCTCCGGCTACCTGCAGAACGCCGGGGCGTTGAACGGCGTGCGGCTGGGCTACGACTACGACCTCGGCGTGCTGCAGCTGGGCCTCGGCCTCGAGTACGGCTACGACGCCTACGGGCGCGAGGACGGCATCGCGGTGCAGCTGCACGACACCGCGCTCTTGGCGTCGGTCGGCCACCGCGTCCCCCTGGCCGCCATGTTCCAGGCGGCCTTCGCGCTGCAGGCCGGGCCCGCCTGGGTGAGCGAGACCGGCGCGACCGTGAGCGGCCGCCAGCGCCTGACGAGCGCGGTCTTGGCGTACCGCGCGGTCGTCGGCCTGGAGCTCGAGCTCGTGCCGATGGTGGTGGGGGTGTACGGGATCGGCGGTCAACGCCTGCTCAAGACCGCGACCGGCCTCGAGACGCGGCTGTCGTTCGGGGTGCAAGCCGGCGTCGGCGTGCGCTTCGATTGACTCAGTCCCGGCAGCAGAGCACGCCGCCCTTGTCGCTGTTGCCGATCGATCGCGAGTCCCAGCTGCAGCTCTGGCCCGGGCAGCCGGTGGTGGTGATGATCGCCGCCTCGTGCAGGTGGCTGTCGACGCCGCCCTGGCACTGCCAGGGCCCGAGCGGTGGCTCGGCCTGATTCCAACCGCAGGCGCCGGCGGTGGTGCTGGCGAGCGCCCGGTTGAGCGGCGCGCACGAGCCGGTGGGCGAGAGCACGACGCCGAGGTTGCCGCAGCCAAAGACGTCGTTGTCGCCGGTCGTCGTGTTGCATTCGAGCGCGCCCTCGGAGTGCTGGGCGGTCGCGAAGAACAACATCTGATCCGCGGTCAAGGCCGGCACCGCCTGGGCGCAGCCGTCCGGCGCCCGCAGCAGGACCTCCGCCGCGCCGCGACAGACGTGCCAGCCGCCGGCGCAGAGATCCACCGCGGCACAGCCGGCACCGTCCGGGCTCGCGGCGCTGTTCCCCGCGCCGCGGTCGCAGGTGGGCGCCATGTCGGAGCGCAGCACGCCCGGCACCGAGAAGCCGCCGCCGCAGGCGGCGATGTCCGGGAAAGCGTCCAAGGCCTGGAAGCCCTCGCGCGTCAGGTCGGCGCAGCCCTCGGGCGGCCCGGGCGGGCCTTTCTCGCCGCCAAGGTCGCCGTCGCCCGGCGCCTCGTCCGCGCTGTCGAAGCGATCGTCACCGGCGCGGTCGGCGGCACAGCCAGCGCCGACACACGGACCGGCGAAGGCGTCCAGCGGTCGACAAGCGCCGCCGGAAAACACCGCGACGAACGAGGTCACCGCGAGCGCCGGCGCTGTCCGAGAGCGAGCCATCGGTGCGCATCATAACGCGTCCCGGGCAGGAAACCACGGCACGCCGCCCTGTGGGTTGATCGCTCCCCTCGCCCCACCCGGGAGCGGGCACCGAGCAGCTGGCTTTGCCAGTGCGCGGTGCGGGGGCACGGGGGGACGCAGAGCCGGCGCTCCACCCTCGACGTGGTCCGCGGACGGAGTGCCGGCGGGCGGTCCCCCCGCCAGGTTGGCACTGCGGACTCGATGCCCCAACCGCTGAGGAACCCTGTCCGCGACACCTCGAAGGAGTGGCAGCGGCGAGCCCCGGTGCTTGTGGATTCATCCGTGTTTTCCTGAGGTTATGGCAGCGCTCCGGACGCCCTCGGCCCGGCACCACGGTTGCAGGATGACCTTCGTCATCACAGGAGGCCACATGCCGAGAGCGTCGACGTCACCCACCCTTTCGCTGTTCCTCGTCGCGGCCACCGTCACGGTCGTGCTGGTGGCGTTGTTCGGGACCGGGTGCGGCTCGGTTGGGATCGTGGGCGTCGACAACCTCGGCGGCAGCGCCGAGCACGAGTTCACCCACGTGTTCACCGAGAACGCCGACTTCGACACCGGCATCAGCGCCGGGGTCAATCACGACCGCGCCGGCGAGCTGCGGTTGAACGTCGACCTGTTCGCCTTCAACACCCCCTACCTGTGGGCGCCGCTGTTCGTGACCAACCAGCTGGTGCGGGTCGACACGATGAAGGGCGAGAAGCTGGGCGAGTCGATCGACCTGATCTTCAACGGCGAGACCTGTTACAACCCGTCGCGCACCACGGTCGACATCGGCTACGGCGTATGGGTGGGCTGTCGCGGCAACTGGGGCGACCCCACCGACGGCGATCCGCTGACGAAGTACGAGCCCGACCGCAAGGTCATCCACGTCAACAAGGACGGCGTCGTCGACCAGGTGTTGTACGCCGGCTGGGCGGCGCGCGCCGTGGCCCTCGACGCCTACGGTCACCTCTGGGTCGGGTCATCTTACGACGGCACGGTGTGGGAGTTCGACCCGGCGACCGGCGAGTGCCTGGTGGGTGACAGCACCCCGGACCAGCCCTGCAACACCGAGCGCGCCCTCTGCTTGCGACAAGACGGCGCCTGCGGCTTCGCCCCCGGTGCGCCGCCGCTCGTGCGCCGCGACGGCGGCACCTTTCCCTACGGCGCGATGGTCGACCAGGACGGCTTCCTCTGGCTCAAAGGCAGCGCCAAGCCGGGCACCGACTACGTCGCCGCGCTCTACAAGGTCGACATCCGCCACGAGCCCGGCCACGAGAACGAGCACTCGGCCCACGGCGTCGCCGGGGTGTTCACGGTCCCCGCGGACAAGTGCAGCTGCACCAATCTCTACGGCATGACGATCGACCTCACCGGCGACGTCTGGACCGGCGGCGCGGCGTGCAACGACGTCAAGCACTTCAGGAGCGACGGCACCTTCGTCGGCTGCTACCCGGCGGGCGGGATGTCCGGCGACGGCAAGGTCTCGAAGTCGATGGGGGTCGCGGTCGACGTCGACGGCAGCATCTGGGTCGCCAACAACAACCAGTTCGACGACCCGGCGACCGCGTCGCACGCGCTTGCCGACCTGACCGGCAGCGTCACCCACCTCGATCCGAGCGGCAAGATCTTACAGACGGTGCTGTTGGAGTCGGCCGAGCGCCGGGTGCTGCGCACCAAGGGCGTCGGCGTCGACGCCTTCGGCAACATCTGGGCGATGGGCGCCACCTCGAACGACATCATGCAGTTCAACCCGGCCCACCCGACCGAGCTGCGGGTGATCGACGCCGGCGGCGGCATGTACACCTACTCCGACATGCTAGGGACCGGCCTGCGGACCGTCACCACGCGGCAGAAGGTCGGCACCTGGACCGCGATCGTCGACTCGCGCGCCGCCCAGCCGACCTGGGGCAGCGTCGCCTGGACCGCGACCGCGCCCGAACGGACCAGCGTCAGCGTCAGCGTCCGGTGCGCGAACGAGCGCGAGGCGCTGAAGAACGCCGCCTGGTCCCAAATCGCGAACAACCCCGACGCGGTGCCGTGCAGCGGCGAGCGCTACCTGCAGGTGCGCGCGACGCTCGCCGCCGACGGCGTCAACGCCAGCCCGGCGCTGCAGGACCTGACGCTCTCGTGGTCCGGGACCCTGACCTGGTAGTCGACAACCCGAGAAAGGAGCCGCCGATGTCGAACGCTCGAGTGCTGGTGCCGATGTTCTTCGTGGTCGCGGCGGCGAGCTGCACCGACGCGTCGTTGCGGGTGGTGCAGCCGATGGGGAACGACCTCAAGGTCTCCGGCGAGTTCTGCACCTCGGCGCCGAAGAGCATGAACGTCTCGACCCGGATCGCCTTCGTGATCGACAACTCCAACAGCATGCGGCAGGTGTCGGACCCCGACGGCGACCGCTTCACCGCCGTCGAGCGCATCGTCGACGCTTACGCCGGCGCCGACAACGTCGAGTCGGCGATCATCTGCTGGGCCAACACCGCGACCCTGGAGACCGCAGGCGGCTTCACCAAGGACCGCGCCGAGCTCGAGGCGGCGCTGGCGAGCTGCCGCGACGCCCAAAACCAACGCGACGACGGCACCAACTACATCGCCGCGTTGGCCGCGACCCGGGATCTGATCGCCGCCGACGGCACCGAGAGCGAGCGGGTCGACTACCTCGTCGAGCTCATCACCGACGGCATGCCGACCGCCGACGACCTGGAGGTCGAGGCGATCCCGGGCCGGATCTACAACGAGGTCGGCCTGATCCTCGACGCCGGGGCGGACCAGGGCGCCGGCCGCACCCGCCTCGACGTGCTGTTGTTCGCCGCCTACATCCAGGTGCCCGACCTCTTCATTGATCTGCTGCCGCGCATGGCGACCTTGGGCGGCGGATCGTTCCTCCAGGTCTACGACCCGTCTCTGGTGTTGGACACCTTGCAGGCGCTGGCGAAGGCCGAGATCTGGCTGCAGAGCTTCGAGCTGCGCGACCTGTTCGTCGTCAGCGAGAACGTGCGCCTGACCCGCGTCGACAGCGTCGCCGCCGAGGTCCAAGCCTACATCGACACCGACGGCGACGGCCTGGTCGACCTGGCGGAGCTCGAGCTCGGCACCGCGCCGGACGACCGGGACAGCGACGCCGACGGCGCTTCGGACCTGGTCGAGCTCGAGGTCGAGAACCGCGACCCGACGCTGGCCGAGCTCGAGGCGAGCGGCCACGACGTCGACGACGCCCTCGACGTGGACCGCGACGGGCTGAACGGCTACGAGGAGCGCCTCCTCGGCCTGGATCCGCAAAACCCCGACACCGACAACGACGCCATGCCGGACGGCCTCGAGGTGCTCTTCGCCACCGATCCGCTGCGCCCGGACGACCGCGCCGACTACGACAAGGACAACGTCGCGAACATCGACGAGCTCAAGCAGCACACCAACCCGCGCCTGGACGAGGGCAGCGACCTGCGGCGCGACTTCGCCTACCGCTCGGCGGGCGTGACGCTCATCGAGCAGGCCGAGAGCCGCTCGTGCTACAGCTTCGCGGTCGAGAACCTGCGCCTCGGCGAGATCCCGGCGGTCCCCGGGCTGAGAGCCGCCGGCGGCAACCACATCGAGGTGATCTTCATCGACAAGCCCGTCGGCGGCCCCAGGGTAACGACCCACGGCGCCTGCGCGGCGACGACCGCGATGACCTATCGCGACGGCCGCCGCGATCCGAACCGGGTCGAGCTGCTGATGGACCGCGACGCCTTCTGCGATTAGAGCGCATCTCATAACGTCGGACGTGTAGGATACCGTTCGCCCTGAGCGAGCGAGGCCGGAGGCCGAGCGAGTCGAAGGGGTGCGCCTGGCACGCGCACCCCTGCGTCCTTCGACTCGCGCGCTGCGCGCGCTCGCTCAGGACGAACGGTGGAGGGGGCGAGGCCTCAACCGGTTGTGAGATGCGCTCTAGTCCGCGGGCGCCCCGCGACCGGTCTGCCGCGCGGCTTGTGCTACGCCCCGCTCACTGAGCGTAGCCCAGCGCGTGCAGCGCCTCCTGGGTCCGCTGCTCTTCGGCGGAGACCGCTCCGCCCGGCAGACCCAGAACCCCCGTGGGCGGCGGCGGCCGGCGCACCACGTCGAGCCACAGCCTCTCGCCCTCGACCCCGAGATCTCCGAAGCGCGTGATCTCGCGGAGCACGCCTCGCTGTCGGCGCCACGCGCTCCACTCGCCGGTGGTCGGATAGAACACGACCTTGGTGTCGCCGCGCCAGGCGCCCGCGACCGGCTCCTGACACCCGGGCATGTTGATGCCGGCGCCCTCGACGTAGCGGGTTCGGGATGCCGGCGCCTCACCGGCGAAGAGGTCGACGCCGTCGGTGCCGGTCGGCGCAAGACCGGCGAGGCCCGCGACCGTCGCCGCGACGTCGATGGTGCTCACCGGATCTCTCCGGGCCGCCGCGACCGGCGGCCGCAGGGTCGAGCCGATCGCGAGCGGGATCCGCAGCGCGCACTCGGCGAGGGAGGTGGCGTGACGGGCGTGCATCCCCTCCTCGGCGATGCAGTCCCCGTGATCGCCAATGATCACCCAGATGTAGGGGCCGTGGCGGCCCATGGCCGGTCGCAGCCGCGCAAGCTGCCGATCGATCGCAGCGACCTCGCTCTCGTAGAGGTCCCAGAGACAGGGCCGCCACCACGCCTGCGGCACGGTCTTCGGACGCAGCTCCTGGCAGTCGAGCACGCCGCCGTGCCGCACCAGGTCAATCGCCGCGTCGCGGGCCGCCATCGGGCAGCGACGCCAGGTGACCTGCGGCGGGTCGTAGGGGTAATGGGCGTCGAAGTAGTGCACCCAGGCCAGAAGGGGCGTGCGATCCGGCTGCGCGGCGAGCCAGGCGAGGGCGTGGTCGGTGGTCTCCAGGGCGGCGCGGGGCTCGACGACGCCGGGGAGATCGACGTGGTCGAAGCCGAGCTTCTTCCCGAGCCCGTTGAGCGGCGCGGCGCTGATGAAGGCGGCGGTCGCGAAGCCGCGGGCCTTGGCCTTTGCGACGAGCGAGTCGGGGACCGTGACCTCGGGATGGGCGCGATGGTCGCGCAGCCCGTGCTGCGCCGGATACCGGCCGGTCAGCAACGACGCGTGCGCCGGCACCGTGAGGGGCGCGACCGTCAGGGCGTCCGCGAAGCGCGTGCTCTCCCGCACCCACGCCGTCAGGGTGGGCGACAGCGCCGCGTCGCCGCCGAAGCCGGGCACGACGTCGGCGCGCACGGTGTCGAGCGAGATGATGAGGATGTTCGGTGGCCGCGGCGGCGGCGCCGCCGTGATCGCCGCCGCGAGCACCACCGCGATTGGCGTCGTCATGCGGTTTCAAAGGTAGCGCGAAGTGCCGCCGCCGGCCACGCTCGAAACGCCAAACGGCTGTGCTACACTCGCAAAGAACCCGAGATGCCTCTTCGCAACCTTCACGGAGCAACCATGGTGGAGCGCGACTTCTCGACCGTTTGGGTCCTCGTGACAGTCACCGCGCTCGGCGTCGGCGCCGGCTGCACGAAGTCCGGCGACGGCTGCAGCAAGAACGGCGACTGCACGAGCGGCCAGGCCTGCGTCGACGGCGCCTGCGCCACCCTCTGTCGCGCCGACAGCGAGTGTCCGGCGGAGCAGCGCTGCAGCATCGACCACTGTGTGAGTCGCAGCATCGGCGGCAGCCCGCCGATCATCGTCGCGGTGAACGGCAGCGGCTCGATCGACTCGGCCGCCGGTCACACCGCGAGGCACCTGAACGACCGCCTGGTGATCACCGGCTACAACCTGGCGCAGGCGTCGGCGCAGCTGCTTGCCGAGAGCGGCGCGCCCTTCGAGCTCGCGCCCTGCGTCACCCCCACCGACACCGAGCTCCAGGTTCGCTTGCCCCCCGAGGTGCCGGCCGGGAAATACTCCCTGGTGGTCGCGAACCAGGCCGGGGCCTGCGACGCGACCCTGCAGCTGTTGCAGGGCGAGCCCGGCAGCCTCAACGCCTCCGGCTCCCTGATCGTCTCGAGCATCAACGATGCCCTGGGCACCGATCCGCAGCTGCGCTTGCGCGGCGCGTTGCCCACCGGCGCGCACGTGAGCTTCGTCACCGCGGTAGGCTCGGGGACGCTCGGTGCGAGCAGCATCGTCGTCAACGACCAGGAGCAGGTAGGCGCAGGCGAGAACGACAGCGCCGGGCTCTACCTGGTCATCGTGGACCTCGCGACGCACGCGGTGGTGAACCAGAGCGCCGGCGCCGGGATGAGCTCGAAGGGACCGTTCTTGGCGAGCGAGGCGACGAAGCTCAGAGACGTGCTGGTGTGGGCCGACAGTCGCCCGGAGCTCACCGACTACGCCGTGATCTTGGCCTCGGTCGGTGACGTGCGCGCGATGGCGGCGATGGACGGCAACGCCGACCCGAGCGATCCGAACGACCTGTTGTGGGTCGAGCTCCAGAGGCTCGGCGCGACCCAGCGCGTGCGGACGCTAGGCGCCGCGGAGTCCTACGTGTTGATTGGCCAGAAGGGCGTCGGCGAAGGCAACGGCCTGGAGCAGGTGGGCAAGGCGGATCGCAACGGCGTCGCGACGATGGCGACCGCGGTGGTCGGCGGCGCGGTGGTCGGGCTCGGCGCCGGCCGGACGGTCGCGAGCAGCACCATCGTCGATCAGTCCATCGAGGGAAGGGACATGAAGGTGCCGACGAGCTTCGGCGCGATCACGGTGACCGGCACCACCGTCGGGGTGAACGTCGCCGCGCCGGCGGCGGCGCTGGACGTGGGCGGTGGGATCAACGCCAGCGGCAAGATCATCGGCACCGACGGGCGCTCCCAGCTCTACCGCATCCCCAACGGCTGCGGGGGCGCCGGCACGGTGGTCACCGCACCCGGAAGCTGCACGACCGCCTGCTGTTACGCACCGAACACGAACTGCTGGTACTACTACGCCTGCGGCGGCAGCTGTCCGGCCTGGGGTCCCCCGACCACCTGCAACTTCGATTTCCTGGGATACCTTCACTAGCTGCGACGACCGCGCCGCGCTCGGCCGACGATCCCCGGGCCATGGAGCACGCTCAGCAAGTGATCCCATGGCCGGCGGTGGCCCCCCCCTCCGACGGCAGAATGGGACAAATTTCCCAATCCGCGGTCTGCGGGTGGGGATTGACGGCCGGCCTCGCCGACAACTTCGGTAACAACGCACCGCGGCTGATGGTCGGGCGCGGCGCCAGGGAGTGGTCGACGATGAGCATCCAGTTAGCCGCCATGCCCCTTGTCAGGACCTACAGCCGCGTAAACCAGGCCCGTCTGCTCGCAGAGCCGACGCCGACCGTGAAGATCACGAAGGCGGAGGCGACTAGAGTCGTCCGCCGCATCGCCAAGATCGACGAGGCGCTCGCGAGCCACTACCACGTCCGTGGCGCCGACGCGCGCTTCCAGTTCCAGATGCTCAAGGAGAAGAAGCGGCTCTTGGCGCTGATCCAAGACGGCCGCCCCGGCAACACCCCCTTCGACCGCGCCATCCTATTCTCGAAAAACACCGTCGAGGCGACCCTCGACTACGTCCGGGCGCTCGATACCCAGAGCCACTCGGCGCTCGCCGGCGGCAGTGAAGGCTTCACCCTGTTGGCGCGCCGGCTGCTCGCGCTCGTGCGCGGGGATTAGTGTACACCGCGCGCGCGATTCAGGATCGTCGCCCCCGCCCCACCCGGGGGCGGGATCCGGCGCGGCTCGGGAGTAGTCAGGGGTGGGGGTGGGGAGCGCCGCGGCAGCCGCGGCGCGGGAATCAAATGCAGATGCAGGCCGGTCTAGCGCAACGGCCCGAGGCTCTGAATACGAGCGGCGGCGGTTTGAATCGCGTCGAGGTCGGCGTCGGTCGCCTTGACGAAGCCGGTGACGCTCTTCTCGCCCTGGGAGATCTGCGCCAGGATCCCCTGGGCCTCGGGGATCGCCAGGATGGCGGCGGCGAGGCGCTTCTTGACCTCGGGGCTCAGGCTCTTCTTGACGACGATCATCTCGGCGGGGATCTCGGCGGTGTAGGCGAGGATCCGGGTCGCGGCGCCCTTGATGCGCTCCTCGCCCCAGACCGCGTCGCGGCAGTCTTCGTAGCAGCCGCCGGCGTCCACCGTGCCGTCCTTGACCGCGGCCGCGACCGCGCTGTGGCTGCCGAGCCACACGAGCTTGACGTCGCGCTTCAGATCGAGGCCGGCGTCCAACAGCGCCAGGAGCTGATAGAGACCGCCGGAGGTCGAGCGCTCGCTGACCAGGCCGAGCTTCTTGCCCTTGAGGTCGGCGACGGTGCGGATCGGGCTCATCCGCGGCGCGAAGATGATGCCGAGGTAGGTGGCGCTCCCCTGGCGCTCCAGACGCGCCACCGGCTCGTAGAGGGCCTTGGCCTTCAGGCAGAGCAGCGGCCCGGCGTTGGCGATGTCGTACTTGCCGGCGACGAGCGCCTTCTCGAAGGCCTCGTACGACGGCTCGGTCATCACCTCGACGTTGGCCTCGGCGGCTTCGCCCAAGTAGATGCCGAGCGGCTGCCAGCGGGCTTCGGAGCCCGGACTCGACGGCGCCCGGCCGAGCTTCAAGGTGGTGTCGAAGCGCGGCTTGTCGACCATCAGCACCGATTCGTCGTCCGGCGGCGCTTCTTCACCGGTGATCCGTTCGAGGTTCTTCTCCAGGGTCTCGGCGAGATCGGGGGCGATGCCGCGGTGCTGGAAGGCGAGCTTGCCCTCTTTGTCGAGGATGAAGATGTGCGGCAGCTGGCTCGCGCCGTAGCGCCGGGCGAGCAAGCCGAAGGCGTCGGGCACCACGCGCCACGGGACCTTCTCGTCCTTGGCCCAAGGCGCGAGCTCCTTGGCGCCCTGGGACATGCCGACGTAGACCACCTCGAGGTCCTTGCCGGGCGCCTTCCAGCGACCGTGGAGCTTCTTGATGATCGGGATCTCCTTCATGCACGGCTTGCACCAGGTGGCGAAGAACGACAGCAGCACCGCCTTCTTCGGCGCCTTGGCGTCGGCGCCGGCGTGATCGCGGATCGAGAACACCTTGTTGTCGAGATCGCGCATCGCGAACGGCGGCGCCGCCTCGCCGATCTTCAAGAGCAGCTCGTCGTTGGCAGGGGCAGAAGACGTCGTGGCGAGCAGAACCAACAGTGCGAATGACATCGGCGGTGACCTCCGGCGCGGCGCACGTTACTCGAAAAACGCGCGGCGGGGCAACCAAACGAACCGTCGGTCGCTCAGTCCGCCGTCAAATCCGTAAACCGAGTCACGGTGTTGCGGCCGTTGGCCTTCGAGCGATACAGCGCCTGGTCGGCGGCGTCGATGAGGGGGCGGGCCTCGCGCGCGTCCTGGGGGTAGAACGCCACGCCGACGCTGATCGTCAGCTTCCCCTTCGGCTGGGTCTCCTCGAGGGGCAGGGCTGCGCCGCCACCACCTGCTGCAGCTTCACCGCGGTGCGGTAGCCCTCCTCGGGCCCGGTGTCGAGGAGCAAAACGACGAACTCCTCGCCGCCGTAGCGCGCCACGACGTCGATGGAGCGCAGGTTGAGCTGCAGCAGGCTCGACAGGCGCTGCAACAGCTCGTCGCCGGCGGTGTGGCCGTTGGTGTCGTTGTAGTGCTTGAAGTGATCGACGTCGACGAGCACCAGGGTGAACTGGCGCCGGCTGCGCGAGCCGCGGCGGATTTCGAAGTCGAGGGTCTCCATGAAGTGGCGGCGGTTGAAGAGCCCGGTCAGGCCGTCGGTCTTCGCGAGCTTGTCGAGCTGCTCGTTCGCCGCGACCAGCTTGATGTTGGTCTCGGCGAGCTCGGCGGTGCGCGCCTGCACCAGCCGCTCCAACGACCCGGTGTAGTCCTGGATTTGCTGCGCCATCGCGTTCAGCTGAGTCGCGAGAAGGCCGATCTCGTCTTTTTGCTTGAGGTCCACCCGGGCGCGCAGGTCGCCGCCGCCGAAGCGCCGCGCCATCTCCTCCATCGCCATCACGGGGTTGACGACCAAGAGCGACAGGATGAAGTAGGCGATCAGCATCATCCCCACGGTGATCGCGACGTCGGCGATGATCGCGCGGTTGCGACCGACGGCGATTTCCCGCTCCACCGCGGCCATCGAGAAGCCGGCCTTCAAGGTCCCCCACCGCAGACCGCTCTTGACCGGCACCGTCATCTCCAGGAGCCGCTCGCCGTCAAGAAGCGCGAACTGGTGCGTCGGCAGGTCGGCCTGAATCGCGGCTCGGGTGAACGGATCGCCGAGGACCCGGCCGTACTCCCCTTTGCTCGCCAGCAAGCCGTTGCCCTTGGCGAAGCTCCCTTGGTCGGTGTTGGCGACCACCTTGCCTTCGACGTCGAGCGCCGTCAGGTAGCGCAGATCCATGCGGTTCGCGGCCTCGCCGAACGCGTGCACGTAGTTGTCGAGGGTGGTGATCTCGTTGTTCGCCATCGCGACCGCGCACGGGATCGCGAAGCCTTCGAGCAGCGTCTGGCCGCGGTTCTGCATCTCCGCCTCGTAGATCAGACGCTCGGAGCGCACCCGGAGGAAGCTCACGGTGAGCAACACCGTCGTGACGAAGACGGCGACCGTGAGGCCGAGCTTGAGACGAAGACCCATGGCAATTGGCGCCGCCCTAGACCGCGCCGGCCAGGAGTCTACCGGAGGCGAGGTTGTCGATCCACGGCCCGCGCGCTATTCTCATCCGGCCTCCGAGGCCTCGCAGGTGCCGCGTCGATGTGGACCATCATTCTGTTGATCTTGTCGAACCTGTTCATGACCGTCGCCTGGTACGGCCACCTCAAAGACCACCGCGCCTCGCCCTTGTGGCTGGTGGTGCTCGTGAGCTGGGGCATCGCGTTCTTCGAATACTGCCTCCAGGTGCCGGCGAACCGCCTCGGCGCCGCCCGCGGCTTCTCGACCGCCGAGCTCAAGACCATCCAGGAGGCGATCACGCTCGTGGTCTTCACCGGCTTCTCGACCTTGTATTTGGGCGAGACCTTCAGGTGGAACTACGCGGTCGGCTTCGCCTTCGTCGCGGTCGGGGCGCTGTTCGTGTTCAAGCCGTGGTGAACGGCGACCGCACTGCAGGTCGCGGCTGCCGCCGCCCGAACACCGCCGCCCCTATTCCTCGGCGAGCCAGGCGCGCGCGGTGGCCGGATCGATGACCTCGACGGGCGATTCGCGATAGCCACAGGGATCGCGGGTGACGATCCCGTCACAGCCGCAAGCGGCGGCGGCGGCGGCGCAGACGGCATCCTCGAAGTCAGGCCAGTCCAAGAGCAGCGCATGGCGCAGGACGTCTTCGTTCACGGGCGCGACCGCGAAGGCACGCATCAGGCCGTCCACCGCGAGCCGCGCGAACGCCCGGCCCCGTGCCCGCGCCACCACGTAGAACACCGTCGTCAGACCGTGGGCCGGAACGTATCCTTCGCCGCGACGGCTCTCCAGGGCCGCCCAAACCTCGGACGCCACCGGCGCCCCGGCGCGATCCAAGATGACATCGAGGAGCACGTTCAGGTCGAGGAGCAGCCGCTTCATCGATACTTGTCGACCAGGTGGCGCTCGTACGCCGCGGGATCGACACCCTTCGCGGCACCCCGCAGCAACTTGAGCACCGGAGGCTCTGCCTGCTCGGCGCGCGGCGGACGCACGACGAGGGCGAGGTAGCGCTCCACCAGGTGCGACACCGACGTGCCGCGCTTCGCCGCGTAGCGCTTCGCCTGCCGTACGACCCGCTCGTCGACGCTGAGCGTGAGCTTCGACATATACGTACGATACTCTGTCATTAGTACGTAGTCAATGGTCTCGGCGCCGAGCTCTTGACAGGGCTCATGCGCGCGCCTAACTGTCGGCAAAGCTCAATGCTTGAGAGGGTTCTCGCCACACCTCCGCATGGGCGTCATCGCCGCTCGGCGCGTCGACGACGGTCGTCGAGCACGGCCAGTTTCGCCAATGAGCCGTTCGATGCTATCATGGCGCCGTGATGCCAGGCGACCGCACGGCCTCGACACCCGCAAGACGGCTCTTCGCTCGACCGCGGCGCAGGGACGGCTACGCCACCTGGCTCCGCGGCCTCGCCTTGTTGGCTCTGACCTCGGCCTGCGCGCGCTCGGTGCCCGCGGCGGAGCTCGAGATCCTGGCGATCACCACGGCGGCGACACCGGTCCCGCGGTCGACCATCGGCGTCGTCATGGTCGTGGTCAGCCACGCCCCCGCCCCGATCGCGGTCACCCGAACGGCGCTGACGGTCGAGCCCGAGGTCGAAGGCACGAGGGTGCGGGAGGTCGATCCATTCCCGGTGTCGCTCGAGCCGAACGCAACGGAGTCCCTCGACTTCGCGGTGACTTTGCCCGCCGGCTACGAGCGGCTGGTCGTCGACGGCGAGATCAGCGGCATCCTCGAGGGCGGATCTCGCGTCGTGACTGCCGCCGGAGCCGACTCGCCGCTGGTCATCGACTACGGGGATAGGGGCCCCGGCTCGACCGACCTCGTGGTCTCGGCATCCGATGACGAGCTCGACGGCGGCGCGGGGGTCTCCTCGGTTGCGGCTGCCGGCGGCTCGGCCGACCTGTCGCTGCGCGAGGCGGTCGAGATTGCCAACGCGCGCGCCGGCCCGGACCTCATCCTCTTCGACGCCGGTGCATTCGGCGAAACGAGCCCCGGGGTCATCGTGCAGGACTCGGCGGTCGGCCCCTTTGCCGTCTACGACGACGGCACCGTCATCGATGCCACCGACCGCAGCGTCGTGATTGCGCCCACCCAGAACGGCGGACCGGTCATCACCGTGGCCGCCAACGAGGTCGAGATCCGCCACCTCACGGTGCGCGGGGTCTACAAGGCCTTCACGCTCACGAACGCGGGCAACGCGGTCATCGCCGACAACAGCATCCACACGCAGTCGAGCTCCACCAACGTCGGCGCGGTGATGGCGGACAACACCCCCGGCCTCATCGTGACGGGCAACTACATCGGCGGCTCGGTCGTCGGCATCGACGTGGCCAACTCGGACCGGGGCGTGATCATCATCGGCAACGACATCGCGACCGGAAGCTACGGGTTGCGACTCAGCCACGTCACGGGTGCCTCGATCACGGACAACGCCTTCGTGAGCAACGACATCGCCGTCATCTTCTCCTTGACCGATCACGTGCGGTTCGAGGCCAACCGGCTGTCAGACACCGGCAACGGCTGCGTTCGGCTCGAGCGAGCGTCGGACGCCAACGTCATCGTCGGCAACCGCTTCGAGACCTGCGGGGACGCGAGCGGTGAAGCGGCGATCTGGATCCGGGAGACGAGCCGTTACAACACAGTCACGCACAACAGCATCGCCTTCGGCTACGGCGGCTCCCTGCGCTTCGACGCCGGCACTCAGGAAGGTGTCGCGCCGCCGGTCATCGGCAGCGCGGCCGGGGGGATCGTCGCCGGCAGCTCCGGCGCGGCGGTCGGAAGCGTCGTGGAGGTGTTCGCGGGCGGCGGCGAGTTTCCCGCGGTCTATCTCGGGTCGGGCACGGTCGACGGCGACGGCAACTGGAGCGTCACCCTCGCGCCGGCGCCGAGCTCGGGGAGCGCGGTCCTGGCGACGGTCACCACGCCGAACGGCAGCACCTCGACGGTGTCGGCGCCGGCCGTCGTGCCGTGAGTGGCGCGGGCGGCTAGGAGACGGATAGGCCCCCTCCGACGGTGCCAGGCACCTGTCCGGGGGCACCTGTCCGGGGGGCGAAAGAGTTGGCCCCGAGAGTCAGAGAGCGATCGTGGGTCTCGGCAGGTCTCGGCATGACCGAGCCTGGTCGGCGATTGACACGCTCACACCTCCTTGATAATCCAGCCCCCCGCTTGCGGCAGTGGCGGAATTGGTAGACGCACTAGCTTGAGGGGCTAGCGGTGGCGACACCGTGGGAGTTCGAGTCTCCCCTGCCGCACCACCGACCATTTACAACCTACGGGTGAGCCAGGTCCCCATGGAAACACTACTCACGATTGTCCACATCTTCGTCTCGGTCGTCCTGATCCTGGTCGTGCTCCTGCAGGCCGGTCGGGGCGGCGGCATGGGGGCGACCTTCGGCGGCGCCTCGCAGCAGATCTTCGGCGGCCGCGGCGCCGGCAGCTTCCTCACCCGCGTCACCACCGTCTGCGCCGTCGTCTTCTTCCTGACCTCGCTGACCCTCGCGATGATGAGCTCGCGCGAACGCTCCGCGCTCGAGAAGAAGCTCGCCCCGAAGACCGAAGAAACGACACCCGACGCCGCCAAGACGACCGACGCCGCCCCGGACACCGCAGCCCCCGCCGCGAGCCCCGAGGCCGCCCCCGCCGCCGAGGTTGCGCCCGAGGCCGCGCCCGCACCCGCGACCAAGTAACGCCGGCAAACCACCTTCTCGTCCGATTCGGCCGCGCTGTGCTCCTCGGGGGGGCGCCCCTCGTCTCCGTGGGCGGCTTCGACACGGGCGTGCTTCGATCGACGTCAAGTGCCGCATGTAGGCTTTCCGCCTTCGACTGGCGCGCCACCGTCGGCTTCGCGGCCCCCCGCTGCGCTGCTCGCGCGGCCTCGTCCGAGTTGTTCCGCACCTCGCCACCTACGGCGGCAACTCCGTAGGGATGGGGCGCGGCCGAGACCGCCCGAACAAATAGGCCTTCAGGCTTGTCGGGTGTTTCGCCAGCTACTGCCCGCGAGTGCGAACGCTCGCCGCCTTGACGATGCCGGCGAACGACTCGGCGTCGAGGCTGGCGCCGCCCACCAGCGCGCCGTCGATGTCGGTTTGGGCGAGCAGCTCTTTGGCATTGTCGGCCTTGACGCTGCCGCCGTAGAGCAGCGGGATGGTGGCCGCCGCCTCCGGATCGCGGGCCCGCAGCCGCTCGCGGATCATCTGGTGGACCTCTTGGGCCTGCTGCGGCGTCGCGACCACCCCGGTGCCGATCGCCCACACCGGCTCGTAGGCGACGACCAGCCGCCGCAACGTGGCGGCGGGGAGCCCCTCGATGCCGGCGTCGAGCTGCGCCGCGACGATCTTCATGGTGTCGTTCGCCTGCCGCTCGGCCAAGGTCTCGCCGATGCAGAAGATCGGGGTGAGGCCGGCCGCGAACGCCGCCTTGACCCGCTTCCCCGAGGTCACGAGGGTCTCGCCGAAGAGCTGCCGCCGCTCGGAGTGAGCGACGATCACGTAGTGGCAGCCGACCTCCTCGAGCATCGGCCCACAGACGGCGCCGGTGAACGCGCCCTTGTTCTCGTAGAACAGCTCCTGCGCCGCGAGCCGCAGGTTGGAGTCCTCGATCGCCTTGGCCACCGGAAACAGCGCGGTGTACGGCGGCGCCACCGCGATGTCGCAGTCACGCACCTGGGCGACGAGGCGCTTCAGATCCCGCACCAGGGCGAGAGCCTCGGCGACGGTCTTGTGCATCTTCCAATTGCCGGCGATCAGGGGACGACGTGCCATGGCATGCTCCTACTTCTCGGCGAAGCGACCGCGCAAGGCCTCGATGCCGGGCAGGGTGCCGAGCTCGAGCAGCTCCAGGCTCGCGCCGCCGCCGGTCGAGACGTGACCGATCTTGTCCACCACGCCGGCGGCCTCGAGCGCCGCCACCGAGTCGCCACCGCCGACCACCGTGAAGGCGCTGCTCTCGGCGAGCGCCCGGGCGATGCCCATCGTGCCGGCGGCACAGCTCTTCCACTCGAAGACCCCCATCGGCCCGTTCCAGAAGACCGTCCTCGCGGTCGCCAGGCGGGCGACGAACTGATCGCGGGTCTTCGGGCCGATGTCGAGGCCGAGCTTGCCGGCGGGGATGTTCTTCTGCCCGAGGGTCGCGACCTTGGTGTTCTCGTCGAAGCGGTCGCCGACCACGTGGTCCTCGGGGAGGAGCAGCGCCACGTTGCGGCTCGCGGCCCGCTCCAGGATCTCCTTGGCGACGTAAGCCTTGTCGGCCTCGACCTTGCTGGCGCCGACGTCGTCGCCCCGCGCCTTCATGAAGGTGTAGGCCATCGCGCCGCCGATGCAGATCGCGTCCACCCGGGTGAGCAAGGCGTTCAGCACCCCGACCTTGTCGGCGACCTTGGCGCCACCGATCACCGCGACGAAGGGCTTCGCGGGCGCCTCGAGCAGGCGCGACAAGGCCTTGACCTCGGCCTCCATCAGGAAGCCGGCGGCGCGCTCTTCGATGAGCTTGACCATGCCGACGATCGAGGCGTGGGCGCGGTGCGACGAGCCGAAGGCGTCGTTGATGTAGACGCTGTAAGGCGCGGCGAGCTCCTTCGCGAAGCCGGGGTCGTTCTTCTCCTCGGCGGCGTGGAAGCGCAGGTTCTCGAGCAGCACGACCTTGCCGGGGCGCATGTCGCGCACCAGCTTCTTGACGCCGTCGCCGATGCAGTCGTCGGCGAAGGTGACCTCTTGATCCAAGAGCTCCGAGAGCCGCACGCCGACCGGCTCGAGCGAGTCCTCCTTGCTCTTCTTCTTCGGTCGTCCGAGATGCGAGGCGAGCGCGACCTTGGCGCCCTGCTCGAGCGCGTGCTTGATCGTCGGCAACGCGGCGCGGATGCGGGCGTCGCTCTTGATCTTCCCGTCTTTGATCGGGACGTTCAGGTCCAGCCGCATGAAGACCGCGCGGTCCTCGAGGTTCAGGTCTCGAATCGACTTCATGACGTCACCCCTCTTCGTGTTTCAACCGAACTGGATCCCCTGCGCCAGGCCGAGCTCGCCGGACCAGTTGATGGTCTGGGTCTGGCGTCGCATGTACTGCTTCCAGGAGTCGCTCCCCGCCTCGCGACCGCCGCCGGTCTCCTTCTCGCCGCCGAAGGCGCCGCCGATCTCGGCGCCCGAGGTGCCGACGTTGACGTTGGCGATGCCGCAATCCGAGCCCACCGCCGACAGGAAGCGCTCGGCGTTCGTCAGCGACTCGGTGTAGATGCAGCTCGACAGCCCCTGCGGCACGTTGTTCTGGATCTCGATGGCCTTCTCCACGCCGCCGGAGAACGGGATGGCGTAGAGGATCGGCGCGAAGGTCTCCTCGCGCACGATCGGCATGTCGGGGCGCGCCAAGACGATGGTGGGCTCGACGTAGCAGCCGCCGGGATACTGCGCGCCGCTGAGCTCCTTGCCGCCGTATAGGATCTCGCCGCCCTGCTCCTTGATGATCTTCAAGGCCTTCATCATGTCGGCGACCGCGCTCTTGTCGACGAGAGGGCCCATCAGGGTCTTGGGGTCGAGGGGATCGCCGATCTTGATCTGCTTGTAGGCGTTCACCAGCCGCGGCAGGAAGGTCTTCTCGATGCTCTTGTCGAGGAGCAGCCGCCTCGTCGAGGTGCAGCGTTGGCCGGCGGTGCCGACCGCGCCGAAGAGCACCGAGCGCAGCGCCATGTCGACGTTGGCGTCGCCCATCACCACCAGGGCGTTGTTGCCGCCGAGCTCGAGGATGGTGCGCGCGTAGCGCTTGGCGGCGGACATCGCCACCCGCTCCCCCATCTGGTTGGAGCCGGTGGCCGAGATCAGCGGGATGCGCTTGTCGTCGAGCAGCCGCTGGCCGACCGACGAGCCCGGGCCGATGACGAGCGTCATGACGCCGGCGCAGCCGTTCGCGGCCAGCACCCGGTCGGCGATCTTCTGCACCGCGATCGCGCACAGCGGCACGAGCGACGAGGGCTTCCAGATCATCACGTCGCCGCACACCGCGGCCAGGAACGCGTTCCACGACCAGACCGCGACCGGGAAGTTGAACGCCGAGATGATGCCGACCATGCCGAGCGGATGCCAAGTCTCGGTCATGCGGTGGAACTTGCGCTCCGACTGCATCACCAGGCCGTAGAGCTGACGGGAGAGGCCGGTCGCGAAGTCGGCCATGTCGATCATCTCCTGGACCTCGCCCAGGCCCTCGACCTTGATCTTGCCCATCTCCAACGACACCAGCTGGCCGAGCGCCTCCTTCTTCTCACGCAGCGCGTGGCCGATCTGGCGCACGATCTCGCCGCGCTTCGGCGCCCCCAGGGTCCGCCAGGTCGCGAACGCCTCGAGGCCGACCTGCATCGCGCGCTCGTAGTCCTCGGCGGTGGCCTGCCTGATCTTGGCGATCGGCTTGCCGTCGATGGGCGAGACGCTCTCGATGATCTCGCCGTGGGTGTCGAAGAACCCGCCGGCCGAGGCGCCTGAGTTCGTGGCTTCGATTCCGAGCTCGCTGAGAATATCGCGCATGACGGTACTCCAGATTGTGACGGCGCCGGCCGCCACAGCGAGGGCGACCATGCACCTTTGCCGTCAGGTTGGTCAAGGGACCCCCGGCTGCGCGGCGACGCGAGCGCCACCTCCCCTCCCCCGAGCGCTGTGCTATGGTCCCTCGCCATGTCGCTGCTCGTGCTCCCCGCCGGCCAGAGCCTGCGCGCCGTCGCCCAAAAGCTCGGGGTCGCGGTCGAAGAGCTGCAGCGCCACGCCAAGGTCGCCGACGTCGAGGCCGTGATCCCGGTCGAGCGCAAGATCGAGGTCCCGGACGGCTTCTTCAAGAGCCGCACCCCGAAGGGCCAGCGCCCGGAAGCGGTCGTCACCGACAGCGCCCGCAAAGGCGGGATGAACGCCTGGCTCGCCCTCGACATCGAGCAGAAGCGGACCCGCGCCGCCGGCGGCGTCCACCGCCACAAGGCCGACGCCTCCGAAGAAGACGCGCTCGCCGAGGCCCGCCGAACCTACCTGCGCTTCGAGGCCGACTCCAACGAGCTCGCGGTGAGCCTCTACGACCAGATCACCTTGACCCACAGCGTCGAGGTCCGCGCCCGGGCGTTCGCCGGCATGGGGTGCGCGCACGCGCAGCGTTGCCTGCTGTTCGGCGAGCCCCTGGAGCGGGCGCAGCCGCAAGCGCTGTCCGCGGCCAAGGCCGCGCTGTGGGCCGACCCCAAGCTCGCCGACGCCCACCTGGCGATGGCGCTCGCGCTCGAGACCAGCGGCACCCCGACCGCCCTCGCCGAAGCCAAGACCGAGCTCGAGGCCGGCCTCGCCTCACAACCCAATGACGCCTGGTGCGCCGCGGTGCTCGGCCGAGTGCTGCAGCGCCTAAGCGAGGTCGATGCCGCCATCGCCGCGACCGCCAAGGCGCTCGAGCTCGACGCCAACTTGGTCTTCGCGCTCGAGACCGCGGCCCGGATCAGCCTGGCGCGCGGCAAGACCGAGGACGGCCTGGCGATGCTGCGCCGCGCCGCCGACGCGGTGCCGACCTACGCCAACGCCAAGATGATGCTGGCGGCGGTCCTGAAGCGCCTGGGCAAGGCGAGCGAGGCCCAGACCCTGCGCGAGGCGGCCATCGGCCTCGCCACCAAGGACTGCCACCGGCAGCTGCTCGAACGGATCTTCGAGACCCAAGCATAAGCGTCCAGCGCCGACGAGGGCGCCCCATGCCCTGGACGCGCCCCTGATGACCTGCGCCGGATCGTGGCAGCATCGAGCCGAAGATCTGTTGCCTCGAACCCACACAAACATGTGTAGTGCGCAGGCAACACAGTGTTGTCTGTGATCTACACGTCGTGCATGTGTTCGATAGTAGATGTGAATACGCCCATGATCCGGTCCGGCGCGGTCCGCCGCCACCCTCGGCCTCGCCGGCCGCCGACCTTCAACGCAATTACGTTGATTACATTATGAAAAAATCTAATATCCCGCGGGGGGCCCGGTGAGGAGTGGTTTCGATCCCACACGCCGCAGCGGCAAGACGCGAGGTATGGGGTCCACACCCCACACAGCCTGCGTGGCAGAGATCTGGTCCCGCAGCAATACGGATATGAAATTAGTATGAAAAGTGATACGGTCGCGCCCATCGCCGCCGTTGGCTTGGAACTCGCAAGCACTCATGAAGGCGCGGGCGGGAAATCGCCCGGCACACATACAAAGCATTCGTTCTGGAAACACGAACGGACAAAGACAAAAAGGAGAGAGAGATGAACAAGCTGCTGACGACACTGGGCGCCGCGTTTGTGATGGTGATGTGGCTGGCGTTCCCAGGGGTGGCCCTGGCGCAGAACTCGGGGGGCGAGTGCAGCGGCGGTCTCTGTGGTACCCCGAACCAATCCGGTGGCGGCTGCGGCTGCGGTTGCGGGTCGGTGCTCGTCGCGATGACCGACCGCGGCGACACCTATCAGTTCGCCGATGACTTCGACGGTGACGGCATCGAGGACGAGTTCGACAACTGTCCGTTCCTCGCCAACTACGACCAGGCGGACGGCGACAGCGACGCCGTCGGCGACAGCTGCGACAATTGCGCGCTGCGCTCGAATCCCGAGCAGAGCGACATCGATGGGCCGAAGAGCGACGGCTCGGTGTTCGGCGACGCCTGCGACCCGGACATCGACGGCGACGGCATCTTGAACGCCAGCGACAACTGCGCGCTGGTGCCAAACCGCGACCAGCTGAACAACGACAGCGACGCCTACGTGGCCGGCAACGACGGCACCGCGCTGTCAGGCGGCGACGCCTGCGATCCGGACGACGACAACGACGGCGCTCCGGACATCAGCGACCCGTGCCGCCTGATCGCGGACGTCACCGGCGGCGCCGGTTGCGACGACGACCCCGACGGCGACGACATCCCCACGGCGCAGGACAACTGCCCCTACATCTATAACCCGATCGACGGCACCACCGGCGTGCAGCTGAACATGAACCTCGACGCCGAGCTCGAGGCGGTAGCCGACGGCGTCGCGGGCGCCATGGTCCGCGGCGACGCCTGCGACCTCGACAAGGACGGCGACGGCGTGCAGAACTTCGAGGACAACTGCCCCGGCGTCTCGAACCCGACGCTCGACTCGCGCGGCAAGCAGATCGACACCGACATGGACGGCCTCGGCGACGCCGGCGGCTGGGAAAGCGGCGGCGAGAGCTGTGACAGCCGCGAGTGCTACGTGATCGGCGGCGACCGCGCCAACTGCCTCGACCCGAACGCGGCGTTCAGCATCTACCTGACGCTGGTCGGCGAGCGCCTGGACGGCAAGTTCCAGGTGGACCGCGAGATCACGGTGGCGTTGTTCTCGAACCGCCTCACCCAGTGGCACAACTGGACCGCGAGCTTCACCAAGCTGCCGGACAGCTCGGACGCCAGCATCATCAACGCCAAAGGCTCGGGCGCGACCTTGGACGCGAGCCCGCAGGTCGCCAACTGCCTGGAGCAGAACGCCGGCGGCGAGTGCACCAAGCTCAACAACATGCGCTTCACCCCCGACGCCCCCGGACAGTACGTCATCAAAGTGCACGCCGAGCTGCCGAACGCCGCGGGCATGGGCCAGAACGCCGCGACCTTCAGCATCATGGCCGAGGTCGAAGGCGAGCCGAAGGGTGGCTGCGCCGCGACCGGGTCGTCGGCGGGTCTCGTCGCCCTGGCGCTGGGCCTGGTGGCCCTCCGCCGCCGCCGCCGCTAGAACGGCGAGGGCGCCGGATCCGTAGCGAGTGAATGTCAAGCGCAGCCCCTCCCGTCGAGGAAACTCACGGAAGGGGCTGCGCCCTTTTCTTGAGGTAAACTTCCGCCAACGTTCTCACCTTGGGAGATCGGCATGCGACGCTTGGCGCTCTCGTTCTGTTGTCTGGCGGTCGCCTGCTCCGACGTTCGCCTCGAGCCCCCCGAAGAAGACGTCGTCGTACCCAGAGTCGACAACGAGGTCGCGCTCCGCGGCAGCTTCTGCACCTCGCCGGCCGGCAACGTCGAGTACCCGGTGAAGGTGCTGTTCGTGGTCGACGGCTCGGGCTCGCAGCAGTTCTCGGACCAGAACCGGCAGCGGGTGGTGGCGGTCGAGGAGACGATCAACTCCCTCATCGGGCTCGGCAACACCTACTTCAAGGTGGTCGTCTTCAACGCCTCGGTGACCGCGACGCCACCGGTGTCGACCGGCTGCGACGTCTTCACCCGCCAGCTGACCGGCGCCAACAGCCTGATGGAGGCGCTGAACAACCTCGCCCAGGCCGACACCCTCACCGACTATCAAGGGGCGCTCTCCGTGGCCTACAACGAGCTGAACCGCGACATGGGCTGCATCCGCGTGGATCCGCAGCGCGGCCTCGCGGAGCTCGGGCGCACCAAGTACGTGGTGATCTTCATCTCCGACGGCATGCCCGATCCGCAGTGCACCATCGGCATCGGCAACGACCTCGACCCGGTCACCGGCGGCCCGTACCGGATGTGCGAGAGCTCCAACTACGTCAACTGCCTATTGAAGCGCCCGGGCACGGTCTGCGACCGCGGGCGGTACGGGACCTGCGCCAACGGCGCCGCGGGATGCGCGTTCAACGACCCCGCCAACACCGATCAGGCGAACCACTGCTGCGACCAGCAGGGCGGCGAGGCGACGCTGTTCGGCGGCACCGCGGCCTCCGAGCTCGAGGGCGGCAACGACTACAACCAGCCGTACCAGATCCTGCAGAAGATCTCGGACATCATGGAGCTGCAAGACCGTTACCAGCTCGGCGAGCTCAGGGTGCACTCCGGCCTGGTGATGGACCCGCTCGCCGACCCCGCGGTGATCGGCATCTTCGGCGACTCGTCGCAGGCGGCGCCGCTGATGAAGCAGGTAGCCGAGCTCGGCCTTGGCCAGTACATGGAGTTCTACGGCGGCGACCAGATCGACTTTCTGCAGATCAACTTCGAAGCCATCAAGCAGCAGCGCGTGATCCGCGGCTTCTTCGCCGACAACCGCGCCGCCAGGCTGAGGAACGGCGGCCTCGAGCCGGACACCGATCTGGACGGCCTCACCGACGAAGAAGAGTTCGGGCTCGGGACCGACCCGACGCAGCCGGACACCGACGCCGACGGCTACAGCGACCTGATCGAGACCCGACAGACCGGCTTCTCCTTCGACCCGAAGGACGCCTGTTACCCGCCGATCGACGACACCGCGGCGGGCGACGGCCTCGCGACTCGAACCGGGGTGTGCGTCGAGGCGGACGTGGTGAACGGCGCCGTCCCGGCCTGCCGCGGCCGGCGCGGCCCGGTGGACCGCTGCGGCGCCGGTGACTGCGACGAGCTCGGGTTCCTCGACACCGACCGCGACGGCCTGCACGACTGCGAGGAGCTGGCGATCGGCACCGATCCAACCCAGCCCGATACCGACCGCGACGGCATCCCCGATCTGCAAGAGGTCACCTTCGGCCTCGACCCGAGCCGCTGGGACGCGGACGACGACGCCGACAACGACGGCCTGCCGAACGCGGTCGAGATCGAGTGGCACCTGAACCCGACCGTCCGACAGACCGACGAAGAGACCCGCAGCCGCTACCGCTACTCGCGCCCTGAGACCGGCAACATGGTGGACGGGCGGTCGTGCTACGACTTCCAGGTGCGGCGAATGCAGCTGGCCTACACCCTCGACACCCGCATCCCCGGGTTCCAAGACGGCGTCGGCTTCAACGAGGTGCGGCTCTACATCCTCGAGAACATGGCCGACAACCTCTCCGGCTCACCGCTCGTCCGCGCCGCCTGCGTGCGCGCCCAGTACATCCCCCCGAGCCTCAAGGTCCCGAGCTCGGGGGAGATCGTGATCGATGAAGGCCGGTTCAAGTACCTGGGCAACCTCGAGGCCCAATTCAACACCCCGGCGCTGTTGTTCGCCCCGCAGGCCGACTGCGTGATGGCCGAGTGAACGGAGGCCCCATGCGATCGCTCGTGATTGGCGCTTGGCTGGCGTTGACCCTGGCGTGCACCCAATCCAACTTCTACATCCCGCCGGTGGTGCTCGAGCACCCGATCGACAACAAGGTGGCGGTGAGCGGCGCCTTCTGCGCCGAGGGCGCCGACGACCTCGAGTCCTTCCTCAAGATCATGTTCATCATCGACCGCTCGAACTCGATGCAGGTGACCGACAAGAACAACCGCCGCATCGAGGCGGTCGCCGAGGTCATCAACGAGTTCATCGAGGACCCCGAGACCCTGCGGCTGCAGGCCGGCGTCGAGTTCGCGCTCGTGAGCTTCTGGGGTGACGTCGCGGTGCACACCCGCAACAAGCTCGGCCTGCCGGGCTTCTCGGACAACGGCACCCAGGTTCTCTCCAACCTGGTGCGGATGGCCGAGACCAGCTCCAACACCGGCTATGACAAGGCGCTCGCCACCGCGTTCCAGATCCTCGACACCGACATGGCGCGGATGACAGACACCGCCCGGCCGCGCTCGAGCTATCAGATCTTCTTCCTCTCCGACGGCATGCCGTTTCCCAACAACTGCTCCAACGACAGCAACTCGCTGCGCGCCGCGATCGGCGGCGCCGCGCGCATCAAGGCCCTGGAGGCGCTCTACAAGATCCCGGTGGCCTTCAGCACCGGCTTCGCCGCGGTGGACGCGATGTTCACCTCGCCGGTCAACGGCGACGAGTGCCGCTGCCTCGGGATCACCTCGGCGCCGATGACCCTCGCCAGTGACTGCTACGGCTTGAACGTCGTCGACCCGAACGCCCCGGACTTCGTCTCCAAGGGCGCGGTCACCCGCAAGCTCTTGTCGCAGATGGCGGCGGTCGGCGGCGGCACCTTCCTCCAGTTCCGGAACGGCGACGCGATCAACTTCCTCGACTTCGAGTTCGCCGAGGCCCGGCGCCTGTACGCGATGTCGAACTTCATCGTCGCGAACACCAACGCCCGCGCCGACCACGATCACGTCGACGCCGACAGCGACGGCGACGGGCTCACCGACCTCGAGGAGGCCGACCTCGGCACCTCGCCGTATTGGCGCGACACCGACGGCGACGGCTTCGCCGACGGCATCGAGTGGCGCTTCCGGCTCTCCGGCTTCGATCCCCTCGACCCGACCGACGCGCAGTGCTCGGCCTTCGACAGGGTCGACGCCGACAGCGACTCGCTCTTGGACTGCGAGGAGATGTTCCTCGGCACCCTGCGCCGGGCGTACGACACCGACGCCGACGGCATCGCCGACTCGGTCGAGGTCCAGTCAGGCGGTGACGCCAACTCGGCGACGCCGCTCTTCGACCATCAGAACGACGCCGACGCCGACGGTGGCACCAACGCCGACGAGCTGCGTTGGCACACCGACCCGAAGATCGACGACGTCGGCGAGCGCGCCGCGATCGCCTACGACTACACCCAGACCGAGCTCCCGATCATGACCGGCCAGGCGTGCTACGACTTCCGGGTCACCAACATCTCGCTGGCGTCGACCAAGGGCACCCCGGCGACGCGCGCCCGGGGCTTCTGTGTCACGAGCCCTGCCGCGGCCTGCGGCCCGAACATTCCCTGCACCGCGCCGTACGAGGTGTGTGACCTCGAGAACGGCCTGTGCCACGACCGCGCCGCGCTCCCCTGCCTGCTGAACACCGACTGCACCGCCGCCGGCACGCTGTGCGGCAACGCCCCGTCGTTGGACGGCTGGAATCGGATCATGCTCTACATGGCGCAGACGCCCTACGACGATCCGCTCTCGGAGCCCTTGTACCGCATCGCCTGCATCGAGCCGCGCTACATCGAGGAGCGCGACCTCAAGATCCCGGCCAACGGCCGCTTCGAGCTCCCGGCGCGCCGCCCGTCCGACACCTACGCGCCCGCGGCGGTGCTCGAGCCCAACAAGGTCGCCTGCCACGTCTCCAACAACCAGGACTGCGGCCTCGACACCCTGTGGTGCCAGTTCGCGAACGACGGCTCGACCTGCTCGTGCTGCAAGCCGCCGCCGATGAACTGCAGCTCCGACCGCGACTGCGACCGCCGCCTGGGCGACGGTGTCGGTCGCTGCAGCACCACCGCCAACGCCAGCGGCCTGCGCTTGTGCACCAACGCCAACACCGAGAACGGCGTCAACTGCGGCCTGCCCTGTCGGGCTTGCGCCGACGGCAAAGACAACGACAACGACGGCAATACCGACTACCCGTTCGATCCCGACTGTTTCGACTCGATGGACGACAGCGAGGATCCAGGCGTCGAGTGCTCCAACGGCATCGACGACGACGGCGATGGCAGCGGCGACTGGCCGGCAGACCCCGGCTGTGGCGACGCCTACGATACCACCGAGGGCGGCCATCCGATCCCGCTGCCCCGCTGCGGCGACCCGGGCAACACCGGGGCCGGCTTGCCGGAGTGCGCGAACGGGCTCGACGACGACGGCAACGGCCTGTGCGACTTCCCGGTCGAGCCCGGATGCTTCGCGGCCAACGATCCGGTGGAGAGGCTCGACTTGAACGCCCGCCAGCCCGGCACCTCCAACCTGATCCGCGCCTGCAACGACGGCCTCGACAACGACGGCGACGGCCTGATCGACTACGGCGCCGGGGCGACGACCGACCCGGGGTGCGCCGACCCCGAGGACGTCGACGAGAACGGCCCGAACGTGTGCTTCTACTGCGAGCTGGCGAGCGACGTCACCCCGGGCCAGTGCGATCTGAAGAGCGGTCACTGCCGGGCCTATGCCGGCATGCCCCCGGGTCGCGGTCGCGCCTGCGGCTCGTCGGCGGCGTGCAACGGCGGCAGCTGCACGACCACGGTGCCGCCGAACAGCATCATGCAGCGAAACACCTGCGCCACCTACGGCTGCGCCAGCGACGCCGACTGTCGCGGCAGCCGCTGCGACACCGACCCGACGAGCGTCAACTACCGCCAGTGCCGCAAGTGCCTGGCGAACGACGACTGCGACTCCGCGGCCGGCGCCGGGGACGGCATCTGCGACGTCGACAAGGGCTGGTGCCTGAACCTCGCGCCGCCGTCCTACGCCGCGACCGCCTGCACCGCCGACTCCGACTGCGGCGGCAGACCTTGCGCCGTCGACGTCGGGGTGTGCGCGGTCGACCCGTACGGCGCCTGCGGCCTCGACTCCGACTGCGCCAAGGGTGACCGCTGCTCGACCGAGCGCGGCTTCTGCCTGCGGCGGACCTTCGAGACGACGCAATGTACTAGCGACGCGGACTGCGGTGCCGGCGCGATCTGTGATCCGGCGCGCCGTTGGTGTGTACCCGTGGATGAGGGACTCAAATGCAAACACGACGACGTGTGTCCGTTCGGCGACTGCCAGGAAGCTGGCTGGTGCGACCAGCAGACCTTCGTGTTCCCGGAGGACTTCAATCCGGACGTCGACTGTCTGCACAAGTACTGAGGCTCGCGGCCGCTGCCGCCGCCCTCGCCGGTTGCACCTCGGAGGTTCGGGTGCCGCCGATCAGCGCCGACGTCGGCCTGCCGGGGCCCGGTTGCCTGCCGCCCGACCCCTCGGACAGCCCCGAGACCGCGTACCTCGTGACCGCCGACGACATCACCAACCAGACCCTGCTGCAGGACACCATCTGTCCGCGCTCCGATTGGGACTATTGGAAGGTGAGCGTCTCGGGAGAGCGGCAGCTCGTCAAGCTCGCCGTCGAGTACCGCAAGTCGGGCAACATCGCGCTCGGCGCCGAGTGGTGGGGCGTCAAGGAGCTGTGCGTGCGCGGTGATCACATCGGCTGCAGCGACAACGCCGGCTGCCAAACGAGCGCCTGCGCCGCGACCGACGCCGCCTGCGCCACCTGTGGCGGCGTGCGCCAGCCCACCTGCACCGGCGGCACCTGCACCGCCAACCGCACCGACTGCGCCGCTTGCGGCGGCACCCAGGTGTTTCACTGCAACGGCGGGCAGTGTGACGCGGCGCGCAACGGCTGTCGGTCCGCCACCGCGAGCACCTGCTTCGCGGACGCCCACTGCGAGAGCGGCGAGAGCTGCACGCCGGGCGGCATCGAAAGATTGAACCGCGTCGTCGAGCCCGACAGCGCCAGCACCCGGCATCGGCTGACACCGACGATCCCGGCGTTCATCCCCGGCGACTACTACATCAAGATCTTCGACGACAAGAACAACGCCGAGGACGCCGCGACCCAGTACGAGCTCACGGTGGCGACCGCGGCCGACCCCGACGTCTACGAGCCGAACAACGCCCTGAACACCGCGACCAACCTGGCGCCGCTCCTCTCCGGCGGCGTCGCGACCGTGAACGGTTTCTTCTCCTACGAGAACGACGAGGACTGGTTCGTCCTCGATCCGAGCGTCGCGCCCCTGAGCTACACCAGCCCGCCGGTGGTCGCGATCGACGTCCGCTGGCCCGACGGCGCCCAGGCCCGGCCCACGTGGTCGTTGGACCGCGGCGGCCTGGCGTTCGCAGCCCCGGCCCAGGTGACGCGCGTCGGGACCACCAACAGCCTCAAGGCGACGCTGGCGATGCCGACCAACGGCCCGTTGGTGCTGCGGCTGTGGAACGCCAGCAACCTGACCGACGACGTCAACGGCTACACCCTGACCTTCAAGGTGGTGGTGGACGCCGACGAGGCGCTGCCTCCAGACCCGACGCGGCGCAACGACGACCCCAACACCGCGACGGTGATGAACGTCAGCACCACCGGCAACGCTGCGACCCACGGCGAGCGCCTGATCGCGTCGAACGACGTCGATTGGTACCGGGTGGACCGCGCCACGAGCGTCACCGTCAACAGCCTGCTCCAGATCGCCGCGGTCTCCGCGAGCACCGACTACCTCCTCGACGTCCAGCTGTATCGCAACACCGGCCAGGATTGCGGCGTCGGCGGCACCTGCGGCGCCGGCGGCCGTTGCATCACCGCGACCAACAAGTGCATCGAGGCGTGGACCGCGCGGCCGCCCTACGATCTGCGCGACAACCAACCGGTGACCCAGTCGCGCGAGTTCGGCGGCCCGACTCCGAACGCCATCGACTTCCAGGTGCCGCTCTACTACAGCTCGGCGAGCCCGGTGTCGCAGGGTGTGGTCTACGTGCTGGTGCAGCAGATCCCGGAGGCCGCGACCCAGGTCCCCGGCTTCTCGGCCACCGTACCGTATACCCTGACGCTCACCCACAAAGCCGAGCCCGACCTGGGCGACAGGAGCAACGAGGACAACTGCTACGTCCCGCGGCCGTTGTTCACCGACTACGTGACCTGCAACGGTGGCAACCCGGCCTACAACCAAGACGGCGTCGACAAAGACGGCTTCTTCAAGCGCGCCCGAACGGTCAGCGGCAACATCACCACGGACCCCGGCTCCACCGGCGGCCACAGCTTCGCGCTCCTCTCCGGACCGGCTTCGGCGACCGCGGCCGCGATCCCGGCGTGCACCGCGCTGAGCTTCGTGGTCTTCGACGACACCGGCACCAGCGCCAGCGGCGTCAGCTTCGATCTCGCGCTCGCCGGCGGCGGCAGCCTGTGGTTGGACTCGGCCTGCTCCGCCACCCCGTTCACCGGGCCGGTGAGCTTGCCGGCCACCGCGGTGTACTACCTGCCGCCGACCACGGACCCCGCCGGCAAGTACGTGACGATCACCGCGACCGACACCGCGGCGTCCCCGGTGAGCGTCGACTCCTACTTGCCGGTGTACCTGGCGACCAGCGCCGCGCCGGTCAGGATCGCGGTGACCGGGCCGCGCTCGGTCATCGACGGCTCGCCGACCCCGGTGATGTCGGCGACCGTGTCATCCGCGCCGGCGGCGTTGTTGGCACTCGGGTTCCAGGTGGTGAGCGGCAGCGGCGGCACGGTCTGCGACGTGCCGGCGTCGAGCCCGAACTGCGCCAACGCCGGCGCCGTCAGCAGCATGTGCCCCGACGCCGCGCCGGCGAGCGGCGACTGCCAGCTCCCGATCCCGTCCGGGGCGACGAGCGTCAACTTCGAGCTCTACGCCTCGGGCGTCGGCCTGACGGTGTTCAAGATCTCGGGGCCCGCGGGCTACGTGCCGCGGACCTGGGTGCTGGCCAGCATCGGCCCGGCGAGCATCGTCTATGCCGGCAGCGTGACCGGCGAGGGCTTCATCTCCTACGAGGGGGACAGCGACTTCTTCAAGATCCCGCTCGGGGCGTCGGCCGGCATGGGGCTCGGCCACATGACCGCGACCCTCACCTACACCGGCAGCGTCCAGCTGCGCGTGGCGATCACCCGCAACAGCAGCGACTCCGGCTTCTGCAGGTACAACTGCGGTATCGCGGTGACCGGCTCCAACTGCACTCCGTGTCAGGAGCCCGGCGGCGCCTGCAACATCGTGGCCTCGGGCGGGTCGCAGCTCAACGTCTGGGTCAACGACGAGTGGTTCGACGACCGCGACGATCGCGACCCGGCGGGCCAGTACAGCTTCACGGTGACCCTCGAAGAGGGGTGCGCGAGCTCCTGCCCGGCGCTGTGGTGCACCAGCAACTGAGCGCCGAGCGCTTGCGCCTATTTGGTGCCGGAGACCGTGACGTCCAAGGTCGCGGTGTCGGGGTCGTTGGACTGGATGAGGACGGCGCTCGTGTGGCTGCCGCTTTGCGCCCCCGAAGCCCACGTGACCCCGAAGACGATGAACCGACCGGGGCCGAGCAGGATCGACTCGCAGTTGCCCGGCGGCGCGGGCTCGGCGACGCAGGTCAGGTTGCCGCAGCAACCCTGGGCCGCGCCCGACACCGGCACGCACGCCGCGCCCGGGGCGCAGACCGCGCCGGGGACCGCGGTGCCCGACAGAAACGCGAAGTTGGTGGTGTCGACAACGGAGTAGCGCTGCAGCTCCAGGCTCGCGCCGCCGAGGTTGTAGAGCCGCACGAGGCCGGCCGGCACCGCGAGCCCGGCGGTGGTCGCGAGGGTCACGGTGCTCTCGAAGGGCTCGATGTCGGCCGCCTCCGGCACCCGCAGCCCGGCGCCGGGCGCCACGACCTGCAGGGTCAGCTCGGGGTAGTTGGCGGCGTTGCTCTTGATGACCAGGTCCGCGAGGTAGACGCCGCGCCCCGGGCAGGTGAACGAGATCGGAATGCCGATCGCGTGGCGCGACTCGACGGTGAGCGACGCCGGCTCGACGTGGCCGAGGGTGAACGCCGTCGTCTGGTGCGGCACCAGCTCGATGCTCGTCAACACCAACGGATCGGTGCCGCCGTTGACGAACACCGCATCGACGCTCTGCGACTCGCCTTGCACCGAGAGCGCGAAGCCGATCACGCCCTCCTGCGCATTGGGCAGGATCTGCGGCGCCTGCGGCAGCTGTTCCGCAGCCGGCGCCGGGGTGTCGCTCCCGCAGGCGGCGATCGTCACCGACATCGCCGCCGTCAAGATCGCCAACGCTCGTCGTGTCATGGGAGACTCCTTTGCAGTGGCGATACCACGAGGCCGCGCCGAGTGACAACAGACTGGTTTCAGGCTACGTTTTCACCTAGACGCTCGAATTTCCGTGTTTCTTCGATGAGGTCCCGATGACGACCCACAAGAGCTGCGTCGCCCTTCGCCAGCGCGCCGTGGCGCTCTGTTTCCTCTGTGTCGGCGGCTGCAACAGCGGTGACGGCGCCGGTGGCAACCCGGTGAAGATCGGCGACCCGGGTCACGCCGACGCCGGCCCCGGGGACGGCGACCCGGGGACGCCGCCGCCGCCGTGGGACACGCTGACCTGGACCTACGAGACCGTCGAAGGGACCGATCAGACGAAGCCGTCCGGGGTGCAGGGCAAGATGGTGCGGACCAGCGACGGCACGCTCCACTACCTCTTCCTCAAGAAGGTCGCCAACATGCCGACCTGTGACATCGCGGTGTTTGGCGGCGAGGCCGCCCCCGGCGTCAACTACGAGCTGCACGCCGGGGCGCGCGCCGCGGGCGCCAGCACCTGGACGGTGGACGTGTTGCCGTTGTCGCAGGTGGGGCCGCCTAACTACGTGACCTCCCGTTTCGGCCTCGACGCCACTCTCGACGGCACGGGCCGTGTCGTGGTGGCGGTCGCCGCCGGCGGACCCGGCCTCGCCGCCTGCGGCTCTACCGACCTGGTCCTCGGGACCCGCAACGGGCCCAACAGCTGGACGCTCACCGCGCCGGTCACCGGTAGCGGCGCCTGTTGTAACGACTGCGTCCTCGCCCCGACCCCAGATCCCTGCATCGCCAGCGGCACCTGCGAGTGCTGCTCGGTCATGCAGAACGCCTGCCGCACCGGCACGGACGTGGGCGCCTGGGCGGCGATCGCCCGGTCGAGCTCCGGCACCATCGGCGTCGCGTTCACCGACTATCACAACTTCTGGGACGTCGACGGACAGGCTTTCCGCGGCTCGGAGATCTACGAGGGTGCGCCGCCCTACAGCGGTGGCGCCATCACCGGGATCCGACCCTGGAGCGACCTCGGCCTGTACGCGGCCTTGGCCTACGTCGGCACCGTGCCGGTGGTCGCGTTTACCGGCTACAAGCAGAACGGGCTGCACGTGCTGACCCGCGCCTCCGGCACCGACTGGACCGACGTCTCGGTGGCGACGCCGTTCTCGACCTTGAAGCTCGGCGAGCGCATCCAGCTCGCGGTGGCGCCGAACGGCACGCTCGGCCTGCTGTTCCACGTCGGCGAGAGCGCCAACGGCGCCAAGCTCAACCAGTTGTACTACTGCAGCAGCGTCGACGCCGGCGCGACCTGGGCGCAGTGTCGCATCGTCGACTCCGGGGTCGGCGGCAGCCCGTCGTTGGCCTTCGACGGCCAGAGCCGCCCGGCCGCCAGCTACTACTACTGCGGCCCGGACCCCTCCTGCCCCCAGGCCGACGATCGGCCGCGGTTCGCGTGGCGCGACGACCAGGGGACCTGGTGGAAGTTCGACCTCTTCCACGAGGCGTCGGTGTCCGCCGGGATCTACACCTCGGTGGTGGTGGACCCGACGACCGGCCTCCCGAGCGTCGCGTTCCAAGACATCAGCCGCGGCACGGCGATGGTGGCGCAGGGCCACTTCGCCAACTGAGAAAGGGTCGACATGAGACCGGTGGCGCTGTTCTGCATCCCGCTGCTCTTGACGCTCGGCGCCTGCGGCGATCCGCCGAACGATCTCTGGGGATCGATTGACGAGTCGTACGCCCTCGACTTCGACCGCGTCGACATTCGCAAGCAGAACCTCGACCTGCTCATCGAGTACGTCAAGGCGCTGCACGGCGGCGAGGACAAGGTCTGCAAGGTCACGGTCGAGACCGAGAACCTCAACATCGGCGCGAGCTCCGACATCACCGACGACGTCTTCAAGCAGAAGGTCACGGTGGAGCGCATCGCCGCGGTGGGCGGCCTGTTTCCGGCGGTGACCGGCGGCCAGATGCACTTCGACGAGTTCGACTTCAAGGCCGACGGCACGGTGCAGGGTGACTTCACCGTCATCTTCGAGACCGGCCGCAACCTCTTCGGCACCTTCAAGGGCAAGGTGCAGATCGTCTCGACAGAGTAGCGGCGCGGCGCCGCCGCGGCCGAACGCCGCCGGACCGGAGGGCAAAGCGCCGGTGCTTGCCTCCGCCGAGCGTTGCGCTCTACCATCTCCCGATGCGCATCAGCCACGTGATCCTCGGGGGCCTCCTGCTGCTCGTCAGCGCGTTGTTGCTGTTGCAGACCCTCCTCGAGCCCGAGGGCTGGGGGCGGCACCAGAAGGCCCGGGCCGATCTCGAGGCGTTGCGCGCCGAGAACGGCCGCCTCGAGAGCGAGGTGTCCGAGCTGCGCCGGCAGATCGAGGCCCTGCGCACCCGCGCCGAGGTCCAGGAGCACGTGATCCGCGACGAGCTCGGCTTCATCCGCCCGGGCGAAGTGACCCTGGAGGTCGAGCACAAGCCCTAGCGCCCGTCCGCTGCCGCCGGCCCCCGACCCCGAGATGAGCTACCCCAAGATCGACCGTTACGAGATCCGCCTCGGGCTCGGCCGCGGCGCGATGGGCAGCGTCTACCTCGCCTTCGACACCAAGCTGCAGCGCGAGGTGGCCCTGAAGGTGCTGCAGAAGGAGTTCGCCGAGAACCCGAAGTACCGCACCCGCTTCGAGCGCGAGGCGCACGCGATCGCGCTCTTGAAGCACCCGAACATCGTCGAGATCTACGACTACGGCGGCTCCCCCGAGGCCTACCTCTTCCTGGTGATGGAGCTGGTGCGCGGCCCGCACGTCGGCAAGCTGGTGCGCGAGCAGGCGCCGCTGCCGGAGTCGGTCATCGCCGCCATCGGCCACGAGCTCACCGCGGCGCTCGCCGCGGCGCACGCGGCCGGCGTCATCCATCGAGATCTGAAGCCGGAGAACGTCTTCATCGATCGCGGCCGGCTGGTGCTCGCCGACTTCGGCATCGTTAAGGCGATCGCTCCCGACACCGCGCTCGGCCCCGCGGCCGCCGCGATCCGCACCGACATCGTCGGCACCCCGGGGTTCATGGCGCCCGAGCAGCTGTTGCAGGAGCCTCTCGATCCGCGCGCCGACCTGTTCTCGCTCGGCTCGCTGCTCTACTACCTCGCGTCGATGAAGCTGCCGTTCGAGGCCGACAGCCCCTACGGCCTGCTGCAGGAGTTCAAGGACAAGACCCCGGCGCCGCTCGCGTCCTTGCGCCCCGATCTGTCCCCCGAGCTTTGTGCGCTCGTCCACAGGTCGTTGCAGGTCAAACGCGAGCGCCGGCCGAAGTCCGCCGAGGAGGTGCGCCAAGCGCTGCGCGGCGTGCTCGACGGCATCGGCGAGCGCGACGTCCGCGACCTCTTGGCGCGCTTCGAAGCCGACCCGGCGGCGACCCGGGTCCGCGACCGGGCGCGCACCCTCGCACACCTGGCGGAGCAAGCGAAGATCGCGGGCCGCGATCACGACGACAAGCAGATGGAGCTCGTGCGCCGTCGCATCCGGGCGCTCGATCCGACGCAGGCCGAGACCGACGCCGTCGTCCCGGTCGACACCGTGGTCGATCGGACAGCGGCGAGTACGCCGCAGCGCCGCGGCCGGCGCCGGGTCGCGTGGCTGCGGTGGGCCGCACCGGCGGCAACCCTGGTCATCACCGTCCTCGCCGGGTTGCTGGCCCTCTGGCTGACCCGGCCGGCGCCATCCCCGCCGGAGCCGGCGCCCGTCGTGACCCCGGCGCCCGCGATCCTCGAGGTGCGGACCAAGCACCGCACCCGGGTGCTCTTGGCGGGGACTGAGATCGGGAGCGCGCCGGGCTTCGTCCCGACCCCGATCCCGGCCGGCGCCTGTGAGCTCGAGCTCATCAGCGATCGCTTCGGAAAGCTGAAGGAGCCGCTCGCGGCGCCGCCCGGCGGCCGCGTCGTGGTGACGATCGATTGGAAACGACGCCGGGTTAAGGTCGCGAGCGAGTAGCGCGCCCGTCGCCACACCCGGGGCCACCCGGGGCGAGGGGTCGGGGGAGCGGGGGTCACGAGCGCGGACGCACCGTCCGCGCGGGAATCAAAGCAGGTACGGCGCCATTAGCTGCCGATCTTGAGGGGCAGCGTGACCGGGCAGTTGCTGCCGCCGGCGGTCGGGTACTTGATGCCGTTGAAGACCTTGGTCATGCAGTTCTTCAGCGCCCCGGCGCGGTAGTGACGATCGGTGATGCCGAACTCGACGACCTTGCCGTCGGGTCGGACGACGAACTCGATCTCCAAGGTCGACGGCAGCAGATTGCCCTCCGGGCCCTTCTTCTCCTCGAGCACGCAGACGTTCAGCTTGGCGACGTGCTTGCCGAGCGCCGCGAGGATGTCGCCCTGACTGCGGGTGCAGTCCGACACGAAGTCCTCGGCCTTCGGCGCCGCCTTGCTCTCCTCGACGGCCTTGCCGGTGCTCTTCGGGCGTGGCGCCGCCCGGCGCTCCGACTTGATCTTCACCTCGGCCTCGGTGCCCAAGGTGACGAGCGCCACCAGATCCATCTGCCCGAGCTTGGAGCGCTCCTCGGCGAGCCGGCGAGCCTCGTCCGCGAGGCGCTGCTTCTCCGCCAGCCGCGCGGCCTCGTCCTTCTTGTAGGCCTCGTAGACGAAGAAGCCGCCGATGGCGCCGCCGGCGAGCAACACCAGAACCGACACCAGCAAGATCCGCCGCACCTTCGCGGCGTTGCGTTTGCGGGCCGCCTTCTTCGCCTCGGCGATGTGGACCGCGAACGCCTTGACCTGCACCACCGGATGAAACTCGCCGCCCTCGAGGGCGACGGGTGTCGTCAGCGGCAGCTCACCCTTGATGAGCTTCTCCGCCAACGCCTTGATCGGCACCGGCCCGCGCATGTCTTCGCCGACGCGATAGAGCCACTCGCCGCTGCTCTTGGAAATCTCGACTCCGATGCCACTCCAGATATCGACCATGACGTGCGGCGCCTCGTACGCCTCCTCAACCCATAGCACACTTCTGCCACAAGACGTCTAGTCGGATGATCCCCCGGAATCGGTTGCCGGCATCCAAATCCAGGAGCACACCGAGGGCAAGAAGCCGGCGCCGCCGCTCAGTGGACCTGCCGCATCAGCGCCAGGAAACGGTCCGGCGGCACGAAGCCCGTCACCCGCGGGGTCGGGAGGATGGCGCCACTCGAGTCGACGAACGCCACGGTGGGCAGCCCCAAGACCCCGTAGCGCTCGAAGAGCTCCTCGATGTCCGGCGTCAGCTCGGTGGCGTCGAGGCGCACCGCGACGAAGCGGGTGGCCTCCGCCCGGACCTTTTGGTCGATGAAGGTGTCGCGCTCCAGCTCCTGGCACGCCACGCACCAGGTCGCGGTGAAGTCTACGACCATCGGGCGACGCTCGTTGCGGGCGCGCGCCGCCTGCGCCGCATGGTCGGCCGCCCACGCGATCCCCGGCACCCCCGGATCGGTGGTCGTCACCCGACCGCCAAACGCCGCGACCGACACACCCACGGTCAAGAGCAGCACCGCGGCCGCCTCGGCGAACCGCTCGCTCGGCCGACCCTGGAGACTCAAGAACAACGCGCCGGCGGCCAGGCCGCCGACGATCAGCAACCAGCCCAAGAGCCCGCCGTACGGCACGTCCGCGAGCAACGCCGCGAAGTCGCCCCAGATATTGTGAACGTAATACACCGCGACGACGAACATCGCGGTGGCGAGGATCATCTTCACCATCTCCATCCACGGCCCGGCGGTCGGCACCCTCTGGAGCCCGCCCGCGGAGATCGCCAGCAGCAAGAACGGCGCCCCCAACCCGAGCCCGAACGCGGTCATCAGCAAGAAGCCGTAGAACAGCTCGCCGGAGGTCGCGATCACCGCGAGGATGACCGCGAGCACCGGCCCGGTACAGGGCGCGGCGATCAGGCCACTGACGAGCCCCATCACCAGCGCGCCCCCGGCGCTCTTGCCGCCGAGCTGCGACAGCCGCGTAGAGAGCGCCGGCGGCAGCTGCAGCGAGAAGGTGCCCAAGATCGACAGGCCCATCAACACGCACAACAGCGCCACCGCGACGTTCACGAAGCCGCTCGACAGCGCGCTGCCGAACACGATCCGGAACGACGCGAACAGCGTCCCGAGGCCGGCGTACAAGAGCACCATCCCAAAGACGTAGATCAGCGCCAGCTCGATGACCCGGGCCCGCCCGGTCTGTCGCATGCCGCCGAAGTAGCGCACCGTGATCGGGATCAGCGGGTAGACGCACGGGGTGAAGGCGGTCAACAGCCCGCCGAGCCAGGCCGCGAGCAGCGCCAGCCAAAGACTGCCGGCGGAGATCGAGCCGGCGAGCGCGCTCGCCAGACGCTCGTGGATGGCCGGATCCACCGGCACCGGCGTCACCTCGGCGGCGGCGGCCGCGGTCGAGAGCGCCAACAACGCGATCGCGACCAACCCCGGCCAAAGACCCGTCGTGCGAACGATGCTGCGGACCTTCACGGCGAGCGTCGCTCTACTTGCCCTTCTTCTTGCCCTTGCCCTTGGCCTTGCCCTTGTCCTTGCCCTTGGCCTTGCCTTTGGCCTTGGTGTCGGGGGCGGCGGGCTCAGCGGCGGCCGCCTCCGCCGACTTGGCCGCAGCCGCGGCTTCAGCGCCAGCCGGGGCCGGCTCGGTCTTGGCGTCGGTCGTCGCCTCACCCGGATGCCCGCTCATGTACTTGGCGAGGACGTCGGGCACCGGATCGGTCGTCGGCTCGCCGATGCTCTTGCGGATGTTCTCGAGCAGCGCCCGCGAGATGTCGTCGTTGTAGCCGACGTTGACGAACGCGACCTTGCCTTCGCCGGTAACGAGGTACACGCAGGGCAGCTTGGAGATGTAGAACCGCTTGGCGACGATGTTGAAGCGGTCGGAGAGCACCGGGAACGAGACGTTGCTCTGCTTCGCGAGGTTCTTGATGAACTCGATCTGGTCGGCCTCTTTGTCGATGGAGATCGAGAGGATCATCAAGCCCTTGTCTTTGTACAGGTTGTACAGCGCGCCGAGGTAGGGCATCTCACGCTTGCACGGCTCGCAGTAGGTGGCGAAGAACGACAGCAGGATGGCCTTCTTCGGCTCTTTGGCCTCGGCGCCGTAGTAGCGCTCGACGCTGACGTAGGGCTCGCCGGCCTCGTCGGTGTTCACGACCTTGAGCGTGAAGTTCTTCACCTCTTCGCCGACCTCGAAGCGGTCTTTCTCGTTCGCCTGCGCGGCGGTCGTCTGCGCCAGGAACATGCCCAAAAGGGCCAGAGTCGTTCGCATCATCAGTTCAGGCTCCTCACTCAAGGACTTCGCGCCAGGACTCCCAAGAGAGCCGACGGCTCGAGCGCGACCTCCTCCACCGAGGTGGCGCGGAGGTTCTTCAGCTTGCCGCGGCGCGATGTCAGCTCATCCTCACCCAACACCAACGCGAATCGGGCACCGGTCCGGTCGGCGTGCTTCATCTGCTGTTTCAGGCGACCGGCGCCGACCTCCACTTTGTACCGTCCATCCGATCGTATCCCGTCCGCGAGCAAGAAAGCCAGAACCTCGGCGCCCGCCATCGGCACCAAGTACAGGTCCGGCCCGACCGCCGGCACCCCGGCCGCCGCCACCAACAACGCCAAGCGCTCGACCCCGGCGGCAAAGCCTACCGCGGGCGTCGGCATGCCCCCGAGCTCCTCGACCAGGTTGTCGTAGCGACCGCCGCCGAGGATCGCGTCCTGGGCCCCGAGGGCGCGGGTCGTGAGCTCGAAGGTCGTGCCGGTGTAGTAGTCGAGGCCGCGCACCAGGCGCGGATCGCGCTCGAACGGGACCTTCAGCGCCTGCAAGAGCGCCAGCACCTTGTCGAAGTGTTGCCGCGCCGCCGGGGTCATCGCGTCGAGGATGTCGGGAGCGCCGTCCACCACCGTGCGGCAAGGGGCGCGCTTGCAGTCGAGCACCCGCAGCGGGTTGGTGTCGAGGCGGGCCTTGCACGACTCGCAGAGCTCGGTCATGTGCCGGCCGAGGTAGTCGCGCAACACCGCCCGGTAGGCCTTGCGGCTGTCGTTGTCGCCCACCGAGTTGACCCGCACCGCGACCTCGAAGAGGCCGAGGCGCCCGCACAGCTGCCACAGCATCCACAGCAGCTCGGCGTCGGCGGCCGGGTCCGCGATCCCGAGGAGCTCGGCGCCGATCTGATAGAACTGGCGATAGCGGCCCTTCTGCGGGCTCTCGGCGCGGAACATCGGCCCGGCGTACCACCAGCGCTGGATCGGATCGACGCGCGCCAGGTTGTGCTCGACGTAAGCGCGCACCGCGCCGGCGGTGCCCTCGGGCCTGAGCGTCAACGAGCGCTCGCCGCGGTCGGAGAACGAGTACATCTCCTTGGCGACGATGTCGGTGTCGGTGCCGATGCCGCGCTGAAACAACGCCGTCGGCTCGACGACCGGCAGCCAGACGCGGCGAAAACCGAACGACTCCATGACCGCGGCCGCCGCCGCGAAGATCTTCTGCCACACCGCGGTGTCGAGGAACGCTTCGGTGGCGCCGGGGCGGATGTCGTTCATCCCCTTGACCGCCTGGATCGACTTCGCCTCAGCCATCCGCGCTCCTCGCCGGCTCGACCGCGCCGGCGTGCACATTGGGCGCCGCCACCACGCGGTTCTTTCCCTGATCTTTCGCCTGATACAGTGCCTGGTCGGCGCGAGCAACCAGATCTTCGACCTTGGTCACCCCGGTCTCCGGATAACCGGCGACGCCGAACGAGGCGGTGATCTTCAAGCGCCGGCCGTCGACGACCATGACGATCGCCTCGATGTCGGCACGGATCCGGTCGACCATCTTGCAGGCCTCGGCGATCTTGGCGCGCGGCAACAGCAACGCGAACTCCTCGCCGCCGTATCGCCCGGCGAGGTCGGCGCCGCGCACGTTCTTCTTGACGACCCGCGCCACCGCCCGCAGCACCTGATCGCCCGCCTGGTGGCCGAAGGTGTCGTTCAGGCCCTTGAAGTCGTCGAGATCGAAGATGCTGACCGCGAACGAGTTGTCGTAGCGCACCGATCGCCACCACTCCTCGTGCAGGCGTTGGTCGAAGTGGCGCCGCACCAACAACCCGGTCAACCCGTCGATGGTCGCGAGCTCGTAGAGCCGCGAGTTCTCGATCGCCACCGCCGCTTGATCCGCGATCGCCGACAGCACCCGCAGGTGCTCCGCGGTGTACGCCGCCGCCGCCTCCGATTGCACGCTCATCACCCCCATGACCTCGCCGTAGGTCACGAGCGGCACCCCCATCCACGACGGGAAACCGGGGTCGTCGTAGCGATCGGTCTTCGCGAACTTGAGGTACTCGCCCGGCTCGCCGGTGAGCATCAACGGCTCGCGGTGCGCCATCACCCAACCCGACAACCCCTCGTCGCTCGACGCGTCCATCTCCTTGTAACGCTTGCCCTGCTCGTCGAAGAGCTCGTAGTGGGCGGTCTTCGCCGACTCGTCGACCAACCCGAGCATGAAACGGGAGCGGTGGCCGACGAGCCGCAGGGTCTCGGTGGAGATGTTCTTCAACAGCACCTCGTGCTCGAGGCTCGACGAGATGATCTGCGCCACGGCGTTCAGGGTCGACAGCTCCTGCACCCGGAAGTCGAGCGCCTCGCGCGCCAGATAGCCGCGGCGGAAGATCCAGTTGAACAACAACCCCAAGGCGCCGAGCAGCAGGAACTGCACGATGCCCTGATGTAGCTCGCCGAAGACCATCGCCAGCGCGAACGGCAACAGCGTCGACTCCGCCAGCACCACCTTGAGCAGGAACTCCCGCCACAGCGCCCGGGTCGGCGCCCCTTCGAACCAGTGCGAGCCGCCGGCCACGGTGTAGTGAATGACGAGGAAGGTGATCCCGAACGCCGCGAGGCGCCAGGCGACCCCCCAGTCCGAGTGCAGGAACATGCTGCCGTCGACGTCGTAGATGATGCCGACCGCGAAGATGCCGAGCGCCGGCAGGCCGCCGACGTAGACGGCCTGGGCGACGACGTAGCGCCACGGCGTGCCCTGGTGGGCGCGCTCGGCGACGAAGATCCGCACCACGTGATCCGCGGTCAACACCACCGCCACCATCCAGGCGGCCGGCACCACCCCGAACGCAAACGCGGCGGCGACGTAGAACGCCGAGTCGAGGGCGATGCGCACCCGGCGAAAGATCCGAAAGGCGAGGAAGCGCGCCGCGACGCACAAGAGCGCGGTCGCGAGCAGCTCCCAGGACAGCTCCCAGGGGCGCAGCGCGCTGTTCGGCGACAGCGTCTCCAGGAGAAGCGCCGCCCACCCCGAAAGGCCGACGCCGCTCAAGAACGCGATGTGCAGCGGCCCAAAGCGCCTGGTGGCTGGATTCTCCATGATCCCATTTGCCTCGTACGCCGCACCCCGAATGCGGAACGCGGGGCTCTGACGCACTGGGTCAAAGTGATGACTTTAGCAGGGGAACCGGGCAATTGCCACGACTGCAGCGCCGGACGACGACCGTCGGCCGCCGCTGGCGACACGTGTCGGCCTGTTCTATGGTGCGCGCCTGATGCGCATCCTGGTGCTCAGCGTCGGCCTGTCCGCGTGCGCGACGGCGCCGGTCGCCGGCCCCGCGAGTGGACTCCGGATCTCGGCGGACGGCCACCAGGCCGTGGCCATGCTCAACAGGAACGCGCAGGCCGAGATCGAGTCGCTCACCACGGCGCTCGTCGCCTGCAAGACGGTGAGCGCCCTCGAGAGCGCCAAAGACGGCCGCGGCTTCGCGCAGATGGCCGAGGTGCTGCGCGCCTTTGCCGGGCGGCACCGCCTCGAGTTTCGGGTCTCCGGGGCCAATGACGCCTTCGAGGTGGTGTTGGGCCACGGCCCGCCGACGGTCGCGCTGGTGGCGCACGGCGACGTGGTGCCGGTGACCGCCGCGGACGCGCCGCCGCTCGGTCCCGACGAGATCCCGCCCGGCTGGAGCCACCACCCCGTTGCCGCCGAGACGGTCGACGGCCGGCTCTATGGCCGCGGCAGCGAGGACGACAAGGGTCCGATCGCCGCCGCGCTCGTGGTGTTGGCGTCACTCGCCGACGGCGGCTACGTTCCCCGCGGCGAGATCAAGCTGGTGATCGGCAACGGCGAGGAGTCGGACTGGGACGGCATGGAGCGCTACGTCGCCCAAACGCCGCCGGCGCGGTTCACGATCTCGATCGACGGCGAGTACCCGGTCGTGGTCGGCGAAGACGGCTTCGTCGTCTGGGAGCTCTCGGCCCCGGTCGCCGCCCCCGTGCCGTCGACGCGGGCGCGGATCGTCAGCGCCCGAGGCGGCGAGTTCCTGACCCAGGTCCCGGGCGCGGCAACCCTGCGCATGGTCCCCGGCAAGAACGAGACCCTGGAAGCCCTCACGGCGCGCGCCACCGTCCTCGGCCGCGCCGAGCAAGAGCGACGGCACGGCGCCGGGCGCCCGTTCGGCATCAGCGTCACCGCCGACAGAGCGGCGGGCGAGGTGGCGCTCGAGGTCACCGGCAAGGCCGTGCACTCTTCGGTGCCGGAGGAGGGCGCGAACGCGCTCTGGCCACTCGCGGCGCTCGCGGTGGCCCTCGAGCTCGAGCAAGGCGGCGTGATGACGCTGTTCACCGCCATCCACCGCTTCTTCGACGGCGACGACTTCGGCGTGCGGCTGGGCTTGAGCTACCAGCACCCGTTGATGGGGGCCCTGGTCGTGGCTCCCGACGTGCTGCGCGTCGACGCCGGCCTCGCGACCTTGCGGATCAACATGCGCCGCCCGGCGGGGATGAGCAGGGAGGCGTTCGCCGACAGGCTCGCCGCCGCCCTGGTGACGCTGCAGCGCGAGGTCGATCCGCGCATCGCCGAGACCGGCGAGCGCTACGTCGGTGAGCCGGTGCTGGTCGATCCGGAGAGCCCGCTGGTCCGGACCCTGCTCGAGGTCTACCGCCGCCAGCGCCGCGAGCCGCGAGCCGCGCCGCACACCATCCGCGGCGGGACCTACGCCCGCCTCTTCGACGGCGCGGTGAGCTTCGGCCCGGCGTGGCCGGGGAAGCCGACCACGGCCCACGCCGCCGACGAATACGTCCTGCTCGAGGATCTGGTCCGCACCGCGTCGATGCTCATCGACGCGGTGACGCGCCTGGACGCCCTGCCGCCGCCGTAGTCGTCACCTGCGCGGCGTCGTCGATCACGATCTGGAGCTCGTCGGTGTCCTTCACCTTGCTGTGATAGACGCTCACCTTGCCGCGCGCCACCAGGAGCTCGTCTTTCGCCGCCTCGATGCCGGTCGCCGCCAGGACCTCTTTCTTGAAGAACACCAGCGGAAAGTCGGCGCCGCGGGAGCGCCCCAAGAGCACCAACACCACGCCCTTGCCGGTGTCGCGGATCGCCGCCACCCCGCCCAACACCGCGGTCTTCTTGCCGACCTGGGCCGCGAGCAGGGTCGCGGCATCGGCGCGCGCCAGGTTGATGTGGCCGGCGTCGGCCGCCGCCGCCTCGTCGAACGCGGCGACAAACTCCGCCCGCGCCCGCCACCAGCTCAGGCGCTCGTCGTAGTCCGGGTAGTGCTCGGCCGTCTCGTCCCAGATGCCGCGGTGCGCGGCGCGCGCCTCCTCCTGGGCTTTGACGAAGGCGTCGTGATAGCGCCGCGAGTTGCCGTACTTGACGAAGTACGGGCTGAGGCCGGCGCGCACGCACTCGACGTTGTAGTTCGACCAAAGGTCGCCCTTCTTCACCAACACGTAGCTCAGGTAGCGCCCGTAGCGGTCGCGGATCTCCTGGGGATGATCGCGCTCCAGCCGCACGCTCGTCACGCCGGCGAAGAACCGCTTGGCAAACTCCTTGGCGGCCTCGCCCATCGGCGTCGCCATCTTCACCGGGCGCGACGAGCTCCCCCGCTTGGCCTTGAGATAGGCCGCGAACCCGGCCTTGGCGGCACTGCGGTCGGCCTCGTTCTTGAAGGTCTCCTCGGCGTCGACGCCGAGCAACCGCAGGCTCTCCGAGAGCCCGACGACCTTGATGGTATCGCCGTCGACGACCGCGTTCGCCGCCCGGGGATAGTCACCGAGCTCCAGGCCCGGGCGGTCCGCCGCGGTCTCGGCCGGCGCGCCTGCCTTGCCGCTGGCGGCCGCCGTCAACGTCGCCCGCGGTTCATCCCCAGGCGGCGCCGCCGCTGCCTGCACCGCGAGAACGGCGACGCCGACGAGCACGGTGAAGCACGACCGCGTCACGAGCACCGCTCCTCTCGCGCCCGGCGCCAGGCCGAATCAGCGCCCTTGGGCGTCGACCACCGCGATCGCGGCCATGTCGACGATGTCGTTGACGTCGAGGGTCCGATGCAGCACGTGGATCGGCTTCGACAGCCCCATCAGGATCGGCCCCACGGCCCGCAGATTGCCCATCTTCTGCAGCAGCTTGTAGGCGATGTTGGCGGCGTTCAGATCCGGGAAGATGAAGACGTTGGCCTCCTGCTTCAGGCGGGAGAACGGATAGAGCTGCTTCATCATCTCCGGCATCAGCGCCAGGTCGGCTTGGATCTCGCCTTCGACGATGAGATCCGGCGCCCGCTCGCGCAACAGCGCGGTGGCGCGCGCGACCTTCTCCGACTCGGGGTAGCGCGCCGAGCCGAAGTTGGAGAACGACAGCATCGCGATGCGAGGCTCGATGTTGAAGTGACGCGCGACCTTGGTCGCCGACAACGCGATCTCGACCAGCTGCTCGGCGGTCGGATCGATGTTCACCGTGGTGTCGGCGAACATGTACACCCGATCGTCACGCACCATGGCGTAGAGGCCCGAGACCCGGGTGATGCCGGGGTTCAACGGGATGATCTCCAACGCCGGTCGCACCGTGGTGCCGTAGTCGGACTCGACGCCGGAGAGCACCGCGTCGCAATCGCCCATCGCCAGCATCATCATGCCGAAGTACGTGGGGTCCGACATGCGCTCGATCGCGGAGGCGAGGGTCACGCCGCGCCGCTGCCGCAGCTCGTAGAACCTCTCACCGTAGGCCATCCGCCGCTCCGCGGTCGTCGGGTCGACGATCGGGATTTCGTCGAGGTTGACCTCGACCTCCGCCGCCACCTTGCGCACCACGTCCGGCTTGCCGACGAGGATCGGCCTGCCGATCCCTTCGGCGCGGATGATGTTCGCGGCCCGAAGGATGCGCGGGCTCGTGGCCTCGGGGAAGACCACCCGCTTCGGGTCCTTCTTGGCCTTGTCGGTCATGACGTTCAAGATCACTCGGCCGCGACCGATGCGCTCCGAGAGCTGGCGCTTGTAGTCCTCGATGTCGATGCGGCGCCGAGCGACGCCGCTGTCCATCGCCGCCTTGGCCACCGCCGCCGCCTCGCGCATCAGCACTCGGCTGTCGAAGGGCTTCGGAACGATGTACTCGCGCCCGAACTTCAGGGTCGACAGGCCGTAGGCGCGCGCCACCTCCTCCGGCACGTCCTCCTTGGCGAGGGTGGCGAGCGCGTGCACCGCCGCGATCTTCATCTCCTCGTTGATCGCCGTGGCCTGGACGTCGAGGGCGCCGCGGAAGATGAACGGGAAGCCCAGCACGTTGTTGATCTGGTTGGGGTAGTCGGAGCGGCCGGTGGCGATGATCACGTCCTTGCGCGCCGCGACCGCCTCCGGGTACGGGATCTCGGGATCGGGGTTCGCCATCGCGAACACGATCGGGTCGCGCCCCATCACCTTCACCATGTCCTTGGTGACGGTGTTGGCGATCGAGACGCCGACGAACACGTCGGCGTCCTTCATCGCGTCGGTCAGCGTCCGGCAGCTGGTCTTGCGCACGAACTCGCGCTTCGACTGGTTGTAGTCCTCGCGCCCCTCCCACATCACGCCCTTGGAGTCGGTCATCAGGATGTTCTCGGGGCGGACCCCGAGGCGGATGTAGAGCTTGGCGCAGGCGATGCCCGCGGCGCCGGCGCCGGAGTAGACCACCCGGACCTTGGCGATGTCCTTCTTGACGATCTCGAGGGCGTTCAACAGCGCCGCCCCGGAGATGATCGCGGTGCCGTGCTGGTCGTCGTGGAACACCGGGATCTTCATGGTCTTCTTGAGCGTCTCCTCGATCAGGAAGCACTCCGGGGCCTTGATGTCCTCGAGGTTGATGCCGCCGAAGGTCGGCTCCAAGAGCTGGCAGCAGCGGATCACCTCTTGCGGGTCATGGGTGTCGAGCTCGATGTCGAAGACGTCGATGTCGGCGAAGCGCTTGAAGAGCACGCCCTTGCCTTCCATCACCGGCTTGCCGGCGGCGGCGCCGATGTCGCCGAGCCCCAACACCGCGGTGCCGTTCGAGATCACCGCGACCAGGTTGCCCTTGCTGGTGTACTTGTAGACGTCGTCCGGGTTCTTGTGGATTTCGAGACAGGGCTGCGCCACGCCCGGGGTGTACGCCAGCGACAGATCGACCTGGGTCAAGCAGGGCTTGGTCGCGGTCACCGACACTTTCCCGGGCCGGCCCTTGCTGTGGTAGTCGAGCGCTTGTTGCTTGGTGATCATGTGAGGGCCTCCTTTGGCGACGCGGTCACGTCCCGCAGAAAACCGGTCCACCCCTCGCCGGTCAAAAAACGGCGCCGAGCATACTCCCGACGGCGCGAGGCAGCAAACGTCACCGTTTGCGCGCGACCGGGCGGCAACAACGGCTCGAGGCGCGCCTCATTGCGGCGCGGCCGGCGCCGGCGCCAAGAGCTCGTCGTCGGCGGCGGCAGCGCCGCCCTGGCTCCGGGCCTCGCTCCACTGCTTGCGCAGACCCCGGGCGGTCGCGACCAGCGTGTCCTTGCGCCAGATGCCGCGCTTACCGGCGCGCGCCGCGCTCTCGGCCCGCAGGTACAAGCTCTCGCGGTCGAAGGGGAACTCGGTGTAGGCGATCACCCGCCCGCCCTCGAGGAGCGACAGTCCCAGATCGCGGCCGCCGACGTCCAGAGACCCGAGGTAGCGCCCGTGCGCGTCCTCCGGGGGGGTGGCGAGGTGCAGGGTCACGACCTTGCCGACGATCTCCGATTGCAGCAGGCTCGCGGCGAGGCTCTCGGTCGCGGTCGGATCCGCCGCGGCGACGTCGTCCATCGCGTAGATGCCGACCAGCCGCAACCGGGCGCTCTTGCCCTCGGCCTGCACCCGCACCTCGTCGCCTTTGACGACGCTCACCACCTTGACCATGTCGGCCTCTTGCAGCTTGGCGCGATCCCCCGGCGGCTCGGCGCCGGGCTCACTCTTGGCGCAGGCGGAGGTCACAAGAGCGAGCGCCAAAGCGCGGCCGGCGTGCGTGCTGAGCTTCATCGGAGTCCTCCGGAGTTGGTGCACCGCTCGTTCGCCGCCATCAAAACAGAGGCACGGCCTCGAAGGCAACAGTCCTTTCCCGCCTCCTTTGATTCCCGCGCCGCGGTTGCCGCGGCGCTCCCCACCCCCACCCCTGAATGCTCCCGAGCCGCGCCGGATCCCGCCCCCGGGTGGGGCGGGGACGGCGTCGCATCATCGCGAAAGCGCTACAGCCTTTTCGTTTTCACTCGACCCTACTGTCGCGCCCGCCGGTGCTGCAGCGGAGGCGAAGCCGCGAGCGCGAGGAACGCAAGGAAGGGCGCGCAACGATCAGCTCACGGCGAAGCCGGTCTAGGAGCCGCTCGCGAGCTCGGCCCGGGCGCGGTCGAGCTCGGTGCCGACCGCTTCCCACTCCCGGTTCAAGGTCGCGAGGCGGGCGGCGTCCTGACCGAAGGCGCGATGCAATTCACCGATGCGCTTGGTGTCGGCCATCGTCTTCGGGTCGGCGAGCGCCGCGCTGCGCTCCGCCTGCACGACCTCGAGCGTGGTGATCTCGGTCTCGATCGCGCTCAGGCGCGCCTCGATCGGGCCGAGCACGGTCCTGCGGTGCGCCCGCTCTTCGGCTTCGCGACGCCGGCGCTCTTTGTCGCCGCCCTTCGGTCGCTCGGCCGCCGCCGGCCCGGCATCGGCGGTCGCGAACGCCGCCTCCTCGGGGAGCTGCAGCTGCCGGATCGACGAGGTCAGGTATTCGTCGAGGGTGCCGGGAAACACCTCGACGGTGTGGGCCGCGACGTTCCAGATCCGGGTCGCGAGGCGGCGCACGAAGCTCTTGTTGTGAGACGCGAAGATCAGGGTGCCGTCGAAGGTGGTGAGCGACTCGGCGAGGCGCTCGGCGGAGCGGAGATCGAGGTGATTGGTCGGCTCGTCCATGATGATCAGGCTCGTCGGCGCGACCAACAGCCGGCCGAGCGCGACCCGGGCGCGCTCGCCGCCGGAGAGCACCGCGATCTTCTTGTCGACCGCGTCGCCGGAGAAACCCAGGCCCCCGAGGAGGCTGCGGATGGTGCGCGGCAGCGCTCCGGCCGCGGCGCGCGCCACTTCGTCGAAGACCGTGGCGTCCGGATCCAGCGTCTGGCGCTGGTCTTGCGCGAAGTAGCCCCGGGTGACGTGTTGGCCGAGATGCACGCCGCCCTGATCCGGCTCGAGCTCGCCGGCGAGCAGGCGCAGCAAGGTGGTCTTGCCGGCGCCGTTGATGCCGAGCACGCCGATGCGCTCGCCCTTCATCACCGAGAGGCTCAGGTCGGCGAACAGCGGCGGGCCGCCGAAGCCCTTGGTCAACGCCTCGGCGCGCAGCACCTGGCGACTGGTGTGCGGCGTCGGCGGGAACACGAAGTGCACGGTGTCGCGCTCGCCCAAGGTCACGACCTCGTCGAGCTTCTCGAGGGCTTTGACCCGACTCTGGACCGCCCGGGCCTTGGACGCCTGGTAGCGGAAGCGGTCGATGAAGCGCTGCGCGGTCTCCCGTTCGCGCGCCAGGTTCTTGGCGCGGTTCTCGAGGACCTCGCTCTCCTGCTGCCGCAACAGGACGTAGCGCTCGTAGTTGCCGCGGTACTGGCGGACGCCCTCGGCCTCGAAGCTGACCACGCGATTCACCTGGTCGTTCAAGAACTCGCGGTCGTGACAGATCAGGACGAAGGGCCGGCGATAGCTCTGCAAGAAGGCCCCGAGCCACCCGACCGTCGGCATGTCGAGATGGTTCGTCGGCTCGTCCAAGAGCAGCAGATCCGGCTGCAGAAAGAGCAGCGACGCGAGCACGGCGCGCATCCGCCAGCCGCCGGAGAAGTGCCCGAGGTCGCGGTGCTCGTCGCCGGGCACGAACCCGAGCCCCGCGAGGATGCGGAGCGCCTGGTGGTCGGCGTAGTCGCGCTCGTAGCCAAGGACGCGCTCGTGCAGGTGCGCGAGCTCCACCGTGAGCTCGCTCAGACGCGCCTCGTCGGCTCCGGTCGCCGGCGCGGCCAGCTCCGCTTCGACGGCACCGAGGCGACGGTGCAGCTCGTCGCGTCCCGGGATCTGGCGGCGCACGAAGGCGAGCAAGGACTCGCCGCCTTGCACCTCGAGCTCCTGCGGCAACAAGCCGACGCGGCAGTCGCGACGCTTCAGGACCCGACCCTGATCGGGCTCGAGCTCGCCGACGATCAGGCGCAACAGCGAGGTCTTGCCGGAGCCGTTCGCGCCGACGAGGCCGACGCGGTCGTCGTCGAAGAGCCGCAGGCTCAGATCGTGAACGATCCGGGTGTGGCCGAGAAAGAGCGTCACGCCGTCGAAGCTTACGACCGACACCGCCGAGCTCCAGGGGCTACTCTGGCGTCACCACCGACGGATCCGGCGGCGCCGAGCGCGGCGAGTAGGTGGTCACCGGGGTCGGCGGCGGCTCGATCATCGTGTCGAAGAACACGTCGTCGGAGAGGTAGAGGCTGCGCATCAGGTGCTCGATGGTGTCGGGCATGTACTTGACCCAGAGCTTGATCGGCACGTCGGTGACCTCCGGCATCCCGGGGCCGCGGCACAGCCCGAGGATATAGTCCATCAACCAGCGGACGTTCATCGCGACGTGGCTGTTGTATTCCCGGTGGGCGCGCTGGCTCAGCACCCGCTCCTCGTGCATGCAGCGGCCGATCTCCGACTCCATATACTCCTGGAAGGTCGAGACGATGACCTCGACGATCACCGCGTCCTCGGCGGTGCGCAGAAACTCCTGGTACTCGGCGGCGACCTTCTCGGGGTCGAAGCCGCGAAACGCCAGGATCCGCAGGTAACGACCCGTCGGCGGGCAGCTCGCCAGGATGTTCCTCGGGATCGTGAAGGCGACGCGCAGGTTGACGGCGTTGTAGAGGCCGCGGTGGCGCTCGGCCTCGAGCACCTGGCAGTGGCCGGTGGCGCGCAGCGCCTCGAGGAGGCGGTCGTACTCGCTGTCCTCGATGATGACCTTGAGGCCGGCGACGTCCGGGATCGCGAGCACCGGCAACCCCGACTGGATCGTGCCGCCCTTGATGCTCTTCACCAGGCGCCGCTCGGCGTGGGCGAACTCCTTGACCATCTCCTCGGGCGCCGTGGTCAGGAGGTTGCGGGGCACGCCCAGGGCGCGGGCGCGCTCGTCGGCCAACGCGTCGGCGTTGGCGCGGATGCGGCCGAGCATGAAGTCGATGATCCGCCGGGCGCCCTTCTCGGCGATGCGGCGGAAGTGCTTGATGCGCGTGGTGCCGACCAGCCGTTTGGTGCCGCCGACGTCGACGACGTAGTAGCTGCCGTCGATCGGGGTCTCGCGGTAGTAGTCCTCGGGGAACTTGCGGTAGCGGGCGCAGATCTCCTCGATGCGGCTGTTGGTGTAGGCGAGGTGGTCGACGACGAAGTCCTTCAGCTGGCCCTTGGTGCGGATCGGGAGCCGCTCCGGTGTCGCCCCGAACAAGGTGGTCAACACCTCGCCGGCGACGTGATCCAGCCAGATGCGGGCCACGTAGGAGTTGAAGTTCACCACCCGCTTGATGCGGCGCACGTCACCGGGCTCGGGTCGATTGACCATCCAGCGCCGGATCACCTCGGCGAGCTCGTGGCGATGGACAAAACTCTCGAGAAAGAGCATGGCGCGACCATGACTTGCCACGCCCTCCATGGAATGTCGAGCGCAGAACGCGCCTTGGCCTTTCGGGCGCGCGCGCCGCGGGCGGCCAGATGATCTGTAGTGACATCTCGGGATCACGGGCCTACCATGACAAGCGAAGCCCGGGAGGACGCCATGACCTACCACGCATCGTCATCGAGAGGCTTATGGAGCGAAAACCGATCGTTCGAGCGCCTACCGCTGCGGCTGACCATTCAGCTGCAACACCCGGCGGGGCCGCAGCTCGCGCAGACGCGCGACCTGAGCTTGGGCGGCGCCGCCGCCGACGTCGACACGCCGCCGCCGCTCGGCACCCAGGTCAACGTCGCGATGGACCTCGGTGAGCTCGGGAGACTGGACGTGCTGGCGGTCGTCACCAGGGTCGAGGACGTCGTCGGGCTGCACTTCTCGGGGCTGTCGGTCGACGATTACCTCGCGCTCCAGACCTTCCTCGGGCGCCAGCAGCCGAGCGCCTGAAGGCCGGTCAGCGCAAGCCCAAGCCGCGCCGCGCCGCGCCATCGGGATCGAGCGCCTGAAGCAGCTCGGCCTCGTCATCGACCGGGGCGTTCCGCTCGGTGTCGAGCGCCAGCGCCGCAAACCCGACGGCGACCTGCCGCACCGCCTCGATGAAGGGCAGCGACAACGACGGCGCCGCGAGCTTGAATTCGACCGTGCGTTTGCCCGGCTCGTCGACCGCGAGGTTGTACAGGTTCAGCGCGTGCCCCCGGCCGGCAAGCAGCTCCCGAAGCGCCTGCTGCGCCGCAGACCAAGGCGCACCGGCCACCGCGAGCTGATGCAGGCGGGGCGCGAGCTCGGTCGGCAAGGCCTTCGCCGCGAGCAGATCGGACGGCGTCCGTAGCCACCGCCTCAAGACCGGCTCCCAGAGCGAGAACAGCGCCACCAGCCGCGCCAGCCGGGTCGGGTCGCAGAAACCTCGGCCGTCGACGTGGACGTGCAGCGCCGCGCGCGGCGGCAACGACACCCCGGGAATCGAGACCACCGCCTCGATGGCCGCAAAGACGCCGCGTGGACCGATTTGGCCGTGAGCCGATTGTCCCGCGCCCTTTCTTCCGCTCCTCGCGCTCGCGGCTCCGCCTCCGCGCTGCGGTGCCGGCTGGCGCGACGGTGTCGCCGGGTCGAGGCGAACGGGCTCGAGGCCGGCAAACGGCCGAGTCACGACCTCGGTGACCCGCTCACCGCCGTCGATGCTGTTGTCGTGCACGAACAACAAGAGCGGTAGACCGTCCGTCCCCATGAGCCGCGCGCCCCGATGCGCGAGGTAGAAGTGGCGCCCGTCCTCGGCGAGGGCGTGCACCGCGGCGCCGTGGTGGCGCGCGACGTCCGCGAGCAGCGCGGTCGCGGCAGCGGCGCCGGCCTTTGGATCGAGGGCGCCGAGGTCCGCGAGCGGCACCGGGACCTTGCTCATCGTCACGAAGCTCTCGACCCGCAGGCCGAGCCTGACGCCGACGTCGGCCGCCACCTCCAGACGGGTCCACCCGGGCGGTGCCAGCAGTTCCAGCTCGAGGCCGGTGTCGAGACCGATCAACGGCAGCGCGGCCTAGAAGATCGCCTCAAACTTGGCCTTGTAGCTCGGATCGAACGGGGTCTTGCCCGCGAGCGTCGGGTCTTCCTTCTCCCACGAGCCGTAGATCTGGTTCTGAAACTCACCGACCGACATCTTGCCGCTCTCGGCACGGCTCCGGTCGGCGGGGGTCATCGCCTGCAGCACCTTGTCGAAGTCCCAGGCCGCGAACACGGTCTTCAGGCGCGCGAGCGGCGCCGGACTCAGTGCCGCCTTCAGCTTGGCGTTCAGGTCCTGAAGGCTCATGCCCTTGTCCCAGAGCTTCGACAGCTCCGCGGAGCTCATCTCGGCCTTGACGGCGTACAGGTCCGCGAGCCGGCCGGTGGTCTCGAGCTTGTCGTACAGCCGGCCAAAATCACCGGGCTTGGCGAGCCCGCCGAACGCGAGGATCATCGCGTCGGGCTTGAGCTTCTGCACCACCTTCGCGAGCGCCAGGTCGGCGGCCGGCGTCCACTTGGTGTGGCGCCGCGCCCAGAGCAAGGTGTTGCCCTCGACCTCGGTGAGCTTGCCGCCGTCCTCGAGCTTCGGGGCGATGCGCTTGTGGACCTCGCTCTGGCTCACCGGGTTGGCGCGCTTGCCTTCGGTCGACTGGATGATCGCCTTGAGCAGCGCCTTGTCCATCTTGTCGCCGTCGGCGACCGCGTAGTAGCCCTTGTCCGAGATGCTCTTGCTGGTAACGCTTGGCATGGTCCCCTCCGTGCACGGGTCTGAATCACCACCCGGCCGCAACAGTCCATTGAATGGCGACAATAGAACGCTGCCGCGAGCTCCGGTCAAGTGCCTCCCGAGAACCACGGCGGCGCCGCGACGATGAGCCCCGGGGGGCTCGCGGCAGGCAGGCGGCGCGGGGCGTCAGCCTTCGAGCTCGGCGTCGATGAGCCCCTTGAGGACCTCGAAGGGCTGCGCGCCGACCAGATGCCGGCCGTTGACCCAGAAGTTCGGCACGCCGCGGCCGCCCAACGCCTTCACCAGCTCCTGATCGCGCTGCACCCGCTCCCGGAGCTCCGGCAGCTCGAGATCGGCAGCGAACCTCGCGACGTCGAGGCCGAGCGCGCGCGCCCACTGGAGGTAGTGGTCGCGATCCAGCGCCTGCTGGTTGGCGAACAAGAGGGCAACCATCTCCCAGAACTTCCCCTGGCGGCCGGCGGCCTCGGCGGCCAGCGCCGCCTCGAGCGCGTGCGCGTGAAACGGCATCGGGTTGTGCTTGAAAACCACCGCGACCTTGTCCCCGTATGCCGCGAGCACGCGGTCCAGGACCCCGCCCACGCGCGCGCAGAACTGACATTCGAAGTCGGACGAGAACACCACCGTCACCTGGGGATGCGACCCGCCGCGCCGGGGTGAATCCAGCAAGGGGATCGCGGCCGCCAGCTCGGGCGCGCCCGGAGTTGGGGCGACGGCACCGCACTCCCCCTTGCAGCCCTGTCCGGCGTCAGCACGGCCACAGCCTTCCGGGGGCGAGGCGAGCGCTTCCGGTCGGGCTCCGGTCTCCGGTTGTGCGCCCATGGATGGGTCGGCGAGATCCGTCGCACACGACGTCGCCACCACGGAAGCCACTGCTGCCACCAACGTCGAGATCTGTCGCAAGCTCATCGTTCGCTCCTTCGCGGGACAAGTGCCCGCTGTTGTTGCGACGACGATACCGACAACCGCGAGCGCGGTTGTCATATGCGCGTCAAAGGTCTGCCAAATCTCATAGGGTCCGCAGGCGGTAGCCGATGCCGCGCACGGTCTCGAACAGGGCCGCGTCGGTCTTTTGCCGCAGCTGCAGGATGTGGGTGTCGATGGTGCGGGTGGTGGGGAACGACTCGTAGCCCCACGCCTGGTTCAGGATCTCTTCCCTCGAGAACACCCGGTTGGGATTCTCCATCAGCAGACACAGCAGGCTGAACTCCTGGCGGCTGAGCTCGACCTGTCGATTACGAAAGCGCACCTCGCGCGTGGTCTTCGAGAGCTCGAGCTCGCCGCACCTCAAGGTTGATTCCTGGGGCGCGGCGCTCGGCAGCTGCCGGAGCTGCACCCGCAAGCGGGCGAGCAGCTCGCGGGGCTCGAAGGGCTTGGTGATGTAGTCGTTGGCGCCGAGCTCCAGTCCGACGACGCGGTCCACGAGGTCGGTGCGCGCGGTGAGAAGGATCACGGGGGTGAGCGTGCCTTGCGCCCGCCACTCGCGCAGCAGATCGATGCCGGGGGCGTCGGGGAGCTTCCAGTCGAGGATCACGAGGTCGACGGCCGCCGGCCCGATCTTCCTCGCGGCCGCGGCGGTCGGCGCGCGCTCGAGCTCGAAGCCCTCGGCCGCGAGATAGTCGGCGAGCGATTGTGCCAGGTCGCGGTCATCCTCCACCAACAAGATCTTCGTCGCCATGCTACCTCGCCATCACCCCGGGGAGCACGATGGTGAAGCGCGTCGGACGGGGCTCGTAGCGCAACCGCCCCCCCATCGCCCCTACCAGCCGCTTGATCACCGCGAGCCCCAGCCCCAGGCCGTCGCTGCCCGCCTTGCGCCCAAACGGCGCCGTCATCTGCTCCAGGCTGAGCTCCGATCCTGGACCCTGGTCCTCCACGGTCAGCGCCAGGCTCGCGGCCTGCACCTGGAGCCGGACGACGATGGGCAGCGCACCGTGGCGGATGGCGTTGTCCACGAGGTTGCGGATGCAGGTGGTCACCCAATAGACGTCCAGACACGCGGCCGCGGGCGCGCCGATCCCGACCAGCTCGATGCGCTCTTCGTAGCCGTCCAGGATCTGACGGACGAAGGCGTCGATCGAGGCGAGCGCGGTCTGTTGCAGCTGGATGGGGTGGCCGTCGAGCTGCCCGTCCAGGTATTGCCGCGTCGCCGCGACCATCCGCTGCAGGCGCTGCACGTTGTCGCAGATCCGCAAGAACGCCGGCTGCACCGCGTCCGGGAGCTCGTCGAAGTGGCGCCGCAGGGGCTCGAGCGACAGCACCAGGCTGGTCGTGGGCGTGCGGATCTCGTGGCTCAAGGTCTGCAGCATGAAGAGGCGGGCCTCTTGCTCGCGTCTCTTGGCGCGGGCGCGGCGGATGGCCACCCAAGCGAGCGCCAACGTGAGCGTCGCGAGCGAGCTCGCGCCGAGGGCCGCCGCGTGGTCGAGGTGCCGGCGCACGCCTTGCGGGTCGGCGCCAAAGCACACGCTCCCGAGCACCGCGGCGCAAGGCTCGTCGTCGCGGTGCGCCGCCGCGCGCCACGGGGTTCCCTCGAGGAAGCGCCGCCACGCTGCGAGCCGGTAGACCCCGTAGACCGCGGTCGCCGGGGTGGTGCCCGAGCTCGAGCTCACGAGGACGTGCTCGCGGCTGAGCAGCAGCTCGGTGCCGTGGGCGAGTGCGCGGCGGCCGTCGTCGTCGAGCTCGGCGACCACGCGCTCGATGGGAGACAGCTCCACGCCCAGCCGGACGAGCGCCTCGAGCTCGCCGACCTGGAAGTAGGCCTTGTTCTCGGTCAGCCACGCGGCCTTGCCGAAGACCTCGGGCTCGGCCGCCAGCGCCAGCTGCGCGTACGAGTGCCCCGAGAGGTGCAGGTAGGGCGGGCGATGGAAGAAGCCGTCGGGCAGCACCTCGAGGGCGTTGCACACCGCGTGCTCGTGCCAGACGGCGTCCTTGCCCGGGCTCGGCTCGGTGCCGGCCTGATCTTCGTGGCAGTACTGCCGGCTCTCGACATAGGCGCCGGCCTTGTCGACGAGGACCGGGTCGCTGCTCCACTGCGGGAGCGCCGCCAACGACAGCTCGAAGTCGGGCAGGTGGCTTCGGGTGAAGCGTGCCGGGAGCTCGGAGATCTGCGCCGCGGCGTCCCGGTCCGACAGCGCGGCCTCGCCGCTGGCGCGATACGCCAGGCCGGCGGCCGCCGCCAAGGTGAGAGACAGGAGCACCAGGAACACGAGCAGCCGCACGGCGCTCGATCTACCACAACCGCCGCGGCCGATTGTCAGGGAATTGTCAGGACGGCGTCAGGTTGCGTTGGGCGGCGAAACGGTGACGGGCGGGTGGGCTCGGGGCGTCTTGCGCGGCGGAACACCGAGCCCCGAGGGTGGCTGCGGTTCATGGTCGAGGATCCCATTTTCGCTACTTTTCTTGGCGCCCCGCTCGGCCTCACGGCCGAGCGGCGGGCCTCCTCCACCCTCGGCTATTCGCCTCGGTCCTCGCTGCGCTCGGACTTCGGCTCGCTTCGCTCGCCTCAGGTTCCGTCCGCCCTGGCGCGGGGGTGCGGTTTGCGCTGACCAGGGGCAAGAAGGCGCGCATCCGGGCGCCACCTACTCGCCGAGCCCTCCTGGTCAGCTCGAACGGGACTCCCGCGCCAGGGAGGCCGGAGGGTGCGGCGCGCGGCTGGCGCGCCGCAGACCCCGCAGCCGGCGACGCAATGCTCACCGGCGCCCACGTGAGGAGCCGGCGAGGAGGCCGAGGCGACAGCCGAGCCCGGAGGACGCCCGCCGGCCGGCGCCGCGCCGGACGGGGCGCCCAAGAGGAACGAGATCAGGTGCCCCGTTAAGAGTGCCGTGAAAAGTGCCCGTGAAAAGTGCCAGCCACTTCTGGCCAGCTTCGGGCTCGTCCGCCTCTGTCTTTGACAACGACAATAGACTAGTCTACAACTAGTCTATGTCCAAGAGCGTCGGTTCCTACGAGGCCAAGACGCACCTGCCCAAGCTCCTCGAGCTCGTCGAGCACGGCGGTCGGGTGACGATCACCAAGCATGGGAGGCCCGTGGCCATGCTGGTGCCCGCCGGGCCTGCTCCCAAGCACAGCGTCAAGGAGGTCATCGCCGCCCTGCGCGAGTTTCGCCGGGGACACACGCTCGGCAAGGCCGCCCTCGGCGACTTCATCCGCGAGGGTCGCCGATGACCCGGGTGGTCGTGGACTGCTCGGTGGTCATGGCCTGGTGTTTCGAGGACGAGGCCGACGCCTACGCGGACGGCATCTTGGCGTCGCTGGCTTCCGGAGAGGCGGTGGTGCCTGGTTTGTGGCTCCTCGAGGTTGCGAACGTCTTGATTGTCGCCGAGCGTCGGCGGCGCCTGACGGCCGCCGATTCGGCGCGGTTCCTCGGCTTCCTGGAGCAGCTCCCCATCGAGGTGGACGCCTCCTACCCGGCTCGAGGCGATCATGCCCCTCTTCTGATCGCTCGGGAGTATGGCCTGTCGGCCTACGACGCCGCCTACCTCGGACTCGCCATGCGAGAGGGGCTGCCGCTCGCCACCCGTGACAGAGCGCTTCGCGCTGCGTGCAGGAAGAGTGGGGTGCGCGTGGCCGAGGCCTGACCCGAGAGGCCCATCAAGAGTGCCAGCTGCTTCTTGTGGGTCCTGGCCTGCGAGCGACCGCGCCAGGCGGCGCGAATCACTGCTCGATGACGAGATCCTCATTGCCCAGCCCTGAGCGCCCTGCTGTGCAACCCGCGGGGCCAAGAAGTATGCGGTCCGCGAAGACGGCTGCGGTTGACAGGTTTGTCTGAATGTCTGATAATCCGATCATGGCAGCTCCACTCCGAGCGACGAGCAAAGTGGGCAAGCGGGGCGTAGTGGTAATCCCGGCCCCGCTACGCAAGCGTTTCGGCATCGAAGAGGGCGCCACGGTGATCGCCGAGGAGCGCGAAGATGGCGTGCTCATCCGTCCGGCCGTGACGTTGCCCATCGAGATCTACACCGACGAGCGGATCGCCGAGTTCATCCTCAACAACAGCATGCCCGGGAAGGACTACGAGCGCGCCCGCGCAGAAGTGCACGCCATGGGCCTCGATCCCGACGCCATTCCACACGACAAGCCCAGCGGAACCTGATCGGTGGACCGACTCTTCCTCGACGCCAACGTGCTGCTCTCCGCAGCCTACCGGGTCGACGCTGGCGTGCGCGTGCTCTGGACCTTGCACGACGCCCAGCTCGTCACGTCATCCTACGCGGTCCAGGAGGCGAGGCGGAACCTGGCGGCGCCAGCGCAGCAACAGGCGCTCGACGACCTGTTGAAGGCCGTTCGAGTCGTTGGCCACCAGTCGGCTCAACCCTTGCCAGGTGGAGTCAGCCTTCCGGCGAAGGACCAGCCGATCCTTGCTGCCGCCATCGACGCCAAGTGCACGCACCTCATCACGGGTGACGTGCACCACTTCGGTCCGCTCTTCGGCAACCAGATCGGCGGCGTCCTGATTCTGCGGCCGGCAGCGTATGCCGCTCGCCGGCCACGCTAGAGCCCGTGAAAAGTGCCAGCCACTTCTTCCGGGCTTCGTCTGGCCACTTCTTGTAGGCAAGGTCGCCCAGCGCCAGCTACCGCCGCCGCCGCCGGCCACCCTTCGAGCCCGAGCCCACGACCAACACGAGCGCCACGACGAGCGCCGCCGGCGCCGATGACGTCGCCGCGCATCCTCCTTGCATGGCCAGCTCCTTGTCGCTGAGCGGTTGCGTGCCGGTCGCGGTCGCCTGGCCGGAGGTCGTGGTGCCGGTGGGCTCGAGCGACGGGTTGCCGGTGGGCCCAGTCGGCTGCTCGGCGACCGGGTCGGAGAGCTGGTGCCCCAGCTCGAGCTGGGTGCCGTGGAGGTCGAACACCGGCAGCGCGTAGAAGTCGGAAGCCTTGAGCTCGATGACGCCGTTCGCCGGCTCGCGGTAGTCGGGCCAGAGGAACGCCACCCGTTCGCGGTTGCGGTAGAAGCGCTCGGTCGCCCAGATGTCGGGGGTCTTGAAGGTGACGACGAGATCGATCACCTGGCCGCCCATCGGGTGCTCTTCGGTCGGGAAGGTCTCGGCGAGCGCGATGTTCTTGACGCTGACCACGTAGCAGGCGGTGCCGGTGCCGGTGCCGTCGCCGATCTTCTCGGTGACGTCGTACTGATAGCCCCAGCGGGCCTGCAGCTCCGGGGTCTCGAAGGCCGCGGGCTCCAGGTGCATCACCGTCTCGCTGCGATCCGCGATCCCGTCCAGGTCCCGGTCCAACGAGCGATCGGCCGAAGTCGGCGAGGAGTCGAGAAGCACCTCGAGCTCGTCCGGGATCTCGTCGCCGTCGGTGTCGGCGTTGTCGCGATCGGTGCCGAGGATGTCCTCTTCGCAGTCGGCGAGCCCGTCCTCGTCGCGATCGCTCTTGCCCGAGTCGCAGCCGGCGTCGACCTCGAGCGGCCGGAGCTCGGTCGACGCCCGGAGCTCGACCACGTCACGGTAGCCGTCGGCGTCGGTGTCGGGCTTCGCCGGGTTCAAGCCGAGCTCCTCTTCGATGCGGTCGGCGACGCCGTCGCCGTCGCTGTCCTTCTCCGGCAGCATCGACAGCAGCCGGACGTTGCGGTTGGACGCCACCACCGCCGCGAGCTCGAAGCTGCGCGCCTGCTTCTTGAGCTCGATGTCGAAGCCGAACGCGGCGCCGGTGTTGATCGGGGTGAAGGTGCCGCCGCCATTCTGCGCCATGAGCTCCAAGAGCGCCTGGGCCTCGGCGATCTCCGACGCCGTGATCTCCCAGTGGCGCGCGCCGATGTCCATCGACAGCGGCGGCCTCATATACAAGGTGTGGAGCTTGAACTCGGCCACCTTCGGCGTCAGGTAGTCGTAGATCGTCTGGGCGTTCGACGCCAACGCGACCGGATCCGAGACCCCGAAGGTCGGCAGGCCGTCGGACAACCAGTAGACCAGGTAGTGGGTCTTGGCGACCAGCGGCGCCTGGTCGCTCACCAGGGTCGAGTTGATGTCGTTGTTGATGAAGTTGTAGATCGCCGCCAGAGTGTCGGAGTAGTTGGTGCCGCCCTCGGCGTACTCCGCGGTGATGTGCTTGCTGATGACGCCCAGGATCCCCTGGTCGCGGGTGAACGCCAACACCGGCAGGTGCGGCTGATCGTTGAAGGTGATCAGCGCGAAGCTGACGCTCTCCTTGTCGCCGAACTTGCGGATCGCCTCGTTGTAGGCCGCGACCCGGTTCTCGGCGACGTCACTGAAGATGTTGGAGAGCGAGGTGTCGACGACGAAGAGGATCTTGTACGGCGCATCCTCGACGACCGGCGGCGGCGCGCACACCTCGGCTTTGAGCTCGACGCGGGTCTGCGGCGAGTCCGGGTCGACCGGGAAGTAGAAGTCGGCGCTGGTGCAGGCGCTCGCCACCGACAGCAACAACAGGCTCAGGTTCGCTCTCTGCATGACCGCAATGCCTCTCTTTTGGATGCTCACCAGGGGCGGTTCACGTCTCAGTGGGTGCAGGGCGGGCAGGTGCCGGTCTGCCACTGGCAGTTGACGCAGGTGTCGGTGCGGGAGTTGCCACAGGCGTCATGGCAGGACACCGTGCGGGTGCCGCTGCAGCCGCAATCGACCGGCGGCGGCGGCGGCGGCGGCGGCGGCTCTTCGGGGCCACCGGTGCACGCGCCCCAGCTGCAGTCGCCCAGGCACTGGCGGCAGGCGCCGGTCACCGGATCGGTCCCGGTCTGGCCGGGGGTGCAGATCGTCGGCAGGCACTGCTGCACGACGCCGAGATAGACCTCCTCGCCGACCTTCAGGCCGCACTCGCCGGCGCTCTTCTCCTGACACTGGAACTGGCGGATGAGCGTGCCGCCGCACTGACACCCGGACGACACGGTGTAAGGCTCGCCCGGCTCGCAGCCGTGACAGCCGGACACCGCCCACTCGCACTGGGCGTTGCAGGTGGCGGTCGCGACCTGGTGCCCGCCGCAGCTGCCGCAGGGAACCTCTTGCTTGGCGTTGACGAAGCAGGCGCCGTGCTCGCGGCAGTCGCCGAAGTTGTTCCAGAAGCAGCCGTCGCAGCGCTGGGTCATGTCGCCGCACTCGCCGCACTCGCCGGTCTTCATCTCGTCGCGGCTGCACTCGGGTTGCCGCGCCTTGCAGCCCTCGACCTCTTTCCAGCGGCAGTCGTTGCCGCAGGTGAGCTTGTGGCCGATGCAGGAGGTGGCGCTGCAGTCTTCGCCCGCGGGGCAGGAGTCGCAACGCTCGTAGATCGACTGGCCCGGCTCGCACTCCCCGGGGTTGACGCAAGCACCGTCGGCGCCGAGATAGCCGCAGAACCCGCAGGGGACGTCGATCGGCTCCTGGCAGCCGTCGCACGGACCGGTGATCCAGCTATGATCGAGGCCGCAGACCTCGACGCTCTCGGTGCTGCAACGGCACGTCTGCCGCCGCGTCGCTCCCGGCTCGCACACCGCGCAGAGCATCACGCCGCCGATGCACTTCATGATCCCGGCCTCGCCGTCGGCGCCGGCGCAGGAGCCGGCGTCCAGGCCCTCGTCCATCTCGCCGTCCTTGTCGTTGTCGCGGCCGTCACACACCTCGGGCTGGGGCGTGGGATCCGGGTCGGGGATGACCGCGTCGGGGACCACGTTGTTGGCGGGGGTCGGATCCTCGTTCTGGGTCGCCCACTCGTTCAGGGGGTCGTCCACGTGGGTCAGTTGGTCGCCGAGGCTGTCGTTGCAGCCCGAGCCCGCGAATCCTGCGATCGCCAACGACGCCGCGGCGATCAACGAGCTCACGCTTCGGGCCGAAAAACTGCGCTTGGACATAGAACCCTCCTGTTCGTCTGGGTGGAAAAGCAGATTCCGTGCCGGTAGCCGCCAGGCCGGGTGTGTTTGTAGTTTGTGGAAATGACTAGAGAAAATGTCGGGGCCGCAGCCAAGATCGGAACCCGAGGGTTCCTGGCCGGGACGAGGCGGTGGCTTTGATGGCGCCGGGGAGCGGGGGTGAGACGCGGTGGAGGTTCAGCGTTACCGTTCACGGGGGACCGCCCGCCGCGAGAAGATCCTCGGCGAAAACAAGGCGTTGTGGCGCGGCTCTGCGTCCCCCGTGAGCCCCACGCTCAGGACCGGCAAAGCCGGATCCTTCGCGTCTTCGGCGAGTTACGAGAGCCATCGTGATGACCCCGTGAACGCTTGCAGTTCAGCTTCTGTACTGGAATCTGGGCGCCCCGCGCGGCCTTACGGCCGCACGGCGGGCCTCCTCCGGGCTCGCTGGCGCTCGGCCTCCTCGGCGGCTCCTCGGATTGTGCTCGGTCGGACGAATGCTGCCGCCTGCGGGGTCTGAGGCGCGCCACCCGCGCGCCTCACCCTCCGTCCGCCCTGGCGCGGCGGTGCTGCTCGCTCTGACCAGGGCGGGTGCTGGTGGCTCCGAGAAGTGACTGGCACCTGGGCCTGGTACGACAGGCCGTCGTCTCGCAGCACGTTGCAGTAGGACCAGAGCTTCTTCACCAGGTAGTCGGAGTCAGACATGGGGGATCCCTACTTCGCAGGCGACGAGAGGCGCTTGACCGCAGTTGATGCCAAGAGCGAGCGGACTTGCACGATGGCGATCGCATTGAGCTGCCGGAGCCGATCGGAGGCCGGCAGGCCCTGGTGGATGAGCACGGAGTTCAGGCTCTCGAGGTTCGAGAGCACCACGAGCTGCTCGAGCGTGGCGTGGTCGCGCATGTTGCCGTCGAGCTCCGAGTTCTCCTTGCGCCAGTCTGCCGCCGTCTTGCCGAACAGCGCGACGTTCAAGAGGTCGGCCTCGGAGGCGTAAACCGCTTGAATCTGCGCTTTCGTAAGCTCGGGCGGGATGAGGTGCTCTTGGATGGCGTCGGTGTGGATGCGGTAGTTGACCTTCGCGAGCGTGCGCTGGAAGCTCCACTCGCGTGAGAGCCGCTCGGCCTCGTCGTCCTTGAGGCGCTGGAACTCTTTGATGAGATACAGCTTGAACTCGGGGCTGAGCCACGAGCCGAACTCGAAGGCGATGTCACGGTGGGCATAGGTGCCGCCACCACGCCCTGCCTTCGAGAAGATGCCGATGGCGCCCGTAGCCTGCGCCCACTTGCTCGGGGACAGCGAAAAGCTGTTGAGACCGGCCTCGGACTTAAACCTCTCGAATTCGAGAGGTTTGAAGCCGGGGTTATGGATCTGCTCCCAAATGCCCAGGAACTCCACGGTGTTGCGGTTGCGAAGCCAACTATAGAGGACGGTCTCGTCGCCAAACCGCTTCACCATGTCCGTGAGCGAGATGTAGTCCTGCTCGTTGCGGATCGTGCCATCCTCGACGGCGGACGCCACATAGGCCATCCAGGCCGCTCCGAGCGTGCCAAACACGACGCTGAGGATGCCGCTCGTCACGGCGCTTATTATCCACGGCACGGGGAGCCCGCCCGCGCTCGCGGCCACGAAGCCGGTGACCTGGGCGGCGCTGGGGTGGTGCGGACCCTGGCGAAGATAGGCCACCCACAGCACCGTCATGGTCGTCACGGCGATCACGGGGAGTGCCAGGGGGAGCACCAAGGCAAGCGATCCGGCGCCGGCGATGAGCCACCAGTCGCGGAGCCAATCGAGGCGCCAGAGCAGGCCGGCAAGTGCCAGCACCTCCACCACGATCGCCAATCGCCCGCCGGGCAGGTCCCCGCTCCTGAGCGCAGTCTCGGTCAGACCCCACCGGAACATGCCGAGCAGGGCGGCTGCGGCGGCAACGAGGAAAAGCACCGCAGGGTCCGCATTGGAAGCGCCCGCCGGCACTCTCGTGGTGGTCGGCGCCGACTACGTCGTGCCTGCGATAGGCGCGGGGGCCGGTGGTCCCGGAAACGCCACTCTTGAGGCGACGGCTGCGCCGCATTTCGAACAAGATCGAGCGGCCTCGACGAGCTCCTGTCCACACTGAGCGCGATACACGGTATCGACCAACGGGAGAGCCTGCGGCGAGCAGCCGGTCGTGGGCGTGGGGTGCGTGTAGCAGCCGATAGTGAAAGCAGGATGGCAAGCTTCGCGTTCCGCACAAATAGCGGCCGCGGCCGCGCCGGTGCGCTAACCTTCAACAGCGCGGGTCGCTGCGCTATAGATGTCCGCTGCGCGTCGGTGGTGGGACACCCCGCGAACACTCAGAACGGGAGAGCTCATGACGTCGGTTCAGCATCGAAGGGCAGCGGTTGTGTTGAGTCTCGTCGGCGCGGTCGCTTGCGGCCAGGGCCGCACGTTCTCGAGTGACCTCCCGGACACGACGCCGCCGACCGTCACCAGCGTCTCGCCCGCCGACGGCGCCGTGGACCAGGCGCAAGACCGCGTCGTCGTCGTGACCTTCAGCGAGGCGATGGATCCCGCGAGCCTCGACGCCACGACCATCACCTGGACCGAAGAGAGCGGCAGCGCCGCCGTGGCGCACACCCTCAGCTACGCCGACAACGTGCTGACGCTCACGCCCGCGGCGCCGCTCGCGAGCTATCGGTGGTACGCGGTCCGGATCGACGCCGCGGTCACCGACACCGCCAAGAACGCCCTCGGCACGCCGGTGGTGGCGACGTTCCAGACCCACGACGGCCTGGCGCCGGCGACGCCCGCGGCGCCCACCGACGTCGGCCTGTGGAGCAACACCGACGTGGCGTTCAACTGGACCGCGACCACCGATGACGGCCTCGGGGTCACGAGCTACCGCCTGCAGGTCGACACCACGGGCACCGGCGCCAACCTGGTGCTCGACGCCGACGTCGGCGACGTGCTGACCTTCGAGGTCACCGGCACCGAGGGCCAGACGCTCTTCGCCCGCGTCGCCGCCGTCGACGGCGCCGGGAACCAGAGCGCCTGGTCCACCTGGTCGGACGGGATCACGGTCGACATCGCCACCCCCACCGTGCCCGGGACGCCGACCGACGCCGGCACCTACCTCGCGTCGACCGCGGTGATCTTTACCTGGACCGCGGCGACCGACGCCACGAGCGGCGTCAGCCATTACCTGCTGCAGGTCGACACCAGCGCCGACCCGGCCTCCAGCGTCAATCCAATCGACGTCGGCAACGTCCTCAGCCGCACCGTGACCGGCACCGACGGCATCGCGGCGTTCGCCCGCGTCGCCGCGGTCGACGTCGCCGGGCGGGTGGGCGCCTACAGCGCGTGGTCGGACGGCCTCACCGTAGACGTCTCCGGGCCCGGGACGCCGGCGCTGACCGCGCCCGCCGCCTACACCAACCAGACCTCGCTCGCCTTCTCCTGGAGCTCGATCACCGACGCCACGAGCGGCTTCGAGCACTACGAGCTCTGCGTCGCGACCGCGACCACCGCCTGCGTTACGCCGACCTACAGCGGCGCGCTGACGGCGTTCACGCTGACCCCGGCGAGCGACGGCAACACCTACTACGCCGAGGTGCGCGGCGTCGACGCGCTCGGCAACCCCGGCGACTGGTCGGCGTGGTCGGGCGGCACGCTGGTCGACACGACCTTGCCGCCGTCGCCCGCGAACGTCGCCGACGCCGGGACGATCGCGAGCGGCACGACCTTGAGCTTCACCTGGGATCCGGTCACCGATCCCGGCGCCACCGCGAGCGGCGTCGACCACTACCTGGTGCAGATGGACACCGCCCCCAACCCCGCGAGCCTGGTGACGCCGGTCAGCGTCAGCGACAGCCCGGCGACGCTTTCCGGCGCGATGCACGGCCAGCGCTACTACGTTCGGGTGGCGGCGGTCGATCGCGCCGGCAACAGCGGCGCCTTCTCGGCGTGGACCGACGGCGTCAAGGTCGACACCCTCGGACCAACGGCTCCGGGCGCGCCGAGCACGACCGGCCGATACGCACGCGCCGCCGACGTCACCTTCACGTGGGGCCCGGCCGAAGACGACGGCGCCGGCCTCGATCACTACGAGCTCCGCGTCAACACCGTGAAGGACGCGACCGGCTCGACGACCTTCACGCTGCAAGACGTCCAAACCCACACCGTGAGCCTGGCCGACGCCACGACCTACTACGCCCAGGTCCGCGCCGTCGACGCGGTCGGCAACCCCGGCGACTGGTCGGCGTGGTCGGACCCGGTCACCGTCGACCTGACGGTGCCGGGGGTGTCCGGGATCCCGACGACCCCGCAGAGCTTCAGCCTCGCCCAGGTGGTCTTCAGCTTCTCGCCGTCCTCGGACGGCGGCAGCGGCCTGCTGCGCTACGAGCTCCAGGTGGCCGCGGGCGCGCCGAGCACCAACGCCGCGATCCGCAGCACCGGCACCGCGACCACCTTCACCTACTTCGGCAGCAACGGCACGAGCTACTACGCCCGGGTGCGGGCGCTCGACAACGCCGGCTGGGCGTCGGCCTGGTCGGACTGGTCCACCGCGGTGACCGTCGACAACGTCGGCCCGACGCCGCCCGCGGCGGCCGACGACGGCGGCAGCTTCACCTCGGGCACGATCACCTTCGATTGGGCCGGCGCCACCGACGGCGGCATCGGCGTCGCGAGCTACACCCTCGAGATCGCGGTGTCGCCGATGAGCGGCGGTTTCCCGCAGACCGTCACCGGGCTCACCGCCACCCAAGAGCCCTTCGACCCGAGCGCGCTCGCCGACGCCACCGTCGTCAGCGCCCGGGTGCGCGGCGTCGACTCGCTCGGCAACGTCGGGTCGTGGTCGGCGTGGTCGGACGGCATCGGCTACGACAAAGACCCGCCGACCGCCCCCGGCAAGCCCACCGCCGGTGGCAGCACCTCCGGCAGCACCTCGTTCGCGTTCAGCTACGCCGCGGCGACCGACGCCGCCTCCGGCGTCGATCATTATGTCGTCGAGGTCTGCGACGACCAGCCGACGCCCAGCTGCGTGACCGACACCGCCGGTGCAGCCCTCTCCTACCTCTTCACCCAAGGCGTCGACCTGCGCGCTTACACCGCCCGCGTCGCCGCGGTCGACGCCGTCGACCACCAGGGGATGTTCTCGCCGTGGTCCGACCCGGTCGGCGTCGACGTCAGCATCCCGGGGCAGCCGGGCACGCCGTGGAACCCGGCCGGCGCCTACCTCACGGCCACCGGCCTCACCACCTACAATTGGGCGGCGCCGAGCTCCGGCGGCGCGGTCGACCACTATCGGTTCCGGATCGGCACGTCGCCGGCCGCCGCTGACCTCGACGACCTGGATCTGACCGCCGCGGGCACCGCGACCAGCTACGCCTGGGACACGACCGGGCTCGCGGACGGCACCGAGCTCTTCGTTCAGGTGGCGGCGGTGAGCGCCGCCGCCACCCTCGGCCTGTGGTCGGTGTCCTCGACGCCTGTGATGCTCGACACCACGCCGCCGTCGGCGCCCGGCGCTCCGCAGACCCGCGGCGCCTACGACGACCGCGACCTGACCTTCACCTACGCGGCGGCGACCGACGCCGCCTCCGGCGTCGACCATTACCTGGTGGAGGTCGAGTGGTGGAACGAGAGCGGCAGCGCCTGGGTCCCGGTCGCCGGCTCGCCGTTTTCGACCGCCGCCACCGCGCTCACCCTCGACGCGACGAGCCTCGACGGCCGGAGGCTGCGGGCACGGGTCGGCGCCCAAGACCGGGCCGGCCTTGACGGCGCGCTCTCGGGCGACTCCGCCGAGGTGACGATCGACACCCAGGCGCCGATGGTCTACTGGTCGGCGCCCAACGACGACTGGTTCCCCGGGACGACGGCCACCGCGTCCGACCTCGTGGTGCAGTTCAGCGAGCCGATGGACACCGCGAGCGTCGAAGCGGCGTTCGCGCTCCTCGACCCGGCGAGCGCCGAGCCGGCGTTTGGCTACGCGTTCTTCTGGAGCGCCGACCTCCGCCAGCTGACGGTGATGCCGGACACCGAGGCGCCCGACGGCATCTCCAACATCGACATCTTGAAAGAGCAGACGCAGTACGTCCTCGAGATCGCCGGCGCCGCCGCCGATCGCGCCGGCAACACCCTCTGGGGCGGCGACTACGCCAAGCCGTTCAGCACCGCCGACGAGACCCCGCCGGGCGTGCTCGCCGTCCTCGCCGGCGGTGTCGATGTGCGCCTCGGCCTCGTCGACCCCGCCGCGGTGGAGGGGGGCGACAGCCTCCGCATCCAGTTCAGCGAGCCGATGAACACCACCCAGCTCCGGGCGGAGCTCTACGGGCGCAACGGGTCGCTCGGCGCCAACATCGGCAACGTCCGGATCGTCGCCGCGACGGCGCAGGGCGGCGTGGTCTGGTACACGCCGGAGTATTCGATCTACGACCTCACGCCCGGCGCCGGCGTCGTGGTGAGCGACTGCACCCCAGCCGAGTACGACGTCAACGGCCCGGTCGACGCCGTCGACCCGGGCTCGAAGACCACGCCCTTCCGCTTCTCGGTGGCCCACACCGTCGGCGGCGCCTACAGCGCCGGCTGTCGCGTGACCTACAACGTCGCGAACGGGCTCGTGGCGCGCTTCGCGACCGATTCCGAGCTGGAGCTGACGCTCGGGCTCGGCACCGACCTCGCCGCCGGCGACGAGTATCAGCTCGCGCTCAGCAACGTCAGCGACGCGGCCGGCAACTGGAGCTACTTCCAGACCGTGGTGCAGGTGCGCGCCGCGGCCGCCGACGACACCGTCGGCCCGACGATGGTCGGGACTCTGCCTGCGGACGGCGCCACCGCGGTGGGCCCGCTCGCCCCGATCTTGCTGTCCTTCAGCGAGCCGGTGGCGCTCGCGACCCTCGCCGGCATCACGGTGAGCGCCAGCGATCGGAGCCTCACCGACTTCGAGCTCCAAAACGGGCTCGCGGACAACCCGGGGCTGGTGGCGCTGATGCCGCGGCGGGCGCTCGTGCCGGCCGACACGGTGACGGTGACGGTGCCGACCAGCGTCACCGATCTCGCCGGCAACCCGCTGGTGGCGGCGCAGAGCTTCACGTTCACGACCGCCGACGTCGCGACCACCGAGCCGGTGCTCTTCGAGTCGATCCCACCCGCGGGGTCGGTCGCCGGCGGCTTCTGGAACGTCGAGCTGGCGCTCGCGGACGCGCTGGCCGGCGCCGCGGTGCTGCCCGATCCCGACAGCGTCGACGCCGACGACGTGTTGGTGCACGACGGCGCGAGCGGCCTCGTTCGTCGCGGCTTCAGGGTCACGCACGCCGTCGGCGCGGCGTCGATCGACGTCCAGCCACCACCGCGCCTCAAGGGCTTCGAGCCCGCCGAGACCCGCTTCGACATCAGCAGCGCGACCGCCGCCGGCGGCACCATCACCTACACCACCGCCGCGCCCACCGGCCTCGTCGACGGCGAGCGGGTGAGCGTCTGGTTCAACGGCGGCGACTCCATCTACGGCGTCGGTGACCAGCCGGTCACGGTCATCGACCCGCTGCACTTCAGCGTCGCGGCGAGCGTCAGCCCCGGCACCAGCACCACCGGCGGCCAGGGGAGCCACCGGGTCGCGTGCGGCTACACCATCGATCTGAGCACCGCCACCGGCTTCGCCGACGTCTTCGGCAACCCGATGGCCGAGACCAGTCTGAGCTTCACGGCGGCGCCGCCGTCCGTCAACCGCGTGCCGGCCGCGAGCGGCCTGCGAGAGGTGAGCGCAAGCCTGAGCATGACAAACGCCGGCTACGCCCTCGAGGCCCGGGCCTCGGTGCGCGATGCGGACAACGACGACGTCACCGTGACCGTGGAGCTGGGGTCGTCCTGCAGCGCGTCGCAGACGGTCAAGACCGGCCCCTACGGCTACGGCAACTTCTCCTATCCGGACAACGGTGGTGGACCGCCGTCCGGGCCGGAGCCGGCCTGCTCCGCGCGGCCACCAGACGGCCTGTCGGTCGCGACCATCACCCTCGACGACGGCGTCAGCACGCCGACGGTCTACGAACGGCCGCTGTGGATGTTCGCGAGCGCGCCGGCGATGGTCGACATCCACGGCCCGACCGCGAGCTATCCGCCAGACGCCTCGACCCCGGTGGTCGTGGCCGAGACCCCGACGCCGACCTTCGCCTGGACCAACGTCGACACCGTGAACGCCGACGTCCTGCAGCTCTTTGTCGCCGACGTCAGCCAGCTGGACGGCGATCGCACCACGCCGCTGCTGTCGCTGCTCCTCGGCACCGGGGCCGATCACCATGCGCTGCCGACCGACCGGCCGCTCACCCCGGCGCTCTACCTCTGGGCGGTCGCGCAGCTGAAGATGGCGCCGACCTTCGGCGACCCGATCGGTCAGGCGTGGTCGATCGACCTGTCGCCGACCGGCGGCTTCGGCTCGTTCTTCCTCTATGCGCCGTCCAACGACCAGCTCGCCGGCCGGACCTATGCGGTGGCAGAGCTCGGGCTCGCCCGCGGCCAGAAGGACAACACCCTCGCCGACCTATGGGACTCGCACGGGTCGTACGACATCGAAGACCCAGCCGCGGGCGCGCCGGTGTGGGTGGACTACGCCCTGACCCGCGAGAACGGCGCGTCGATGGTCTCCGGCGCCGGCCCCTACGTCCAGGAGATGCTCGCCTACGACGCCACATCACGAAGCCTGATGATCACCGAGTCGTGGCGCGCCGCCGAAGCGGGCGGCGGCGGCATGCCCTGGCTACAAGACCGCGGTTCGACGGGACGTTCCGGCGAGATCTTCATCCTGTCGCAGAGCGACTCGAGGACCGACGTCGGGCTCACCATCGGCGCGGACCGTTACGCCACCTCGGGGTTCTCGGCCGACCCGCCCGCCGGCACCTGGGTGTTCGTGATGTTCAAGGCGTTCGCACACCTCGACACCGGCTCGCTGGTGTTCGACGGCGACGAGGCCGCGGTCGGTGAGGCGACCTTCGGCATCTCGAGCTTCGCGGTGTCACAGGTCGACTCGAGCGGCACGCACGGCACCGCCGACGTCCCCTACACCGTGGACGACGCCGGCCTCCTCAGCGCCGACATCGACGGCAGCGCCCCCGGGACCCGCTTCGCGCGCGGCTACATCGGTGGCGCCGCGAATCGGCGGGTGGTGGTCGCCGCCAACGACTCGCAAGACGACGCGGTGTTCTTGGCGCTGATGGCCGAAAAGCACACCTGGCTCGGGACCGAGTCGCTGGCGACGATCGCCGGCACCTACAGCTTCGTGAACTTCGCCGAGGCGTGGGATCCGACCGCGACGCCGGAAGGCTTCAGCGACTTCCACGCCGCCCGGGGCACCGGGACCCTGAAGACCGACGGCACCTTCGACTACAGCGTCGAGGCCGGCGCCTACGGGATGGTCGGCAGCGGCGTGCTCAGCATCGATCCGGCGGCCGAGAGGATCTACCTCGACAACTTCGAGCTCGTCGGCGCCAAGGGCCTGGACCTGCTGATGGGCATCAGCGTCGACCCCGCGGCGCCCAACCACCGCGAGCTGTTGATCCTCACGCGGTAGACCGATCTGCGGGCCGCGACCGGACCGGCCTCGGCGCCGTCACCTCGAGACGTTGGCGCTGGTCCAGCGGATATTGTCGGCCTCGTTGCTCTCGGCGATCTGATGCCCGGCGTCCACTTCGCCGACGACGAAGTAGGTGCGATGGATCGGGAACGTCGTGAACCGCACCGAGAAGGTGTCGCTGACCGCGGCGCCGCCCTCGAGGCCCGGCACCTGCCACTCGAAGAGCAGCGCGTCCGCTTTGGCGCCGGCGTTCGCGGGCACCTCGTCGAGGGAGAACCAGCCGCGCACCAAGAACGCCGCGGCGGCGGTGTTGCCGCCGTTCTGAACCGTGACCTGGACGTCAAAGAGGATGCCGTTGTCGACGCCGCGCGGGCTGTTCCAGGAGCTGATCACCAAGTTCGGCATCCCGGCGCCCCCACCGGGGCTACCACCGGCATCGCCGCCGACCGCCGGCGTGCTCCCGGCGTCGTCGCTCGGAGTCCGCCGCTCGTCTGCACCCGCGGCACCGTCCGCCGCGCCGCCCCCGCCGGCATCGGCGTCGCCGGCGAGCGCCGGTGTTCGGTCTCCGGCTCGTCCGGCATCGGCCTCGGCCCCAGAGAGCGCGTCGTCACGATCGGCGCCGCCGCAGCTCGTCGCCAACAACGCCGCCACGCACCATCGACACCGGGCCCCGGTCATTGCGGCGCCCCGAGCGCGCGTCTCGCCCGATCCCGCGCCACCACCGCCGCGATCTCGGCGGCAGTCATCGGATAGCCGTGCACCGCCATCCGATCGACGGCGCCCACGAGCCGCCGGCCGATCTCGAGCGGCGCGGCGCTCTGTCCTTGCGCGAGCGTCGCGCCGGGGTGTGAGGCGACGGCGTCGAGCACGCCGTCGACGTAGTATCTGGCCTCGCCTGTGGCGTCGCTGAAGGTCGCGGCCACGTGGTGCCAGGCGTTGTCGGCGACCACGGCGTTGCCGACGGTGCCGGAGCACTGACCGAGCGCGGTCAAGCTGAAGTGCAGCCGGCCGACGAACCGGTGCCCGGTGGGCCCGACGTACAGGCCGTAGTTGCGCGCCGCGCAGCCTTGCTCTTTGGCCGCCAACACCTGCCAGTCAGCGGTCGGACCCGGGAGCTTGACCCAGCCTTCGATGGTGATGCCGGCCGCGGCCGCGAGCCTTGGCTGATGCGCGGCGGCGACCACGCCTTCCCCCGAGAGCTGCACCACCCGTCGCCCCTCCAGCGCGGCGAGCGTGCCGCCCACGAGGTCCGCGGTGACCGCGCCCATGCCGCTGTCCGCGAGCCTCGTCCCGCGGCGCTCGGCGAAGTCGTAGGCCACGCGCGGCACCCGACCCTGGTCCGCGCTCAAAGACAACCGCAGGCGGCGCCGCACCAGGCTCCGAACCCCGTTGTCGGCGAGCCGCCACTTGACGGCGTAGAGGTACGGCGCCCGATCGGTCACCTCGAAGTTGCGGCTCTCGTCGCCCGGCTGCAACAGCGCCGCGTAGGCGTAGCTCATCTCGGTCGCCGGGACGCTGCCGACGAGGGGCAGCGCCGCGATCAGGGTCCGGGCGTCCCAGGTCACGAGATCGGCGGAGGTCGACGCGTAGACGCCGGTCCCCTCGGGGCCGTAGTCGAAGCCGACCATCAGGTACCGGCCGAGGTAGGCGTTGAAGCTCAGGTGGCTGCGGACGCCGCCGAGGTTCGCGACCACCGCGCAGTCGGCGCGATCGCCCGGGGTGTTGAAGCCGGCGCCGTCCCAGAGGCGGTAGGCGCTCGGATCCGCGAGGTTGGCGGTGCGCATCACGCACGGCCCTTCGACCGTCGGGGTGCGGTGGTTCATGACGAAGTAGTAGACGCCGCCCTGGCGCACGACGCTCGACGGCTCGAAGAACCCGATGTGGCCGGCGGTGTTGTGGCGCGCGTAGTCAAACGGCGAGCTCGCGATCAGGTGCGCCGGCGCCGGCGCGTGGTGGTAGCTCGAGCCGGCGTCGGTGCTCACGGCCAGCGTGATGCTGTTCCACCAACAGTTTATGATGTTGCCGCCCATCGAGTCGCAGTTGTCGTGATCCCAGCCGTGGTACTCGTTGTGCACCAGCGCGTGGATCGTCTGACCGTCGAGGGTGTATGGCGCGGTCAGCCACTCGAAGTCGTCGTAGTGACGCGGCTCGGGGTCGAAGTGCGAGCTCAGCACCGGCGCGCCGCAGTCGTGGGCGAGCGCGTCCAGGGTGTCGCCCACCATCCGATAGTTGGCGTAGTGGGTCGCGAAGAGCTGCACCCGCCCGCTCGCGTCGACGAAGGCGCGCGGCGGCGCGTCGGGCAGATCGAGCGCGCCACACGAGCCGCCGGGTGACGAGAACAACACCTCCTCGGGGCCGAGCTCGACCGTGAACGCGCCACCCGCAGCCGGAGGCGGAGGCGGAGGCGGGGGCGGAGGCGGGGGTGGCGCGGACTCGGCGACCGTGAGGGTGCCGACCTGATAGCGCCGGTAGTCGCCGGCCGGCTCGGTGACGCCCGGCCCGGGAGCCAGCGGCAGGCGATCGCCTGCCGGAGGCAGGTACAACCCTGCGAGGACAGGATAGGTGCCGAGGGGCAGCCACGGCGGCACGGCGATGGACTCGGTCTGGGTCACCGAGGTCTGCCAGGCGGAGGTCGGCGGGGTTGGCATGAAGTCATGGCCGAAGGCGATGTCGCCGGCGCCGTTCAAGAAGTGGGTGAACACTTTGTACTGCAGCTCGGTGGGGCCGCCTTCGAAGCGAAACGAGACCGACACCACTGCGCCCGGGGCGGTGGCCGGCGCCACGGGGGAGATGGCGAAGATGGTGACGGCCCCGCCACCCGAGACTCCGAGCACCGGCGCGGTAACGGTGGCGCCGTCGAGCGTCGGCGGCGCGACGTCGGCGCCACAGCCGTGGAGGGGCAGGGCGGCCGGCAGCGCTGCGAGCAGCGTCAGCAAGGGCGAGGGCGTCGAGCGTCTACGGAGGGCTTGCGATGCGCAGGTCTTCATGACCGCGCCTGGTGCAGTAACTACGCCAGCCCCGCGAGCCGAGAAACGCCATGACAATCAGGGGGGGCAGGAAGCTGGTCCGCGGACGCCTGGTCCCTCGGGTGCTCAGGCACGGGGACGGAGAGTCCCCTCAGTACCCGACGCGGTAGCTAGTTGCGAGCCACGGCCCGCCGATCCCGGCGGCCGACTGCACGAACGCCGAGCTGACGATGGGGATGGTAGCGGCGACGCTCGGGTTGACCTCCCACAAGACCGCCTGACCGTTGTCGCCTCGCGACCACAGCACGTAGGCGTGGGTGTCGTCGACGTGCTGGTAGTCGCGTGCCTGCCACAGAGCGCCGACGCCGGTCGCGGCGCTCAGGTAGGCGTACGAGACGAGCGCGATGGTGGTGCTGCTGGCGAGGTTCGTGGGGTTCACCTTCCAGAGGATGCCGACGCCGGTGTCGACCTTGCTCCACAACACGTAGGCCGTGGTGTCGTTGACGTGCTCGTAGGATGTCGCGAGCCACCCCGCCCCGACGCCGGCGGTGTTGTGCAGAACGCTCGACGCAGTCGCGGTCATCACGCCGGTCATCTTGCTCGGGTCTACCTTCCAGAGCGCCGCCTGGCCGGTGTCTCTCCGACTCCAGAGGACGTAGCCGGTGGTGGCGTTCCCGTGATGGTAGCTCGTGGCTTGCCAGTTGGCGCCGATCCCGGTGGCGGCGCCCAGATCGGCGGAGGCGATCACCCGGATCGGGTCGTCGCCGCTCGCCGGATCGATCTTCCACAGCGCGGCGCGCCCGGTGTCGCTTCGGGTCCAGAGCACGTAGGCGGTGTGCTCGTCGACCTCTTCGTAGCTCGTCGCTTGCCACGCCGCGCCGACCCCGGTGTTGTTGTTCACGAACGCCGAGGCGGTCATCGGGAGTGGGCTCACCGCAGTGCCGGCGGCCACGGTCCACAGCGCCGCGACACCGAGGTCACTCCGGGTCCAGAGCACGCGGCCCTGAAGCTCCGGCGGACGGACATAGCAGTCGGCGAACGGGTAGCTCCCCGACAGCGACCCGCCGACGCACATCCGAACCTCGCCGTCACAGGTGGAGCCGTGCCGGACCGACTCGTTCTCGTAGTAGGTGACGGCGGCGCCGTCCGCGATCGAAGCGCCGTCGGGCCCGGTGCAGCTCTTGCTCGTCAATCGATGACAATCGGCGCTCGACGACTGGTCATCGCAGACCTCGACGCAGCCGCCGGTGGTCGCGAGCGTCCCGGGCCGACACGCCGTGACGACAACCTCGCCGTCGCCGCACCCAACGAGAGTCGCCAGCAGCACCAGGTGCCCTGCGCCCCAGAGACCAAACCGCGTCGCGCTCATGCGGCCAAGCGCTGCAAGACACACGCCGGGCGCTGCGTTATATAACACATTGAATTCATTCAGCTATATCTTGGAATCGGTCGGCCGGCGGCGTGTCTCGCGGGAACCCGCGGGTTCCGGCGGGAACCGGGGGGTGTCCGAGCTGGAACGGCGCTCTACCGCCGAGCGCTACCCGCCGGTCGGCGGGCGTCGGTACGCGACGGTGCGCGGCGTCGCCGCGGAGGGGTCGTGGGCGCCAACGACGGCGGGCACGGGCCCCAGGGATCGGCGGCGGCCAACGTGCCGAATGCAGCGACCGCCCGCGCCCGACAGCCCCCGGCGCAGCTCGCGAGGACGGCGCACGCGCGGCAGTCAGCGGCCACCGGGATCTGACGCCAGCGCGTGATGCTCGGCGCGTGCTGCCAACAGTCGAAGTACGAATGGTCGGCGAGCGTCCAGTCGTCCGCCGCCGGCACCGCGCCGCAGGCCACGACGCGGCCGTCGGCGAGGACGGTGGCGCGCGTGGTGCCGCCGGTGCACGCGAACGCCGGCGACACCCCGGTCCACGCGGGGAAGCGCTCGGGCATCCCGGTCGCGACGCTGACCTGGCAGTCGAAGTCTGCGGCGCGGCTGAGGACGCGCGCCGCCGCTCCTTCGTACACCGGGCGCGGCAGGACCAACGCCCGCGCCGCCCCGGCGACCCCCAGCGCCCGGAAAGGCTTGATCGCCAGTCGCCGGACGCCGAGCGCGGCGGCGAACGGCACCAGGGCCTCGATGTCGTCGACGTTCAGCGTCGTCACCGTCGTGCGGATGCGGACGTCGACGCTCGCGGCCCCCAAGAGCGCTCGGATGCCGCGCACGGTCTTGGCGAATGCGCCCGTTCCCCGCAGCGCGTCGTGGGTCGCGGCGGTCGCGCCGTCGACGGAGACGGAGATCAGCTGCGGGCGGACGCGGGCGAGGCGCGCGGCCACCTTCGGCGTGATCGTCGTCGCGTTGGTGCACAGCGTGACCTCGAGGCCGTGGCCGTTGGCGAGCGCCAAGAGCTCGAGGAGGTCGGGGCGCACGAGGGGCTCGCCGCCGGAGATCACGAGCTGCAAGGCGCCGAGCGCCTCGAGCTCGGCGAACAGAGCCGCGGCGACGTCGAGGCCGAGCCCGGACCGGGTCGGGCGCGCCGCCGTCGGCACGTAGCAATGACGGCAGCGGAGGTTGCAGGCGTCGGTGACGTACAGGCTGGTCTTGAGCGGCGCCACCAGCGTGCAGGGCGCGCTCGCGGCGCTGACGACGCGCGCCCGGCAGCGGTAGGTGTCGTCGAGGAATCCCTCTTGCTGCCAGCGGACGATGTTCTCGGCCAACACCGGCGGCGGGAACGGCAGCCAGCTGTCATCCGCGGCACACAGCTCGATGGCGCTGCGCTCGCGTGCGGCGAGCAAGAAGCGCACGAAGAACGGCTCGAGCGCGTGGTAGCTGTGGGTCGCGCGAGAAAAGTAGAGCCCGCCGAAGTGCTCGAGGCGGAGATAGTCGGGGCGGGACACGAGGCCCGGCGTCAGCCCGGGCAGGTGCTGCTGACCCGGACGTGACCGCTCCCGGTCTTCGACGGCGTCGGCCGGGCCTTCGGGATCAGCTCGGTAACGGCGGCCTGGACGATCTTGCCGGAGAGACCGGGCAGATCGAAGGCGCGGGCGACCTCGACCTTCGACAGCGTCGCGTCGTTGTCGTTGATCCGCTTGAGCTGGCGCTTGGCTTCGATGAGCGCCGCGAGCACGGTCTTCACCTTCGAGAGCGGCAGGCCCTCGGGCGCCTCTTCTTTGGTGATCGTCGTGGTGCTGCAGCCGGCGCTGACCGCGATCTTCCGGGTAATCGCAAACTCGTCCTTGACCGCCTTCAGCGCCGCCTTGGCCGGCTTGTTGTTGCCGATCTTCGTCTGGACGTCCTTCAGCTTGACGCTCCCCGCCTTGGATTGCGCGAGCTCGAGCGAGCTCTTGAGGACGTCAAAGCTGTCGTTGAGCTGCTTGACCGGGACGCGGGTGATCTTCGCCATTGATATTCCTCCGTTGATCGCACTGAGCGAGCGACACGAGACATCTCGTGCTAACCAAACCGCCGTGGGGTGTCAACCCGATCCGTGGGTCCCACGAATACCCTGAAGAAGAGCCAGACACTGCCGCTGAGTCTTGCGGGGGTCAGCGCGGCCAGCGGATCGTCACGTCGCCGACGTCCACGAGGTCGACGATCAGCATCACCGGGATCGAGAACATCGCGGTGACCGCGATGACCGCCATGCTCCTGTCGGTCGGCGAGTCAGGCACCGAGTGGCTGCCGATGACCGCCGCGGCCATCAACACCGCGGGGGTCGCGAGCTCGGCCACGAACAGCGCCGTCGACTCCTCGTTCTGGACCGCGGCCCACTCGGGGAGCGCCAGGGGCGATCGGGTGTTGACGCGGTAGACCAGGTAGCGCTGCCAGTCTTTGGAGCTGACGAGATCCTGCTCACGCGGCGCGGTCGACGGGGGCGCCGCGAGGGCCGGTGCCGCGGGCGAAGGCACCGGGGCCGGCGCCTCGCCCGCCGGGAGGAGGAGCTTGGCGACGATGCCGTTCAGCGCCGAGAGCAGCGCCTTGGCGTCGCCGCCGATGAAGTCGGAGCTGCGGCTGAGCACCACCGCGTTGCGGATGTCGATGACCTTGCCGGTCACCGCCCAATCGCTGCCAATGCGCGCGAGCTTGAAGGACACGATCTGATCGACGCCCAAGGCGCCGCCGACCTCGGCGAAGCACGACGCGTCGTCGCACCCCACCAGGTCTTTCTGGCGCTCGAAGCCGAGCACGGCGTTGATGTCGTCCTGACCGATGACCACGAAGCGGGCGAGCTTGTGCACCGCGGTGAGCACGTAGTCGTCGAGAACCGTCGGCACCTGCTCGTTCGCCGAACGGTCGATCTGCACCGGCAGCACCGCGACCTTCGGCCGCGCCTCGACCGCGTCGGCGCCAGGCAGCACCGCGAGGGTCGCGATCACGCCGAGGATCATCTCAGCCCACCCATGTGCATCGCCGGACTATGCCGCCGCACCCCGTGGCGCACAAGACCTCAGAACAACGGAATACAGAGCTGGATGAAGTAGCACTGCAGGCAGATGCCCGGGCAGCCGGGGCAGGTGAGCTGCGCCGGCACCTCCTCTACGACGCAGCTGCCGTTCGCCGAGCAGACCCCGGCGATCTCGGTGTCGGCGCACAAGTCGATGTTCACCTCGGCGGCACAGGTGGTGCCGGCGACCGACATGCAGATGCTGCCGACGCACTGGCCGACCGGACAATCTCCCGAGCCGGCGGTGCACGCTGCGCCGTTGTTGGCCTCGTGCACGCACCCGGTCGGGAGCTGGCAGGAGTCGCGGGTGCAGGGGTTGCCGTCGTCGCAACCCCCGGCGCACGGATCGCCCTGACAGGCGCCGTTCACGCAGCCGTAGGGGCAGGGGATGTCGCGCGGGATGTACTGGCAGACACCACCGGTGCCGCAGATGCCGACCGCGTCGTAGCGGACCTGGGTGTGGACGTCGCGGCAAATCGGCGCCGGCGGCGCGTTGCAGGAGACCGGCGTCCCGCGACAGGTGCCCTCCTGACAGCGGTCGGTCTGGGTGCACGGATCGCTGTCGTTGCAGACCACCCCGGAGAGCGCGGTGTAGATGCAAGCGCCGTCGTCGCAGGTGCCGGTGGCGCCGAAACAAGAGTTGGGCGGCGCCTGACAGGCAACACCGCGACACAGATCTCCGGCGCAGCGCCCGGTGTCCAAGTCACAGCCCTGCGGGCAGGCGACGTCGGTCGAGGTGTAAGTGCAGTGACCGGCGTCGCAAGTGCCGAAGGGCGGAAAGTAGCGACTGGTCTGGTAGTCGAGACACGCCGACGGCGGCGGCGTGCTGCAGGTGACGCCGGCGCACGGATCGCCGCGCTTGCCGACACCCTTCAGCTGGACGGCGAACGCCGGCTGGTTGGTGCTGTCGTTGGCGATGTTCATCGTGGTCTCGAACGACGCCACCGAGGTCGGCTGAAACACGACGCGCGCCACCGCGTCGCCGAGAGGCGAAACCTGGGTCTGTGTCAAGAGCACCGCGAACACCCCGCCGAGGGTGTTGCCGGACGGGGTCTGCAGCTGCAACGCCTTGTCGCCCTTGTTGATGACGTACAGGGTCGCCTCCGACTGGGCCCCGAGCTCCACCGCGCCGAAGTCGATGACGTCGGTGGACGCGGCGAAGAACGGCGGCTTCATGTCGAGGCTGTCGCCACCGCAGGAGCTCAGGGCCACCAGCAACCCGAACGCAATCAACACTCCCGCAAAACCGAGAAGCCCGGCGCGCGCTATCCTATTCATTCTGCACCTCGACCTGACGAACGGCGGCGGCGAGGTATACGCGCCGATCATACACCAACCCACACAGAAATGGTTAAACTTTCAACCACTTACATGTGACTACCCTAGGCGCGGATGTGGGTGTTCGCCCACCCGATCGGGGTCAGGGGAGAAAGGCCAACAAGATCAGGAGAAAAACGACGTTCTCGCCGAGCTCCAGGTACCCGACGTGGCGGATCGGGATGGGTCGGGACGGCGGTCGGACCAAGACGACCACCGCAAACAGCACCGTCGGCACCAGGCTCGCCGCCGCGAGCCACGTCACCCCGGCCCGGGTCGCGAGCCACGCGGCCGCGGCGAGCATCAGCAGATGGACGAGGGCCCCCGGGGATCCAGCCAGGAGCCGAGCCCTGAGCCCGGCCGCCAGGGCCTTGCGCTCGCGCACCAACAGGCGCACGCGAAACACGCTGCCGCAAAAGAACATCGCGGCGTAGGCCCACGCGAGCCAGGCCTCGACCGAGGGCGGGCCGCGGGCGACGACGTAGGCGGTCGCGGGCAGCGTCAACGTCAGCCCGACCATCCCCACGATCTCGCCCCACAGCGTGCGATCCAAACGCAGCCGCTCCATCGCCAACGACAACCCGACGAGCGCCGCGCCGGCGCCGCAGATCCATAGCACCGCCGATCTCTGGGAAAGAAAGGCCGCCCCAAACCCCGCGAGCATCGCGACCGCCCCCGCCCCGAGCGCGCCGACCGGGACGCCGCTCGGCCTGCCCCCGGCACGCGGCCGCAACCACAGCCCGAGATAGTGATGCAGCACGAACGCCGCGACCGCGGCGACCACGAACAGCAACACTTCCACGCGGAGCGCCGCCTTCGACCACAGCCCGAGCAGGAGCGCGGTGGCGAGCGCGGCCCAGGCGCCGTGCTTCTTCGGCATCTCAGCCTGCCGCGGTCACTTGGTGAACCGCTGGTGGAGATCGGCGGCGAGCCCTTCGAGCCGAGCGACGTTGCCCTTGGTCTGCTGCTCGTTCTGGAACGACAGGCAGCGTTGGTCGACGCCGGCCATCGCGTCGGGCGTCAGCTGGTCGCGCGCCATCGGGTAGAGCAGCTCGTCCTCTTTCTCGATGTGTTGGCGCAGCAGGCTGCTGTAGCCCGCCGCGGCCTCGGCGACGACTTGCCGGTCGCCCTCGGACCACGCGGCCTGGCGCGCGTGCTCCGCCATCACCCCGACGAAGCCGCGCCCCATCTCGTGCTCCGACTTCATCACCGCGATCGGCCCGCCCTCGGACGGGAAGCCGCTCTTCACCATCTCCACGAAGAGGATGCCCTCCTCCTTGCCGTGGTGGCTCAGGTCGGCGTACTCGCGGATGAAGGTCACGAACTGCCGGAGGTCGTCCGGCGTCCCGCCCTGCCCTCTGGCCTTCACGACGAACACGTCGAGGGCGTCCAGCACCCGCTCGATCGTGCGGTGCTCAGCCATCAGCAGCTCGATTGCGTCCATGTCGGTTCTCCAAGTCGTTGTCGCCGCGACCGATCGCGGAGGGGGGCCGCGCTATCAGATCGCGGCCACGTCCGAGGCCCAACTGTTGCCGATTACTGGGGCGGACTTCCGGCCCGCGACTCCCCCCACAGACACTCGCCCCCGAGTTGCCATGCGCGGCGCCTACGCCGGCAGCACGGCCTTGACATGCATTTAGTGACAGCCAATTTTGAAGTCAAGGCTAGACGTCACGCGTGCGGTTGTGCCCGGCCATCCCGGGCGGAAGGGGACAACGATGAGCAAGACCGACAAGAAGGAAGCCGGTGAAGTTCCTGCGGCGCAGGCGCTGGCGGTGGCGGCCCTCGTCGACTACGGCCCCGGGGCGGTGGTCAGCCGGACGCTCTCGAAGGGCAGCGCCGGCACCCTGACGGTGTTCGCGTTCGACGAAGGCCAGGGCCTCTCGGAGCACTCGGCGCCGTTCGACGCCTACGTGCAGGTGCTCGAGGGCAGCGTGCTGCTCACCATCGGCGGCCAGAAGGTGGCGGCCAAGCCCGGCGAGCTGGTGCTGATGCCGGCGAACGTGCCGCACGGCCTGCACGCCGGCACGAAGATGAAGATGCTGCTGACGATGCTGAAGCACGACGCCGGCAAGGCCTGACCGCGGCCGGCCGGCGCGCTACAGCAGCCCGACCACCTGGCGCAAGGCGCGCTGCGGATCGACACCGACCGCGGTCTCGTCGGAGAGCACCACCCCGGCGACGCCGCGGGCGCGGATGTCGTGCAGGTGCACCACCTCGCTGCGGGTCGGCTCGGCGTGGAACGTCAGGTGTTGGAACACCTGGCCGGCGACGAGGCACGGCACCCGGCTTCCGGCCGCGGCCGCGATGACCTCGGCCTGGATCCGACCGAGGTCGCGCAGCGGCACCAGCGCCCCCAGGTCGCCCCGACACAACCAGACCTCGTCGGCGACCGCCGCGATGCCGGCGACGGCCGCGACCGCGTTCGGCCGCTCGATCTTCGCGGCGATCCGGGGGCGATAGTCGAGCGCCGTGGTGTAGGCGCAGAGCGCCTCGACGTCGGCTGCCGCCTCGACGTAGGACAGCGCCAGACACGGCACCGCATGCTGGCGCGCGAGCGCCAGCTGCGCGGCCTGCACCGGATCCAAGCGGCAGCCCGGGAGCGCCCGGCCCTCGAGGTGCACGCCGGCCTGCGACCGGACGCTCGTGCCCTTCTCGACCTCGGTCTGCAGATGGCCGCGGTGCGCGGCGACGACCCGCAGGCGCACCTGACCGTCGGCGAGCACCAGCACGTCGCCGGCCTGCGCCGCCGCGAAGAGCTCCGGATCCGGCAGCGGCAGGTCGCCGCGGGGCGCGACCGGCCCGAGCGCCACCGTGACCGCTTTGCCGCCGACGAGGACCAAGGGCTCCTGGAGCACCCCGATGCGGCGCTTGCCGCCCTGGAGGTCGAGGCTGACCTGCAGCTCGGCGCTCGTCCGCCCGATGACCTCGAGGTGGTGGGTGAGCGCCGCCGGCTCCAGGTGCGAGGCGTTCAGGCGCAAGAACGGCTGCCCGAGCTCGAGGGTCAGGCGCAGGAACTCCGGGGTGAGGCTCTGCGGCCCCACGGTGCTGACGACGCGAAACTCGCGGCGGGCGTGCGGCGTCGGACCCATCGAGGCTACACCAGGCGCCGCCACATCATCAGGACGCCGAGCGCCATCGCCACGGCCGCGAACAGCCCGACGCTGTTGCCGGGCGCGTGCCGGCGGCGGAGCAGGACGGCGTCGTCGTTCGCCCGGTCGCTCGTGCGCGGCACCCGCATCGGCCGGACGAGCATCGTCAGATCGCGGCCGAGCCCGGCGCTCAAAGGCTCGTTGAAGCCCACGACCTCGGTCGTGACGTCACCCATCGGCGCGCGGAGCTCGAGGAAGGCGCGCACCGTCTTCGGGCTGCCGTCCGCTTGCGGCACCACCTGCAGCTCTTTGAGCCGCACCAGGCGGCCGTCGCCGAAGGCGCGCCAATCGCCGGCGACCACCATCTGCCCGTCTTCGCGGTTCCACACCCCGCCGACGAGGTGGGCGAAGAGCGCCACGAGGACGCCGACGTGGATCAGCGACGCCGCGTAGGCGGCGGGCGCCCGGATCCCGGCCCGCCACCGCGTCGTCACGCTGTCGAAGGTGCACAAGGCGGTGTTCAGCGCGAACAGCGTCAACACCGCGAGCAGCAGGTAGAACCACAGGTGCGCGAGGCTCGGCGTGGTGAAGAAGCCGCGGATCTCGTCCATCGCGATCGCCTTCGAGGCGTCGCCGGCGGTCACCGTCAACACCACGGAGCCGAGCGCCAACAGCAAGACCGCGCCCTGCGCGGTCAGCACCCCGAGCCCCTGGGAGCGCAGCCACGCCAGGCGCGGCGGCCGCGCGCCGCCTAAGAGCCCGAGCCCACTACCAGGCATGCGAAGACCTCCCGAAGAAGAACGAGGTCCCGACGTAGGCGACGAAGACCCAGGCGAAGCCGACGAGCGCCAAGAGCGGCCGCGCGAAGGGGCGCCTCGCGAGCGACGGGGTGCGGTTCAGGTGCACGAAGCTGCCGTAGTGGAACCAGAGGATCACCGACCAGATGACCTTCGGATCCCACATGAAATACGCCCCCCAGGCGACGACGCCCCAGAAGCCGCCGCAGATCATCGACAGGGTCCAGACCGCAAACCCCTGCAGCGCCAGCCGGTCGACGAGCGCCAGCCACGCTTCGTCACGCTTCCACAGCCAATTCGCGGCGCCGACCGCGGCCGCGGTCCACAGGCCGTACGACAAGAACGACAGCGGCACGTGCAGCGGGTACCAGACGGTGCGCATCAGCGGCGCCGGGTAGCCGAGCTCGAGGGGGAAGATCGCGATCGCCGCCCAAAGGGTCCCGATCACGAGGAGCAGCAACGGCACGACGTAGGCGCGCCGCGGCCGGAAGCTCAAGAGCAACGCCACGCCGACCCCGAGCGCCGCGGCCGAGAACGACTCGAGCTTGTTGGTGAGCGGCAAGTAGCCGATGGCGACGCCGCGCACCACCATCGCCCCGAGGTGCACGCTCACCGCGAAGGCCACGAGAAAGACCGACCCTTGCGGTCGCCACAGCGCCACGGCGCCGGTGACGCCGTAGAGCACGAGCGCGGCCACCAGGAGAAAGTCGGCGAGCGGTTGCAGCTCCATCTCAGATCCCGGCGCGCGGCCGCGCGATCGGCCCGCAGGTGGCGGTGGTGGCTTTGACGTAGTCGGCGGGCGCGAGCAAGAGCTGGGCGCCGCGCACCCCGGCGGAGACCGCGATCGCGTCGCAGATCGCGAGGCTCTCGTCGGCGAACACCGGATAGCTCTTCTTGCACGCCAAGGCGGTGACACCGCCGCGCACGTAGCCGGTCAGCGGCTGGACCTCTTTGAGCGGCACGAGCTCGACGCGGCGGTCGCCGGAGAGCGCCGCCAACGCCTTCAGATCGAGCTCGCTGTCGGCGGGGACCACCGCGAGGATGACGCCGCGCCGGTCGCCGCGCGCCACCAGGGTCTTGAACACCGCCGCCGGTTCGAGGCCGACCTTGCGGGCGACGTCTTCAGCCGAGACGTGGTCGGGGTCGAGCTCGTACTCGCGAACCTGGTAGTCGATCCCGAGGGTCTCGAGCTGTCGAGCCGCGTTGGTCTTGGCCGGTGACATGCCGGACGCTCATACCAACCGCCGCGGGCGGGGCGCAACTATGGGTCGAGGGTCAGCCGGACGCGACGGATCGCGAGGCTGCAGGAGCGACCGCTGGGGCTGATCTCGACCGCCTGGAAGTCGTTGCCGGGTTCGGCGGCGAACGGCCCGGTGACGATGTCGACGCTCCAGTCCTGCGACATCGAGCCGGCATAGCCCCAGGTGGCCGACGCCCCCGGGTTCCAGACCTCGAAGTCGACGCCGGCGCTCGTGGCCCGGCTCCGGCCCTCGACCGTCACCGTGGCACCTCGAAGCGTGCTCAAGCCCGCGAGGCCGAAGAAGATCCGCAGGCGGTCGTAGCAGCCGAGCTCGAGCACCGTGCCGCCGATCGGGTCGGACACCAGGTTGCCGCCGTCGGGCGTGTGGATGTACGGCCACGACGCCGCGCGCGGCGCAAAGGTCGCGGCGCCGAAGCCGGGGGTCGACGAGAACGACCAATCGGTGGTGGCGGTGGACTCACCCGGGGTGCGGCTGCGGTAGTTGATCTCCAGCCAGACGCCGGCCGCGACCACGGCGGCATCGCCGCCCGGCAGCGCGCCGTCCCCTGCCGGCCGCCGCTCGGGATCGCCGGCCCAAGCGCCGTCGCCACCCCGAGCATCGGCGCCAGAGGCTTCGTCGCCACGGTCGCGGAGCGTGTCGCCGTGCCGCCGCGGATCGCTGCCGCGCGCGTCACCGGCGCCGCCGCGACCGTCGTCCCGGTCGACGCCGTCCGCACCACTCATCACGTCGCCGCGCACGCCGTTGTCGACGCCTGGCTCGGTCGCCCCGGGGGCGAGCGCGCCATGCCGGCTCGGCGCGCGCCCGCAGCCGAGCGCGACGGTCAGACCCACTCCGGCGACGACGCGAAGCCACATGGCAACCTCCGGGCGGGACGCTACGCCGCGGCGTCGAACGACGGCTAGGACATTTGTCGCCCGGCGGGCGCGATCGGCTCGCCGGTGGCGCCGCGACGGGATTGGCGTTGCTCTCGGAATTGCTTGCAGCTAGCATCCGCGCCACTCATGGAGGTGAGCAGATGAAAGCGACCGATCTGAAGATGGGGGATCTCTTCGAATTCGTGCCGGCTCAGGGCGTGATCAAGTTCCGCGAGGGCCGGGTCCTGATGATCGACGCCGAGGCTATCGGCCGCATGCGGGAGCTGTTGATCAAGAACATCGGCCATGAGGCGGCGCGCGCCATCCTGTCGCAGTATGGCTACACCAACGGCTACTACGACGCCCTGAAGCTCCAGAACCTCTACCGCTGGGACACCGAGATTGACTGGCTCGCCGCGGGTCCAGTGATGCACACCCTCGAGGGCATCGTGCAGGTCGAGCCGCGGGAGATCAGCGTCGACCGCGCCAAGAAGACCATCAACATGCACGGGGTGTGGCGGAACTCCTACGAGGCGGAGCAGCACCTGGCCACGTTCGGCAAGGCCGAGACCGCGGTGTGCTGGACCCAGACCTCGTACGCCTCCGGGTACGCCACCGCGTTCATGGGCTGCGACTGCATCTGCATCGAGGAGAAGTGCGTGGCGCGCGGCGACCCCGAGTGCTACTGGCACATCCGCAGGAAGGAAGATTGGGGCGCGGAGGCCGCGCCCTATGTTCGCGCTCTGGCGCTGCTCACCAGCGACAAAGAGGAGTTCCGCCGCGTGCTGGGGGCCGGAACCAAGGCGGAGTAGCCATGGCAAGTCGACAGATCTATCAGGACGTCGTCACCGCGGCGCGGGCCTTCAAGTCCTATGCCGCCGAGCTCTACGTCCGGCGCTTGATCAGTCGGATCGCGGTGCCGGCGGCGGACTTGACGCCGGCCCAGATCCCCGCCCTGGTCGCCGAAGCCGAGAGCACCCGCGCCGCCGAGTTCAACAAGGACGGCCTCGACGCCTTCATCGCCGCGCTGAAAGCCATCGAGCACGGCCCGACGGTCGGCCCGGCCGAAGCCAAGCCCGGTTCGTGACCGGCGGCTCCCCTTGCCGAATCGGCGTGAATGCGGTGTACTCTTGGGGGCGATGATGGAATTGGATCGAGCCGGAGAACGACCGTGGTGAAGATCGACAAGAGGCGCTTCGGGGTCGCGACCGTGGGGGTGCCGGCCAACTGGGTGGACAACTCGGTGATCAACTTCATCGGCCCCGACGTCGACGGCGTGCGGCCCAACCTCGTGGTGATCCAACGCCAGGTGACCGGCAAGCCGTCGGCGGCGCAGTTCGCGAAGCAGCAGAAGGCGATGCTCGAGGAGGCGGCGCTCACCGAGTTCCAGATCCTCGAGGAGGGCGCGGTAGTGGTTGGCAAGAGGAAGTTCCACCGCCTGGCGTTCTCGTGGCTGTTCGACGCCGCGAGCGACGAAGGCGCGGCCGCCGGCGCCAAGCCGGTGCACCTGCGCCAGGATCAGTACTACCTCGTCGACGGGCAGAAGACGCTGACGGTCACGCTGACCTGCCCGCTCACGGGGTTCGCGAAGATGCAGCCGGTGTTCGCGGCGATCGTCGACGAGACCGCTCTGGACTGAGACTCGAGCAATAGGAGGCTGTGATGGGCATTACGATCGATCCGAAGAAGGGCATCAAGATCTCATCGCTGCCGAAGGAAGAGCAGGACAACGCCAAGTTCTGGGACGAGGGCGGCAACGGCGACGGCTACATCGACGGCAAAGATCCGACCACCGGCGAGCTGTACCGCGAGCTCCTCGCGAAGTACGGCCCCGAGGCCGGGGGCGGCGATGCCACCGGCACCGTGACGCCCCAGGGCAGCTTCGAGCCCTCCATCGTCACCGAGCCCAAGGAGCTCAAGCAGCCGGACTATACCCCGACGCTCGTCAGCACCGGCGCGCACCTCGCGGCGTCGGTGAAGACCGCCGGGGCCGGTGCCATCATCGGCCGCGTGGTTCGGCAACCGCCGGCGGTGCTGGGCGCGATGGCGAAGCTTTGGCGAAACTTGGTCCCGGCCGAAGGTGGCGCCGCGGCGGCCACGAGCGCCGCTACGATCACGCGTGGCATGAAGATGGCCAAAGCCGCGAAGGGCGCCGGGCTCGTCGGCCTCGCGGTCGGCACGCTCGCGAGCGTCGGCGAGAACACCGTCGCCGTCGTCCTCGGCACCCGCACCATGAACCAGGCGGCCAAGGAGTGCGCCAAGGACGTCGCGGTCTCGGTGCTGGTCGGCGCCGGCACCGCCGCGCTCGTGGTCGCGGGCGCCGGCCCGATCGTCGCCTTCGGCGTCGGCCTCGCCGCCTCCTACGGCCTGCATTGGATCGGCAAGAAGGCCTACGACGCCGTGCGTTGAGCCGAAGCCGGCGCGACGCCGCGCGCCGTCCGTCGCCCATGGGCTCGGCCACGCCGCGCGTGGTATCCTCGATACATCGTGAGTGCAGCATGACACGACGCCTGGTGGTGGTAGCGCTCGGCCTGTGTGGCTCGATCGTCGGCTGTAAGTCGAACGACGCCGCGACCGGGGGCATGACCGATGTCGAGGGTCCCCCGGGCGGCGACCCCGAGACGGTCGAGTGCTATGGGGCCGGGCTCAACGCCTGCGGCAACTGCTCGTCGGCGTGCGCGACCGAGAACCATGGCAGCGCCCCGGGGGCGACGCCCTTCTTACCACCGGCGGCGGGCAGCGGCCTGGTCCAGAATCCGGACGGCAGCCTGACGCTCGGGACCTCCGGCGCCGCGACCACGGAGTTCGCCTGGCCGTCCAACGACGGCGAAGGGACGATCTCCCGGGTGGACACCCTGTTGAATCGCGAGGTCGGGCGCTACGCGACGGTGCTGAGGATCGTGGGCGCCAACCCCGCGGACCCGACGCACGTGCCCGACGTCGACGAATGGAGCTCGAACCTCAACCACCCGTCGCGCACCACCGTGGACGGGGACGGCAACGCCTACGTCGCCAACCGGGCGCACAAAGGGGGGCGCGGCCACGGCTCGGTCACCAAGATCGCCTTCTACGACCAGGACCTCTGCGACCTCAGTCTGGCGCTGTGCCAATGCGTCGACCGCAACCAGGACGGCGAGATCCAGACGTCGTTGGACTGCGAGGGCTTCGGCATCAACGACCAGGGGCTCTGCCCCGACGAGGCGGTGGCCCTCGGCCATCCACCCCAGCCGAACGGCATCGAGCTCGCGAACCCGCGGGAGTTCAAGGGCTACGGCGACGAGTGCCTGCTGTGGACCGTGCCGCTGCCGATCCCCTCCGGCGCCGCCGAGGCCTGGGCGCGCGCGATGGCGCTGGACCCCGACGGCTTCATCTGGGTGGGCGACTACTTCAACCGTCGGTTCTACAAGCTCAACCCGTTTGACGGCGCGCTCTTGCCCGGAGACCCGTCGCGCCCCGAGACCGCGACCACCGGTATCGCGGTGCGCGGCCAGCCGTACGGCGCGGTCGTCGATTCGCAGGGATTCCTGTGGTACGGCAACGACTACGACGACCAACCCGGCAAGCTGCAGCGCATCGACACCCGCACCGGCGCGGTCACGCCGGAAAACGACTACTTCCTCAAGACCGGCCCCGGCGGCTACGGCATCACCGTGGACGCCAAAGATCGGATCTGGCTGGCCTCGCACGGCGAAGGCGCGGGCACGACCGGCGGCACCGTGGTGCGCTACGATCCGGCGACCGACACCACGTCGGTCTTCTTCGCCGGGCTCGGCGGCAGCTGGAACGGCCGCGGCATCACCGCGACCCCCGAGGGCGTCATCTGGGCCGCGTTTCACGCCGGCGGCGCGAAGATCGTCGGGTTCGATCACGACTCCGGCGCGGTCCTCGACCGCGTCGACCTGGCAGCACGCTGCGGCGCCAGCACCAGCATCGGCGTCGGCATCGGCGCCGGCGGCGCGGTCCTCGCCGTCAATCAGGACTCGGACAACGTCTGCAAGTACGATCCGAACGGCGGCGGCACGGTCGTGAGCATCCCGATCGGCCAGAGCCCGTACACCTACTCGGACTTCACCGGCAACATCTTCAGGACCTTCACCGCGCGCAAAGGGACCTACAAAGAGGTCTACGCCTGCGACCTGGGCTGGGTCTCGTGGGCGCGCGTCGAGTGGAGCGGCGAGACGCCCGGCGCGAGCTCGATCGAGGTGCGGGTGAAGAACTCCGCGACCGCCGCCGGGCTCGGCGGGGCGCCGGCCTTGGGCCCCGCCACCCAGCCGCCCGCGACCACTTTCGACCTCCTACCGCTCAACCTCGACGCGGCGTTCTTGCAGGTGGAATTCCTGCTGCTCTCGGACGCCGCCGGCAACGCGCCGACGCTCCGCGGCTACGAGGTCGCGCGGATGTGCACCTCCCCACCGCTCTAGCCCCGGATCGCTGCCGCCGCGGTCTGCGCCGGCGTCGTGTTCCTGCTGCTGCACGCCCTGCTCTGACGCGCGAATGATCGCGGCGCCCGGCTTTTTTGCCGATCCGCGGCGGATCCGGCTTGACACCACGATGCGCATAATAGTACCGAGCTGCGCATATTTATGATCGGCGCGAGCGGTCTCGCGCCCGGCCGGAGCGTCGCATGCCTGCGCACATCGAGAGTTGGCCCGAGAGACAGAACGTCATCCGCGATCTGTTGCTGCAGGGCGCGGTGCACAGCCAGGCGGAGCTCTGCCGGCTGCTCCGGCGCCGCGGCTTCACCGTCACGCAGTCGAGCGTGTCGCGCGATCTCTCCGAGCTCCACGCCGCCAAGGTCGACGGCCGCTACGTCTTGAGGGAAGCGCTCGCCTCGCCGGCGCCGGCCGCCGACCGCCTGATGGCGCTCGCGACCATCGTCCGCGAGGTGCGCGCCGCCGGGCCCTATCAGCTCTTCGTCCGCACCCCCCCGGGGCAGGCGGCGGCGGTGGCGATCGCGATCGACGGCGCCCGCTGGCCCGAGGTGGTCGGCACGGTCGCCGGCGACGACACCCTGCTGATCGCCACCCACGGTCGTCGACAACAGCTCAAGGTCGAAGCGCGGCTGTCGCAGCTGCAGAAGGATGACGCCCATGTCTAGCGCCAAGAAGCGAAACGGCAGCGCCCGCCGCGCCGCGCCGAACGGCCGGGTGCGCGCCGCCGCGCCGGCCGCGACTGACAACCGTCCCATCGTCCTGGCGTTCTCCGGCGGGCTCGACACCTCCTTCTGCGTCCCGTTCCTGAGAGACCGCTACGCCGCCCCGATCGTCACCGTGACCGTCGACACCGGCGGGATGGCCGACGCCGACCGGCGCCGCATCGCCGAGCGCGCCAAGGCGCTGGGCGCGGCAGAGCACCACCTGGTCGATGGTCGCGCCGCCTACTTCGACGAAACCTTGCGTTTCCTCATCATGGGCAACGTGCTGCGCGGCCACGTCTATCCGCTGTGCGTCGGCGCCGAGCGCACGCTGCAAGCGCGGTTGGTGGCCGAGACTGCCCGCAAGCTCAGGGCGCGCGCCGTCGCCCACGGCTCGACCGCCGCCGGCAACGACCAGGTCCGCTTCGAGGTCGCGCTGCGCACCCTGGCGCCGGGGCTCGAGATCCTCGCGCCGATCCGCGACGAGGCGCTGTCGCGAGAGCAGGAGATCGAGTACCTGCGCGCGCGCCACTTCGACTTCCCCTTCGAGCGCGCCGCCTACTCCATCAACCTCGGGCTCTGGGGCTGCACCATCGGCGGCAAGGAGACCACCGACACCCTCGAGACCATCCCCGAGAACGCCTGGGTGTTGACCCGCGCGGCGTTCACGACCCCGCGGCCGAGCGCGCTGCACCGGCTGTCGTTCGAGCGCGGCGTACCGGTGGCCCTCGACGGCAAGCGCCTCGCGCCGGTGGCGCTGATCGAGCGCTTGAACGCGCTCGCCGCAGCCTTCGGCGTCGGACGCGGCATCCACCTCGGTGACACGATCTTCGGCTTGAAGGGGCGGGTGGCGTTCGAGGCGCCGGCGGCGGCAGTGTTGCTCGCCGCGCACCGCGAGATCGAGAAGCTGACGCTGACCGCGAAGCAGCAGCGGGTCAAGGACCTGGTGGCGGCGACCTACGGCGATCTGGTCCACGAGGCGCTGTTCGTCGAGCCCGCGTGCCGCGACATCGAGGCGCTGCTCCTCTCCTCGCAGGCGAGGGTCAGCGGCGAGGTCAAGCTGCGCTTGTCGATGGGCTCGTTCTTCATCGAAGGGCTGTCGTCGCCCCACTCGCTCCGGAGCGCCTCGAAGGGCGTCTACGGCGAGGCCGCCGGCGAATGGACCGCCGCCGACGCCCGGGGGTTCTCGCGGCTCTGGGCGTTGCCGTCGATGCTCTACCGCCGCGCACAAGGGGCAAACGCGTGAAGACCATCCTCCTCGACAAGATCGGCTCCGTGACCCTCAACTGCCGGGTGAGCCGCGAGGTGCGGCTCTCCGACGAGATCCCGGCCGTCGAAGGCGGCGTCGTCGCGGTCCGGGTGTTGAACGCCAAAGGCACCTACAACCAGCTCGAGCTGCCCTCGGGGCGGATGTCCAAGATCAAGCCGGGCGACGTCGCCGCGGTGGCGCTCGGGCACCGCAAGGCGCTGTTCGGTTACTCGGGTTTCGTGCCGAACGAGGTCAAGACCGGCGACCACTTGAACATCCTCAACCTGGGCGGCGTGCTCGGAGTGTGCGACGCGGTCAACCCCGACCTCGGCGAGCCCTTCGTCTGCGAGGTGCTGGGCCAGGTGCTGCACTTCCCGTACTTGGCGGAGCGCATCGGCGTGCCGGCCCACATCAACCAGGGGGCATTGCCGCTCGCCAGCCGCCTCGATCTGCGCGGCATCCCGGTGGTCGCGATCGTCGGCTCGTCGATGAGCGCCGGCAAGACCGCGGCCGCCTGCGCCCTGGTGCAGGCGCTGACCCACAAGGGCCTCAAGGTCGCGGCCGGCAAGACCACCGGCGTGTCGTTGCGCCGCGACATCCTGGCGATGGAGGACGCCGGCGCCGCCAAGACCCTGATCTTCACCGACTTCGGCATCGTCACCACGACGAGAGACTGCGCCCCGAACTTGGCGCGCTCGCTCTTGAGCGAGCTCGCCGACGAGCGACCCGACGTGATCGTGCTCGAGCTCGGCGACGGGCTGTTGGGCCTCTACGGCGTCGACGCCATCCTCGACGACCTCGAGGTGCGGCAGAGCTTCTGCAGCGTGGTGCTGGCGGCGAGCGATCCGGTCGCGGCGTGGGGCGGCGTGCGCCTGCTGCAAGAGCGCCACCAGCTGGCGACCACGGTCGTCACCGGGCCGGCCACCGACAACACCGCCGGCATCCGTCTGGTAGAGATGCAGACCGGGGTCGCGGCCCGCAACGCCCGCACCGACGCCGCGGCGCTCGCCGACGTCGTGCTGCGCGCCTCCGCCCTCGGGCAGGAAGACGCGCAGGCGCGCGCATGACCGCGGCGTCTCGACCGATCTCGGTCGCCGTCTTGGGCGGCAGCGGCTACGTCGCCGGCGAGGTGTTGCGGCTGCTCGGCGCGCACCCGCAGGTCAAGGTGGAGAGCGTGGTCTCCACGACCCAGGTGGGCGAAACCGTCGCCCACGTGTTCCCGCACCTCGAGGGCACGGTGACCGGCCCGCTGGTCTTCGAGGAGGTCACGGCGTTGACCGCGCGCTTCGCGGCCGAGGCGCCCTGGGGGATCCTCGCGGCCACCCCGCACGGCGCCACCGCGGCGCTCGTCCGTCAGGTGCTCGACGCCGCCAACGCCCGCGGCACCATGGCGCGGGTGGTCGATCTGTCGGCCGACTTCCGCTTTCGCGAGGCGGCGCAATACCAGGCGATCTACAGCCACCCCCACGGGGCGCCGCAGCTCCTCGCCGACTTCACCTGCGGCGTGCCGGAGCACATCAAGGCCAAGCCCCGACTGCACGCCACCCAGCCGGGCTGCTTCACGACCGCCGTCACCCTCGCCGCCTATCCGTTTTTCGCCCTCGGCCTCGTCGAGGCGTCGGTGTTCGTCGCCGCGGTGACCGGCAGCACCGGGAGCGGCCGCACCCCCGCCGCCAACACCCACCACCCCGAGCGCCGCAGCAACCTGTTCGCCTACGCGCCGCTCGGCCATCGCCACGAGGCGGAGATGCGCCGCCTGCTCTCCGCCGCCCGCGTCGACCAGGAGGTGGACGTCGAGTTCGTGCCGCACTCGGGGCCCTTCGCCCGCGGCATCCACGCCACCTTGCGCCTGCACCTGAAGGAGGCGCTGCCGCCACAAGAGCTCGTCACCCGGGTGAACGAATTCTACGCCGACTCGCCCTTCGTCCACGCGACGCCGGAGCTCCCCCGCCTGCACGACGTCGTCGGCACCAACCGTTGCCGCATCGGTATCGCCACCCGCGAAAAGACCTTGGTGGTGACCTCGGTCATCGACAACCTGGTGAAGGGCGCCGCCGGCGGCGCGATCCAATGGTTGAACCGCCTCTTTGATCTCCCGCACGCCACCGGGCTCGTCACCGGTGGGCTCGGATGGCTGTGATGCAGAACCAGAGCCAGGCGGCGGCGCCTTCAGCGCTGCTCGATGTCTTCAAGCAGATCCCGGTCAAGATGGAGCGCGCCGACGGCGTGTGGCTCTTCGACCGCGACGGCAAGCGCTACCTCGACTTCTACGGCGGCCACGCAGTGGCGCTGCTCGGCGGCACCCACCCGCAGCTCGCCGAGGTGCTCTCGACCCAGGCGCACAAGCTCCTGTTTCAGAGCAACGCCGTCGGCCTCGAGGTGCGGGAGCGCGCCGCGTCCCGCCTGGCGGCCTTTGCCCCCGCCGGCCTCGCGAAGGTGTTCTTCGTCAACTCCGGCGCCGAGGCGAACGAAAACGCGTTGCGGATCGCGCTGCGTGCCACCGACCGCAAGCGGGTGGTCGCGGTCGCCGGCGCCTTCCACGGCCGCACCGCCGCCGCCGCCGCGATCACCGCCGGCCACGAGAGCTGGTACGGCTTCGCCCGCGCGCCGTTCGACGTGACGGTGGTGCCGTACAACGACGTCGCCGCGCTCGCTGCCGCCGTCACCGACGACGTCGCCGCGTTGATCTTCGAGCCGGTCCAGGGCGTCGCCGGCGCCCGCGCCATGAACCCGGAGTTCGTCCACGCCGCCCGGGCGCTGACCCGAGAGCACCGCGCGCCGCTGATCTTCGACGAGGTGCAGTGCGGGATGGGACGCAGCGGCCAGCCCTTTGCGGCGCAGGCCTTCGGCGTGACCCCAGACATCCTGACCACCGCGAAGGGGCTCGCGGGCGGCTTTCCGGCGGGCGCGGTGCTCGTCAGCGACTCCCTGGCCTCGACCCTGAAGCACGGCGATCTGGGTACGACCTTCGGCGGCGGGCCGCTCGCCTGCGCGCTCATCGAGGCGGTGATCGACACCATCGTCCGCGACGATCTGCTCGGAAACGTCCGCCGCCTGTCGCAGCGCCTGATGCACGAGACCCGCGTCGGCCCGGTGGTCGGCGTCCAGGGGATGGGCTTCTTGCTCGGGTTGCGCTTGTCGCGCCCGGCCGGCGACGTCCTCGCCGCGTTGCGCGCCCGCGGCATCCTCGCCGGCTCCAGCGCCGACCCCAACGTCTTGCGCCTGCTGCCGCCGTTGATCTTGGCGGACGCCCACGTCGACCAGCTGGTGTCCACCTTGAAGGAGATCCCGTCATGAAGAAGTTCCTCGACCTCGTCGACCTCAATGACTCGGAGCTCGAGCGGCTGCTCAAACGGGCTCGGACTCTCGAGCGCCACCCGACTGGCGACGCGCTCGCGGGCAAGACGGTCGCGCTGTTGTTCATGAACCCGTCGTTGCGCACCCTGGCGTCGATGCAAGCCGGCGTCAGCCAGCTCTCCGGCGCCTCTTTTCTCATCCAGCCGGGCGCCGGCTCGTGGAAGCTCGAAACCCGGCCGGGCGCGGTGATGGACGGCGACGCCGTCGAGCACGTCAGAGAAGCGATCCCGGTGCTCGCCGAGTACGCCGATCTGCTCGCGGTGCGCTGCTTCGCCGAGGGCAAGGACCTGGCGACCGACCTCGCCGACGGCACCATCCGCGCGATGGCGGAGCTGTCGCCGAAGCCGTTCATCAGCCTGGAGTCGGCGCTGTCGCACCCGTGCCAGGCGTTGGCGGACTGGAAGACCCTGGACGACTTCGACATCCCCCGCGCCGGCGGCCGCTTCGTGCTCTCCTGGGCCAATCACCCCAAGGCGCTCGCCTACGCGGTCCCGGCCTCGGCGCTCAACATGGCGCTTTGCCGTGGCATGAACGTCACGGTGCTGCGGCCCGAAGGCTTCGACCTCCCCGAGCCGGTGATGGCGCGCGCCCGAACGCTCGCGGCCCGCCACGGCGGCGCGCTCGTGACCACCGACAAGCGGGACGAAGCGATGGCCGGGGCCCACGTGCTCTACGCCAAGAGCTGGTCGGCGCCGTCGTGCTACGGCAAACCCGAGGAGGAGGCCGAGCTCCGCGCCTTGCACCGTGACTGGTGCATCGCCGAGTCGTGGTTCAAGAAGGCGAGCCCGAACGCGAAGTTCATGCACTGCCTGCCGGTGCGCCGCAACGTCAAGGTGGCGGACGAGGTGCTCGACGGGCCGCGCAGCGTCGTGGTCAAGGAGGCCGCGAACCGCCTGCACGTGCAGAAGTCGCTGCTCGTCGAGATGCTCGGCGGCGAGGTGGCGCCATGACCCGCGGCGTCGATCGCGACCTGGCGATCTTCGCGCTGAAGGCGGCGCTGCCCTACATCCGCCTCTACCGGGGCCGGGTCTTCGTCATCAAGATCGGCGGTGCCATCTGCGGTCACCCGGCGGCGATCCGCGACCTTTGCGCCCAGGTGAGCGTGCTCTCGGAGCTCGGCATCCGCGTGGTCTTGGTGCACGGCGGCGGGCCGCAATCGACCGCGCTGTCGCACAAGCTCGGGCTCGAGACCACCTTCGACGGCGGCCGGCGAGTCACCGACGACAAGACCCTCGAGGTCGTGGTGATGACCTTGAACGGCACGGTCAACACCAGCATCCTCGCGGCCTGCCGCGCGGCGCACATTCCGGCGATCGGCCTGTCGGGCATCGACGCCGGGCTGTTGCGCGCGGTGCGGCGCCCGCCCCAGGTCCGCGACGTCAACGGCGAGCGGCAGATGTTCGACTACGGCCTGGTGGGCGACGTGGTCGGCGTCGAGATCGGCGTCCTCAAGAGCCTGCTCGACCTCGGCACGCTGCCGGTCATCAGCCCGATCTCGGCCGACGACAACGGCCAGGTGCTGAACATCAACGCCGACACCGTCGCCGCGATGCTGGCGCGGGAGCTCAAGGCCGAGAAGCTGATCTTCCTCACCGACACCGCCGGCCTGCTCGAGGACAAGAACAACCCGGCGACCCTGGTGAGCTACACCGACATCCGCGGCCTCGACGCACTCGCCGCCGCCGGCGCGGTCGACACCGGCATGCTCCCCAAGGTAAAGGCCGCGACCGAGGCCCTCCAGGGCGGCGTCGGCCGAGTGCACATAGTGGGCTACCGAGGGCGGTCGCCGCTGTTGGTCGAGATCTTCACCAACGAGGGCGCCGGCACCTTGATCGTCAAGAGCACCAACGAGCTGTTGCCCGGCGAACAGGCGTTCGGCGGCAGCGCCAACGGCGCCCCGACCGCGCCGGTGACCGGTGACGGCAGCCAGACGTCGGCGAGCGCGGCGTTGTGAACGACACCGAGCTGCTCACGCTCCACCGGGAGCTCGTCGAGGTGCCGTCGCCCTCGCGCGACGAGGCGCGGGTGTGCGAGTTTGTCAGCGGCTTCCTCGAGGCACATGGCCATGCCCCCGAGCGGCTCGGCAACAACCTCTACGTGGCGGTCGGCGAGCCGCCCTATCTGTGCTTCAACAGCCACCTCGACACCGTGCCGGCGAGCAATGGCTGGCAGCGGCCGCCGCATCGGGCGGTACGCGAGGACGGCAAGGTGTACGGCCTGGGGAGCAACGACGCCAAGGCCTCGGTGGCCGCGATGATCGCCGCGTTCCTGCGCCTCGCGGTCGAGCCCGAGCGCCGCGGCGGCTTGTTGCTTGCCTTGGCCGCCGAAGAAGAGTGCGGCGGCAAGGGCTCCGAGCTCCTGGTACCCGCGCTCGCCCGGCGTGGCTTGACGCCCGCGGCGGTGGTGGTCGGCGAGCCCACCGGCCTCGACGTCGCGGTGGCGCAGAAAGGGCTCTTGGTGCTCGAGCTCGTGGCCTCCGGTCAGGCGTGCCACGCCGCCCATGCGCACCGCCTCGGCGCCGACAACGCCCTGCGCCTGCTCGCCCGCGACCTGGTGGCGCTCGAGCGGGCCGACCTCGGCCCCGCCGATCCCGACCTCGGCCCGGTGACGCTGGAGCCGACCATGGTGTCCGGGGGGACGGCGAAGAACATGGTGCCCGCCGAGGCGCGCGCGGTGCTCGATGTGCGCGTGAACCCGGGGGAGAATCCGGCGGTGCTCGTCACCCGCCTGCGGCGCCTCGTCGCCGGGGAGCTTCGCGTCCTCTCGGACCGCCTGCGCCCGGTCGCGATCCACAGAGACCACCCGCTGGTGTCGGCGGCGCAGCTGGCGCGCCCGGAGGCGACGTTGATGGGCTCGCGCGGCGTCAGCGATCTGGTCTTCTTCCGCGACATCCCCGGTATCAAGGTGGGCCCCGGCCAGACCGAGCGCTCGCACACCGCGGACGAGTTCGTGCTCGAGAGCGAGATCATCCAAGGGGCGCAGTTCTACGAGCGGCTGGCGCGCGCGTTCCAGCCGCCACCGGCCGCGAGCGGGGCGCCGTCATGACCCGGCTCTGGGACCGGGGCGAGCCGCTCGACGCGTTGGTGCTGCGCTACACCGCCGGCGAGGATCACGTGCTCGACGAGCGCCTGGTCGCCTACGACCTCAGAGCGTCAAAGGCCCACGCCGCGATGCTCGCCGCGCACGGCTACTTGAGCGCCGCCGACCTCGAGGCGGTGAGCGCCGCCGTCGATGAGCTCGCCGCGGCGCACGCCCGGGGCGAGTGGCACATCGCCCTCGAGGACGAAGACTGCCACACCGCGATCGAGGCGCGCCTCACCGCGCAAGTCGGCGAGGCGGGCAAGGCCATTCACCTCGGGCGGTCGCGCAACGACCAGGTGTTGGCGGCGCTGCGCCTCTACCTCAAGGACGCCCTGGCGGCGCTCGCGACCCGGGCGAGTCGAGTGGCGCAGGTCCTCGGCGAGCTCGCAGCGGCGCAGGGCGGCCTGCGGATGCCGGGCTACACCCACCTGCAGCGCGCGATGCCGTCATCGGTCGGGTTGTGGGCGGGCGCGTTCGCCGCCGAGCTCGAGGACGACGCCGTCGGCCTCCGCGCCGCGACCCGCCGCGCCGACAAGAACCCGTTGGGGTCGGCGGCCGGCTACGGCGTGCCGGTCGTCAGCCTCGACCGCGAGCAGACCCGCGCCGCGTTGGGGTTTGCCGCGACCCAGGAGCCGGTCACCGCGGTGCAGCTGTCGCGCGGCAAGGCCGAGGCGACCGCGCTCTTCGAGGCGACCCTGCTCGCGACCGATCTCGGGCGCCTCGCCGCCGATCTCTGTCTGTTCGCCACCGCCGAGTTCGCCTTCGTCAAGCTCCCGGACGCCTTCACCACCGGGTCGTCGATGTTGCCGCAGAAGAGGAACCCTGACCTCTTCGAGCTCATCCGTGGCCGCACCGGCGAGGCAGCCGCGGCGCTGCAGGAGGTGTTGGCGGTGATCGCCAAGATGCCGTCCGGCTACCACCGGGACTTGCAGCTCATCAAGAAGCCGTTGTTTCGCGGCCTGGACGTGGTCTTCGACAGCGCGACCTTGATGGCGCACGCGGTGCCGGCGATCGTCTTCGACGCGACCCGCCTCGAGCAGGCGCTGGACCCGTCGCTCTACATGGCCGAGACCGCGTACCGCCTGGTGCAAGAAGAGCACATCCCGTTCCGCGACGCCTACCAGCGAGCCCGACACCAGGGCCCGGGCCGACGCCGCGAGCCCTGACCGCGCCTCGTGAACCAAGACCGCTGCGCTCTCAGGTGGGGTAGAGCGGCGCGACGCAGCTCCGGTCATCGTTGGCCGGGTTGTTGACCGCGGTCGACACCGGCACGGCCACGAGCTCCTCGGCGTTCGCCGGCCGGAGCAGCGCGAGCAGGCGGTCGCGGTCGACGGGCTTCGGGTCGAGCCAGGTCGCGTAGGCCTCGGGCCGCAAGATCACCGGCATCCGGTCGTAGATCGGCAGGAGCAGCGCGTTCGCCGCGGTGGTGATCACGGTGCAGGTCTCGACGGCCGGCGCCTGGGGCCCCGCCCACCGCTCCCACAGGCCCGCGAACGCGAACGGCCCGCCGTCGCGGCGCCGGATGTGGAACGGCTGCTTGCCGCCGTCGCGCTTTTGCCACTCGAAGAAGCCGTCGGCGACGACCAGGCAGCGTCGCGTCCGGAACGCGTCTTTGAACGCCGGCTTCTCGGCGACGGTCTCGGCGCGGGCGTTGATGAGCCGCGCCCCCGAGGTCGGCTCCTTGGCCCAGGAGGGCACGAGCCCCCAGCGCAAGATCGCGAGCTCGCGGGGCGCCCCGCCCGGGGTCCGCACCACCGGGACGCCTTGCGTCGGCGCGATATTGTACCGCGGCAGGACGACGACGGCGCCCGGGATCTCGAACACCCGCGCCAGCTCGTCACCCGGCGTGCTCAGACTGTAGCGACCGCACACTTGGCCTCCCGGCCCGCGCGCCCGTTGCCCAATGGCAGTGGCACCGGCCTTGCGGCAGCGTAATCCTTTGCGCTACCCGGTCAAGGTGCGTGCACAATATAGGGATCTGGAGGAGATCCGATGCAGATCAAGGAGCTCGGCCGTCACCTCTTCGAGATCCCGCGGGCGGGGAACATGCGGGTTCCGGCGCGCGTCTACACCCACGTCAGCGTCCCGACGCTCCAGGCCGAGGCCGCCCTCGAGCAGCTGGTGGGCGTCGCGCACCTCCCCGGCATCCGCCAGTACTCCCTGGCGATGCCCGACATCCACTGGGGCTACGGCTTTCCGATCGGCGGCGTCGCCGCGGTGGACGCCGACGACGGCGCGATCTCGCCCGGCGGCGTCGGCTACGACATCAACTGCGGCGTGCGCCTGATCGCGACCGAGCTCCGGCACGCCGAGGTCCAGGACCGCGTCCGCGATCTCACCACCGCGATCTTCCGGGAGGTCCCGGCGGGCGTCGGCGCCAGCCGCGCGATCCCGAGGTTGTCGGACAAGGAGCTGAAGAAGGTGCTGCGAGACGGCGCCGCTTGGGCGGTCGCCGAGGGCTACCGGATCGGCAGCGACGACCTCGACCACTGCGAGGAGGGCGGCCGTCTCACGCACGCCGATCCGGAGGCGCTCTCCGAGGTCGCGCTCGATCGCGGCCGGGATCAGCTCGGCACGCTCGGCAGCGGCAACCACTTCATCGAGCTCGACGTGGTCGACCAGATCTTCGACGCCGACACCGCCCGCGCCTTCGGCTTGTTCGCGGGACAGCTGGTCGTCCAGATCCACTCCGGCTCCCGGGGCTTGGGCCATCAGGTGTGCGACGACGCGCTGACGACGCTCGCATCGAACATGGGGCGTTTCGGCGCCGACTACGCGCGCGTCCCCGATCCGCAGCTCGCCTGCGCCCCGGTGACGAGCGCCGAAGGGCGGCAGTACCTCGGCGCGATGCAGGCGGCCGCCAACTTCGCGTTCGCCAACCGCCAGGTGATGGCGGCCTTGGTGGTCCGGGCCTTGGAGCAGACCCTCGCCGTCGGCCCCGCCGACCTCAAGGCCCGTTTGGTCTACGACGTCTGTCACAACATCGCCAAGCGCGAGGAGCACCTGATCGACGGCGCCCCCTGCCAGGTGCTGATCCACCGCAAGGGCGCGACGCGGGCGTTTGCCAAGGGCGACCGCCGCCTGCCGCCGGCTTATCGCCACGTCGGCCAGCCGGTCCTGGTGCCCGGCGACATGGGACGGTACTCGTTCGTGTTGGTCGGCCGCAGCGAGGCGATGACCGCGACCTTCGGCAGCGCCTGCCACGGCGCCGGCCGGCAGCTCTCCCGCCACCAGGCGATCAAGCAGGGCCGGGGCCGCCGCATCGATCGAGAGCTCGCGGCGCAGGGGATCACGGTGATGGCGCGCGGCAAGCACAGCCTCGCCGAGGAGATGAGCGACGCCTACAAAGACGTCGCCGAGGTCGTCCAGGTGCTGACCGAGGCCGGGATCGTCGATCGGGTGGCGCGCCTGCGCCCCGTCGGCGTCACAAAGGGCTCGGGCGCACTGCACCTGCTTTGATTCCCGCGCCGGCGCTGCGCCGGCGCTCCCCACCCCC
>JACRCV010000084.1 GCA_016218825.1 Deltaproteobacteria bacterium
CGCCGGCCTCGTCGGTCCGGCGGCGCCATGGAGGCAGGTCACGCGGGGGGGTCAATGCTCCTGGGAAACTCCGGGCCCAGGGGGGTCAATGCTCGTGAGAAACTTCAGGCGAGGGGGGTCAATGGTCGTGAGAATCGACAGACGGGGTCAGCCCCTAACACCCAACACTCCCCCACCCGCCGCCTTTGGCGATTGACCTGTTCGCCCTCCAGAAAGGTGCTGCCGGAAAGGTGCCACCCTCTTCTGTTGATGTCATTAACTGGACATCATGATGTCAATATGATAACATCATGCATATGCGCACGACGCTAACCATAGAGGAAGACGTATCAAACAGGCTCAACGACTACTGCCGTCGCACGCGGAAGGGTCTCAAAGAGGCGGTCAACGAGTTGTTGCGTCTCGGGCTGGAGGCGCCGCGGGCGATGCGGCCGGCCACGAGGTTCGAGGTTCGGGCGCGCGGGTTGCGACAGCAGCCGGGCATCTCCTTGGACAACGTCGCTGAGCTCCTCGAGCGGATCGAAGGTCCGGCGCACCGATGATGCTGGTCGACGCCAACCTCCTCCTGTACGCGTACGACTCGGCCGCGAAGCAGCACCTCCGAGCCAAGGCTTGGTGGGAAGAGCGCCTCAACGAGCCAAGGCCGGTGCGCTTGGCGTGGTCCACGATCCTGGCGTTCGTGCGCATCGCCACCCATCCCCGAGTGTTTGTCGACCCGATGACCATCGACGAGGCCGTCTCGTGTGTCGATGCTTGGCTCGCGAGACCGATGGTCGGCGTCTTGGAGCCGGGCGATGGTCACTGGGAGATCTTGGCGCGGCTCCTGCGTAACCACCAGGCGCACGGCAATCTCGTGGCCGACGCGTTCCTCGCCGCGCTCGCGATCGAGCACGGCGCCACATTGTGCAGCGCCGACCAGGACTTCTCCCGCTTTGCCGAGCTCGACTGGTGCGACCCTTTCGCCCCGCGGGAATAGCGGGCAACTAGCCCTTCTCTTCCGACGGTGGCTCGACCTCGACCAGATGCTGGTCCTCCAAGAGCGGCATCTCGTCATCCAGCAAGGGCTGGTCGTCGATGAGGTCGTCGTCCGAGAGCATCAGCGGCTCGGTATTGGCCGGGGCCGGCGCCACCGGGGTCGCCGGTGTCGACGGCCGGTCGAGCTTCTCGGACGCCGGCGCGGCGGTGGACGGCGTACCCCGGAGCGCCTGCAGCGCCTCGCGCTCGGCCCGCAGCGCGCGGTTCTTCTCCTTGATGATCTGCAGCGCGTCGGCGACGTCCTGGCGCTTTACCGCCAGGGTCTCCTCGGCGCGCTCGTGCTCCCGCACCGCCGCCCGGTGGCGCGCCTCGCGCTCTGCGAGCTCTGCCAGCGCGGCGCGATGCGCCTCGGCGGCGGCGGCTTGACCGCGCTCGGTCTCGACCTGCGCCGCGGCTCGCTCCTCCAGGCGCTCCTGTGCCAGCGCCAAGTCTCGTGCCTGTGCCGCCACCGCCTGCTCGCGCGCTACCACCATGGCGTCGCGTTCGGCGATCGCGGTCTCCTGGTCGGTGAGCGCGACCTCTTTGTCAATCAGCTTTTGCCGCGCCGCCGCGAACAGCTCCTCGCGCTCCGTGAGCGCCTGCGTGCGGCCCGTGAGCTCGGCGCTCCGAGCCGCGTACGTCCGCTGCAGCTCGTCGGCGTGCGCCGCGTGCTCGTCGGTCCGCCGCTTCTCGTCGGCCAGCCGTTGTTGCTCGGCGTGCACGGTCTCGCGGGCTTTCGTCAGCTCGGCGCGAGCGGCGGCCAGATCGCGCCTCTGCGCCTCCACCGTGGCGAGATCCTCGGCCGACGCCAGCGTCAGCCGCAACGCCTCGAGCTCGGCGGCGCGCGACCGTTGCGTCTTCGCGAGCTCCTCGAGCTCGAGCTCGCGAGCCGCGATCGCGGTCTCTCTGCGCGCCACGTCTTGTTGCAGGCCGACGACGCCGTCGCGCTCGATCGCGACGGCATCCGCCTGCTGGTCGAGCTCGGCCTGGCGCCGGTTCGCCGCCGCGCCTTGCAGCTCGAGCGCCGCCGCCCGGGCGTCGAGCTCCGTCTCGCGCTCCCCGGCGGCCTGCAGTTGGGCGCCGAGTGCCTGGCTCCTGTCGTCGAGCGCCTCGAGCTCGGTGCGCAAGACCTCCTGGCGTGCCTCCAAGCTCTCCCGGGTCTCGTCGAGCACCGCGCGGTCCCGCTTCAGCTCGGCTTGCTGTGCCTTGAGCCTCTCCGCGAGGCGTGCCGCGGCGGCCTGCTCGGCCTGCGCGGACTTGTTCTCCCGGGCCCCGGTGCTGCGCTTCTCCCGCGTCGCCGCCGCATGCTCCGCGGCCGCGTGCAGCTCCTGGCGCAAGGCCTCGATCTCGGCGTTGGCCTCGTCCAGTTGGTTGCGGGCCCGCGTCGTCTGCCCGCGGGCGGCGCGCAGGTCGTTCTTCAGCTCCTCCTGTGCTTGGGCGTGACCGGCCTCGACGCGGCGCAGACGGCTCTCGGCCTCGGTGGCGGCGTGTCCGAGTTTCTTGAGCTGCTGCTTCAGATCTTCGATCTGCGCCTCGAGCCCCTGGCGCTCCTCCTGGTCGCGCTGGCGCTTGCGGTCGTCGCGGGTGTGGGACTGCTCGCGGCGGGCGAGCTCGGCACGCGCGCCGGCGAGCTCCTTGAGGGCCAGGTCGACATCCTTGGCGCGCTGCTGCAGCTTCTCCTGCAACGCCTCACGGCGCTCGTCCTCCTTGCCTCGTTCGTCGTGGAGCTCCTGCCGCATCTGCTGCAGCTTTGCGGCCTGGCGCTCGAGCTTCTGCTCGTCGCGGGCGAGTCTTTGCGTCTGCTCTTCGAGAGCGGCGCGGCTGTCGGCGAGGGCGGCGTTTTCGGCCCGCTCCTGGCGGAGCTCCTCGCGCTCGCGTTCGAGCTTGGCGCGGGCGCGCTCGAGCTTGTCGCGCTCGAGCGCGAGCTCGGCGCTGGCGTCCGCCTGCTCGCTGCGGAGTCGGGTGAGCTCGGTGCGAACCTTTAGCAGGTCTGCCACCTCCTGGCGTTGCTCGTCGAGCTTGGCCTGCTGTCGCTCCAAGCCGCGCTGCTTCTGTTCCAGCTGTGCCTGCAGCCGCGCCTTGGCGTCCTCGTGTCCCTGCGCCAGAGCTTCGCGGTCCTCCGCCGCCTTGGCGACGGCGCGCGCCGCGAGCTTCTCGCGATGCTCGACCTCCTGCAGCGCCTGCTGCAGCTTGGCGCGCTCGCGCTTCAGGGTGCGCTCGCCTTCGGCGAGCTGCTCTTCGACCTCGGCGAGCTTCTGCCGATGGGCGCGTTCGAGCGTCTGGGCGCGGGTGGCGAGGGCTTTCTGCAGCTCCGCCTTGGCCTTCGCCGCGTAGCGGTCGCGGAGGCGGAGCTTGGCCAGACGGTCGGCGTCATCCTGGCGTTCCTGCGCCGCGGCTTGGAGGTCGGCGGCGCGCTCGCGCACCGCGATGATCAAGTCGCTGTCGGCGCCTGGGCCGTCCTTCGAGACCACGGCGAGCAGCTCCGCGAGGTCTTGTGGTGTCGGCTCGGGGATCGCTTCGACGACCGACAACAGCAGTCGGGCAAAACCCTCGCGCACCGCGACGTCGTCGGGTCGCTCGGCCAGGCTCTGGCGGTAGAGAGCGACCGCCTTGTCGACCTTGCCGGTCTCGCGATAGAAGCCCGCGAGCTGAGAGAGGCTGGCGGCGGAGCGCAAGGTCGTGGCGAGCGACGCCTCGAGGCGGCCGATCACCGCGGCCGCGATGTAGTCGCGCAGCACGGCGACGGCGGCGTCTTGGCCGGAGTCGAGCTCGATGCCGGCGCCGAGCTCGGTGGAGTTGCGTACCAGCCCGGTGACCCGGAGCGGCGCCTTGCGGCCGCTCAAGTGGATGTCGCCGGCGAACGCGGTACCGGGGGCGAGCACGCCCTCCTTGGTCTTGAGGAGCATGCCGGCGGTCGACAGGTCTCCGGTGAAGCTGAAGGTCTTGCGACCGTCGATCTCATAGTCGACTCGGCACATCGCCGGGAATCGCGTCGTCCGGCGGCGGTCGGGGTCCAACAGCGCGGCGCGTTTCTTGGCGGCGCGGGCCGCCTTCTTGTCTCCGGACGTGGGTGCGCGACTGGCCATGAGCGCCGCCGAGAGGCAGCAAACTACTATAGGCGCAGCGCGACTCCCGCCGCAACGCGTGGGGAGAGAGCGGTGGGGCGGTCCGGGCTCAGGTTCCAGCGAACAGGCGATCCAGCTCCGCGATCGCCTTGCTCACCTCGGCGTCGATCTGTTTGCGGATCGCGGTGATCCGATCCATCTCGGCCTTGATGTCGCCCATCCCCGCGCTCTGCGCCGGGGTCTTGCCGAGGCGCGACTCCAGCGACTTGACGGTCTGGTCGAGCTCGTCGCGGATCGCGGCGATCTCTGCAAGCTGCTTCTTCAAGGCCTCGAAGCGGTCGCGGATCGGCGCCAGGCGGGTCAGGTCGGCGTAGTAGACCGTGCGTTCGAGGCGCTTGCTCTGGTCGCCGAGGCGAGCGACGAGCACCAGGTCGTTCTTGCCGTGCACCACCGGCACCGCGATCGTGAAGCTCGCGTCCACCGTCACCGGCGTGCCGTCGCCGACCTGCACCGTGGCACCGCGGGTCGCGACGCCCTCCACCTTCAGTGGGTTCGTGGTGACGATCGCCTGGTGGTCCGGCCGGCGCCAGACCAGCCGCAGCGCCAACGCCTTCGCGGCCGGCTCGACCACCACCGGCTCCGGGGGCAACGGTGCTTCAACGGTCTCCGCGGGCCGGGGGGCTCGCCTGCCGGCGTTGGCGGTGTGCGTAAGGGTAGCGTCCAGGACTTGGACGTTGGTGTAGGCGCCGACACCCGCCGGGCCGACGGCGCGCAGGCGCCAGAAGTAGACCCCGGGATCGATCCAACGGCTGGCAAAACGTGGTCCGCTGACCGCGACCGCGATGGCCGAGCGGCCGAAGGTCAGGACCTTGGAGACCTCGATCTCGTATTTGCTCGCACCCTTGACCTTCTCGAAGTGTAGTTGGATCTGGGCCTTCGGTCCGCGGCGCACCACGCGGGCCTCCTTGATGACCGGCGTCGCGTACGCCACCACATCGGGCTCGTCGTCCTCGGAGAGAGGGGCGGCGGGCGGCGTGATCGGCGCCGGACCCCGCGGCGCCGCGGCCGGCGGTGCTGGATCCGACGGTGGCAACAGGTCGACCGTCGCGGGCTCGCACGCGAGCGAGATCGTGACGAGCAGGGTCCAGGAGATCGCGAGTGTTCGCCGCATCGAGCGCAATGCCTCGGGAGAACCTACCCCGACCTCGACGGCGATGAAAGCGCGGCGCCGGCGCCGCCGTTGGCTACTGGCAGAACGCCATGGTGTAGAGCGGGTTGCCGCTGGTGTCGTTGAAGGTCACCGGCTCGCAGCTCTTGCTCGCCAGCGGTCCGGCGCAGTCCGCCTTGATGGCGCACGGCGTGGTGCAGATGCCGCCGACGCACCAATCACTCTTGCAGACGCTGTGCGTCGTACAGCTGCTGCCGTCGGTCTGGGCGCCGGTGTAGTACTTCGGGGTGCAAACCGGCACCAGGTTCTCGCCGAGGACCGCGTCCAGCGCCCAGGGGTTGCAGGCCTCGGTCGTGGCGCAATCGGCGTTCGAACGGCAGTGGTCGCTGCAGACGCCGGTGCAGGTGCCGCTGGTGCAGTCGGTGTTGGAGTTGCAGGCGTCGCCGTTCGTGCAGCTGCCGACGCACAGGCCGCTGTCACACTCGTAGGCGTTGTTGCACTCAGCACCCGTTGCCGCCCAGTCGGTGGTGTTGCTGTAGTAGCAGAACTGCTCGCCGGTGTTGGCGTTGTTCGTGCCGATCACCGCGTAGCACACCTCGCCGGCGTCGCAGTCGCGATTGGCCGCGCAGCTGCGGACACAGGTGTTCGTGGTGCTGTCGCACACTCCGGTCTGGCAGCGGTTGCCGGCGGCGCAGGAGGCACCGGGTGCCTGGTCGAAGGGCTGGCCGGGAGTGGATGCCGGCAGCATCGAGGTCGACTCGCAGAGCATCGAGCCGTCCAGCGGCCCGGAGGTGGAGTCGTAGCACGCCCAGCCGGAGGGGCAGTCAGCGTCGCCGCCGTTGCCGGAGCCGATGCAGGTGCGGGTACAGGTGCCGCCGGCGCTGTCGCCGATGCACGCCAGCCCGGTGCCGCATTGGTCCGGGCCGTTGCAGCTGGCGCCGAAGGTCCCCGGCGTGACCGGGGTGGAGCTCCCGCAGCGACCGGCGGTGCAGGTCTGTCCGGCGTCGCATTGGGTGCTGGCGGTGCAGTTGACGCACGCCTGGCTGACACACACCTGGCCGCCGCTGCAGCCGGCGTTGCTGCTGCAGCCGGTCGGTGGCGGGGTGGTGCCGGTGCCGCAGACGCCGGTGTTCAGGTCGCAGACCTCGTTGGCTCGGCACTCGGACGAGTCCATGCACTCGCCGCAGTGACCGGAGTAGCAGCCCTGGCCGGCGGGGCACTCGGCGGCGGTCTGGCATTGCGGCGCGATGCAGTTGCCGGACATCAGGTCGCAGATCTTGGAGACCCCGGTCAGCAGATCGTTGACGTCGAAGCACATGAAGTCGGAGAAGCACGGCATGCACATGTTCAAGCCCGGGACGCACGCCTGCCCGCCGCAGTCGGCGCTCGAAGTGCAGCTGCCGTCGGTCGGACCGGGGGGGGTGGTGGACGAGACGCACGAGCCGTTGGTGCACACCCGGCCGGCGCCGCACTGCGGCGTGCTGGTGCAGGGGACGCAGTGACCGGTCGCGTCACAGATGCGGGCGTAGGTGTCACACTGGATCTGCGACTGGCACACGGGGTTGGTGCCGGTGTCGGGCAAGCACTGCTTGTCGCGGCAGGTCTGGCCGGTGGGGCAATTGGCGCTGGTCAGGCACTGGACGCAGGTGCGGGTGGCAGTGTCACAGACCCGACCGCCGCACTCGGTGTTGGAGCTGCAGCCGGTGTCCGTGCCGCAGGTGCCGTCGGCGCGACACACCTCGCCCACCTGGCAATGATCCTCGTTCAAACACTGCACGCACTGACCGGTCGGTACGTTGCAGAACAGGCCGACGTTGCAGTCCTGATGCTTGGTGCAGGCGCCGCTCGGCCGGTCGCCGGTGCGCGGCTCGCACATGAAGCCCACGCAGGCTTGCTCGGCGGGACAGTCGGAGTCGCGCACGCACACCGTCGTCTGGGTGCTGCCGCCGCCGGCGTCGCAGCTCGGGCCCGTGCACTTGCGGGCCCCCGCCCCGCCACACCCCACCAAGGCGCCCGTGACGAGCGCTGCGGCCAAGAGACCAAAGAACGTTCGAATCATGCTGGAGCGGCTCACCGCGGCACCTCATGGCTGTCTAACAGCTTGCTACTGCGCCGTAATCTCCCCCAGTGTCATACGTTGCCCACATCGGACCACATGCCGCGCCTCTCGCCGCCCGCCCAGGATGGTTGGGCGCGCGAAGGAGCGCTGCCTCTAGAATATCGGTTGTTGTGGGCGCGTTGGACACACTATAAGTGCGCCTGTGACGCGAGCGCCTGATCCCTACGATCGCGGAGGTGGTTCGATGCAGGCCGAGCTCTTCGTTGGCCGAGTCGGGTCGGCGAGGGTGGACCTCGTGGCGGTGGGGGTCCACGCCGGCCGGGGCGCTCCGTCGTCGGCGGTGCTGACCTTGGACCGCGCGCTGGGGGGCGCGCTGCGCGCCGCGATGCTGGACGAGGAGTTCAAGGGCAAGGCCAAGGAGCGTCTCACGCTGCACACGCTCGGTCGCCTGCCGATGAAGCGCATCGGCCTCATCGGACTGGGCCCCGAGCGCGAGGCGACCCTCGAGACCTGGCTGCACTTCGCGGCAAACGCCACCCGGCTCGCGAACCGGGTCGGGGCGCGCTCGGTCCTCGTCGTGGTGCCGCCGACCGGCGTGGAGGTCGCGAAGCTGCTCGCGGTGCTCAGCCGCGGTCTGGCCCTCGGCGCCTATCGCTTCGATCGCTTGAAGAGCGCGCCGCGGCGCCGGCGGACCTTGGTGCACGCGATGCTGGCTCTCGGGGATCGACCGCCGGGGCGGACGGCGGCGGTGGCAGCCGTGAAGCGCGGCTCGACCATCGCCGCGGCGGTGACCCTGGCCCGGGACCTCGCCAACGAGCCGGCGAGTGAGCTCTACCCCGAGAGCTTCACCGCTCGGGCGGGCGCGGTCGCGCGCCAGCACCGGCTCGCGGTTCGGGTCTTTGACCCCGCGGCGCTGCAGCGCCGCGGCATGCGCCTGATCCTCGCGGTGGGCGCCGGCAGCGTCCGGTCCCCACGCCTCGTGCACCTGACCTACCGCCCGCCGCGCTCCCGATCCACGTTGGCCCTGGTGGGCAAAGGGATCACCTTCGACTCCGGCGGCCTGTGCTTGAAGCAGCCGGCGAGCATGGCCGACATGAAGATGGACATGAGCGGCGCCGCCGTCGTCCTCGCCACCCTGCAGGCGGTGGCCAGGCTCCGGCTGCCGCTCACGGTCCACGGTGTCTTGGCGCTGGCCGAGAACATGCCGTCCGGCTCGGCGGCGAAGCTCGGCGACGTGATCGAGAGCGCCGCCGGCAAGACCGTCGAGATCGGCAACACCGACGCCGAGGGTCGTCTGGTGCTCGCCGACGCGCTCCATTATGCGACGACGTTGAAGCCGGATCTGGTGGTCGACGTCGCGACCCTCACCGCAGCGTGCGCGATCGCGCTCGGGCCGCACACCGGCGGGCTGTTCACCCCCGACGACGACGTCGCCGCCGAGATCCTCGAAGCGGCGGCGCAGGCCGGCGAGGGCTTCTGGCGCCTGCCGCTCACGCTGCAGCTTCGCGACCAGCTGAAGAGCGAGGTCGCTGACTTGAAGAACACCTCGGAGCGCAACGGCGGCGCCATCGCCGCGGCGCTGTTCCTCAAGGAGTTCGTCGGCGATCTCCCTTGGGCCCACCTCGACATCGCCGGACCGGCCGCGAGCGCCAAGGACGACGGCGCCTGGAGCAAGGGCGGCACCGGCATCAGCGTCGCGACGCTGACCGAGCTGCTACGGGCGCGTGCCGCCGGCACCAGACCCGGAGCCTGAGCGTGGCAAAGAAGGGCCAAGCCTGGCAGGACCTGCTCGATCGCGCCGAGGACGCCCTCGCCGACGGTCACCACCGCGAGGCGGCGCTGTTGTGTGATCGCGCCGCGCTGGCCGGCGATGACGCGCGCTACTTCGCGGCGCTGCTGAAAGGGGACGTCCTCCTCGACCTCGGCGAGGTGGAGGCGGCGTTGTCGAGCTACGATTCGGTGGCCGAGCCGGGGGTGGAGGACCCCGAGATCGACTGCGCCCGCGGCGTCGCGCTCTTCGAGCTGGCGCGCTTCGCCGAGGCCGACAAGGCGCTGCGGAGCGCGCTGCGCGGCAACCCCAAGCTCGCCGAGGCGCACCACACGCTGGGGCTGATCGCCGAGATCCTCGGCACCGGTCACGACGTCGACTGCTTCCGTCAGGCGCGCCGTCTCGATCCGCAGCGCTTCCCGCCGGTGGCACAGCTGTCGCGGGCGCAGTTCGAGACCGTGGTGCACGAAGCGCTCGCGGACCTGCCGGCGCCGGTCGCGAAGGCCGTCGGCGATGTCCCGGTGCTGGTCGCCGAGGTGCCGCACCAGAGTGATTTGACGCAAGCGGATCCGCCGCTGTCGCCACGCATCCTCGGCCTGTTCGTCGGCGCCGCGCCGCCGCAGGTCTCGGTGCTGGACGCGCCGGCGGAGGTGCAGCCGACGATCTTCCTCTTCAAGCGCAACCTCGAGCGCGCCTGCAAAGACCTCGCGACCCTGAGAGCCGAGATCCGGATGACGGTGTTGCACGAGGTCGGGCACGCCCTCGGCCTCTCGGAGGGCGAGCTCGAGGCGATGGGCCTCGAGTAGCCGTCAGGGGTGTGCGTCGGCGTCCGGCGCGTCGCAGCAGCCGCAGCCGCCCAGCTGATCGTGCTCGATCTGCAGCGTCGCGTGGTCGATGGCGAAGCTCTTCTTGAGCTCTTCCTGCAGCGCCTTGCGCAGATGGTCGCAGTCCTGGCTGTGGTCGGCGACCACGACGTGGGCGCTGAGCGCCGGCAGGCCGGTGGTGATGCTCCAGACGTGGAGGTCGTGGACGCTGACGACGCCCGCCATCGAGGTCATCAGACGTCGCACCCGCTCGGTGTCGATGCCGCGCGGCGCCGCCTCGAGCAGCACTTCGACGACCTCGCGCAGCAGCGTAAACGACGACCAGACGATGACGATGCTGATCATGAACGACAGCAATGGATCGACGCGGGTCCAGCCGGTGAGCGCGATCACCGCAGCGCCGGCCAACACGCCGATCGAGCTCAGGGTGTCGCCGAGGATGTGAAGGAACGCGCCGCGGACGTTCAGGCTGCCGTGGGCCGGGCGCAGCAACACCAGGCCGACGAGGTTGGCGACCAGGCCGACCGCTGCGACCACCGACATGATCTCGGTGACGATCGGCTGCGGCGAGAGCCAGCGCTTGGCGGCCTCGAACAGGATCGAGCCGCTGACGAACACCAGGACCACGCCGTTGGCGAGCGCCGCCAGGATCTCGAGGCGGCGATAACCGTAGGTGCGGCGATCATCCGCGGGCCGCGAGCCGACGACCATCGCGCCGAGAGCGAGGGCCAGCGCCATCGCATCGGTCAGCATGTGACCGGCGTCGGCGAGCAACGCCAGTGAGCCGGAGATCAGACCGCCGATGAGCTCGGCGAGCATGATGACGACGGTGAGCACCAGCGCCGCGGCCATGCGGCGCTCGGGGGTGAGGCTGTGATCGTGATCGTGCATCGCTAACGATATAGCAACGCCGGCGGTCGGGTGCACGGCCGAGATGATTGGGGTAGGGTGTAGGGCATGGCGCGCGAGCGTCTCATCCACGGCTTCGACGGTACCGAGCTGTACACCCAGAGCGCCGGCGCCGGGCCGCCGATCGTGCTCGCGGACGGCATCGGCTGTGATGGCTTCGTCTGGCGGGTCTTGGAGGACATCCTGGTGCGCAAGCATCAGGTCGTGCGCTGGCACCACCGCGGTCACGGCAAGAGCCAGGTCCCCGAGAACCGCGGCAACTTGGGGATGGATGCGCTCTGCCTCGATCTGCAGGCGGTGCTCGACGCCTACGACCTCGACCAGGCGCTGCTCGTCGGGCATTCGATGGGGGTGCAGCTCATCCTCGAGTACGCGATTCGCGAGCCGCGCCGAGTCTCGGGGTTGGTGCCGATCTGCGGCAGCTACGGTCGCATGCTCGATACCTTCCACGACAACGGCCTGGCGAGCGCCGGGTTCCCACAGCTCTACCGTCTGGTGGCGGACTACCCGGACTGGGCGCAGTGGCTGTGGTCGCGGCTGTTGCCGACCGAGGCGGTCTATCTCTATGCGGTGACGACCGAGGTCAAGGGCTCGCTGGTGCGGCGCCAGGACTTCAAGCCCTACTTCGACCATCTGGCGCGGATGGACGTCCGGGTCTTCTTTGAGATGTTGGAGCGGGTGCGCCACCATACGGTCGAAGACCGGCTGCAGCAGGTGCAGGCGCCGACGCTGGTGGTCGCCGGCGATCGCGACACCTTCACCCCGGTGTGGCTGTCGCGGCGGATGCAGCGCTTGATTCCCGGGGCGGAGCTGTTGGTGGTGCCGCACGGCAGTCACGCCGCGCCCTTGGAGATGCCCGAGCTCATCGAGCTGCGCCTGCAACGCTTCCTCAAGGAGCGCGTCCTGCCGCGGCAGCGGGCCGCCACCGCGACGGGGCGGGGGCGAAGACCGCAGAGCGGGCGGCACCGCCGGGCGCCGAAGCGTTAGCCGCCGACCGCCATGGTGCAACACCGGTGCCGCGAGACGGGCAGCGCGGGAGCGCTTGGAGGCCGATCGATCTGCCGCGGCCGGCCGGGCTGCGTGGTCGCGGTGCTGCTCGCGCTCGGCGGCCTGCTGTCGGCGTCGGTGGTCCACGCCTATGACCCGCGCCGCCGCTGGCACACCTTGCAGGCGCCGCACTTCTCGGTCCATTACCCCGAGGGCGCATACGGTGTTGCGAGCGCGGTGGCCAAGAGCGCCGAGACCGCGTTCGCGGCGCTCGTCGTCCGCCTCGACTGGCAGCCGGCGACGCCGATCGACATCGTGCTCAACGAGGACACCGATGCCGCCAACGGCTTCGCGCAGAGCGTGCCCTACAACCTCGTCGGTCTGAACGCGGTCGCGCCCGAGGAGCTAGGCGAGCTCTCCGACTACCGGGATTGGACCTTCGAGCTCGTGGCGCACGAGCTGGCGCACATCGTCAACATCGACACCATCGGCGGTCTGCCGCGCGCCATCAACGCGGTCTTCGGCCGCCTGCTGGCGCCAAACGCCGCCGCGCCGCGCTTCATCGTCGAGGGCCTGGCGGTGTACTTCGAATCGGCGCTCGGCGCCGCGGGTCGGGTCCGGAGCCCCTACTTCGACATGTTCTTGCGGGCCGCGGTCCTCGACGGGTCGCTCTTCGACCTCGACGAGGTGACCGGGGCGCCGCTGCGTTGGCCGCAAGGCACCGCCGCGTACCTCTACGGCGGGCGCTTCATGGACTTTCTCGCGCGGCGCTACGGCGAAGATCTGCTGGCCGAGATCGGCCGCGACTACGGCAGGCGCTTGTTCCCCTTCGCGGTCAACGCCAGCCTCAAGCAGGCGACCGGGAGCGACTACCCGAGCTTGTACCGCGAGTTCGTCGCCGAAACGACCGCACGCTACCGAGCCCAGCTGCACGAGGTCGAGGCGGCCGGGGTCATCGAGGGCGAGGCGCTGACGGCGCGCGGTCAAGACTTCGGCGCCATCCGGGTTGGGCCCAGAGGCGCGGTGTACTTCGTCGAAGCGCCGATCGACGCCCACCCGAGCCTCCGAGCGCTCGACCCGGACGGCGCCGAGCGCGAGATCGCGTGGGTGCACGGGGCCGCGAGCTTCGCCCTGTATCCGAGCGGCGACAAGGCGCTGGTCGCCGAGCTCGAGGTCGACGAGGTCTACCGCCTCTATGGCGACCTCTTCGAGCTCGATCTGCAGCACGGCGAGCTGCAGCAGCTGACCCACGGGGCGCGGGCCCAGAGCGTCGACCTGTCGAAGGACGGTGGGCGCGTGGTCTACAGCGAGCTCTCGAGCATGCACAGCATCGTGCGGATCGCGAGGGCAGACGATCTGGGCGGCGCCGAGACCTTGGTCGACCTCGGGCCCGACACCCAGGTGTTCTCGCCGCGCTTCTCCCCCGCAGGCGACGCGGTCGTGTTCGCCGCGTCGGCGGCCGGGCAGCGGGACCTCTATCTCGCCGATCTCGCGTCCGCCACCACGGTGAAAGTCACCGACGATCGGGCCGTCGACGGCGGTCCGGTGTTTTCGTCCGACGGCCGCTTCGTCCTGTTTCACTCCGACCGTGACGGGATCTTCAACCTCTACGCCGTGCCCCGCGCCGGGGGGCCGGTGCGCCGCCTGACGCGGGTGCGCACCGGCGCCTTCTACCCCGAGCCGAGCGCCGACGGGCGGACGCTCTACTACCGCACCTACTCCAGCCGCGGCTTCGATCTGGCGCGGCTCGACGACGTGGCACTGGACCAGGCGGCACCCGCCGAGTCGGCGCTGGCGCGGGCCCCGGCACCGGAGAGCCCCGGGGTGGCGGCCTATCCGGCGACACCTTATCGGGCGTTGCCGTCCTTGTTGCCGACGGTTTGGACGCCGGTGTTGGCGACCGACACCCGTGGCAACACCTACGGCCTGTCGACCAGCGGCGCGGACGCGGTCGGCCTGCACGCCTATTCGGCGGCGGCGTGGTGGGGGACGGCGTCGGAGCTGGCGGGCTTTCAGCTGGCCTACGCCAACCGGCAGTTCCACCCCGGTGTGAACGTCAGCGGCGATCGTGGCCTTAGCTACGCCGCGATGCCGTACGTTCGGAACGGTCAGTCGCAGGCGGTCGAGGAGGAGGTCTGGTCCGGGCGGTTGTCGACGAGCTGGCCGTTGTGGAGTCGGCGCGATCTGTCGTTGTCGATCGGCACCGGCTACGAGCTCCAGTATCGTCGCAACACCCGGCCCTTGGTGTTCGATCCCTTCGACCGGGCGCCGGTGTTCCCGGACGACGGGCGCTTCGCGGCGACGCGGCTGTCGCTGGGCTTCTCGAACGTGCACCGCTACGGCAACTCGATCTCCCCGGTTCAAGGCGGCGCGGTGTCGCTCGGGCTGCGCCTCGAGGACCCGTACGTCGGCTCGAGCTACAGCGCGGTGTCCGGCACCGTCGAGATCACCCACTACTTCGAGAACCCTTGGCTGTCGCGCCAGGTGTTGGCGACCGACGTCTTCTTCGGCTACGGCCGGAGCAGCTACCTTCGCCGCAAGCTGTTCGCGGTCGGGGGTCTGCCGCAGCGGGACATCCTCCTCGATCTCTACAACAACAGTTTCGGCGGCGCGCAGGCGCTACGGGGCTTTCCGGCGCGGCCGCAGATCGGGGACGCGGCGCTCGTCGGCCACGTCGAGTACCGGGCGCCGATCGTGGACGTCGAGACCGGTGTCGAGACCTTGCCGATCTACCTCCAGACGCTGCACGGCAGCCTGTTCGTGGACGCGGCGGCGCTCGCCGACACCCCGGCTGCCTTCGCGGACGCGGCACGCGCGTCAATCGGCTTCGAGCTGGTCATGGGCATGCTCCTCGGCTACGGCCTGCCGGTGGACGTGCGTCTGGGCTACGGCCGCGCGGTGCGGAACGGGACGAGCGCCAACCTGTACCTGGTGCTGGGCGATTCGTTCTGAGGGGCCGCGCCGACGACAGCGCTGTTCTCGGCCCGCGCCTGACGGTAGATTCGAGCGGTGGGTATGCAGATTGATCGCTACGAGGTCACGCGGCTCCTCGGCCAGGGGGCGATGGGCAAGGTGTACCTCGCGACCGATCCGAAGCTCGACCGCCAGGTCGCGATCAAGGTGCTGAGCACCGGGCGCGGCGACGCCGAGATCCGGCGCCGCTTCCGCCTCGAGGCGCGCGCCATCGCGGCGCTGAAGCATCCGAACATCGTCGAGCTCTACGACTATTGCGGCGAGGACGCTGCCGACCTCTACCTGGTGATGGAGTACGTGCCGGGGTTGAGCCTGTACCACCTGGTCGCCGACCGCGGCCCGATGTCCGAGGCGACGGCGCTCTGCGTCGGCCACGAGCTGTCGTTGGCGCTCGAGCACGCCCACACCCATCAGGTCGTGCATCGCGACATCAAGCCGGAGAACATTCTCCTCTCCGGCGGTCGCTTGGTGTTGACCGATTTCGGCGTCGTCAAGGCGATCGCCCCCAACAACCCGTTGAAGGTGCGCGCGGTGCAGAGTCGCACCCAGGTGCTCGGGACGCCGGGCTTCATGGCGCCGGAGCAGTTCACCGGCAAGAACATCGACCCACGGACCGACATCTTCGCGAGCGGCGCGGTGCTCTACAACCTGGCCACCGGGCGTCTGCCCTTCGACGGCAAGAGCGTCGAGGAGATCTTCTCCCGGCTGCGCAAGGGCGTGTTCGTCGACCCGCGCGACCACACGCCGACGCTGTCACCGGCGTTCTGCGAGCTCATCGGCAAGTGTCTGGCGCACAAGCCCAAGGATCGCTTCGCGACCGCGATGGACCTCCGGCAGCAGATCCTGGATCTGCTGGCGGTGCACGGCGTTAACGAGGTGCGCCAGGAGTTGGTGCGCTACGAGAAGGATCCGGCGGCGCACGGCCACGAGCAGCGCGAGCGCAGCCTCGACGTCCTGGTCCGCGATCTGAAGGTGGCGCTCAAAGATCGGGACGACAGGATGGCGCGGGCCATCATCGCGCGCCTGCAGGTGTTGGCGCCCGCGAGCGAGCGGATGCGGGACATCACCGGGGTCGGGTTCGACACCCAGGCGCGGCCGGTGTTCGTGAGCACCAGGCAGGAGTCGGCCGGGCGGCTCCTGGCGGCGATGCTCTTCGGGGTCGGGCTGGGGGCGGTCGCGGCGCTGCTCGCGGTGGCGGTGCACGCGGTGCCGGAGGCGTGGCTCGGGGCGCTCTCCCGGCTCTATGGCCTGCTGCAGATCTTCTAGCGGCGGCGGGGCGCGATCGCGGCGATCGCCGCTTCGACGTCCGCGCCGAGCTCGGGATCGGCGTCATGCCGCACCGCGTCGAGGGTCGGCAACGCGGCCCGGTCGCGCAGGGTCCCCAGCGCGCGAACCGCGACGTCGCGTGCCGAATCGCGGGGATCGGCGGCGACCTTGCAGAGCTCGGTGAGGGCGGCGGGATGACGGGCTTCGGCGAGAAAGTGCAGGGTCGCGGCCCGCTCCGGAAAACGCCGGCTGTGCACGCGCTCGAGGAGGTAGCGCTGACCGCGAGGGTCGCCGAGGGCGCACAGCGCCGCCGCCGCCTGCAGCTTGTCGGCCCACGGCATCAGGAAACGATCGAGGATCAGGACGAGCGCCGGCACCGCGCTCCGGTCACCGAGCGTGGCCAACGCCCGGATGGCGTCGAGACGGAAGGTGCGCGAGCGGAGCGCCGCGAGCAGCACCGGGGTGGCGCGGTGATCGTGAAGCTCCGCCAACGTGATCGCCGCCTCGACGCGTGGCGCGACCTCGCGATCAGCCAGGAGAGCGCCGACTTGTTGCAGCACCGGCGGCGCCAACGACTCGATCTCGCGCGTCCGTAGGCGATCGCCGATCGCGCAGGCGGCGTCGGCGCGCAGGTACGGATCGTCGTGCGCCAGAAGCTCCTGCAGCTCGTCCAGGGCGATGCTGTCGAAGTCGATGGTGACCGGCACCTAGCTCACCGGGGTGCCCGGCGGCAGCTCGTGCTCCGGCCGGAGGAGACAGAGCTTTGCACCGCTGTTGGCGGCCAACACCATGCCGTGGCTCGTGACGCCGAAGAGCTTCGCCGGCTTCAAGTTGGCGACCACGATGACCCGGGTTCCGACGAGCGCGTCCGGGGCGTAGACGTGGGCGATACCGGCGACCACCTGGCGCAGCGTCGGCTCGCCGAGGTCGATCTCCAGGCGCAACAGCTTCTTGCTCTTCGGCAACGCTTCCGCTTTGGCGATCTTGCCGACTCTGAGATCGAGGGTCCGGAATTGATCGATCTCGATCTCGGCCTTCGGCGCGGCAACGACAGCGGTCGCGGGCGCCACCTCGTGCGGCGCCCCGATCGGGACCGCGGCGGCGGCGGCAACTGCAGGGGCGCACCCCGGTGCGGCCTTGGGGCTGCCGAGGCTGTCCTTCGACGCTTCGATCATCTTGTCGGTCGTCTTCTTGTCGATGCGATCGAAGAGGCGCTCGAAGGTGCCGAGCGGGCGGTTGCGCAGGCCAAAGAGCGCCGTCCTGTCCATCCGATCGATCGGCCGGCCGAGGATTCGGGCGCCGGCGGTCGCGAAGCGCGGGATGATCGGCCACAGGTACATCGCCAGCGCCTCGCAGACGTTGGCGACGAAGGTGCAGGTCAGGCGGGCCGCCTCGGGGTCGGTCTTCAGCTGGTCCCACGGCTTGGCGGTCTGCATGAACTCGTTGCCGATGTCGGCGACGACGCCGAGCTCGCGCACCACCTGGCTGAGCTCGCGGCCGCGGTAGAAGTCCTCCATTCGCCGGCAGGCGCGGGTGACCCGGCGCGCCAGGTCGAGCATCGTGCCGTCGCCGGTGGGCTCGGCGAGGGTGAGCGCCGCGGCGAACGGCAGGTCGCCGAGGCGGTTGTCGAGCTTCTGGCTCAAGAACTGGCTGACGCGGCTGAAGAGGTTGGCGTGCTTGTTCACCAGCTCGCCGTTCACCTTGAAGATCAGATCGTCCATCGCCAGGTCGAGGTCGTTGCTCTCGGCGCCGTATTTGCTGGCGTAGTAGTAGCGCAGCGCCTGCGGGTCGAGGTGCGCCGCGAAGGTCGCGGCGTTGATGAAGGTCCCTCGGGTCTTCGACATCTTCTCGCCGTTCACCGTCAGCATGCCGTGCACATGGACGCGCGACGGCAGGGTGTAGCCGACCGCGTTCAACACCGCAGGCCAGAACAGGGTGTGGAAGTAGACGATGTCCTTGCCGATCAGATGCTCGATGCGCGTCGCCGGCGAGCGCCACAGATCTTCGAATCCCAAGGCGTGCTCGCGTCCCCACTCGACCGACGACGCGACGTAACCGAGCGGCGCGTCCATCCACACGTAGAAGAACTTGTTCGGCCGATCGGCGATCGGGAAGCCGAAGTAGGGGCCGTCGCGGCTGATGCACCAGTCCTTCAAGCCGCCTTCGATCCAGCCGCGCACGTAGTTGGCGACGTCGTCCTGCAAGGCGCCCGAGTCGATGAAGCGCCGCAAGAACGCGACGTTGTCCGGCGCCGACAGCTTGAAGAACACGTGGGTGGACTTTTTGATCACCGGCGGCTCGCCGCACAGCGCGCAGCGGGGCTCTTTGAGATCGGTCGGCGAGTAGGTGGCCTTGCATGCCTCGCAGACGTCGCCGTATTGGTCCGCGGCGCCGCAGCGCGGGCAGATCCCTTTGACGAAGCGGTCGGGCAAGAAGCGCTGGTCGCGGTCGCACCAGGTGCCGTCGACCTCGCGGTCCTCCAGGTGGCCCTTGGCGCGCAGGCTCTCGTAGACCGCCCGCACCACCTCGCGGTTGGCGTCGCTGTGGGTCGAAGAGAAGTGGTCGAAGGCGACGTCGAAGCGCTCGAAGTCGCGGCGATGCTCTGCGTGGACCGCGGCGACCATCGCCTCTGGGGCGAGCCCGGCCTTGCGGGCGTTGAGCTCGATCGGCGTGCCGTGCGCGTCGTTGGCGCAGATGTAGATGGTCTTCTGGCCCAGTCGGTTCAACGCCCGCGCGTACATGTCCGCCTGGCAGTACTCGACCATGTGTCCGAGGTGGAGACTGCCGTTGGCGTAGGGCAGCGCTGCGGTCAGGAGGATGCGCTCAGGTGTCATCAGACTTTCCCCATGGGTGAGGGAGGTGGGCTGCCGCCGACGGGAGCCGCGCCAGAACCACCCGGTCGTCCCCGCCGACCGCGTCGCCGTCGGCGTCTCTTGCCGCTCCGTAGGGCTTGGCCGGTCGCGTCGCTGTCGCCCGCGCCCGGCTGGGGGGCCGAGGCCTCGGCGCCGGATCCGCTGGTCACCGGCGGCGACAGCGGGCGCGCCGGCGGTTGCGGCTGCGCGTGTTGTTGCGGTTGCTGCTGCTGCGTGTCCACCGGGCGGGTCACTTCGTTGGCCTCGTATTGGCCGTAGCCGCCCTCGTTGAGCTGAACCCGGACGCGCCGGCGCAGGACGTCGACGTCCTTCACCCGACCCTCACCCTGCGGTGTCACGACCCGCTTGCCGACCTTGGGAAGGCCCTTGCGCAGCGACTGGTAGGTTTCTTCCTCGTACTCGAGGCAGCAGCGCAAGCGGCCGCAGAGGCCGGAGAGCTTTTGGTGATTGAGGGCCAGGTTTTGATCCTTGGCCATCCGAATGGAGATCGGCTTGAACGCGCCCAGCCAGGTCGCGCAGCACAGCTCGCGGCCGCACAGACCGTTGCCGCCGGCGTGCCGGGCGCCGTCGCGCACTCCGATCTGCCGCATCTCGATCCGGGTGTGGAAGCGGCGGGCGAGGTCTTTGACCAGGGCGCGAAAATCCACCCGCGCGGCGCTCGAGAAATAGAACACCGCGCGTGTGCCGGAGTGCGCCAGCTCCACCGACACCAGCTTCATCGGCAGGTTTCGGGCCTTGATGCGCTCGAGGCAGAAGAGGAACGCCTCGCGCTCGCGAACCCGATTGCGCTCGATGATCCGCAGGTCGTCGTTGTCGATGATGCGCAGCACCCGGGCGAGCGGCCGATCGGTCACGGTCGGCGCGACCCCGCGGATCACGGTGCCGACCGACTGACCGTGCTCGTTGTCGATCACCACACGGTCGGCGGGCTTGACCGACAGGCTGCCGGTCTCGCACGGCGCGCACTGGCCGGGGACGCGAAAACGGACGAGCACCGCCGGCACCTCTTGACCGCCGCCGCGCATCGCCAGCGGCGGCGGCCGCGATCGACCCGCATCGGTCTCGGCGATGTCGTCGTCGGGGTCGAAGTCGTCGTCTTGACTCTCGTCCTCGGTCCCGAGCTCGGCCGCAGCCTTGGCGCGGTCGGCGATCGCTCCCGGCGTCGCGACCGGCTCGGCGTCGTGTTCGTGGTCGCCGGGCTTCGCCGGTGTGGCGTCGCGCTCTTTGTCGGCGCCGGTGCTCATGCCACGCCCAGGGCGCCGGCGTCGGTGACCGCTTGCCCGGCCACGTGGCCCGACAACAACAACAGCACGTTTTCGAGCCCGAGAGTTCGATTGACGTTCAGCACCCGCACTCGGCGTAGCTCCTGCAACAGCTTCGCAGCGGCACAGACCGCGGGGGCCGGGGCGGCGAGGCGCTCGCCTTCGAGGTAGAGCGTCGGCGCGCCGGCGGCGTGGGCCCGTGCCAGCCGGTCGCGGACGTAGACCTCGAGGATCGCGAGCGCTAGGTCGGCCCGCTCGCGGCTGCCGCCCAGGTCGGCGGCGACCCCGAGGACGGTCTCGAGGGTCGCGTCGCTGGCGAGCGCCCGGTCGAGGTTGACGACGATCTCCGGGGCGCCGTCGTCGATCAGATGGCGACAGCGATCGACGTCTGGCCCGACGAGCGCCGCCAGCGGCTGGGCGACGCGCGGCTCGATTCCCGCCTCGACCAGCGCCCGCCAGGTGCCGAGGCGGGCGAGCGGCGCTAGGCGGACACAGATGCAGCGCGAGCGGACGGTCGGCAGCAGCCGGCGCAGGCGCGCGGTGGTGAGCAGGAAGAGCGTGGCGCCGGGGGGCTCCTCCAGCGTCTTCAATAAGGCGTTCTGCGCCGCGGGGGCCATCGCGTCGGCCTGGCTGACGATGGCGATCTTGACCTTGGCCTCGGCGGGGCGAAGCGCCAGGCGAGCCGCGAGCATGCGGACCGCCTCGATGGAGATGTTGCCCTTGTCGTCGGGGGCGACGAGCTGCAGATCGGGGTGGTTGGCGGCGGCGACCTTCCGACACGCCGCGCATTCGCCACAAGCGTCGCCGGTCGCGCGGTTGACGCACATCGAGGCGGCGGCGACCGCCGCGGCGACGTGCTCGGCGCCGGCTTCCACCGGGCCGGCGAGCACGTAGGCGTGGTGCATCCGCCCGGAATCGATGGCGGCGGCCAACACCTCGACGGCGCGCGGCTGGGCGGCCTTGAGCTTGGAGAAGGTCCACATCGGCGTTGCCTTATAGCACCGGCGCGCCGTTCCTGCACCTCTGTTGCGCGCGCAGGCGGTCGGGCAGGGCGAACGCGGCGCGGTCGAGACAATCGGTGAGGTCGATGCTCACGGCGCGCAGCGCGATGCCACCGGTCGCGAGCTTCAAGCGCGAGCCGTACAGCGTGTCACCGAGGATCGGATAGCCGCGCTGCGCCAGGTGCCAGCGGAGTTGGTGTGGCCGCCCGGTCTGCGGCTCGAGTGTCCACACCAGCGCCCCCGATTCGACGCCGAGGAAGGTGGCGCGGGTGACGGCGAGCTTGCCGTGCGGGCTGTCGTAGGCGCGCTTCTTGCCGCGCAGCAGCCGCGAGCGCCAGACGACGGGCGCGCCGGCCGTGAGCCCGGCAGGATCGCCGTCGGTCAGCGCCTCGTAGACCTTCGCGACCGTGCCGCGCTCGAACCATCGGTTGGCGGCCTTGTGGGCCTCGGCGTCCTTGGCGAACAGCACCAGGCCGGAGACCTCGGCGTCGAGGCGATGCACCGGGAACAGGCGCGCCTTGATCTCGGCCTCGAGGACGCGGCCCAGGATCGGGCGCAAGTCGGTGTCACCGCTCCGGCCCGGGACCGTGAGCCAACCGGCCGGCTTGTCGACGGCGACGAAGTACCTGTTGTCGAAGAGGATCTCGACCGCCACGGCTCAGCTCGACAGGCTGTGGCTGCGCACCAACTGCAACAGGTCGGCGCCAAAGCGCTCGATCTTCGCCGGGCCGAGGCCGCGGATCGCGAAGAGCCCGGGCAGCGAGTCGGGACGCTCACGGTCGAGCTGCTCGATCACCGCGTTGGTGAAGACCATGTAGCGCTTCCAGCGCAGGCGGCGCGCCGCCCGCTGGCGATACTGGGCCAGCGCCGTCGCCAGGTCGCTCTGGAAGCGGCGGCGTCGCGGGCGCACCGGCCGGTCGCCGCTCGGCGCCAGGCGCACCGGGCGTCCGGCCAGCCAGACGGTCGGGTACTTCACCCCGCGGCGCTCGAGGCGCTCGGCGGCGAGCAGCGCGTCGACCGCGGCGATGATCGCGGGCTCGTCGATGGTTCGAAGGGCGCCGTGCTGCGGCAGGTTGTGCAGGCCGCGGCGCTTGACGGCGCGTGCCCGGCTGCCGCGCAGCGCCCGGGCCAACAGATGTTTGCCCACCGGGCGCCGGAGCGCCGCGACCGCCGCGAGGATGGTGTCGACCTCACCGCCGGCGAGCGGGCGTGGCGGCCGCGAGATCGGGGTCGGGAGGACCTCGGCCGTCGGGGCAACGCCGGCGCATACGTCGCAGCTGCCGCACGGCGCGCCGGTGGTGCCGGTGAAGTACTCGGCGAGCATCTGCTGCCGGCAGCGCCGGGCGCGGGCGTAGCTCTCGATGCCGGACAGCAGCCGTTCTCGGGTGGCAAGGAGGCTCGCGGTGGTCGCCTGTTTGCGACTGAGGAACCGTTGGGTCACCAAGTCGGCGCCGCCGAAGAGCAGCAGGCAGCGCGCCGCCAGCCCGTCACGGCCGGCGCGGCCCGCCTCCTGGTAGTAGGCCTCGACGCTCCCCGGGGTTTGAAAGTGGACGATCAGGCGCACGTCGGGCTGGTCGACGCCCATGCCGAAGGCGTTGGTGGCGACCATCACCCGCTTGCTGCCGCGCTCGAACGCCGCTTGCGCCTGGGCGCGGGCGTGATCGCTGCGCCCGGCGTGGTAGTAGACCACCGGCACCCGATCTTTGAGCGCCGTGGCCACCGCCTCCACCTTCTTGCGCGTCGCACAGTAGACGATGGCACGACCGCCCCCTCGGGCGTCCACGCCGGCGTCGTGGATCGCGGCGAACAGGTACTGCAGCCGCTCGTGGTCCTTCGCGCTCGGCTGGACCGCGAAGCGCAAGTTGGCGCGATTGAAGTCGCCGCAAATGACCGCGGGCGCGACGAGGCCGAGGGAGCGGACGATCTCGTCGCGGACCCGCGCGGTGGCGGTCGCGGTCAGCGCCATCGTCGGCACCGCGAGGGTCGTCTTCAAGGCGCCGAGGCGAAGGTACTCGGGTCGGAAGTCGTGCCCCCACTGGCTGATGCAGTGGGCCTCGTCGATCGCCAGCCCGGCCAGGCGGGCGCGGCCGAGCAAACGGCGAAAGCCGTCGGCGACGGCGCGCTCCGGCGACACGTAGAGCAGGTCGAGCTTGTCGGTGAGCAGGTGGGCGATGACCTCGCGCTCCTCGAGCTCGTCCTGGGAGCTGTTGAGCGCGCTCGCGGCGACGCCGTGGCGGCGCAGCCGGCCGACCTGGTCGTTCATCAGCGCGATCAGCGGCGAGACGACGAGCGTCAGACCTTTGCCCTGCGCTCGGGCCGCGAGCGCCGGCGCTTGGTAACACAGGGACTTGCCGCCGCCGGTGGGCAGCACCAGGACGACGTCACGCCCGGCCTCGGCCGCGGTCATGGCCTCGGCTTGGCCGGCGCGCAGCTCTGCGTGGCCGAAGACCCGGGCCGCGATGTCGAGCGCGCCTGGCGACAAAGGCTAGGGGACCGTCAGCCCTTGGTCGTTCATCTTGTCGATGAAGAAGTGTCTGCCGGCACCGAGTTGGACGTCGACCGTGGTGACCGCGGGATCGACGTCGAAGGTCACCGGCGGCGCGACGCCGATGGCCGCGGCGCCGACGAAGCCGATGCGGTTGCTGGTGGTGGCGACCGCCTGGGGCCAGGCGACGGCGTCCGGTCCCGGATCCATGACGTTCACCCACTCGAACGCGCCCGAGGGCTCGAGGGAGAGCAAGAACGCGCCCTCGTTGTTCGCGGTGGCGACGCTCTCGGCGATGGTCGGGTCGAAGTCGACGTCGCCCTCGAAGGTGCCGGAGATCACGAGGCTGTCGGCGGCGGCATCGCGGTAGCTCAGGGTTGCGACCGTCATCGGGAAGAAGTCGCCGAACTGGACGGCATAGGTCAGCGTGCCGTTAGCGGTGTAGTTGGCGAGGAACATGTCCTGGGGCGACTGGGCGATGAGCGCCGTGCCTGCGCCCGTCGGATCGAAGTTGGTTTGGTCGGTGAACCCGCCGGCGAGGAAGATCTGCCCGGTCGGGTCGAGGCAGATCGCCTCGGCGAAGGTGCCCGGTCCGAGGTACTTCACCCCGGGCGTCGCGAGCGTGCCGTTGCTCGTCACTTGAAGGAAGAAGCTGCCGTTGATGCCGTTCGCGAGCTGACCCGCGATCCACATGCCGCCGCTCACCCGCGGCACCGCGAGGGCGACGCCGCTGTCGGCGACCGGGGCGGCGCCGAGTTGCACCGCGCTGCCGGTGACGAAGCGCCAGCCGAGCTTGCCGTCGGTGGCGGCGAGCTTGAGCAGGAAGGCGTCGGAAAGGCCGTCGGCGGTGTGGTCGGCGAAGGTGGCGCCCGCCGGGTCGAAGTCGACGGTGCTCGAGAAGGTGCCGAGGACGATCGGGCTGTTGCTGCCGTCGAGCTGCAGGGTCGTGGCGCTGCAGGTCCCGGTCGTCGGGACATCGTCGGTGGCGTCACCGATGGTCGACGCCCAGTCCGCCGAGCCCCCCCCCGCGCCGCCGCCCGCCAGGCTCGCGACCGTGACGTAGCCGGTGCCGGTGGTCGCCGGGATCACTTGCAGCGGCGTCGTGCCGTCGCGCGGCAAGTCGAGGGCGCCGGTGTGGTCGATGGCGATGTAGATCTTGCCGGTGGCGGTCGCCACCGCGAGGCCCTTCACCTCGGCGGCTGAGGTGCCACTCGGATCGGCGAACACTCGGACCCACTCCAAGCTGCCGTCGACGCCGTGATAGCGTGCGACGAAGGCAGCGGTCACGGCCGCGTCGACCGCTTTGGTCGTGTCGCCGTCGAGAGCGAACGAGACGCCGGCGCCAAAGAATGAGCCGCCGACGATCATGTCCTGGTTGCCGGCGTCGGCCACCAAGGCCACGGCGTTGACGGTGAGCTCGGGGGCGGTGACCTTGCCGGGGATCTTCGTCGGCCAGGTGATCTTGACGGCCGGCGAGTCGAACGGGCCGACGGCCGGGTCGAGGACGTTCGCTTGGAGGAAAACGTCGCCGCCGGTCGGCGTCACCTGGTCAAAGCGCACCCTGGAGAAGCTAGCGACGCCGGCGACCGCGGTCGCGGCCAAGGTGCCGCCGAGGGTCCCGGCAGGGCCGCCGGCCTTCAGGCTCACGACGACGGTGTAGCTCGCCGGATCACCGCCCGTGATCCGCAGGCCGGAAGCGTTCTTGATCTCGACGGTGAACGCCGGCCACGCGGTGTTGCGCAGCGCCGTGTTGCGCACGCCGACGAACGCCAGGGTCTCGGCCACCGGCTTCACCGTGATACCGATCTCGGCGACTCCGGTCTTGCCCTCGTTGTCGGTGGCGGTGAGGGCGAAGATCAGCTCCCGGTTCTGGCCGACGTCCGGAAGGGTCGCGGACGCCGAGAGCGTGGTGTCGTTCGCGAGGGTCGCGGCGTCGCCGCTCACCTGGGTCCACTTGACGCTGGCGACCGTGCCGTCGGGGTCGGTCGCGGTGCCGGTGAGCGCGATGACGGTGTCCGCGTAGGCGACGGTGTGTGCCGGCACGTTGACGACCGGCGCGGCGTTGAGGTCGATGACCGTCACTTCGGCGTTGATGACGCCGGTGCGACCACCGCTGTCGGTGACCGTGAGCACGAAGCGCAGGATCGTGGTGTCGCCGACGCTCGGCGCGGTGAAGGTGGCCTTGGCCGAGGTCGGGTTGACGAGGGCGACCGCGGGGCCGCTGTTCTGGGTCCAGGCGTAGCCGACGAGATCGTTGTCGGCGTCGTAGGAGCTCGAGCCGTCCAAGGTCACAGTAGCGCCTTCATCGATGGTCTGCAGCCCCACGGTCACCGCCACCGGGGCCGACGGCGCTGCGGTGAGCTCGTTGCCGCCGGTGTTGTCATCGCCGCAGGCGCTCACGGTTCCGAGGAGCAACACAATCAAAAAACCACGATAGAGGCTCGACATCATCACGGCTCCAGCTTGTTGTGTGTTGGCGCGGGCAAGCGCCGTCCCTTGGGTTTGGCCGGCATAGTTCGGACATTCATAGGAGAAAGTCAATGCACTCGGGCTGTAGCCGCACGGCGCCGCCGGCTCTTGCGATTCTTGGGCAGCCGTGCGCAAAGGAGGTCGTCATGGTGGCGATGTCCGAGCTGTCGGTCATAAACGCGCGCCGGCCGGCGGCGTTCGCGGCCGTCAGCGACGAGGAGTGGAGCGACTGGCGCTGGCAGCACGCGCACCGTCTGCGGACCGCGGAGGCGCTGTCGGCCGTGATTCGCCTCCGCGACGACGAGCGCCAGGCGTGCGAGCGGGCCACCGAGCGCTTCCCGCTCGCGGTCACGCCCTACTACGCGTCGTTGATGCGGCCCGACGATCCGGGCTGTCCGATCCGCCTCCAGGCGATACCGCGGCTCGCCGAGCTCGAGCGCCACCCGAGCGACCTCGCCGATCCGCTGGCGGAGGACGAGCACCGGGTGGCCGGGGCGTTGACGCACCGCTACCCGGATCGGGCGATGCTCTACACCACCCACAGCTGCGCGGTGTATTGCCGGCACTGCAACCGCCGGCGCAAGGTCGGTGATCCGACCTCGGCGCCGTCCAAAGATGACCTGCGGGCGGCGGTGGCCTATCTGCGCCAGCACCCCGAGGTCCGCGACGTGCTGGTGTCCGGCGGCGATCCGCTGTCGCTCTCCGACGAGCGCCTCGACGAGCTGCTCGGGAGCCTGCGCGCCATCCCGCACCTCGAGATCATCCGGGTCGCGACCCGCGCCGTCGTCACCTTGCCGCAGCGGGTGACCCGCGATCTGGTCGGCGTGCTGCGCCGCCACCAGCCGATCTATGTCGCCACCCATTTCAACCACCTCGCCGAGTGCAGCAGCGAAGCGGCGGCGGCCCTCTACGCGCTCGCCGACGGCGGCGCCGTCATCGTCAACCAGATGGTGCTCCTCAAGGGGATCAACGACGACCCGGCGATGGTGGGACGGATGAACCAGTGGCTGCTGAAGAACCGCTGCCGGCCCTACTACATCTTCCAATGCGATCCCGCCGTCGGCATCAGCCATTTCCGCACCCCGATCGCGGCCGGGCTCGAGATCATCGAGGCGCTGCGCGGCTTCACCAGCGGTCTCGCGGTGCCGCACTACGTCGTCGACCTGCCGGGCGGCGGCGGCAAGGTGTCGCTGCAGCCGGAGTACCTGCTGCGGCGGGAAGGCAAGCGCCTGACTTTTCGCAACTACCTCGGCAAGACCTTCGTCTACGACGAGGTCTGAGGGCGAAGGCGTTGCCTCCGCGAGCGCGGTTGGCGATGATGGCGAGCATGGCGATGAACGCGCGCTTTTTCGTCGAGCAGCTCCGGCAACACCTGGTGGAGCGTGCGGCGGTGGCGAAGAGGGCCGAGATCGACGCCCGGGACGCGGCGCGCACCGTCGCCACCGAGTCGGAGAAGAAGGAGGACGGCCGCACCGCGTTGGAGTTCGGCAGCCTGGCGACCGGCCAGCAGGCCCGGGCCCGCGAAGCGCAGCAGCAGGTGGCGGTGTTGGACGCCTTGCTGGGGCGCGGCCTCCCCGAGTTCGGCCGCGACAGCCCGATCGCGATCGGCGCCATCGTCGACGTGGCCACCGAAGACGCCGACGGGGTCTTGGAGCGAACCTTCATCGTGCTGCCGGTGGGCGCCGGCACCGAGCTCGAGGGACCGGGTGGCGACGGCTTCTTGACGGTCGTGACCCCGGCGTCGCCGGTCGGCAAGGCGCTCATCGGCAAGCGCGCCGGCGAGGTGACCGACGTCGTGATCCGCGGCGAGCCCTTCGAGTGGGAGGTGCTCGCGGTGAGCTAGTGCCCGCGGTTCTTGTGCTCGCGACCGGCACACGCTAGCGTTTGCCTGCTTGAGCGACACGCCCGAAAACGACGGTGATCTGGAGACCCTGCCGGCGAGCCCGGGGACCTGCGGGGCGTGCATCGCTTTCGCCTCGGGTGCCGACGCCGCCACCGACGGGCGCGGCCGCTGTCTGTTGCGCGCCGAGATCGGTCGCATTCCCCGCGATCTGCCGCGCTGCCCGAAGTACGTCGAACGTGGCACCGGCAAGACCTACAAGCCGCCACCGGTCGCGCGGCCGCGCGGCAGCGCCCGGGAGAGGGACGCCGACGAGGTCGTGGTCGTCCGGCCAAAGGCATATGGCGCCAGCATCGATCTAGGAGAGGACACCATGGACACCAAAGCCCTGCGGGCCTTGCTCGTCGACGTGCTCACGGAGGAGGGGGTCCTGGGCGCGACCCCGATGGGAGCGCGCTGGGAAGGAGGCACCCTGGTGCTGAAGCCCGCCGCCGCCGATCAACAGGCCAAAGAGGTGCCGATCGAGGCCTTCTTCCACAAGATCGTGATGGTGCGCGACCGCCTGCGGGTGCTGGAGCAAAAGCTCAACGGCCACCCGAAGCTCTCCGACGCCGAGAAGGTGGAGATGCAGCAGTACATCACCAAGATCTACGGCTCGCTCACCACCTTCAACGTCCTGTTCAAGGACAGGGCCGACCAGTTTGTCGGCGACAAGGGCGCCTGAGGCCAGGCGCGCGCCGGTGCCGGCTCACTTGATCGCGACCTTCACCATCGGGCCGCGGACCCGGTTCTGGCCGTCGTTCGGCGGGCTGTTGCTGATGTTCAGCCGCTGCTCGCCGATGTACCAGCCGGTCCAGAGGTGGAAGTAGTCGAAGGGATAGTCCGCGGGCACGTCGACGGTGAAGGTGTCGCGCACGATCTCGCCGGGCTGCCACTCGGTCGTCGGGTACAGACCCTCCACCGGGTAGTGGTCGATGTGCAGCCGGCGGCTGCCGCCCTGGGGGCCGTCGCCGTGGACGAAGATCTGCCAGTCGCGGTCCATCACCTGCCCGGCCTGATAGAAGAACGACACCGTCGCCGAGGCGCCCGGCTTGACGGTCGGCGGCTCCACGGTCCAGCCGATGAGCTTGATCTTGCCTTCGAAGTCCGCGTCGATCTTCGCCGCCGTGGGCGGTAGCTCCGTGACCAGGTACTTGGCGGCCTTGCGGCTGTCCTCGTCGTTCGGCTGGTCGGAGATCAGGCGGGCGTACGGATGATCGTCGTTGACCACGTAGACCTTGACGCCGGCGGCGGTCGCCACCCGGCGCAGGTCTGCGAGGCGGCCGCGATCGACGATCACGAACTTGCGCCCCGGCTCCTTGAGGAAGGTCTCGAGGAGCTTGTCGTTGCGCAGGTGCACGCAACGGTTCTGGAACAAGAAGATCACCGAGCGCTCCGGCTGTTGCCAGTCGTTGTACTGGCCGATCTTCTCGCCCGGCTTCGCGAGCTTCTCGTAAGCGTAGTACATCGGCTTGTATGAGAACGACCACTTCAGCGCCGGCAGCGTCACGATGCTGAGGTAGGCGGCGAGCGCCACCGCCCCGAGCGCCAGCGCCGACAGCTGCAGGCGACAGAGGTACTTGGCGAACAGGCCGACGCCGATCACGATGCCGATCGGAAAGAAGATCAGCTGCAGCGCGATGAACGGCTGGTACTCGAAGGGGGTCTCGCGGTTCGGGTAGTAGACGAACAGGCGGTGGAAGTAGCGGAAGTCGAGGACCAGGTCGTGCGCCAGGATGCCGAACAACACCAACGCCATCGCCGAAAACACGAAGAGATCACCGCGGCCGCCGAGCCTGGCCCAGAACGGTTGGGGGTCGGCGTCGACGGCCGGCACCACCGGCCCCAGGCCCGGACTCTCCTCGGCCAGCGCCAGCGCCGGCTCACCGGTCTTGCTCATCCAACCGAGCGCCGCGGCGATCATCACCAGCAGGAGCGGCACCACCGGCAGGATGTAATGCGCGAACTTCGTGCCCGACAGGGTGAAGAACAGGTAGGGCAGCGCGGTCGCGAGCAGCACGTAGAGGTTGCGCCGATTTGCGATGCTGCGCAGGCTGGAGGAGCGGCCGAGGAACATGAAGACCGCACCGGCGGTGTAGCCGCTCCACGGGAACAGGCCGTAGCCGAGCTGGCGCACGAAGTAGTCGAAGGTGCCGCCCGGCTTGTCGATGGTGCCGGCGGCGCGACCGAGGTGGTGGTAATAGATGAACTCGTTCCAGTACGGCCAGCCGTGCATCAGCGTCATGTAGACGTACCAGGGCGCTCCGACCGCGAAGAACAGCGGGATCCCCCAGGACGCCCGGATCCGCGTCACGAGGTGGAGGGCGTGGCGCATCACCGGGAAGTCGTGCAGCACTACGAAGCCGACGGCGAGGACCGCGGCGGCCGCGATCAGCGCTTGGTACAAGGCGCGCCGGTCGCGCTCCATCCCCGGGAGGAAGTAGGCGGCCGCGAACAGCGCCGCGGCGATCCCGAGCGCCGCCATGCCCCGCGTCGCGAGGTATCTGACCCAGTCGCGCTTCTCGACCAGGCCGGCGTAGTCCTGCCAGCGGAACGTAGCGATCGCGTAGCCCGCGACCACCATCACCACCAAGGTCGGCGCCACGAAGCCCTTGGCCAACACCGACAGCGCCTCGAGCACCCAGAAGGCGACGAAGGGCCACTGTTGGTTCCACCAGGCGACGAGGCGCGCCACCGGCGCGGCGTCAGGAGCAGCGCGCGGCGGCCTGGCGGTGAACAAGCCGACCGCGAGGTAGCCGAGGCCGGCGGCGTAGGTCTCGACGAACAGGGTGTCGACCATGACCTGGCGGCCGATGAGCAGGTACTGCGGCGCGGTGAGGAGCGCCAAGCCGGCGATGACGCCGATCTTGGTGCCGTACAGCCGCCGCACCCAGTCGAACTGCAGCCAGCCGCCGACGATCGCCGCGAGCGCGAACGGGATGCGCGCCGCCCACTCGACGTTGGCGAAGTCGGCGGTCGCATCCCAGAACAACGCGAAGCTGCCGCGCAGCAGCCACAGCATCAGGATGGGCTTCGACCACCAGTTGTCGATGCCGCGGTACCACGGGTTCATCCACGTCAGGCGCTCCTGCATCTCCCAGGCGACCTGGGCGTAGTGCGGCTCCCACGGATCCCAGAGCGGATAGGCGCCGAGCCTCGGGAGGTAGATCAGGCAGCCGACAGCGATGACGACGAAGCCCCAGAAACGGTCGCCCCGGGCGGTGAGCCACGAGGCCGCCCGGTTGAAGGAGCTCGTCGAAGTGGTCTCCGCGCTCTTCTCGATCATGCGCACCTCTTAGTCCAACGGACTTGGCGACTCCAGATCCGGTCGCGCCTCCGGCCGCGAGACGTTTGTGCCCATCGGCCCTGCCGGGTTATCTTCGCCGACGACCTTCGCGTCGAGGACGACCACGATGGACGCTTGGCAGACTCGGACCCCGCTCGAAGGGGACATGGCGGCGATGGCCTTCGTCGAGAGCTCCATCCTGTTTCAGGGGCTCGACGCGGCGCAGCTCGCCGAGGTCTACCGCGCCGGCGCGGTCGTGGTCTACGGGCCGGGGAAGGTGATCTTCGAAGAGGGGGCGAACGACGACCTGCTCTTTCTGATCGTCGAGGGGAGCGTCAGCGTCCGCAAGGTGCACGACAACCGCAAGGTCGAGCTCGCGACGTTGGAGCGCGAGGCGATCTTCGGCGAGATGTCGGTGCTCGCGAAACGACAGCGCTCGGCGACGGTGATGACGCGGACCGAGGTGCGCCTGATCGCACTCCCCGGCGACACGATGCGGAGCATGGCCGACATGCTGCCGAAGTTCGGCCGCAAGCTCGCGGGGCTGATGGCCGGCCGCACCAAGGACACCGACAAGAAGCTCGGCGGCTGAGCGCGCCGCCGATCCCGTCGCTGTCGCGGCGCCGCGACCCCACCGCTTCGGCCCGGGGGTCTCCCGGGGGCGGGTCGGGCGGTGGGGTCAGGCGGGGCGGGGTCGACTCGTCTCGAGCCAGGCGCGCAGCGTCGGCAGCCATGACGTGATCTCCCTTTCGCGGGCGTCGACCACCAGGTGCGGGCGGTCGAAGTGGCCGTAGCGCCGGGGCGCGGTGCTCACGAAGATGCCGCAGGTCGGGGTGCCGAGCGCCACTGCCAGGTGCATCGGTCCGGTGTCGCAGGTCACGACCGCGGCGCTCGTCTTCATCAGGTGGCCGAGCTCGACGAGGTCGGTCGGCGGTGCGAGCGCGGCGGCCGGGCACGACCTGTGCACCGCACGGGCGAGCTCGTGCTCCTGCGGTCCGAAGCTGAGGATGACCTTCCAGCCGCCGTTCGCCGCGAGCTCGGCCAGCTTCACGTAGGCCTCGGTGCTGAGGCGTTTCGCGCGCAGCCGGGCGCCGAGGTTCAAAACCAAGCGCCGGGGATCCGGCGTCGCGGTGAGCGCGGCGACGGCCGAGCGCGGCGACAACGGCGGCAGCGTCGTGAGCCGCATCTCTCGGGTCAGCGCGTCGCCGGGGAGCGGCGCGAGCAGCGCCAGGCGCATCTCGATCTCGTGCGCCTCGGGATCCGGGAGGCGCACCGGCGCCGTGAACAGGCGTCCGAAGCCACCCTGATCGACACCGACGGTGTGGGTCGCGCCCGCGAGCCGGACCAAGAGCGCCTGGGTCGTCGACGGGTCGGTGGGGTTCGCGGCGTCGACGGCGAGGTCGTAGTGGCGGCGACGCAGGCGCCACGGGGTGCACAGCGGCCCCTGCGCGGCGAAGATCGCCCGCTTGCGGTACGGCAAGAACGACCGCAACGCCGCGTGTCGGGACACGAGCGCCGCGCTCTTGGCGCTCGCCAACAGATCGATCTCGGCCGCCGGAAAGCGGCGCTTGAGGCTGTCGAGGAGGGGCAACAACAGCAGCATGTTACCGACCCGCAGATCGAGGCGGACGATCAGCACCTTGGGCTGCGGCGGCAGCACCACCGGCTTGGCTCGGGCTCGGAGCACCAGGCCGACGAGCCAGATGAGGAGGGTGCGGCCGGCGCGCTCCAAACGCTTCCACACCGTCGTCTGCACCACACCCTCCGCGCCTACGACGGCCGTCGATGCGCGGCGAGCGCCGTCAGGAAGCCGCGGACGTACATCGCGCCGCTCGTCACCGACACCGCCACCGCGATGATCGTCAGCCACCAACCGACGATGTGGAAGTCGACGAGCGTCGAGAACGGCCCGTAGTTGATGAGGTAGGGGTAGTGCAGCAACAGCGCGCACATGCCGATGGTGCCGATCGTGGTCTTGACCTTGCCGCCCTCGTTGGCGTCGATGACGATGCCCTCCGAGATCGCGATGCCGCGCAGGCCGGTGATCGCGAGCTCGCGGGTCAGCACGATCATCACCACCACCGGCGGCACCCGCGGCCTGTGCAGCTGCAACAGCGCCACCATCGTCACCAGGTAGAAGAGCTTGTCGGAGAGCGGGTCGAGGAACTTCCCGAGCACCGTCACCTGGTGCATGCGCCGCGCCAGGTAGCCGTCGAACATGTCGGAGAGGCCGCCGAGCGCGTAGATCACCATCGCGAAGAAGCAGGTCTCGCGGCCCTCGATGCCGGGCCAGATCAAGGTGACGATCACCGGGATCGTCGCGATCCGCGCGATCGAGATCAGGTTCGGCAGCGTCCACATCACTTGGCTCCGGGGCCCCACGTTTGCAGGTAGTGGCGATACAACGCAAGCACCCGTTGGACGTAGGTGCGGGTCTCGGCGAAGGGCGGCACGCCGCCGGCGCGCTCGACCGCGTCCGGTCCGGCGTTGTAGGCCGCCACCGTCAGGCGCACGTCGCCGCGGAAGCGGTTGGCGAGGATTCGCAGGTAGCGGCTGCCGCCGTAGACGTTCTGGCGGGCGTCGAAGGGGTCGGCCACCTGCATGGCGCGCGCGGTCGCGGGGATGAGCTGCATCAGCCCCTGGGCGCCGGCAGGCGACACCGCCGCCGGTTCGAAGCTCGACTCCACCGCGGCGACCGCCTTGGCGAGCGCCGGGGGCAGCGAGTAGTAACGCGCCGCCTCGATCAGGATGGCGTCGAACTGGGTCACGTCCACCCGATGGACCCGGCGCAGCGTGCCGAGGCCGTCCTGCCAGCTGAAGGTGTTCTGGGTGCCCTCGGTGCGGTAGGGCTCGTAGCGCGGATCGTCAGGGATGTTGGTGAAGTGCAGCACGCCCTCGTCGTCGACGAAGCTGTAGAGCTCGGCGTGGCCGAGCCGTGGCAGCAGGAGGATCGCGACCCCGAGCCAGCCCGCGGTCGTCGTTCTCACGACGTCGAGTCCGGCTCCGCGAGCTGCAGAGCGCCGCGGGTGCCCCGCCGGATCACGGTGTCGTGGGGGGGCTTGTGCGACAGCTCCGGGGTCGCGGTGTTGTAGTGCAGGCCGCGGCTCTCGCGCCGGGCGCGAGCACTGGCGACGATCAGGTGGGCCACGGTGACCAGGTTGCGGAGCTCGACCAGGTCATGGGTGAGCTTGAAGTTCCAGTAGTAGTCGTCGATCTCCTCGCGCAACAGCTCGATGCGGGCCATCGCCCGCTCCAGGCGGCGGTCGCTGCGGACGATGCCGACGTAGTTCCACATCGTTCGCCGCAGCTCGTCCCAGTTGTGGGACACCACGACCATCTCGTCCGGGTCGGCGGCGCGGCCGGGGTCCCACTCCGGCAGCGCCAGCGCGGCCTCGGTCTCCCGGACGCCGGCGGCCATCGCCGCGGCGGCGCGATCCGAGAACACCGCCGCCTCGAGCAGCGAGTTCGACGCCAGACGGTTGGCGCCATGCAACCCGGTGCACGCGGTCTCCCCGGCGGCGTACAGTCCCGGGAGGTCGGTGGCGCCGGCGAGGTCGGTGACCACGCCGCCGCACATGTAGTGTGCCGCCGGCACCACCGGGATCGGCACCTTGGTCATGTCGATGCCGAGCGCCAGGCAGGCGGTGTGGATGTTGGGGAAGCGCGCCAGCAAGAACGCCGGGTCCTTCGCGGTCATGTCGAGGGTGACGTAGTCCTCGCCGGTGCGCTTCAGGTCCTGGTCGATGGCGCGCGCCACGATGTCGCGCGGCGCCAGGTCTTCGAGCGGGTGCACGCCCTGCATCAGGCGGCTGCCGTCACGGCGCCGCAATACCCCGCCCTCGCCGCGCAGCGCCTCGCTCACCAAGAACGACTTGGCGTGCGGGTGGAAGAGCACCGTGGGGTGGAACTGAAAGAACTCCATGTTGGCGATGCGAGCGCCGGCGCGGAAGGCCATCGCCACGCCGTCGCCGGTCGCGACGTCGGGGTTGGAGGTGTAGAGGTAGACCTTGCCGGCGCCGCCGGTGGCGAGCAGCGTCGCCTTGGCGCGCAGCGTGTCGACGCGCTGCTCCCGGGTGTTGAGCACGTAGGCGCCGACGCAGCGGTCCTCCCGGCCGCGTCCGAGCTTTCTGAGCGTGATCAGATCCACCGCGATGTGATCCGCGAGCAAGGTGATGTTGTCGTGCTGCTGCACCGCGTCGACCAGCGCCCGACAGATCTCACGGCCGGTCAGATCCTTGGCGTGCAGGATGCGGCGGGCGGAGTGTCCGCCCTCGCGGCCGAGATCATAGGCGCCGTTCTGCACGTCGAAGCGCACGCCGAGCTCCACCAGGCGGGCGATGGCCTTGCGGCCGTCGGCGACCACGGCGCGCACCACGTCTTCGCGGCACAGGCCGGCGCCGGCCTGGAGAGTGTCCGCGACGTGCGCCTCGAGGGTATCGTCTTGGGCGACGACCGCCGCGATGCCTCCCTGCGCGAAGGCGGTGTTGCTGTCGGAGAGCTGCCGCTTGGTGATCACCGTGACCCGACCGTGCGCCGCGAGGCGCAGCGCCGCGTTCAAGCCCGCGAGGCCGCTGCCGATCACCAGGAAGTCGGTGTCACCAAGCATGAGCTTTGGGTATAGACGAGCGGCGTGGGCGAGAAAAGGCGCCCGGCGGGCTTCAGGGACCGCCGTCGGTCTTGCGTTCCAGCCCCTCCACCACGGCCTTCTCCCCAGGATCGAGCTGGTGCGCGGCGTCGCGGATCCGCATCAGCTGGGTGATGAGCTCGAGGAGGACGTCGGCACGAAACGGCTTCTCGACGAACTCGTCGGCACCGGCCGCCATGCTGCGGCTGCGAGCATCCGGCGACGCGAACGCGGTGAGCATCACCACCGGCGTGTGGTGGGTGGCCGGGTCGCTCTTGATGCTGCTGCAGACCTGGAAGCCGTCGCGGCGCGGCAGGAAGGCGTCCAACAGCACCAGATCGGGGGGGCGGGTCTGGATGGTCGCCAACGCCATGTCGCCATCGGCGACCGCGTCGACGTCGAAGCCGGCCTTGGCGACCAGGGTCGACAACAGCAGGCGACAATCGTGGTCGTCGTCTACCACCAGGACGCGTGGCCGCGAGAAGCTCATGTCACACCCTCGACCCCCAGTTGCAGGTGGTGGCCTCATCGTAGCAATACTGTGGGTCGTTGACCACACGTGACACGATTCCGGCCCTTCCGGTCGACGCGGTGCTGCCCGCGATCCAGGAGGCCTTCGACGCGCAGCCGAACCTGGTGCTCACCGCGCCCCCGGGGAGCGGCAAGACCACGCGCGTGCCGCCGGCGCTGCTCGCGTGGCTTTGCGGCGAGATCCTGGTCCTCGAGCCCCGACGCCTCGCGGCCCGTCTCGCCGCGGCCTTCATCGCCGACGAGCGCCACGAACGGCTCGGCGACGTCGTCGGCTATCAGGTGCGCTTCGAGGAGGTGGCGAGCCCGCGCACGCGGCTGCGCTTCGTCACCGAGGCGCTCTTGGTCCGCCGCTTGCTGTCGGACCCCACCCTCGCCGGGGTGAGCGCCGTCGTCTTCGACGAGTTTCACGAGCGCCACCTGCAGACCGATCTCGGCCTGGCGCTGTGTCGCAGGCTGCAGGCCGGACCGCGCCCCGATCTGCGCCTGGTGGTGATGTCGGCGACCCTCGAGGCGACGCCGATCGCGCGCTACCTCGGCGGCTGTCAGACCGTGGTCGCCGAGGGCCGGCGCTTTCCGGTGAGCATCGAGCACCAGCGCCACCCCGATCCGCGGCCGCTCGCGACCCGGGTCGCGGCGGCGGTCGCCGAGGTCGTGGCGGCGAGCGCGGACGGTGACATCCTGGTGTTCCTGCCCGGGGCGGCCGAGATCCGCGCCGCCCAAAGGGCGTGCCACCGGCTCGCCGAGCGTCACGCGCTGCTCTTGGTGCCGTTGTTCGGCGACTTGCCGCTCGAGGCGCAGCACCGCGCGATCCGCAAGGCGAGCAAGCGGAAGGTCATCCTCGCGACCAACGTCGCCGAGAGCTCGATCACCGTCGAAGGCGTCAGCGTGGTGATCGACAGCGGCTTGGCGCGGGTCGCGAGTCACGATCCGTGGTCGGGGCTGCCGCAGCTCTTCGTCCGCCCGGTGAGCCAGGCGGCGGCGGCGCAGCGCGCCGGACGCGCCGGACGCACCGCGCCCGGGCGCTGCGTGCGGCTGTTCACGGCGCACGAGCACAACATCCGCCCGGGCTTCGAGAAGCCGGAGATCGAGCGCGCCGACCTGAGCGAGCTGGTGCTGACGCTGGCGGCGCTCGGTGTCGAAGATCCGCGGCGTCTCGAATGGCTGACGGCGCCGCCGGAGGCGGCGCTCCGCGGTGCCCAAGACTTGCTCCGCCGGTTGGGGGCGCTCGGCCGGGGCGGCGAGATCAGCACCGCCGGCCGGCGCATGGCCGAGCTGCCGTTGCACCCGCGCCACGGCCGGCTCCTCCTCGAGGCCGAGCAACGCGGCTGCCTCGAGGAGGCGATCCTGGCCGTCGCCGTCCTCGGCGAGCGCGACGTCAGGCTGGAGCGCGGCCCGACGAAGGTCGTGGCCGGCTCCGACCTGATGGAGCTGGTGGAGACGTTGCGCGCCGCGGCGGCCAGCAGATTGCAGGCCGACCAGCTCCGGGCGAGAGGCTTGAGCCCCGGGCCGGTGCACGCGGTGCGGCAGGTGCAGGCGCAGCTCGCGCGGCTGATGCGGCGCTCGGCGACTGCGGGCCGCGGCGGCGCCGCACCCGATCGGGCCGCGGCGTTGGGGTTGGCGGTGCTCGCCGGCTATCCCGACCGCGTCGCGCGGCGCCGCGATGGGCACGGGCGCCCCGAGCTCTTGCTCGCGGGGGGCGGCAGCGCGGTGCTCGACCCGTCGAGCGTCGTCCAGGACAGCGAGTGGATGGTCGCGGTCGAGGCGGAGGTGCGCGAGCGGGAGCGCGGTCGAGCGCCGAAGGTCCGGCTCGCGAGCGCCATCGAGCCCGAGTGGTTGTTGGAGCTGTGCGCCGACCGGGTCCGCGACAGCCGCGAGGTCGTCTGGAACGAGAAGGCCGAGCGGGTCGAGGTCGCGACCCGGTTGACCTACGAGGAGCTGGTGCTCGACGAGAGTCGCAACGCCGCGGTCACCGACGTCGAGGCGACGCCGCTGCTCGTCGAGCGTGCCCTGGCCGCGGGGCCGGCGCTGTTTGCCGGCGCGGAGGCGATCGAGGCCTTTCGGGTGCGGGTCGACCTGTTGCGCCAGCACGCGCCCGAGCTCGAGCTCCGCGCGATCGATGCCGGGCTGGTGCAAGCGGCGCTTGCCGCCCTGTGCGCCGGCCGGCGTTCGTTCGCCGAGCTTCGCGCGGTCGGGCTGATGCCGGCGATCGCGGCGCAGCTGTCGCCGGCGCAGCTCCAGGCGCTCGATCGGCTCGCACCGCGCGAGATCACCCTGAAGAGCGGGCGGCGGCTGCAGGTGGTCTACGGCGCCGGCCGGCCGCCACGCGTGGTGTCGTTGCTCCAAGACTTCTTCGGCAGCGGCGCCGGGCCGGCCATCGTCGGCGGCCGGGTGGCGTTGACGCTGGAGCTGTTGGCGCCGAATCGGCGACCGGTCCAGGTCACGACCGATCTGGCCGGCTTCTGGCGGGTGCACTACCCGAGGTTGCAGAAGGAGCTGTCGCGCCGTTATCCCCGACACGACTGGCCGGAGGATCCACTGCACGCGCCGCCGCCAGCCTCGGGGGGGCGCAAGCGCCGACCGGGAAGATGACGGCGGCGAGGACCTCTCGCCACCGCTCTGGAGATGCGGGAGCCGCCGGCAACCCGCTGGCTAGTGACCGGCCGCGGCGCCGGCCCCGCCAACCACCTCGCCGCACGCGAGCATCGCGGCGCCGTAGTAGGGGTTCTTGATCGGGCCTTCGGGTTGCAGCCAGCTGCCGGGCGCCATCGAGCAGTAGACCACCGAGACGCCGGCGGGCTTCGCGAGCGTGCCCCAGAGCGCCATCGGCTTCGACAGGTCCTTGAGCTTCTCGCGAAGCGCGGCGATGGCGCTCTCCTTGGCCATGGCCTCGGCGGCCTTGGCGATCTTCGCCGGCAGGTCCTTGTAGCTGGCAGCGGCGTCGCCGCCGACCTTGGCGGCGTCGAGCTTCTTGGCGAGCGCGGCGATGCTGGCCGCGGCGCGCGCGACCCCGTCGGTGCGGTCGCCCGCCAAGCCGGTCTGGATCTTCAGGTACTCCGCGAGGATCGGTTGCATCGCGGCGTCAAACTCCACCGCCTTGGGGTCGGCGGCCGCGGCGAAGCGAAGCGCGACGAAGAACGAGCCGAGCACCCACACCATTGCGGTCGAACCACGCATGACCCTCTCCTTGCCAGGGCGGGAAGCCCGACCCCGGGAGCCTCTCCATTCCGCGGCCGGTCGTCAAGGCTGGTCGGTGCCGATCGCGAGCTCGAGGCGGGCGGCTGCCAGGTAGGTCTCGACCCGGGCGCGGTAGAGCGTGCGCTCGGTCTCGAGCAGCGCCACCGCGGCCTCGTAGACCTCGATGAACTCCGCTTGGTCGGTCTCGTAGCTGCTGCGGACCGCGTCGATGACGCGGCGCGCTGCGGGGGCCACCGCGGTGTCGTAGATCTCGGCCTGCTTTTCGGCGCGGCGCCAGTCGGCGCGCGCCCCGGCGACGTTGCGACCGACCTCGGCGGTGAGGGCGGCCTGGGTGGCGAGCAGCGCGGCGGCACGCGCGTCGGCGCCGGCCTGTTCGGCGCCGAAGGTCGAGCCGTAGTTCACCGGCAACGCGAAGCTCACGCCGAACGACACCATGTCGGTGCCGCTCCCCATGCCGCCTTGCGTCGGAGAACGGATGCCATACGAAGCGACGACGGTCGGATCCGGCCAGGCTTCGCCGGCCGCCAGCGTCGCGCGGTCCAAGGCGCCCCGATGCCGCGCCTGCAGCGCCTTCATCGCCGGACGATGGTCCGCGCCGGTCGGCGTCGTCGCCGCGTCCGCCGGTAGCGGCAGCGCCGGCAAGGTGGCGTCGGTGTGAACCCCGGCGTCGATCGGGCGACCGGTGGTGCTGTTGATGGCCGCCAAGAGCTGCGTGTCCTGGCGCTCGATCTCCGCCAGATCATCGCGGAGGCGGGCCTGCTGCATCTCGAGGCGCAAGTATTCGTCCTGACGGGCGCGGCTGGCGGCGTACTTGGCGCGCACCGTGTCGACCAGCTGATTGATGAGCTCGAGGTTGGCCGCGGTGAGGGTGCGGTTCTGCCGCACGTAGGTGAGCTCGTAGAACGCGCTCTTGAGCTCGCCGCTCACGACCAGCTGCGCCTCGGCGAGGTCGAACGCCATGGCCTCGGCCTCGCGGCCGGCGACCGCGGCGCGGTCAGCGGTCTTGCCGGGGAGCGGCAGGGTCTCCCGGAGCTCGACGGCCAGCATCGACATCGGATCGCGGTCGAGACGCCAGGAGTCGACCGGCAGGTTCTGGGCCATCACCCCGATCATCGGCGCCATCCACGCGCCGGCCCGCGTGGCCTCGTGCCCGGCGGCGCTCACTTCGTGGGCGCGGGCGGCGAGCATCGGGTTCTTGGCCTTGGCCGCGGCGAGCAGCTCGTCCAAGGTCGCGCCGCGCTCGTCGGCGGCGGCCGGCGTGGTGGCGAAAACGGTTGCGATCAGGGTTGCGGCCGGCGATACCGACCGCAGAATACGCCATATGACGATCATCGTTACCCTCATGGTTGTCAGTGCTCAGGGACGATAGCACTGATAGCGCCACAATGAAGCTGCCGTCGTGACGGGCGGCAGCGCAATGATCCCGCCAACTCGGCCGTCGCGGTCCTATCTTGGCGCGAGCGCCGATGACGAAGGGTGGTGTCGTGATGAGTGAGCAGGCGCCGACGCGGAGCCCGGCGAAAAGCCTGGCGATGTTACCGCAGCACCCCGCGGGCGCGGCCGGCGGCGCGCAGGCGGTCGATCCGGTCTGCCACATGAAGGTGACGATCGCCGGCGCCAAGTGGACCTTCGAGCACCACGGCGCTCGGTACTACTTCTGCCACGAGGGCTGCCTGAAGAAGTTCGCCGCCAACGCCGACGGCTACCTGAAGGGCGAGGTCGCGCCGGTGGCCATGAGCAAGGCGGGAGCCGCGGCGGCGGTGCCGGCGGGCGCGGTCTGGATCTGCCCGATGGACCCCGAGGTGCGCGAGACCAAACCCGGGCCTTGTCCGAAGTGCGGCATGGCCCTCGAGCCCGAGGCGCCGAGCCTCGACGACCGGAACCCCGAGCTCGCCGCGATGCTGCGGCGCTTCGCGGTCGCCGGTGTGTTCACCCTGCCGGTGTTCGCGATCGCGATGGGGCACTTGCTGCCGCACCCGATGATGCCGGCCTTTCTCCACACCGAGGCGGCGCGCTGGCTGCAGCTGCTGCTGTCGACCCCCGCGGTGCTCTGGGGCGGCTGGCCGTTCTTTGTCCGGGCGTGGAGCTCGGTGCGGCAGCGCAGCCCGAACATGTTCACCCTCATCGGCATGGGCACCGGCGTCGCCTACCTTTATAGCGTCGTGGCGCTCGTGGCTCCCGGCCTGTTTCCACCGGCCTTCGTCGGCGCCGACGGCCGGCTCGGGCTGTACTTCGAGGCCGCGGCGGTGATCACGACGCTGGCGCTGTTGGGGCAGGTCCTGGAGCTTCGCGCTCGGCACCAGACCGGCGCGGCGATTCGGGCGCTCTTGGGCCTGGCGCCGGCGACCGCGCATCGCATCGACGCCGACGGTGTGGAGCGCGACGTCCCGCTCGCCGCGGTCCGACCCGAAGACCGACTGCGGGTGCGCCCCGGCGACCGGATCCCGGTCGACGGCGTCGTCGAGGAGGGCCACAGCAGCGTCGACGAGTCGATGCTCACCGGCGAAGGCATCCCGGTGGAGAAGAGCGTCGGCGCCAAGGTGAACGGCGGCACGGTGAACGGCACCGGGTCGCTCATCATCAGGGCCAAGCGGGTCGGCGCCGAGACCCTGCTCGCGCAGATCATTCGCTTGGTGAGCGAGGCGCAGCGCAGTCGGGCGCCGGCGCAACGGCTCGCCGACGAGGTGGCGCGCTACTTCGTGCCCGCGGTGGTCGCCGCCGCGGTGCTCACCTTCGGAGTGTGGAGTGTGCTCGGCCCGGATCCGGCGCTCGCGTACGCGCTCGTCAACGCGGTCGCGGTGCTGATCATCGCCTGCCCCTGCGCGCTCGGGCTCGCGACGCCGATGTCGATCATGGTCGGCAGCGGTCGGGGCGCGGCCGCCGGCGTGCTGGTGAAGAACGCCGAGGCGCTGGAGCTCTTGGCCACCGTCGACACTCTGGTCATCGACAAGACCGGCACCCTCACCGAGGGCCGACCGGCGGTGACCCGAGTCCGGCCGACCGCAGCGACCAACCGCGCCGCGCTCCTCGTCCTCGCGGCGAGCGTCGAGCGGGCGAGCGAGCACCCGCTGGCGGGCGCCGTGGTGCAGGCGGCGAAAGGGCTGACGCTCACCGAGCCGAAGGAGTTCCGCGCCGTCGCCGGGCATGGGGTCGAGGGAGTGGTGGGAGGGCGCAAGGTGCTGGTGGGGACGCGCCGCTTCCTCATCGAGGCCGGCGTGGCTGCGGCCGGTGAGCTCGAGGCCGCGAAGGCCGGCTCGGGCGCGACCACCCTGTGGGTAGCGGCCGACGGCGTCTTGCAGGGCGCGATCGAGGTCGAGGATCCGGTCCGGGTGGGGGCGGCGGCGACCGTCGCGGCGCTCAAGGCTGACGGCCTGCGGCTGGTGATGGCAACCGGGGACCAGAAGGCGGTGGCCGAGCGGGTGGCCGGGCTGCTGCAGATCGACGAGGTCAGAGCCGAGGTGTTGCCGGCCGACAAAGAGCGTCTGGTCGCCGAGCTCTGCGCCCAGGGACGGGGGGTGGCGATGGCGGGCGACGGGATCAACGACGCCCCGGCGCTCGCCGCCGCGACCGTGGGGATCGCGATGGGCACCGGCACCGACGTCGCGATGCACGCCGCGCCGGTGACCCTGGTGCACGGCGACTTGCGCGGCATCTTGCGTGCCCGGCGCCTGAGCCGCGCGGTGCGGCGCAACATCCGCCAGAACTTGGCCTGGGCCTTCGCCTACAACCTCGTCGGCGTGCCGCTCGCGGCCGGGGTGCTGTATCCGGTGTTCGGCCTGCTCCTGAGCCCGATGGTCGCGAGCCTGGCGATGAGCCTCAGCTCGGTGTCGGTGATCACCAACGCCTTGCGCCTGCGACGCGCGGTGCTCTGAGCCCGCCGCCGCGGTCGGTGCAGGGGTTCGCGGCGGAGGTCGCGGCCGCTGCCGCACGTCGCTACTGCAGGCGGAGCAGCGTCGCGCACTCGACGCTCGCGGTCGGGTCGTCGCAAGGCTTGCCTTCGAGGCAGGTGGCGTAGGCGCTCGCGCTGTCGCCGGTGAAGCGCGCGAACAGGCGCACACAGGCCTCCACACTGCCGCCGCCGAGGTCGAGGCCGCAGATGCCGCTGTACGCCAGGATCCGCTCGCACGGCGCCTGGGTCCCGGTCGGATCGGTGGGTTGGAGCCGGAACAGGCAGTCGATGCGTCCCGCGAGATCGTCGCACGCGATCGGCGCGAGGCACTGGGCGTAGTCGTAGAAGCTCGCCGCGGTGAACGGTTGACTGGCGGTGATGCAGCTCGCGACGTCGCCGCCGCCGACGGTCGCGACGTCGGGTGACATCGCGCTGCAGGCGGCGCTCCAGGCGCCGAGCACGGTGCAGGCGTCGAAGATCGAGATCGCGCCGACCGGCACCAGCTCCTGCTGGCAGCGATCGTAGCGCGGGTCTCGTTCCACCGGACAGCCCTGATCGGTGACGCAGGCCACCCAGTTGCCGAACACCAGCTCCCCCATCGACTCGGTCAGGGTCTGGCAGGCGTCGGCGGTGCCGCGCGGCTCGAGGCCGCAGCCGGCCGCCCAGAGCTGATAGCGGCGACACGGCGACCCCGGCTCGAGGCCGGCCTGGGCCTGGCAGCGGTCGATCACCCCGTGGTCGTCGCAGGGGGCATCGAGGACGCAGCTCGCGAAGGCGGCGAACGGCTCGGCGCCGACTTCGGCGGCGGTCGCCGCGCACACCGCGTGGTGGCGGTCGGCGTAGGTGCTCGGCGCGAGCTCACAGCCGGCGGCGCGCCGGTCGAGCTGTTCGCACGGCGTCTGGCAGCCGCCGAGGACCGGGATCAGGGTCAGGGCGAAGAGCGGGCGCACCGGAGGTCAGCTTTCGTCCCCGAACGGCAGCGCCGCGGCGCGCGCCAGGAGCCTGCCGGTGGCGAGGAGGCGGCCGCGATCGGCGTCGGTGGCGTCGGGGATCTCGCACAGGACGATGAGGTCGTCGCCGGTGGCGAGCATGATGCGGGCGTCGGTGCCCTGGTCGACGAGCACGGTCTGCACCGACCTGGTCGGCACCTTGAGGCTGTCGGCCTTGGCGCGGATCACGCCGCCGACCTTGTCGACCACCAGCGTGCCGCCGACCTGATCGTCGAGGTGGGTCTCGGTGGCGTTGTCGAGCATCGGCCGAACCTGGTCCTCGTCGGTCGGGGGCTTGTCGCGCAGGAACAACAGCAGCAGACCGAGCTCGCTCGCGACCAAGAGGCCGATGATCGCGAACGCCAGATCGGGGTGGCTGTCGGCCAGGGTCCCCCAGACCAGCGCCGCCGCCCCGAGCACCGCGACCGCCTGCACCGGGACGACGATCCGCAGCCGGGTCGCCTTCACCAGGCGCAAGACGCTCTCCGTCGGGCGGGGCTCGAGTGACATGGGCGCAATCACTCCATGATGACTGCCATGCGGAACTTCACGAAGCCGGCGTTGGCCGCGGTCATCAGCACCTGGCGCAGCGAGTTGTAGGGCGCCTCCTTGTCGCACAGCACGAAGAGCACGTCGGCGTCCTTCGTGGTCGGCAGGCGCTTGCCCTTGATGTCGGTGAGCCTCTTGCGCAGCGGGACGATCGAGCCGTCCTTGTCGACCTGTGCTTGGATCTGGCCGTTGCGGATCTTGGCGATGACCTGGCCCTCGACCCGCAGCTCCTCTTGCCCCACGGTCACCGGGGCGTCTTGCTTCGGCGGCGTCTCGGCGTTGGAGGACGGCAGCCGCACCCCGCCTTGCTCCTCGATCGACATCTGCTGCGCCGCCATGCCGACCATCAGGAAGAACAACAGGTTGGTGAGGACGTCGAGCAGCGCGGTCAGGTTGATGTTGACCTCGTACTCGCTGTCGCCACCACCACCGGCCATGGTCAACCCTTGAAGATCCCCGAGAGCACGACCTCGGGGAACAGAATGATCTTGCGGCCGTCCGGGAGCTTCAGCTCCCGGGCGGCGTCCATGATCTTGACGATCTGGTCGTAGGGGATCTCGTCATCGGGGACCAGGATCATGCTGCTCGAGCCCGGGAAGCGCTCCTTGACCCGCTTCAAGCCGGCGGTGAGCCCGGGGTAGTCGAACTTGCCGTCGATCTTCGGCAGCCGGGCGCCGTAGGCCCGCAGCTGCTCCTTGGTCATCGAGACGCTCTCGCACTGGATCGAGAAGCCGCCGCTGGTCTCGGCGCGGACGGTCACCGTCACCTTGTCGTCGTCGGCCGCGATCGAGGTCTCTTCAGACGACTGCACCGGCACCGTGGTCGCGAGGATCGCGAGCGACGAGGCGCCGAACGCCGCGAGCAGGAAGAAGAGGATGTTGGACATGACGTCCATCAGCGGCGTCAGGTTCAGATAGACGTCGTAGGTGATACCGGAGTCCTTGCCGAACATCCCGCCGCCGAAGCCGCTCTTCTTCTCTGCCGACATCGAGCCTTCGACCTCAGGCCGACTTTCGCATCCGGTCGCGCACCGACAGGATGGTGTCGACGACCTTGGCTGCCGAGTGCTCCATCAGCGACATCGCGGCGTTCATTCGCGGCAACAGGATCAGGTAGCAGATGATGCCCATCGTCGCGGTCACCAGGCCGAAGAAGGTGTTGTAGAACGCGATCGCGATGCCCTGCGACAGGTACATCTGCCGGGTGCCGACCGACTCCGAGCCCGCGCCCTGGAACGCGATGATCAGGCCGTGGATCGTGCCGATGAGGCCCAAGAGCGTCGCCAGGTTCGAGAGCTGCGGCAGGTACACGGTGCCCGCCTTCACCCGCGGCAGCTCCTTGAGCGCCGTGACCTCGACCGCGCGGCGGATCTCCTTCTCCGGGCGGTTGGCGCGCATCAGCGCCGCCGACAGGAGCTGCGCCAACGGGCTGGTGTTCGCGGACAAGGTCTGGATCGCCTTCGAGATCTTCTGCGACTCGACCATCTCGACGACGGTGTTCAACATGTACTTGCTGGAGCTGCTCTTGCCGAGGAAGAAGACCAGCCGCCAGAAGAAGATGGCCAGGGTGAGGATCGAAACCGCGAGGGTCGCGAACATGAACGGGCCACCGGCCAAAAGCAGTTTAATCATGGCGTTGTCAAAAGCTCCCGCGAGGTGTGGTAATCCCACGCACGCGATGCGAAACGAGTCGCCGCCGCGGCGACGAAAGTTATGCACAAGCCCTACTCTTTGTAAAGGCGAGCTTTTCCGTTCGCGAGCCGAGCCGCGCCGGTGGCGAGTGTGGTCAGGCGCGCTTCGAGCGCCGGCGCCGGCAACCGATCGCGAGCCCCACCACCGCGAGCGCCAGCGACGACGGCGGCGTCTGCGTACAGCCACCCAAGGCGTCGTCGTCCCCGAGGTCGCCGATGACGCTGCTCGTCGCCGCGCCCGGCAAGCCACCGGCCGTGGCCGCGTCGTGGCCGTACAAGATCGCGGCGGCGAACAGGTAGATCTGCTGCTCGGTAGGCCCGAGCGGCGTGCTCGCCGTCGTGCTCTGCTGCATGCCCGCGCTGCCGCTCGCCGTGCCGCTGCCGTTCGCGTCGGTGCCGGCGGCCGAGGTCGCCGGCGCCCCATCCGCCTTGCGGCCGTCGATGATCACGCCGCCCGCCCGCGCGACACCGGCAAATCCGAGCGTCGTCAGGGCGAGCAGGAGAGAAGTCGTTGTCAACCTGGTCATGATGCGCCTCACTGCCTGAGCTCGTGACCACCAGGGCTGGCGCTGGCCCAGTGAGTCGCGACCGTCAGGTGATACGTGGCCTCCTTGATGGAACTGGCGCGTTCCGGTTCGAGACTGCGAACGAAGTCCTCGACCACCGCGCTCGCGGCGCGTTGCCGCGCGAGGTCGGCGAGGAAGACGTACTGCGACAACACCGCGAGCCCGCGCTCGTCGGGCTTGGCGCGCTGCAGCGCGGCCTGCTGCAGGTGCCGCAGCGCGAGGTCGAGATCGTCTTGACCGTCGTCGCCGGCGTCGAGCCGGCGCGAGGTGCCGAACACCATCACCGTCAGGCGCGCGGTCGGACCGGTCGCCGGGGTGTTGCTCACCTGGGTCAGGGCGTCGAACAGCCGCTGCACCTCCCCGGCGCGCAACCCCGCGGCGCGCGTCTGGTCGATGGCGAGGGAACAGGTCTTGAGCAAGGCGGCGGCCCCCGCCGCGGTCTCGCCCACCAGTGTCGGCAGCACGTAGTGCTCGAGGAAGCTGACCATGCCCTCCTGGCGCAGCTGGTGGTAGACGTTCGCCACCGCCTTGAGCGCGTCGCCGTCCTTGGCGACCAGGCCGCAGCGCAGCATCCGGTCGACGGTCGCCGCCGAGCCCACCTGGCGCACGATCTCGTCTTTCGGGACCGAGCGCTCGAGCAACGTCAGGATGGTGTCGAGGTGCTCGTGCATGAGATCGTAGGCGATCTCGCTGTTGACCTGGTGGACGGCGCTCACAGCTCGTCCTCCGCGTCGCTCGGATCCCGGCGCGCCGCCGGTGTCCGACCCTTGGCGTCGTCGCCGAAGACCTCGTAGTAGATCTGATGCGCGACGCTCTTCGTCGGCATCTCGGCCTCGAGGCTGCCGAAGAACTTGCGGAACTCGGCCTGGGTCGCGGCCCCCGACACGAGCCACAAGGCGACCTTCGCCAGGCGGTTGGTGCGCTCGACGACGTTGCGGTACGAGCGCGGCTGGTCGTGCATCTCGTCGATCACCGTCTTGATGGCGCCGCACAGCCGGTCGAGGGTGCGCTTGCTGACCTTGTGCTCGTGCACGATCTCGGTGAGGCGGGCGCGGCCGATGAGCAGGTCGTACTCGGCGGCGAGCTCCCGCTGGTCTTCGAGATCGCGGTCCGCGACCTGGAAGGCCAGCTCGGCCTCGAGGATCGGCAGCAGCATGTCGCTCTCGATCGCCTCGGGCAGCGCATCGGCGGCGAGCGCGAACACCGCGTCGCGAATGATCTCCTTCAGGCGGCGGACGCTGACCTCGCGGGCCCGGACCACCGCGGTCTCGACGTCGGCGAGCGCGCGCCTGGTGAGACCGATGAAGTCTTCGGCGCCGAGCTCGCGGGCGGCCTCGAGCGCGAAGGCCTGGGAGAGCTCGCCGATGTCGCGGCGGCGCTCGTAGAGCGACGGCACGCTGATCTTCGCCAGCGCCCGGTCGAGGAGGTCGCGGCGGAACTTGCCCTCGCCGACGAGGCCGCGCAAGTCGCGGTTCGAGGCCAGGATCACCAGGGCGTCGCTGACGTGGGTGTCGCTGGCGCCGACGCTGCGGTACTCGCGCTCGCCCAAGAAGCGCAGCAGCCGCGCCTGGTCTTCGGCGGCGAGCGACTGCACCTCGTCCAACACCAACGTGCCGCCCTGCGCCCGGCCGAGGAGCCCGTCGTGGTCGTGATCGGCGCCGGTGTAGGCGCCGCGCCGGTGGCCGAACAATTCGCTTTCGAACAAGCCGCGCCCGAGGTTGGCGCAGCTGACCTCGACGAGCTCGCCCTTGCGCCCCAGGGTGCGCCGCGCCGCCTCGTGCGCGACCTGGGCGATTCGTTCTTTGCCGGCGCCGGTGGCGCCGGAGAGCAGCACCACGTCGCGGCCGCGGCGCAACAGGATCTTGGCCGGGATCTCGTGCGCGAGCATCTTGCGCAGCTCCGAGCCCACCAGGCCCACGTGGTCGCACGCGCTCATCACGGTCTGCTGCATGCTGTCGGCCATTCTATCTCCAGAGAGCCCTGAGCCGTCAGCGATTGGGCCACAGCGGTGCGCCACCCGTCAAGTTCGAAGTGACGAACCTCCTGGTGCCCGGACGTTCGAGCCCCCGAACCCGCCGCTGCCGGCGCCGCACCGCCCCCCTTCGGACCTGGTTGATATCGTTGGCCCTGCGTTCTTGCGAACGCCGCCTTGGGGTTGGCCCGGGTCTTGAATGTCGTCCCCGAGCGGAGCCCATGGCTCCAGGACGGCACTCCTGATGATGAGTGTTCAGCAAGGCCTCGAGAGAACTGGCGCGTTCCTGGTCGAGCAGGCTCGTCTTGGATTCATGGAAACCGCTGTGTTTGCAGCGAGTTGCGGGTTGGTTGTCGGAGGTCTGCGCACGGGGTCCAATGGGCACCGCCGGATGGTCTGGCGGGGACCGCGGGCGCAGGCGAGAGGAGCTCGTCCCGAGTTTCATGGTGAAACCGAGGGGCTTTCGCGCGTACCCAAGGCGTCTCTCTTCTGACAACCTTCCCGCTGCTCGTTTTTTTGCCGCCGCGGTCGTAGATCTGTCGGACCCCTGATCAAGAATCCTCTCCGCACGTGGCCGGGGACCCTCTCCAGGTGGGGAGCGGCGCTCGACCACTGCGCTGGAACTTTGAGCGCCGACCCCGGCGGGTCGCGTGTTTGTAGGAGGAGAGGCTATGTCTAAGGTGGTTCACCTGTCCGACACGGTTCACAGGCGAGCCAAAGAGTTCTGCAAGGATCACAGCTTGCGAATGAGCGACTGGGTGACGGCGTTGATCGAAGACGCGGTGACCAACGGTCGCAGTGATCCGACAGTCCGGACTCTAGCTCCCAAGAAGAAGATCCTGCAAAAGCTGCAGCTGACGCCTCAGGCCGGCGACCCTGACGTGCCGGTGTACGCGCAGCCGCCGTTCTGGGTCCACGGCAAGGCGGCGCAGGGCAAGTAGCGCCTCAGGGTCTCCACGCGCCGTCACCGTCGGTGTCGATGTAGATGGCGTTGGTCATCGCGAACGGTCGGGCGCCGTAGCGGTCCTGCACGAACGCCTCCGGGGTCGTGGCGGCGAGATCCACCGTCCCGCCGCCGCCCGCCATCACCGGCCAGACGGTGCTGGCGACGCCGCCGGTGCGCACGACCACCCAGCTGTCGCGGCCGGCAAACGGCGGCAGGTCGAGGTCGAGGACCACTGCCGCGTCACTGACGTGGGCGACGCCGCCGTTCGGGCGCGGCACCGCCACCGGGGTCAGCGTCTCCAGGGGCAGGGCGCGTGGGGTCGGCTCGTCCTGGTCCGGGTTGACGAAGAAGGCGTTGGCGACCACCTCCAGGCGATCGACGTCGTACCAGGCCGGGGTCTCGACGTGCACCTTGAGCGTCACGGTGCGGGTCGTCGGGGTGAGGGTGTCGCCCAAGCCGGCCCGGGCGCCGCTCGCGTCCTCGAGCGTGACTCTGAGCATCGGCCCGGTCGTGAGCACGGCGTCGCCGCGGGCGAGCGCGGTCAACAGCCCGTAGCGTCCCTGGTGGTGGCCGCCGACGAAGGTGCGCGGGTTGCCGGGGATGGACGCCAGGGTGTGGGTGTCGGAGTTCGCGACCGCGATCACCTTGCGACCGGCGGACAGCAGGCTCATCCAGTCGTGGCCGGCGCGCTCGGCGCCGGTGTCGTGGACCATGTCGCCGTCGACGTAGGTGTGCGCGCCGTTCATCACCTCGACGATGTCGAAGGCGTCGCTGAAGTAGCTCAGGCCGGCCGGGTAACGGAGCAGCTCGTTCGCGACCGGCTGCGCCGCGGCGTCGGCGTAGGGCCGTCTGCTCGTCGGGTCGTAGCGAACCCCGGCGCGGCTGAAGTAGGCGCCCATCGCCAGGCCGCGGGAGCGCGGGTGATTGACCTGGATGAGCCCGCCCAGGCGATGGATCGCGGTGAACAGCTCGCTCATCGTCGGACGGCGGCCGTCGTCGCTTGGCGCCCAGTCCGGGGTGCCGCCATTGGCGCGGCTCGGGTCCACCGGCAGCGGGTAGGCGCCGAAGTGGCCGGCGTCGAAGGTGGTGACCTCGGCGCCCGGGATGGTCTGGATCTGCGCCGTGAGCCCCAAGGCCGCGATCGGCGTCGTGAAGTCCACCACGACGTCGTGGTCGGTGGACGCCCAGAAGTCCAGGCCCTCGGCGGCGAGCGACAGCACCCGAAGGGCGGCGGGGACGCGCGAGTCCGGCGAGTAGATCGAATGGACGTGAAAATCCGACGCCGCGTACCCGTCGCTGTCCACCACCCGGTGCAGCGCGCCTTGCACGGTGCGCACCGCGCCCGCCACGACCTCGATCGTTGCCTCGACGCGGTCGAACTCGGGGCCGCGGGTGACGATCGCGAGGTAGCGGCCCGCGGGGAGCTCGAGCTCTCCCTCGCAGGTGGCGAGCAGGTGCTGGCGGGCGACGATGCCGCCGGGGTCGTCGTCCGGCGTGGTCGCGAGCGCCGGGTGCGCGGTCGCGCGTCGTTCACCGACCAGCGTCAGCCGGCAGGGGCGGAGTTCGGGGGTCAAGGCGTCGAGGGTGTCGTGCACCGAGACCTCGAGCCGCAGCCGCCCCGGCGCCGGGAGCGTCAGCGCGAAGCTGCGGTCGGCGTCGACCGCCACCGCGGCGCCCGATTCGCGGTGCGCGCCGCCGGCGATCGCGGTGTAGGAGCCGGGCGGCACCCGCGCCGTGACGCAGCCGCCGGCATCGGTGATCGCGACCGCCATCGGCCGGGTCTCGTCCTGCATCAGGCCGACGCGTGCGCCGACGGCCGGCGCCCCAGACGGGAAGGTGACGCAGCCGCCGACGCTCTCGAGGGGGGTCTGCAGCAGCTCCCACCCGGCGGCGAGCGCCGCTTCGGGCGCGGCGCGCAAGATGATGCTCAGGCGCATCAGCGCCGCCTCGTCGCGGTCGAGGGTGAAGCTCGCTTCTTTGGCGGCGCCGGCGAGGTTGCGCGAGCCGACGAGGAGGAAGCCGCCGACCACCGGGAATTGCGCGGCGATGGTGCGCGGCGGCCGGACGCCGGCGAGCTCGGTCGGCACGATGCTGAGCGCCGAGTCCTCGGCGACGACGAGGTACTGCGAGGTGGTCTCGTCGTAGGTCAGGACGCCGGCGATGTTCTCCGGGTCCATCGAGCGCGACAGGGTGGCGGCAAAGCCGGTGCCGGGGAGGTAGCTCTCGACGTTGGCGCGGGTGTCGACGATGAAGCTGAGCGGCACCTCGAGGCGGGTCGGCGACAGGTTCTCGAAGGTGTAGGTGACGTCGAGGCGCGGCTCGTCGGGCAACAGCTCGTAGCGGATGCGCACCGCGAGGCTCAGGGTCTCTTCGGGATCGTGGCCGAGGATGCCGCTGCCGTCTTTGGCGTAGGCCAAGAGCGACGGCGCGATCGCCTCGAGGTTGTAGTAGACGTTCACGGCGTCGGTGCCCACCGCCTCGACGATCGCGCTACCGCCGTCGGAGCCGTCGGCGACCACCCGCATCGAGTGGACCGCGACCGTTCGGCCGAGCGCCAACGTGGGGATCAGCTCGCCGAAGCGGTCCTCGGCGCCGGTGAGCGCGGCGTCGATCACCGTGCCGCCGTAGGGCCCGAGCGCCAGCTCGCGGCCGGGGCGCTGGATGATGAAGGTCGCGGCGGCGTTCTTGAGAAAATAGTCGCCGACGCGGCCGCCGGCGGTTTCGCCTTTGGGCACGATCGCGTCCACGTTCTCTTCGGTCAGGATCCCGGCGTTCGGGGTCGGCACGCCGCAGGCGCCGAGCAGGGTTGCCACGAGGCATAGGCCCGGGCGCGAATGGTGATGCATGGTGTGTTCTCGCTGGCTCGAGGTTGAGGCCTGAGACCGGGTCATGGCTGGCTGTAGCGGTAGAGGCCGCCGCCGTCGGTGCCGAGGTAGAGGGCGCCGGACTGTGGATCGAAGGCGAGCGACAGGCAGGTGAACGGGGCGCCGGCGTCGGTCCAGGTGGCGCCGTCGTCCTTCGATTCCCAGAGCGCGGTGTCGCCGGCGACGTAGAGGTGGGTGGGGTCGAGGGGATCTTCGGCGGCGTCGGTGAGCGTCATGTTTTCGAGCCCGAGGAGCGTGAAGCTCTGGCCGGCGTCGGTCGAGCGGTACAGGCCGACGCCGTGCTCGAAGGCGGCGAACAACCGGCCCGCGGGGGTGCGGCGCAGGAAGGTGCTGCCGAAGTGGCCGGCGAGGGACGTGACGGTGTCGGCGACCGCGTCGTAGCGCACGGCGCCTTGCCGGCCGACGATGACGACGTCCCGCGACACCGCGGCGACGTGGGGGGTGTAGCCGGGGTCGAGCTGGGCGAAGGTGGCCCCGGCATCCAGGCTGCGGAACAGGCCCTGGTAGCCGGCGCCGAGCCAGATCACGTCCGGGTCTTCGGGGGCGCGCGACACGCTGTTCACCGATTCGTCGACGTCGAGGCCGGCGGCGAGCGCCCAGGTGTTGCCGGCGTCGGTGCTCCGATAGAAGCGATCGCAGTCGTTGGCGCTCACGACCCACTCGGCGGCGTTCTCGGGATGCACCGAGATGTCCTGGGCGTTGACCGCAGCGAGGCCGGTGCCGCCGAGCCCCTCGAAGCCGGCGAGCGGCTGCCAGCGGAAGTAGCCGGCGAGGCTCGCGGCGCAAAAGAGGGTGCCGGTGGCGTCGTGCCATTCGAGGCGGCGGATGCCGTGGGCGGTGATACGGGTCGGGGCGAGTCCCGCGCCGGGCTGGTAGCGCAGGACGCCGGCCGCGTCGTGGCCGAGGAGCGCGCCGTTCGGATGGGCGACGAGCGCGCGCAGGGTGCCGCCGTCGGACGGCAGCCGGGTCTGGTAGCCGACCGGCGTGAAGGTGGCGCCGGCGTCGGTGGATCGCCACGCGGCGCGCGCCAGAAACCAGAGCTCCTCGCCGACGACCGCGAGCGTGAACGGCCGGCCGCTTTCGGGTGGCGGCAGGCCGACGGGCGCGAGCTCGGTCCACAGGGCGCCGTCGGGGCTCGTCCACAGGTCGTAGTAACTCCAGCCGCGGTCGAGGGCGACGAGGGAGCCGGAGGCGAGCTTCACGACCGCGGCGACCGCGCCGTTCAGAGCGGTCGGGTCACAGGTGAGCAGGGCGCCGTCGGCCGTGCGGCACAGGGCGCCGGTGCTGGTGCCGACGAGGAAGCGAGTCGAATCGTTTGGATCGAGGCTCACGAAGCTGACGCTGGCGGGGGTCGCGGTCGCGCTCCAGCTGGCGCCGCCGTCGGTGCTCCGCCAGAGCGCGGTGGAGCCGGCGATGACGAGATCGGGGGTGTCGGGGCTCGCGGCCACCGCCGAGATCCCGAGGTTGGTGAGGGTGGTGGGCGTCCAGGTGGCGCCGTGGTCGTCGGTGCGCAGCACGCCGCCGGCGCCGTCGGCGTGGGTCCGCCACGCGGAGAGGTAGCCGCGGCCGTTTACGAGCAGCGCGAACCCGGAGACCTCGTCGACGGCGGTGAGGCCGGAGGGGAGGGTGGTGAACGAGTCGCCGCCGTCGCGGCTTTCGTAGAGGTGGCCGCCGCGGCTGCCGGCGAGGACGTGGCCGGGGTCGGCGGGGTCGACGGCGAGCGCGGTGATCGGGCCCCCGGAGGGTCCGCCGAGGGCGGTGAAGCCTGGGGTTTCGAGCGTCAGCTCGACGAGCACCTGCGCCGCTCCTTCGGGCCGGCCGCTCGGGTGGATGCGGATCACGTCGCGGTAGGTCCCGGCCGCCAGGTCGCGGGCGTTGACGCTCGCGTGGAGGAGCGCGGGGGTTTGGGCGGTCCGCGGATCGAGGATCAGCCATGGCGCGCCGGTCGTCGCGATGATCGGCACCGCCGCGCCGGCCGCCTCGCTCACCACGACATCCTGGGCGGGGGTGGCGCCGCCGCCTCGGGTCGCGAAGCGCAGGTAGGTCGGTGAGACCACGAGGCCGGTCTGGGGCGCCGGGCCGTCGGTTCGGGCGCAGGCCGCGCTCGCGACAGCCAAGACCAGGGCGGCGACCGCAGACTTCATCGGCGCGACTCTATCTCGTCCGGTCTACGTCGCCAATGGCGGCCGCTACTCAACGTCGTGGAGGAGTGCTACGTTGCTGCCGGTGCCGGGGTGGCGAAATTGGCAGACGCTGGGGACTTAAAATCCCCTGACCGCAAGGTCGTGCGGGTTCGAGTCCCGCCCTCGGCACCATAACTACTTGATATTAGAATTGAAATAGACACATCATTTCATCATCGTTTTCTCGCACCTCGCCGAAGTGACAACTGTGACCGAAATGTGTCATACTCCGGGTCACAGCAAAGCACTCCGGAGGTCCCCATCATGGAGTTGTTTCAGCGCGACGGCTCTGACAAATGGTGGTTGACGTACTCGATCGCCGGCAAGCGTTTCAGGGAATCCACGGGCACGCACGTCAAGCGTGAGGCCGAGGCCATCCTCGCCAAGCGCCGCGTCGAGATTTTCGAGGGCCGCCACTTCCCCGAGAAGAAGCGCAACGACCTCACGGTAGCGGGCCTGCGCGATCTGTGGAACGAGCACGCTCAGCACAAGGCTGACGCCAAGAAGGACAAACAGAAGCTCGGCGTCATCGTCGAATTCTTCGGTGCCAACGCGCTCGTGGCCACGCTCGCCAAGCGGGACAGCGAGCGATTCCGCGACACGCTTGCTGCCCGCGTCACAAGGAGCAAACGCAAGACCGCGCCGGCAACCGTCAACAGGTACCTCGCCCTCTGGCGAGCGGCCTTGAATCACGTTCAGGGCGACTACCTCCATAGGAATCCGATGGCGGGCGTGGCCTTCCTGCCTGAGCGCAACCAACGCGAGCGGGAGTGCGAGGCCGAGGAGTACGAGTCGCTACTCGGACGCGCCGACGCTGACATGCGGCTCGCCCTCGTGCTCGCCTATGAGCAAGGGATGCGGCGAACAGAGATCTGTCGGTCGCTGCGTGCGCAGGTGAGCACCAAGCGGCGCGAGATCCAGGTCCCCGCCGATGCCTCCAAGAACACCTTCCCCAGGACGGTGCCGCTCACCAAGAGAGCCCTCGCCGAGATTGAGGCCGCGCCGGTGCGCATGGACGGGCGGCTCGTGGCGCTGGAGCCGGACACGGTGACGCACAGGTTTACTGGGCTTTGCAGCGCACTCGGCATCGAGGGACTGCACTTCCACGACTTGCGCGGCACCGCGATCACGCGCCTGTCCCGCGCCGGAGCCAGCCTAGCAGAGCTGCAAAAGTTCTCGGGGCACAAGTCGGTGCAGGCGTTGATGCGCTACCTCAAGCGCGGGGATCGCAGGTTGAGAGAGTTGGTGGACAAGATGGACGCGGCGGACGGAGGGCGGCATGGGTAGGTCAAAGGCGGGCGCATTGGGTGCAGCACCCGAGGGTGGACCGCCTCAGACTGCGTCGCCTCAGGCCACACCCGCCGAGGCCGCGTCGGCTCCGCCGGATGCCACGGGGATCCCCAGCGACGTGAAAGCGTTCCTCCAGTTCTGGGAGGATCGCGTCATCGGCAACATGAACGATGAGAGCTGGCAAGATTGGTTTGGTGAGAGCCGGCAAGAGTGGTTTGGGAAGAACGACGAACTACATGCTCGAATCGCCGCGGGTGATGACGCTGCCCTTCTCATCCTCGTGGCGCGAGATCCGAGGACACTTGCTCACGGCGCGGTGATCGGTCGAATCCTGCAAGCCCACTATGCGCTCCTCGCCGCGAAAGAACGGCAGCCAAGGTGGTTTGAGGAGGGGGACTATCTCGGTGAGAAGAAGAAGCGGGTCGCGGATGCTACGACGTTCCTGAATCGGCTGGCGGAGGCCATCACGCGCGCCGTGCCACGCGGGAAGGGGAAGGTGGCCTGGTCCCGAAGGATGGTTCAACGCTGCTTCGCTAGCATCGCCAAAGGAGTACTCGGGATTGCCGCCGACCCGATGGTGGCGGGCAGGAGCTGGGACGAGTTGCAGGAGGTAGCTGCCGACCGTAAGGCCGTTCGCGCCCTGGCGCGCTCGCACGAGGTCCACCCGACTGTCGTGAAGAGCTTTCTGAACGGCACTGGCAACGACGTGCAGCGCGTGGCATTGGAACAAACCGCTGAGGAGCTTGGAATTCCGGAGGCAACGGTCGAGACGTACACCCGTGGCATCGTTTCCGAGTTGAAGAAAAGGCGGAAGTAGACGCCGCCAATCCTCCGCTTCACGCGATGGTCAACCAGATGACCATGTGATGCCATGTGCTCGGAGGTGTTGGCACATGGCATCACAGGCGCAACAGACACACTGGACGGTGAGCGATCTCGCGTTGCGATGGTCGGTCAGCCCAAACTTCATTCGCAGGAAGATCTGGGACGGCGAGCTTGTCGCCGCCCGATTTGGACGAGCCATCCGCGTCAGCGAGGCCGAGGCGCGTCGTTTTGAAGAGGGCCACGCGACCGCATCCAGCGGCGAGCCCACGCGCAACAGGCCGATGGTGGTGGCCACGGCGAAGCTGTGAAGGCGATGTCTGGCCGCGGTTGTGCGGCATCGCCCGACTGCCGCCATACCGTCATCGATCTGGCTGACCACAGCGGTCGCGGAGAAGCCCGTGATTGACTGCACAGACACGCCAACAATGCCGTGCCATCGTCCGAATGAGGGTGACCAACCTACGGTGCCGCCCGACACCGTGAACGAGCGCCACGCCTTCGCCGCCGAGTACCGCTGCATCGCGGCTGACCCACCCTGGCCAGAGCGCGGTGGTGGTCGCATAAAACGCGGCGCTGATCGACACTACAAACTGCTCCGCCCCCACGAAATCATCAGCACCATTCTCGGGGCCGGAGTCTGGCGGCCAGCTCTCAATTGCCATCTGTGGTTGTGGGCAACCAACAATCATCTGCCCGACGCTCTATTCGTGATGGCGGCGCTCGGCTTCCGGTACGTCACCAACGCCGTTTGGGCCAAGGACCGCGCTGGTCTGGGGCAATACCTCCGTGGAAGGCATGAGCTGCTTCTCTTTGGTGTGCGCGGGAGGTTGCCATCGCAATCTCGACGGTGTTCCACGCTCATCGAGGCCAAACGGGGACGGCATAGCCAGAAGCCGCTTGCCGCCTTCCAGTTGATCGAGGCCGTCAGCCCCGGCCCACGGCTGGAGATGTTTGCCCGCTCTCTGCGAGATGGATGGGATTGCTGGGGCGATGAATTGGTGGACGATCGAGCTACGGCGTCCGGGGCGGTGTAGCCATGCTGCTTGCCGACGACCACCTTACTGGGGGCAGCGGTGCGCGACGCCACGTCAGCATCGGTAGGGATCGGCGTGGGCGAAAACTTGAATCGGCCGATGATGGTCGGCGAGGTGCCAAGGGGCGACGGGGGCCGCCGAGGACGCCCGCGCTCACGCTCATCCACCGTGCATGGCTCGCCTTCAGACTTGCTGAAATGGGCCTGTCCTGCCGGGAGTTTGCGGCGATGGCGGGATGTTCTGAGAGCCATGTCCGTAGCGTGTTGAATGGCAATCGTGGTCTGAGCCCTGCGGCCTTGGGGGAGTGGCTGAGGCTAGTATCACCAGACAATGCTAGTGACAGCGAACTTGATGCACAGATGCATCCGTGGTTGACGAAGATCGCATGTATGAGTGCGGAGATGACCGCAGATTGCTCATCGAAGTCTGGAAAGCAGCCAACACCACCTCGAATCACAGTAGGCTTTCATGAGCTGAGGCTGGAAGGACAAGCCGAGAAACAGGGGGAGGTGAGAGCCCTTTTCGAGGAATTGCTACCCTCCGGCACCGACAAGGCCCTTTTGTTCACGCTCAACGGCGTAGAGTTGATGCTGGAGGCACAGTGGCTCGGAGGCGCGCGCCACGCGCGCCTCTTCTTCATCCGGGCTGTGCGCTTTGGTCATCAGGTTGTGGCGAGCCTTGAGCTTGGCTGCCGCACCCGCCGCTGCAAACCGCATCGCCGCCTTCGTGGGGAGCACAAGCGCGGCGGCAAATGGCGCGCCGGGTGCTACTACGAGGCTCAGGGTCTGGAGTGCCCGAGTGACCACTACAACACCAAGCCTCGGCGCTGTGGCTGTGAGCTTCCCGATGACCTCTACTGGAAATGCCCGGATTGTCGGGAGCTGAACGGTCACAACTGTCCCACCTGCCAACGCGCAAAACAGGAAGCGCCGGACATCTTCATCCGCGTCACCGGCCTTGGGTGTCAGCTCGGCCTTCTTGAGCCCATCGTCCAGCAATTCTTCGCGCGGTTTGTCTGCCCTGTCACCGTGGTGCGGCACGAGGTCCACATCAAGGCCGACTTTGACGAGCCCCAGGCCGCGCTCATCCCTTTCCAGACAAATGACGGTCCCTCCAAGGTTGATTCGCCCGTAAAAACCCCTCCCGCTCCCGCCTCAAAAAGATCCATCGCCGCCAAGTTGGTGTATGGCGTGCATGTTCCGACCCACCTCTCCCCAGCGTCCCCTGTTCGGTGTTGAGCATCGTGTCGACGAC
>JACRCV010000086.1 GCA_016218825.1 Deltaproteobacteria bacterium
CATACATCTCGGAAACGTATTCGCTTTTCGCCATCGGACTCATCCTCCCTGCCTACCGATCCGGCATTCGGTAACAAGAATTATGAGTCAACGATTCGGTCGCTCAGCCACGTTCGGTAACATCTCTTGCGGGGCAATTCGTCGCCGGTCCGCAACGCAACTTTCGCCGGGCGCGGGCGATAACCTAGACCGAGCCCAGGCAACTGCGACGACGCAAACGGCAAGGAGACTGCCATGAGCGCCAACGAGATCCGAATTTCGGCCATCGCCAAAGCAGAGACGCCGGAGGCGTTACTGCTCGCGACCGCGGACGCGGAGGGCGTGAAGAACGACAAGATCTCGGCCGTCGAGCTCGACAACTACCTCGCGCGACACGGCGTGCCGGCGACGATGACGCAGGGCAAGCTGAACGCCCTGAAGACCTCGATGCTCAACACCCTGGCGCCGGACGCCGTCGGCCGGCTCGACGTCAAGAGCTACGGCGGGGGCGCCGTGCTGCCGACGAAGCTCCGCATGGAGGAGCACATCATGACCGGCCTCCTCGGCGGCTCGACGTTTACCACCTTCGACATCAAGGACGCGCAGAGCAAGAAGAAGGTCGCACAGCTCGAGCGCCAGTGGCGCGCGGACGAAGGCTCCGGCTTGCTGCGCAACGCGTTCTCCGCCGTGTTCGTGCTGCGCAACAGCGCCAACCCCGACAAGGACACCAACGTGGTGGCGCGCTCGAAGCCGGTGATCGTCAACTTCGAGAGCTTCACCGACAACTTCCGCCAGCAGTACCGCATCGAAGACGGCGCCGGGAACCGCATCGGCACCATCCAGGAGCGGTGGGTCAACGTCGCGACGGGTCTGGCGCAGAAGCTCTTGGTCGGCAAGAAGCTCGTCACCTACTGGGAGATCCTGGACGCCAACGATCGAGTCGTGGCGCGCTCCGACAAGACCGAGCTCCTCACCACCGAGCTCGTGCTCCAAGGCACCGGGACGGACGCGAGCGGCAAGCTGGCCAGCGCCAAAGAGGACTACCTCAACCATTGGGTCCGCGCCGCGGGCGACGACTGGACCCTCGAGACCCACCAGCCCGGCAGCATCGATCGGCGGCTCCTGGTCTTCGCCGCCGCGTACAAGTCATGGGGCGACAAGAAAGAAGCAGAGCGCCGCGCCGCCAACAGCTCGAGCTCGAGCTCGAGCTCCAAACCCAAGCATCGCTGAGCGCGATCGGTCGATGCGACAGCTCGGGAGACCTCGTCCCGACGCGCCGGAGGACGTCCATGGTCATCAGCTATCGAACCAATCGAGGCCGCGGGCAGACGGTCACGCGCGACGTCGGCCGGGTGGCGCCGCAGGTCCAGGGCAGAATCATCGGCTCCGGCGACATCGACGTGGCGTCGCGGAGCATGTCGCGTGACGCGTTGAGCGCCTGGTTGAGTCAGAGCGTCGTCTTCACGCGCCTGACCGCGAACGCCCGTCAGAACGTGCGCCGCCGCGGGCTCTAACGGACCCGCACCGGCTGCATCATCAACGCCGAGGGGGGCGGCACACAGCGTCGTGGCGCGCGGGCTCGGTGGCCATTCACCGAGCGCTGCGCTAGAGTCCGGCGATGGTCGAGGCGACGGCGGGCAATCCCTGGCGGGTGCTGGTGGTCGAGGACAACCCCCTCATCCGTGAGAGCGTGGCGCTCGCCATCCGGCGCTTGAACAATCGTCTTGCGGCCGGCCAGCGTCAGGTGCAGCTCTTCGCGGCCGACAACGGCGCCACCGCGTGGGAGCTCGTGGTCGCCAACAACATCGAGCTGGTGATCACCGACCTCTATATTCCGGTGTTGAGCGGCATCAAGCTGATTCAGAAGATCCGCGAGACCTCGACCACCGCGACCCTGAAGATCCTGGCGATCAGCGCCAGCATCGAGGACGCGCGGGTGGTGTCGCTCGGCGCCGGCGCCGACAAGTTCCTGCAGAAGCCGATCCGTCTGGTCGATCTGATCGACGCCTTGCGCGGGATGCTGCACCTGGAACTGACGTGACCGCCAAGGCCGGCTCGGCGCGCCAGGTCGCCCTGAACGTGTTGGTGCGCGTCGCCCGCGACGGCGCCTACGCCGACCGCGCCCTCGACGTGGCCCTCGACCGCTCGGCGCTCTCGGATCGCGACCGCGGGCTCGCGACCGAGCTGGTGTACGGCACGCTGCGGCAGCAGATCTACATCGACTTCCTGCTGAGCACCCTCGCCGACCGCCCGCTGAAGAAGACCGCGCCGATCGTGCGCGAGAGCCTGCGGATGGGGGCCTATCAGATCCTCGAGACCCGCGTGCCCGCCCACGCCGCGGTCAACGAGGCCGTGGCCCTGGTGCAACACGACTTTCGCCACGCCGCCGGCTTCGTCAACGCCGTGCTGCGCAAGCTCGCCACCCTCAAGGAAGAGGGCCAGCTGCCGCGAGTCTCCGAGCGCGTTGCCGACGAGCGCGAGGCCCTGGCGATCGCCGGGGCGCACGCGCCGTGGATCGTGCAAGAGGTCGCCAGACGCCGGGGCGCCGACGCCGCCCGTGCCTTCATCGCCGCCAACAACCAGCGACCGCCGCTGTCGTTGCGGGTGAACGAAAGCCGTGCGACCCGCGACGAGGTGCGCCGCGAGCTGGAAGCACAAGGGATCGAGGTCGAGGTCCCGCCGCGGGTGGCGACCGGACTCATCGCGAAGCACGCCGGCGACGTCGGCGCGCTCCCCGGTCTTGCCGCGGGTCGATTCACGGTGCAGGACCTCGGCGCCCAGCTCATCGGCGAGCTTTCGCGCCCCGAGCCGGGTGCCTTCGTGCTCGACGCTTGCGCCGCGCCCGGGGGCAAGGCGACGCACCTCGCGGAGATGACGCCGTCGGCGACCGTGCTCGCGACCGATCTGCACGCCGGCAAGACCCGCCTCATCGACGCGCACGCGCTGCGCCTCGGCCTCGCGAACCTGCGCTCCGGCGTCGTCGACGCCACCGACCCCGACGCCCTCGGCATGCTGCTCACCGACCACGGCCGCGACCACGTCGACCTGGCGCTCGTCGATGCGCCCTGCTCCGGTTTGGGCACGCTGCGCCGCAACCCCGAGCTGCGGTCGAGCGCCAAAGACCGCGTCAAAGACCTCACGCGCCTGCAAGACCAACTGCTCGACGCGATCGCCACCGCCGTCCGCCCCGGCGGTTTCTTGGTCTACGCGGTGTGCACCATCACCGAGGCCGAAGGGCCCGAGCGCATCGCCGAATTCTTGAAGCGAAACGGAGACTTCGAGCCGAGCATGCCGGAGAGCCCGGTGCTGGCGCCGTTGTTCGTGGAGCACGCGGGCGAGGCGGGGCGGTTCACGGCGGTGGCGATGTGGACCGACTTGCACGACACCGACGGCTTCTTTGCGGTGCGGCTCAGGCGGCGGTGAGGCGGGGCGGCGGGCGGAACGCTCAACGATAAAGCCCGTGGCGTTTGATGTATGCCAGGACCTCCGGGGCGAGCTCGGCGGGGGTGCCGCCTTCTTCGAGCTGCCTGCGGACTTTCGTCGACGAGATTCCTTGGTCGAGGTCGCGGACCGCGCGCACCGGTCGACCATCGAAGGAATCGGGCAAGGCCGCGCCGTCGTGGCGGTCGTTGACCAGGAATTCGACACCAGGGGTGCGTTGCTCCGGTGGCAGGCGGCGATACCACTCGAAGGTGTCGGTCCCCATGATGTTGAAGACCTGGGCGCCAGCGTGCTGGCCTTGCACCGTACGTACCACGTCCCACAGCTCACCGGCGCCGATCTTCGCCTCGACCTCGGGCTCGAGCAGGCGAACGCTCGGGTCACCGGCGACCAACGTCTGCACCATGCGCTGCCGGTGCTCAATGCTCTGCATCTGCTTGTAGGCCGTCGAGTGGTCGGGCACCACGTAGACCACATCGAGACCGAACTCCGCCTTCATCCGCTCGACCACCGCCTTGTGGCCCAGGTGCGGCGGATCGAAGCTGCCGGCGTAGACCCCGACCCGCGCCGGTCTCGCGCTTGGGCCCGGGTGCTCGATTCGCATGACCTCAGGCCGGCGTTTGCTCTTGATAATCTCCTTCACGACCGGGCCGAGCTCGCTCGCGCGGTCAGCGGTGACGATGTGGAAGTTCGCCGGCCGCTCTGCAACCGGCATCGCCATGAGCCTCTGTGCAAAGGCGTCGGCGGCGCCGATCGGCGTCGGCAGCTTGCCGGTCACCGGGTCCGGAGCGCTCGCGAACAGCACGAAGTCGGTGGCGCGATACTCCGGTCGCAGGCTGAGCTCGAGGGCTTCGGTCGGCGTCGGGCCGCCACCGAAGAACACCATGACCCCGCCCTCGGCGTTGGCGACGTTCATGTTCGCCTGCAGCGGATCCATCCAGTTGTCCACCCGGCCCACGGGCCAGAGGTACTGCTTGCGTTGGCCGATCCACTCCGAGTTGGTTTGGTCCGGGAGGCTGCCGATGAGCACCGGCGCCGGCTTCCCCGCCTCCGTGGTCGAGGCCTGGGCCGCGAGGACCAGGGTGTGGACGTTGGTCTCGTCTGAAGGGATTCGGACCACCTTCGTGGGATCGGTTGGATCTGGAACCTTCGCGTAGGAATCGGTGGCGCCGGTGAGATAGCCGGCCTCGGCGCCTAGGGCGTCTACCAGCGACTCGGCCGCGGCGAGGCGCTGCTCCGGTGTGCCCGCGGACTGGCCGAGCTTGGCGCCCGACACGACGCCTACCGGCACCCGACCGCCGAGCTTGTCGCGGACGTCGGCGGCGTCCACTAGCATCGCGTCGTACTTTCGGGCGTACGGCTCGCCCTGCTTCTGCTTTCCGGCCTCGACGTCGTTCTCCGGTTCTGACGCGAGGAGTTGGCGCCATTCGTTCGATAGCGTCGGATCGCCCTCCACGCCAAAACTCCGCTTTGGGTGTCGAGCGCGCAGGTCGCGCACGCCGACGGCCGCGGTCTCGACCTTTCGCCCCGGTACGTATCGACTCGTGAAGTAGAGGGGCTGGCCCACATTGCTGGGGCCGTCGCCGGTCTTGCCGATCGTCACCCCGGCCACCACTGCGCCTTCGTCGGTGACCTTGCCTACCGGGTTGTTGTGGTAGGTGTTGAGCTCGCGGGTCCATGTCACGAAGCGACCGTCTTCGCCACCCACCCGTCCGGTCATCACCGCGACGCCGTCCTTGGTGACGACGAGCAGCGACTTGGAGCCGCGGACCTCGGGATAGAGGTCGGTGTACGAGGTGTCGGTGCGGATGAGCACTTGGTCACCGGGGGCCTCGAGCGGCACCGGGTTCGAAGCCTGCGGTTTGTGCCCGGTGATCGCCGCGGTGATGCCCGAGGCTCGCATCGACGCGGCGACCGATTCGGTGAAAGTCCCGGCGTTCGCCTCGTCCACCGAGGCGACGCCGCCCTTCTCGTGCACCAGCCGCGGCGTGGCGGTGTAGACCGTGCCGATGTCGATGTTCTTGTTGGCGCCCAGGCCGCCGTCCCAGTTCGATTCGCCGATGTAACGCAGGATCTCGGGCGGCACGCCGGTCTGCTTGTAGATTTCGGCCAACGACGCGCCGTGCTTCATCGAGCGGACCACCCAGTCCGCAAAGTCGACCTGGCCGGCGCCGGGCATGCCGTCGGGGATCTTCGCCGCCGGCTTGCCGTCGGTGGGCCTGCCAAGTGAGACATCGGAGACGCCGGCATGAAACGCCGCGACACTGGGCGGCAGTTGGTTCCCCCCGACGCCGCCCAACACCGAGAAGTTTCCGGCGGTAATGATCCGGTACATCCGGCCGCCAGGTTTGTAGCTGTCGACGTAGTCGACAGCCGCTTCGTGCAGTGTGACCTCGCGACCTTCGAGGATTGACAGCTCCTGGCGGTGGAACTCCAGCTGCCCGCGCGCGGCGCGGTTCTCGAGGAAGTACTGCACTCGGTTTTCGAGCACGTTCCCCTTGGCGGCGATGGCGGTCTTCTCCGCTTCGGAGAGCTTGGCGGCGTCGGCGCTCGGCGCCTCCTTCTTCACCAACCACGAGACGTAGTCCCGGTTCGAGAGCGTCTCGAGCTCCGGTAGCACGTGGAAGATATCGAGCTTGCCGAGCTCGTGGTTGCCCCAGACCACCGAGAGCCTCTTGGCGTCGATGCTCAGCAAGCCCTCGACGGTGCGGATCCCGGTGGGGCCGCGGTCGACCAGGTCACCCAACACCAGCACCGAGGCTTGCGCGTCCCGCAAGGTCAACGTCCGGCCGCCGGCGCTCTCGACCAGCAGGCCGGCTTCGATCGCGGTGCGCAGCGAGGAGTTGGACAGGCCTTCGACGTCCCCCACGACCAGGGTGTAGCCGTCTTTGAAGCTGTGGCCGACGTTGTCGACCATCTGCTCCAACATGAAGCCGAGGTTGCTCGTCGCGGCCTCTTTCATCTCTGGGTGGTCGCGCAAGGCTTTGGCGAGCGCGCGGGCGGTGCCGCGTACGGCGGTCGAGGTCTCGAGGTCAATCGGCGGCGCCTTCGTCAACGGTGTCGCCACGCCCGGATCCTCGGTGATGCCCCGCTCGCGCATCTTGCGGTACGCATTCAGGATCGTGGATTTCTGTTGGCCCTCCGGCGCCAGCGCCAGCTTGAACAGCGGCTTGTCGGCCGGCATCTCCTGGACCAGCCGCTTTGACAGCTCCAGGATCTTCGCGGTGCCGGTGGCCGCCTTGGTGAACAGGTCGCGGTAGGCGTCGGGGACCCCGAACTCCTGGCGCAGGCTCTCGATCGCTTCGCGCCGACGTTCTTCGGGCAGACCGCGGATCGCCTCGAACCGTCGTTCGAGGTAGCGATTGACGCGGTCTACGGTGGGTGGCGCCAACGTTTGCCCCGATCGTTGCGGCGGCGCTACCGGATCGCGTGGATCGCGTTCATCGACATGTTGTTCGTGACGCGCCGCAGCTCGCCCGCGTCAAAGTACGTGATCCCCAGCCGGATCATGTCGCGATCCTTGTCGGCCTCCGCCTTCGTCAGCTCGGCGAACGGCACCTTCTGCTCCGCCGGCGCCCAGCTGCCGTTTCGCTCGACCCACTTGTCGTGCAACACGCTGCTCGCTTTCTCGACGAAGGTGGCATCGAGCTTGCCGCCGCTCGCCACTTGCTGCAACGCCAACTGCACGGCCACCGAAGCCGAGGCGTCGTTCTCGGCGCGGTTGTTGGCCGCGAGGTAGCGGTTCGGGATGGCGAGGATGTCTTCTTCGACCTTGCCCTCGGCGATCCGATAGCGTGGCCGGTACTCTGCCGGGACACCCTTGCTGTCCAGATACGTCTGGAGCTCGGCGTGTGTCTGGCACTCCACGGCCTTGCCGTTCTCTTTCATCGGCTTGAAGCGCTCGGTACGGCCCGAGGCGCGTGCGGTCGCCTGCCAGTCGGCGTGCAATGCGTCGGCGAGCGCGCCGGTGACCAAGAGCCCGATTCCTTGTTTGATCATGTCCCGGTCTTTGTCGGCCTCGACCTTCGACAGCTGGTCGAAAGGCACCTTCTGTTCCTCGGGCGCCCAGCTGCCGTTTCGCTCTACCCACTTGTTATGCAACAGGCTGCTCGCCCTCTCGATGAACGCCGCGTCGAGGCTGCCGCCGCTCGCCATCTGCATGGCGACCAACGCGATCGTGGTCGAAGCCGAAGCGTCGTTCTCGGCGCGGTTGTTGGTCGCGAGGAAACGGTTCGGAATCGCGAGGATGTCCTCCTCGACCTTGCCCTCCACGATCCGATAGCGCTCGCGGTACTCCGCGGGGATGCCCTTCGTGTCCAGGTACGCCTGCAGCGCCGCCGCCGTTTGGCACTCCACGGCCTTGCCGTTCTCTTTCATCGGCTTGAAACGCTCGGTGCGGCCCGAGGCGCGCGCCGTCGCCTGCCAGTCGGCGTGCAGGGCGTCCGCAAGGTCGCTGGTAACGCGCGAGAAGCCGGACACGTCTCCCGCGTCTGCTTTCGTCGCCGCCGGGCCCTCGGAGATCCCCCGCTCGCGCATCTTGCGGAAGGCATCCTGAATGCTGGACTTGCCCCCGCCCTCCGGTGCGATCGCCAGCTCGAACAGCGGCACGTCGGCCGGCATCTCCTGGACCAACTTCTTCGCGAGCTCCTGTACCTTGGCCCCGCCCGACGCCGCCTTCAGGAATTGGTCGCTGTAGCGGTCCGGGACCCCGAGCTCCTTGCGCAGGCTCTCTACCGCTTCTCGGTAGCCCTCCTGGGACTTTCCGCGGTATTGAGCGGAAAGGTCACGGAATCGACCCTCCAGCAAGGTATTGACTCGATCGAACGTGGTGGTTGCCATCTTCTTCTCTCCTATTCACCGGGTAGCATCCGTGATGCCGTGGAAATCGTCAACTGCCTTGGTCTTAAAGCTCTACCGTTCCGGCCGCTCGAGCTTGAAGGTCGTGCGGTTGAAGTACGGGTTGTTCCACTCGTGCGGATCGACCGAGCGCCTCGCGTCGTCGTAGAGCTGGTCACCCAGGGCCTTGACCTTCGGGTCAGCGTGCTCGCGCAACGCGTTCATCACCTTGATTGTCCGATCCCAACCAAGGGTTTCGAACAACGTGTCCCGGAACGCCTTGGTGTCTAGGTTCTGCCCGTCACGGATGGCTGCCGCCACGTTGTCGACGATTTGTTTTTGGGTGCCCTTGAGCACCGGCCCGTTGGCGCCTTCTGCGTTGCCGCTCGTGACCGGGACCACTGCCGGCGTCGCCTCCTTCGCGCGCTCACCTATCGGTCGCACCGCCGCTTGCATCCTCGGGAAGTCGAGGAGGCCCTGGGCGAGCCGCGCCTGATCGCCAGAGACGGTCCCTCTCCATTCCTCGACGGCCCGTCGGATCTTCGCCTCCGACATCAGCAAGGTCAGCACCGCCGGGCCGACCGGATCGAGCCCGGGGCCCTTGTTGCCGGGGTCGGCGAGCTTGAGGATCGTTTGGACCACGACGCCGTTGTCGTAGGCCTTGCCGGTCGGCAGCACGCCGCCGAGCTTGGCGTCGTAGATCGTCATGTGGACCATGCCGATGAGCTTCTCAGCAGCGTTCGTTGCCCCGTACTCGTCCGCGGCGCGGCCGCCGAAGATCGGGCTCGAGAACTCCGGATGGCGGTTGATCTCCTCGATGATCGTCCGCGGCAGGTCGTAGACCAGCCGCAGCTCGCCGTGCGCCAGCTTGAGCTCGATTGGTAGGTCGGCCGGGGCCTTGTCGATCTTCCCACCGCTTGCCGCCGGCGCCTCGGCACGCTCCCGCTCCCGCTCTCGCATCTTCTTGTAGGCGTTCTGGATCGTGGACTTCTCTTGGCCTTCCGGCGCGATCGCCAGCTTGAAGAGCTTGTTGTCGGCCGGCATCTCCTGGACCAACTTCTTTGTGAGCTCCCGTATCTTGACCGCGCCCGACGCCGCCTTCAGGAATTGGTCGCTGTAGCGGTCCGGGACCCCGAGCTCCTTGCGCAGGCTCTCGACAGCCGCGCCACGACGCTCTTCGGGCAAGGCGCGCACTTCTTGGAAGCGGCGCTCCAGGTAGGTGTTGACGGGACCAAACTTGGCGGGGGCCATCTACGTCTCTCCTCTTCACCGAATCCCATCGGCGACGGTGTAGTAGTCGTCCGCGGCGGCTTTGCCCTTCGGGGCGTCGATCTGGCTGTAGAGCATGATGCGGCCGCCGCGCATCTCATTGTTCTTCTGGGGCACGTAAGCGAACAAGATGCTGTTGGTCAGGTGATTGGCGGCCATGTTCTCGATGAGCTGCAGCAGTGCCGCTTGCTTCGCTTCGGCGGAGATCGCCATGGCGTTGAGTAGCGCGGTCCATCGCGTCACCTGCGCGACGTCGATCGCGAGCCGCCGGTCGATCGCCTGGCGTTCCTCCGCATCCAGCGGCGCGTAGCTGTCATTCTTCGCCAACAGCGCGCGCAGCGCCTCGGCGTCGATCAGGAACGCAGGCTTGCCGGGTTCGGGCTCGAGCTTGTGGATCACCTGCATCCCGGCGTCCCGTACGTCGCCACGCCAGCCCGCGAGGTCGAAGTCCCGAGCGAGGGCGACCTTCTTCAGCGACCCGTGCTCCTTGCCGTCGCGCAGGCTCTTCAAGCGCTCGAGGAAGTGAACGCTCGGAAAGATCGGCTCGCGGTAGCTCTTCACCTTCGCGACGTCGATGTCCTGTGGCTGCCGCACCGGCGACGGGTCGGTGGGAGCGCGATTCGCGAGCTGCCGCAACCGGTCGTGCAGCGGCGACTGCTCGTTGAAGTACCACAGCGCCGTGCGGGTGGTGTGGAGGTTGGCGGCGTTCTTCTCGAGAGTTTCGACGTCGTTCTCGGCGGTGTAGCCGAGCGCGGCCGCCTTGTGGAGCTTCTCATCGATCTTGAAGAACCCGGCCTCCGGAATACCGATCGCCTGATAATGGCGCATCGCCACGAGCGAGCTCTTGTAGCCCGCCATCGCGTCCACCACGTCCGACACCATCCGCTCGGCAGAGAGCGCGGTGTAGGCGATCAAGGCCGGATTGGCAGCCCGCATCACGCGCGGCGCGAGCCTGCCGGCGGCACTGAACAACACCAACCCGACCGCAAACTGACCCCCGGCGACGGCCGCCGAGACCGCGTACTGCCCGAGCTTCTCCAGCTCGGAGAGCGAATCGTCATTGCGGATGTGGCCGACGTCCACCAGGAACTGCTGCGAGCCGAGGGATATCATGAGGTAGAACGACGGTGACTTCAGCTGACCCTTCAGGCTGGTCACTGTGCCTTGCACGACCCGCGCCGTTGCCCCTTTGACGCCGGCGGCTTTCAGCTCGCGCACCAGCGTCGCAGCCCTGAACTCGAGTTGGGTGAGCTGCAGGCGCGCGCCGAGCATCGCGGCCTTGGTGCGGATGCCCACGTCGTTCGCGGCCTTCGTGGCCCGTTGGAGCTTGTCCTGGATGGTCGCGCTCTCTGCCTTGAGCGCCTCGGGCGAGGTGCTTCCTGCAGCGACGCGGGCTTGCAGCTGGGCCAGCCGCGCCTCGATCGCCTTCAGCCCTGCTGCCGGGTTCTGTTCCGGGTTCGTAAAGTGGCGCAGCTCCTCCAGCTGCTGCGGCGACAGACGATCTAGGGCATCAGCGATGAAGCGAGCGTTGTGCTCATTGTAGCGACCAGGCTCAATGTAGTCGGCGATATGAGCCTCGGCAAACCCCTGGTGTCCGCCGCGCGGATTCCGGCGGATGTCGTCCGGATACAACCGCCCCGGTACCTTCACCGACTGCGACACCGCGATCCCCGCGGCCATCAGGTCGTTCGTCGGATCCATCCGTCGCTCGGCCGCCGACGAGCCCGCCGCGACGCGGCGCTCGCGGGTATTGAGCGCCCAGGCCGCGCGATCGGCCGCTTTGATCTCCGACAGCGAGCACGAGCTGTAGTTGCCGAGCACCGCGCGCACCCCGAGCTCTTGCTCGGCCAGCCCTTCGGCCGACAGTGCCCGCAGATAGCCCTTGCCGTCGCCGCTGTAGTACTTCCGCATCAGGTCGACGAGGGTCGAGTTCTTGAGCGTCAGCTCTTGCACCTGACCGCCCAAGTTGACCTTCCAGGTCGTGCTGCCCCGCGCGTGCGTCTTGCTGCTGAGCTCCTTCAAGCTCGGAAACTCCGCCGCCGGCTCGGCGCTCACGCTCGGCAGATTCTCGGCGAGCGGCGCCACGGCCCGCGCCAATTGCGCGGCGTCGCCCGACGTGATGCCCATTCGTTCCGCCAACGCCCGTGGGATCGCGCCGTCACCGTGTTTCGACATCTCCACCAGATCGCGGTTCAACAAGCTCAGCTGCACCTCCTGGCTACCGCGCTTCAGCGTCAAGAGCAGCCGACCGTTCGGGTGCTCGGCGATCCACTGCCGGTCCTCCACCGCCAATACCACCGCCGACTCGGCCGGCCCAAACTTCACGTAGCGGCTCGGGCCCACTTTGTCGCGCAGCCAACCCAGACCCTTCTTCATCGGCTCGATCGTCACCTGCTTCGGATCCCGCAGCACGTCGGTCACCGCGCCTACGCCTTGCGCCACCTTCGCCGCACCGGCGCGCGCCGTCGACACCGGAGCGCCGGGACTCTGCGCCACCGCAACCGCTTCGCTGTTCGCGAGCCCCACCACCTCGAATGGCTTGCCGCGATACACCAGGCGCTGGCGCAGGCCCTTGACTCCCCCGATCATCGCCTTGGTGGTCAGAGCCATCATCGGCGCGAACACCGTCGCTTTGCCGAGCGCCACGTCCAACCGGCCGTGGTCGACCTCGTTCAAGATGTCCTGGCTGAACCCGACCGGGGTGTGAAACGCGGTGAACATCGCCTGCATGTCCAGCCACCGCGACCAGGTTTGCGTGAGCTCCAAGGTGGCCTCGTCGCGCTCCTTGTCGATCGTCGCGTGCACCCAGCCATTCACCGCCGCGCCCGACTTGACGAACGGCGCCACCCACAGGTCGTAGCTGATCATCGTGTGCATCATGTGCTTGAACAGCACGAAGCTCGCCGCCGCCGTCTCGACCGCCCGCTGTGGATCGAACTCGACTCGGTCTTTCCACTGCTCCTGCCACCGCGCCGCCTCGACGTCCCACGCCGCTCGCTCCCCGACCCGCGCGCTCGCGTCGCTCACGCTCTTCGGGTCGGCCTCGCTGCCGACCACGGTGGCTACCGGGCTGCGCACTCTGACGTCTCCGGGCACGTGCGCGAGCATCGCGTGGAAGTCGAAGCTGCCCATCTCGCCCGCCGACCCCAGCGACATCACCACAGCTCGAACGACGCTTCCCAGGGCCTTGCTCTCGCGTGTGTGACCGGTCAGGCCGCCAGCGCCGAGCTGCACGCTCTGGCCCTTGTCGGCGGCTGCCCGCAGTACCTTTTCGGCCGCCTTGAGCTCGGCCGCGGTTTCGGGCGAAGCCTTGGCGTAGGAGCGCACGCCCATCTCTGCGGCCCGGATCGCGGCCTGCAGCGCTTTGCCGGCAAACGTCGGGTCGCGCAGCGCGCCGACCTCCGCCACGCCAACGAGACCCTCCTGTATCAGAAAGCCCTTTAGGAATGGCGCCAGCTCCACGCCTTCGAGGCCGACCAGGCGATTGGCGAGCTCCCGTATCGCGCCCACGTCGCGGCCGGGCACGAGCCCGCCCCAGAGCTTCTTGCCGCCGTGGATGTGTCGCAGCGCCGCCTGGATCAGGGCCTTCGCCGTTCGCACCTCGGGATCGGTGTCGCTGACCGTCACGTTCAGGCTCGGCCACGACGCGAGCCCGCCTTTCTCCATGCGCTCGGCAAGCCGGCCGAGCAGCGCGTGTGCCTCCGCGGCGCTCGGCAGCGGACCGGGGATCCCTGAGATCACGGTCTCCGCGACGCTCCGACCGAGCGCGTCGCCGTGCTTCTCCACGAGGTAGCGCAACACCGCGGCGTCGACGTGCGTCAGCGCGGCGCGAGCGGCGGCGTCCGCCGCAACCTTCGTGCCCTTGCCGGCACTCGCCATCTCAATCTTCAGCGCGACCAACGTCCAGTCTTGCACCGCGTTGAACGGCACCGCGTCGGCGAAGCCCGGCAGCCGGAACAGGTTGTTCATCGCCGACAGGCCGGCCCGCACCGCTTGACCCCCGAGCCCTTCGTTGTTGCGCCGAGCCTCACTTTGCAGGAGCTCACCGCCTTGCAGCACCAGCGCCACGACTCTTTCGGCGTCGGCCTCGAGCGTTGGGTCGCGCGGCGTCGACGCGATTTGACCTTCGGTTATCACGAGCCGTCGCTCGGCGAGCGCGCGCCGGACGCGCTCGATGTCGGCCGTCGCCTTCTGAGACGCGTCGGCGAAGGTGCGCGCCTCCTGGGCCGCGTCGTCGGTGCCTTGTCGCTTGGCAGCCTCGGTGGCGAGCGCTGTCAACCTCGCCAGATCTCCGCCGCCGAGCGTCACGAGCCGGCGCGCGTCTGGGGGCGCCGTCCCAGCGTCTTTGGCGAGGAGCCGCGTGGCTTCGAGCAACGGCCGGGGCAGCCTCGCGATCGGATCGAACTGGCTCTTCTGCAGCGCCACCGCGCTCTGGGCCCGGTCCGTGGGCACGGTGCTCATCCGGACCGCCTGCACCATCTGCCGGAGTTGCCCGACGACCAGGTTCACGTCGCGCGCCATCTGTGTCTCGCCCGGGATTGTGCGCGTCAGGTCAGCGAGCGTCAGCGAGCCGTTGTGCACGTAGCCGGCGACCCGCGTAAAGGCCGCGAAGCTCGGCGGAAGTGCCTTGCGATCGGCATTGGCGTGCGCCATGTCTCGCAACACCAGCAATTCGTCGGCGGTCAGCGTCCCTTCGATGACGCCGTCCGTGCCCACCGGCAGGGGCTTGCCGGCCAACTTGCTCACCACCAGCTTCAAGGCGACGATTGGCTCCTTGAGCGGCAGCATTCCGAGATCGCTCCTCGCGACGTCACGCTCCGCCTGCGGCTGCGACAGCATGTCGATGCGCCGCAGCATCGCGACCCTCTCGGGCTCGCTCGCGACACCGGCGGCGACGTACGTCTTGGTGCGACCCGTCGACACCCCGACCTTGGTCGCCAACGCCCCCAGCGTCTCGGCCTCCGGCATCGCCCGCAGTCGTCCGGCCTCGACCTCTGCGGTCTTCAGCGCCGCAGGATCGAGGGGCAGCCTGCAGCTCTCGTCCAGCGCACGAAACAGCGCGGCGTCGATCCGCACCGGCTCGACGCTGACGGCGAAGCCTTGTGCCTTCAGGTAGGCGAGAACCAGGCGGAGCGGCTCGGCCGTGCCCCGATGGGCGCGGTGCTCCCAGAGCGCTGGATGGCGTAACACCACGTCTCCAAGCAGCCGCTCCTCGATCGGCAGGATGCTGGCCACCGACGCGAACAACTCTCGGGCGCTGCTGTGGTTCAGCACATACGTGTGACCGCCGCGGGGGTTCAACCCGCGCAGCTGTTTCAACGTCTTCTGGTCGAGGACGCCGAGCTTGAGCTCTCCCGGCGCGAACACCCCGAGCGCGGTGAGCATCTGCTGCACCGCCGCCAGCGCTTGCTGCGCGGTTTGGTCGAGCTTGGCGTTCGCCGCCAACGGGATCTGCGCCTCCACTTTCCCCGCGATGATGTCGCGCATCGTGTTCGGGATGGGCTGGGCCTCGAACAGGACTCGTGCTCTCAGCCAGAACCCCGACAGCTCCCGGATCGTCGCGTTCGGCAACTCCCAGCTCGCGAGCTTCCGCTCGACCGCGGTCCAGTCGTCGCCGTCCATTGCCCGCTCTAGGACCTCGGCGTGCAGCTCTCGCGCGAGGCAGGGGCTCATCGCGACGAGCTCGATCGCGTCGGCGCCGAGCACCGCATGAAGCGGTGACGCCCCGACGAGCTCCTTGAGCGGTTTGTTCGACTGCCGCAAGCGGTGTGCGACCTCGGCCAGCTGCCCCGAGATCTGCCGCGCCGTCGCCGACGCCTGCTGCTCGTCCATGGCGACGCCGGGCGTGCTGCTGCCAACTGCGAGCGATATCCCCGTCGGGGTCGGCACCCACGCGACCGACAACGCGCCGCTCTTGAGCTCGGCCAGGATCGGATTGGCGCTCGCTTGCTCGATCACCGCGGTGAGGCCGCTCGCGCCTACCTTCAGGTCGACCCGCGCGTTGCCGAAGGCCAGCCGATCGGCAACACCCCCGAGCAGCTTGTTGACGAGCGGCGCGAGGCCTTGGTCGGTGCGGCTCGCGGCGTCGAGGTCAGCGACGGTCCACTGCAGTCGGCCGGTGGCGCGGATCAGCCGGATGAGCTCAGCGGCCAGCCCGTTGGCGCGCAGCTCTTCGCCCGCCTGGGCGATGCCGTAGACCCCGTAGACGGGAAAATACTGCTGACTCAGAAACCCAAGGACGTGGGACCGGTCTCGGTCGCCGAGCTCGGGCAACGCGGTCTGGACCAGACGTTGGTACGGCGCCCAGAGCGCGGCCTCGAAGCCGGTCGCCAACATCTGCTCGATCTGGTCGGCGATCTTCTCGTCCGGCCGCGACAGACCATGGTCGCGGGCCAAGAGTGCGGCGTACGCGGCGAAAAGCGTCTTTTCTTGCAGCGCCGGCGGCGTCGAGTCCGAGCTCGCGGTGGTCACGCCTGCGTCGGCGAGCGCGGTTCTCAGGGTGGCGATGTTGACCAATGTCATCAGGGCCCGCATCCGCGCCCGCTCGCGCTCCGCTTCGAGCCGGTCTTCGAGCTGTGCCGACTGGCCGCGTTTTTCGGCGACAACGGCGACGCGCGCCAGAAGCTGCGGTGCGCTCTCGCTCTCGTTCCTGATGATCCCGAGCGGTAGGGCGAAAGCCTCCAACACCGACAAGAGCGATCGCTGCAGCTCCGGGGTGTCGGCCAAGCGGATGACATCGGCCTCGGTGATCGCGGTGCCGCCGACCCGCGCCAGCACGACCGCGGCTGCGCTTTGCTGTTTCTTCAGCGACAAGATCGCCGGGCGTTGGAGCTGCAGCGGCTCCGACAAGCTCGGTGTCACGGTGGGTGTGCCCTCGCCGTGGACGATCTGATCGACGACCTTGGGTTGAGAGGCGGACTGACTGGTGGGCACCGGCTCTGCGTCGGGAACTAGGACTGACGCCGGCTGCCGAACTGCTGCCGGGCCAGACCGCGTCCCGTCTACCAGCTTGTCGCCCATCAACACACATTTCGCCGCCAAGACGGCGAGTTAGCCTATGTGCCAACGTGTACGTCGCGCGTGGGTTGGCGCGTCGAATCCTAACACGCGGCCTTCAACCCCACTAGGCCGAGATCGCCCTCGAATCGACGCACCGTCGGCGTCGCGGTTGTCGCCGCCCTGCGGTCCGGAGCCCGACATTCGCGGTTGACATTCGTGCGCCCGCGAGGCCAACTTCCGCTGTCGTCGCGATAATGGCGATACGCACTCGCGCTGGGGAGATCTCCAATGGCAATTGCCGAGCTCACCGCCCGTAACCGCACCGACAAGCTCATCGCCACCGAGGAGGTGTCGGCGCGAACCGACCTGGTGCTCGGCCAAGAACCCGTGGTGCTCAGGGTCCCCGAGCTCATCGAGGGCGGCGTGCCGCTCGGGTCGCCGTCGAGCTTGCAGCTGCGCGCCACCGGCACCGCGGCCGTGAGCCTGCAGGCCAGTCGTGGCCGCTATGACGACCCCAGCCTGTCGCAGCTCTTTCCCACCATGAAAGACGTCCCGGCGCAGTTCGGCGTCAACCCGAAGGACAACCCGCCCACCTATCTCGTCGACGGCAAGGTCGAGACCTTCGGCGGTCCGTCGAAGGCGGTCGAGTCCAAGATCGCGGTCCGGGATGGCGGCATGTTGAAGCCGGTGATACTCGGCTACGAGCCGCAGCTCACCGCGGTCGAAGCCGAGAGGGCCACCGCGGCTGCCGTGAAGGCGTTCGACGGTGGCGACGGCGCCTGGCCGCGCGCGACCCCCGAGACCCGCATCGCCGCGGTCGCCAAGTTCGCCGACTTGCTCGAGGCGACGACCGAGCGGGTCGCGACGCTCTTGATGTGGGAGATCGGCAAGAGCTACCCCGACGCCAAGAAGGAGGTCAGCCGCAGCGTCGAATACATCCGCGCCACCCTCGACGAGTACCGGGCGCTCTTGCGTGAGTCGACCGCGACCCTCGTCGGTCCGAACGGTGCCAAGCCGACCCACTTTGCCCGCGACCTGCGCCAGCCGCGCGGCGTGGTGTTGTGCGTCGGGCCCTACAACTACCCGGTCAACGAGTTCCTCACCACGGTGGTGCCGGCGCTGTTGATGGGCAACGTGGTCATCGGCAAGACGCCGCGCTTCGGGGGTCTCGCGAGCCAGGCGCTCCTCGATGCCCTGAACCAATCGTTCCCGGCCGGCGTGATCAGCGTCCTGCCGGGCAATGGCCGGACGATCATACCGGCGGTGATGAAGGGCGTGGAGAAGAACAGCCAGGGCAAGGTGTTGGGGCCGGCGGTGAACGTGTTGGCGTTCATCGGCAGCGCCGGAGCCGCCGACGCGGTGATCCGCGAGCATCCGATGCAGGCGGCGCTGGAGAAGGTGCTCGGCCTCGGCGCCAAGAACGCCGCGGTGGTGTTGCCGGGCGCCGACGTCGACGCGGTCGCCAAGAAGATCGTCAAAGGGGCGCTGGGCTTCAACGGCCAGCGCTGCACCGCCGAGAAGATCGTGTTCGTGCCGCGGGCCGAGGCGGCGCGATATGCCGCTCAGATCGCCCTTGGTGTGGCTGCCCTCAAGGTGGGGATGCCCTGGGAAGACGGGGTCGCGATAACACCGCTGCCCGAAGACGACAAAGCCAAGGCGATGCAGGCGATGATCGAGGACGCGGTCGACAAGGGCGCCAAGGTGATGAACCCCAAGGGTGGGACGTCGTACCACTCGGTGATGCGCCCGGCGGTGCTCTTCCCCGTGACCAGCGACATGCGGATAGCGGTCGAGGAGCAGTTCGGGCCCATCATTCCGATCGTGCCGTACGACGACATCGCCGAGATCGGGCGGTGGCACAAAGAAACCGGGTTCGGGCAGCAAGCCGCGATCTTCGGTGAGCCGCGCGCCGCGGTCGCGGTGGCGAGCATGCTGGCGTCGCGGGTGGCGCGGATCAATGTCAACGACAACTGCCAACGCGGCCCCGACAACCTGCGTTTCACCGTCAAGGCCGGCGGCTCCGGCTTCGGGACTCTGTCGCTGCGCGAGGCGCTGACGGTGTTCAGCCAGGTGGGGACGGTCGTCAGCCAAGATCCAAAGACCCTCGACATTGTCGCGCCGCCCACGACCGCTGCTACCTGATGCCCGCGCGCCCGCAGCTTGGGTTCTTCGAACCGGCGCGGTATTCTTGAGCTGTCGCTCGATAGAGTTCAAAGGGCGGTGTGTCGCCGATGCAGAGCAACCTGGCGGTACTGTTGCGGTCTGATCCCGCCGCCTTGTGGGACGCGCTCTACGCCCACGGGGCGAGCGAAACTGACGTCGCGGCGCTTCGAGGTGACCCGCTCCTACTTGCCTGGGTGGCCAAGAAACAGCCTGTCCTCACTGCCGGAACCAAGTTCACGCTGCCATCCAAGGTGGAGCAGCAGCGCCACGTCGAGGAGGTGCGGCGGCACCCCGAGCAGTTCGCCGACGTCCTGGAGCCGGCGAAGAGCGCCGTCCACGTCTGGCGCCGGCGGTTCGGGTCCACCGGGAGCGGCGTGGTCACGACGCAGGCCGCGCTGCACGCGGCCGCAGGACCTTCAGCGACCGCGAAGCCCAGGGCGTCGCGCGAGTCAACGCCTGCCGAGCGAACGCTCCAGGCGAAGATCAATGACGTCGCCGCCAAGGTGCGAGACCCCGCCAACCAACTGCCGCGCCTCGCTTCCGGGCAGGGCATCATCATCCGGCACGACGACGCCAACGCCATTGCGATGTATCGCATCGAGTCCGTGGACGCCGACGGCGTCACGTTGGCGAAGGTGGATCCGAACCGTCGTGATGACAGCAAGGCAGCGGACCTCGTCGAGCTGCCGGACGGCCGGCGCCGCCTGACGCTCGCGGCCCTGTCGAAGCGGTTGAATGACCCCAAGCTCGGCTGGGAGGTGCACCAGCAAGCCGACCTGCGCGCCGAGCGTGTCCTGGCGGTGGCCGAAGGCCTCTTCGCCGAGCTCCTGCAACTGCAGGCGAAGCTCGCGGCGCTGCGCATCGAGGGCGACATCGGCAGCCAGAGCTTCCTGATCCGCAGTGAGCTCGTGCGCCGGCGCGCCGAGCTCGTGGGCGAGGAGGCCGTGCTGGTCGCCCACATGCAAGCGTGGCTGCACGAGCGCGACATGCGACCGACGCGACTGGTCCTATCGACCGAGGCGTTCGGCGAGGCGCCGCAGCGCGGACCCATCGCCCGCATCGAAGCTGCGCTCGCGGCGATTGATGCCGCGGTGCAGAGCCTCGACAATGGCCAGACGCTGACACCTGGTTCGGTCGATCTGCACGCCGACCCGGTGCTGGCGCTCGTGGCCACGGCGAACGGCAAGAGCCTCGGCAGCGTCAGGGAAGAGATGGCTATTCGCCAGCGCTTCCTGCAAGAAGCCGCGGACCACGGGCGCTTGGACGAGGGCTGGGCCGCGTATCACACGGCTGTCAGGCCCTACTTGACGCTCAAAGCCGACGCCGGTGACAGCATCCACTTCCTGGCGAACGGCAAGCCGTCGCTCACCCAGGCGATCAATCACGCCATCAACAATCGCAAGCTCGGCCGGGGCCAGCTGGTGTTGTCGGCCGCCGAGCTCGAGGCCCTGCGCGACCAGGTGCGGGCGAATTGGGAGACGGTGCTCAGAGCCGACGACTACCTGACGGCCGGCGGCGGTCTGTACCCCGAGAAGTGGAAGCCGGTGTTCGACGCCAAGCGCTTCGACGCCGAGGTGGCGCGGCTGCGCAAGGCAGAGTCGAGCGCCGCGCACCGAGAGGTGCAGCAGGGCGTGAAGCTGCACGAGCTCAACCTGTTGGCGGCGAAGATCTATGCGGCCGAGCACGCGCTCTCGAAGGTCGCGAAGGACAAGCTCGCCGGCTTCTTGGGCGAGCTCGACTCCTACCAGTTCCTCGCGATGAGCGTGGTCGGTGGCGCGGCCGGCAGTATCACAAAGGCGGCAATGCCAAAGGTCGCGTCGATGCTCGCGGCCGGGAGCCTGAGCCCGCGCGCCGCCTCGATCTTGATGACCAGCGCCGAGTGGGGCCTCAAGGGCGGCCTGTTCCAGGTGGGGATGAACGCTTATCACGCCGGTGTGGGCCAACAGGACGCGGTCGACTGGAGCCCGGCGGGGTTCGCGCGCTCGGTCGCGATGATGGCGGTGGGCGACGTCCTCGGCAAGGCGCACGTGAAGCGCCTGGGTAAGCTGGACCAGGTCGACAACGCGCGGCGGTTGGTGGGTCAATCGCCGGCGTTGCTGCGCCGCGCCGGCGAGGGGGCGCGATACTTTGTCTCCGAGGTCGGGGCGTTCTCGGCGCTGGGCGTTTGCGAGGCGTTGATTCGAGAGGGCAAGCTCGACAACGCCTGGCAAATCGTCGAGGGCAATATTCAGTTCATGCTGGCGATGCGCATGTGGCGCGGGGTGGAGACCGGCGCCTTGCGCGCGGCGCGCGCCACCTACGTCAAAGAGCCGACGGCGGCCAACCTGCAGCGGGTCGTCAAAGAATTCGAGACCGTGGTCGGCAAGGCCGAAGGCACAAAAGACACCTTGTCTGGTGCTGCGGCGCGCCAGAACCCAATCCCGAGCGGGGGGAAGGCTGCCGCCGTCGTTGGGCCCGAGGGTCAGAAGGTCGAGCGCCGCGTCGACGCCAAGGAGGGCGAGGTCAACGCGCCCGACGTCGCGAAGGATCCCGCCGTCGAGCTCTTCCTCTCCTATCGCGCGACCAAGTCGTGGTCGGAGATGATCGACTTCGCGAAGACGCTTCCGGAGCCGCTGGCGAAGGCGCCGCTGGTGCGCGAGCAGCTGGCGCTGGCGCTCAACCGCGCGGGGAGGGGAGAGGAAGCGGAGAGGATCTTGCTCGATCTGATCGGCGAGCGCGGGCCGAAGAGCGAGACCTACGGCATCCTCGGCCGGATCTACAAGGATCGCTTCGAGGTGGCGGCCAAGAACGACGATAGTCCGGCGGCGGGCCGCTGGCTCGAGAAGTCCATCGACGCCTATCTCAAGGGCTTCGAAGCGGACCCGCAGGACGCCTACCCCGGAATCAACGCGGTGACGTTGATGGAGCTGACACAACCAGCCGATCCGAGGCGGGCGCAGATCTTGCCAGTGGTTCAAGGCGCCGTGGAGCGCAAGATCACCACCTCCGCGCCCGGCTATTGGGATGTGGCGACGGTCCTCGAGCTCGCGGTCTTGGCCAAAGACCAAGGCAAGGCGGTCCAAGCGCTCGGCGCTGCGCTCCGTGCTGCGCATGAGCCCTGGGAGGCGGAGACCACGGCCCGCAACCTGCGCTTGATCCGCGAGGCGCGCGAGAGGCGGAACGAGAGCGTGGTGTGGGCCGAGCAGATTGAGAGCCAGCTCCAAGCGCGAGCCGGCATCTAGGCGATCTGGCTCCAGGTCCCGGCGCCGGCCTGCCGCCGGCCCCGGTTGCACAATCCCCTCGCGTGCGTATGATCCCCGCATGCGCCCCCCCTCCAAGAACTCCTTCGGCGCCCGCGGCTCGCTGTCACTGTCGTCCGGCACGGTGGCCATCTACCGCTTTGCGGAGCTCGAGCGGCAGAAGGTCGCCGACGTCAGCCGCCATCCGCTGGCGATCAAGATCTTGCTCGAAGCGGCGCTGCGCGCCGAGAACGGCCGCGAGATCACGCGCGACGACGTCCTGCGCCTCGCCAGCTACGACCCCAAGACCGTCGGCAAAGTCGAGATCCCCTTCATGCCGGCCCGCATCCTGATGCAGGACTTCACCGGCGTCCCGGCGGTCGTCGACCTCGCGGCGCTGCGCAGCGCGATGGCGCGATTGGGCAAAGACCCGCGGAGCGTAAACCCCGGCCTCCCGGTCGATCTGGTCATCGACCACAGCGTCCAGGTGGACGCCTTCGGCTCCCACGCCGCGCTGCACGAAAACGCCCGCCTCGAGCTCTCACGGAACCGCGAGCGCTATCAGCTCCTCAAGTGGGCCAAGCAGGCGTTTCGCGACTTCCGGGTCGTGCCGCCGGCGACCGGCATCTGTCACCAGATCAACCTCGAATACTTCGCCAAGGTCGTGGTCCGCCGCGCCGTTGACGGCATCGACACCGCCTTCCCCGACACCGTGCTCGGCACCGACTCGCATACGACGATGGTCAATGGCCTCGGGGTGCTCGGCTGGGGCGTCGGCGGCATCGAGGCCGAAGCGGCGCTGCTCGGCCAGCCGTCCTATCTTCTCCTGCCGCCGGTCGTCGGGGTGCGCTTGAACGGCGCGTTGCGGCCCGGGGTCTCGGCGACCGATCTCGTCCTCACCGTGACGAAGACCCTGCGCGCCAAGGGTGTGGTCGACAAGCTCGTCGAGTTCTTCGGTGACGGGCTCGCCGAGATCGCGGTCGCCGACCGCGCCACCATCGCCAACATGTGCCCGGAGTACGGCGCCACCGCCGCGTTCTTCCCGGTCGACGACCAAACCCTCGCCTACCTGCGTCAGACCGGGCGCACCGCCGACGAGATCGATCTCGTGGAGCGCTATTCCAAAGAACAGGGCCTGTTTTGCGGCCAGACCACGCCGACCTTCGCCGACGTCGTCGAGGTCGACCTGGCGCAAATCGAGACCTGCATCGCCGGCCCCAAACGTCCCCAGGACCGTATCGCGCTCGCCGGTGTGAAACGGGAGTGGCGCCGACTGCTCTCGGCCCCGGTCGAAGAGAACGGCTACGGCCTCGAAGACGCCGCCAAGGCCAGAACGGCGCGCGTGACGTATCCCGACGGCAGCGTGGCGTCGCTCGCCCACGGCGACGTCACGATCGCCGCGATCACCAGCTGCACCAACACCAGCAACCCGCGGCTGATGCTCGCCGCCGGGCTCCTGGCCAAGAAGGCGGTCGCCGCCGGCCTGCGCGTCAAGCCGCACGTGAAGACCAGCCTCGCGCCCGGCTCCCGCGTCGTCAGCCGCTACCTCGACGAGGCCGGGCTCACGCCTGCCCTCGAAGCGCTCGGCTTCCATACCGTGGGTTATGGCTGCACGACGTGTATCGGCAACAGCGGCCCGCTGGCGCCGCACGTCGCCGCGGCGGTGACCGAAGGCAAGCTGGTGGTCGCGAGCGTGCTCTCCGGCAACCGCAACTTCGAAGGCCGGGTGCATCCCCTCACCCGCGCCAACTTCCTGGCCTCGCCGCCGCTCGTGGTCGCGTACGCGCTCGCCGGCACCGTGGACATCGAGTTCGAGGCCGAGCCCGTCGGGCGGTCGGCCGCGGGCAAGGACGTCTTTCTCCGCGATCTCTGGCCGTCGGCCGCCGAGATCGCAGAGCACCTGGCGAAAGCCCAGGACCCGCAAAAGTACTTGGCCGAGTACCAGCAGGTCGAGAACGGCAACGAGGGGTGGAACGCCATCCAAATCAGCGACGCGCCGGTGTTCGCGTGGGACCCGCAGAGCACCTACGTCCGCGAGCCGCCGTTCTTCACCGCCGGTGCGCCGACCTGGCGCGCGATCGGAGCGATCCACGGCGCCCGCGTGCTCCTCGACCTCGGCGACAACGTCACCACCGACCACATCAGCCCGGCGGGCGACATTCCGGCCGACAGCCCCGCGGGGCGCTATCTCACCCTTCACGGGGTCGCGGTCGCCGACTTCAACTCTTACGGCAGCCGGCGCGGCAACGACGAGGTGATGACCCGCGGCACCTTCGCCAACATCCGCCTGCGCAACCGCCTGGTGCCGGGTCGGGAGGGCGGCTACACCGTGAACCACTTGACCGGCGAGATCGCATCGGTCTTCGAGGTCGCGGCGGCGTATCGCGACAAGCAGATCGCGTCGCTGGTGCTCGCCGGCGCCGAGTACGGCATGGGCTCGAGCCGCGACTGGGCGGCGAAGGGGACGCGCCTGCTCGGCATCGAGGCGGTCATCGCCAAGTCGTTCGAGCGCATTCATCGCAGCAACTTGATCGGCATGGGCGTGTTGCCGCTGATGTTCCTGCCCGGCCAGGACGCCCTGAGCCTGGGGCTCTCCGGCGCCGAGGTCTTCGACATCGCGCTCCCGGAGCAGCCCAAGCCGCAGGCCGAGGTGCAGGTGACGGCGACGCGGGCCGATGGCGGCAAGCGGGGCTTCGCGGTCCGGTGCCGGCTCGATAGCGCGATCGAGGTCGACTACTATCGCCACGGCGGCATTCTGCAGGCGGTGCTCCAGACCCTCGCGTCTGCGGCGCCGAGGTGAGGGGACCCTTGGCCAAGCCGGTTCGAGTCGAGCGTGATTCGTTGGGGACGGTGGCGGTGCCGGCGTCGGCCTACTACGGGGCGCAGACGGCGCGGGCGCTGCAAAACTTTCCGATCAGCGGTCGCCGCATCCATCGCCGAATCGTCGAGGCGTACTGCCACATCAAGCGCGGCGCGGCGATCGTCAATCGCGACGTCGGCGTCCTCTCCGCCGCCCGCAGCCGGGCCATCGTCAGGGCCGCCGACGAGGTGCTCGCGGGGCGCCTGCAAGACCAGTTCGTCGTCGACGTGTTTCAAGCCGGGGCCGGCACCAGCACCAACATGAACGTCAACGAAGTCCTCTGCAATCGGGCCCTCGAGCTCTTGGGGAAGAAGCGTGGTGACTACGGCGCGCTGCACCCCAACGACCACGTGAACCTGGGGCAATCGACGAACGACACCTATCCGACGGCGATGCGGCTGGCGGTGACCGTCGCGCTCGACGAGCTCGACCTCGAGCTCACGGCGCTTTGCCGGGCGTTCGTCGTGCTCGGCAACAAGCACGCGAAGGTCGTGAAGAGCGGTCGGACTCATCTTCAAGACGCGGTGCCGACGACGTTGGGGTTGGAGCTTGGCGCCTACGGCCGGGCGGTCGAAGACAGCGGCGCGGCGCTGCGCGCGGCCGGGCGGGGGCTCCTGAGTCTCGGGATCGGGGGCACGGCGGTCGGCACCGGGATGAACGCCCATCCGGCGTTCGGGCGTCTGATGGTGCGGGAGCTCCGGAAGAGCACCGGTGGCCGCTGGCGGCAGGCGCGAGACCTCGTCCAGGCGATGCAGTCTCAGGCTGCCATCGGCGCGGTGTCGGCGGCGTTGCAGACCTGCGCCTTGGAGATTGGAAGAATCGCCAACGATCTCCGCCTATTGGCGTCGGGGCCGACGACCGGGCTCGCCGAGATCGTGCTCCCCGAGGTGCAGGCCGGCAGCTCCATCATGCCGGGGAAGGTCAACCCGTCGATCTTGGAGATGGTGAACATGGTGTGTTTTCAGGTGGTGGGGAACCACCTGACGGTGTCGCTCGCGGTCGGCGCCGGGCAGCTGGAGCTGAACGTGATGATGCCGATCATGGCGGAGAAGGTCATCGAGTCGGTGGAGCTCTTGGCCGCCGCCTGCCGCCAGCTTCGGGAGCGGGCCGTGGTCGGCATCGAGGCGGACGTCCTGCGGTGTGCGGACTACGCGCATCGGTCGCTGGGGCTCGCGACCGCGCTGGCGCCGGCGATTGGCTATGCCGCGGCCGCCAAGATCGCGAAGCAGGCCCGCGCCGAGGGCAAGACCATCCCCGAGGTGGTGCGCGCCCAACGGGTGCTGCCGGCGGCGGAGCTCGCTCGCCTCCTTACGGCGGCGCAGATGACGCGACCGTCGAAGCGTCGCTGAGCGCGCGCCAGACCGCCGCGGTTTTCTTGCACGGGTTTCGGGCGTCGAATAGCTTTACGACAAGCTCATGGCACAGGCACTCCGACATCTGATGCTGCTCGCTTTCGGCGCGAGCCTCTCGGTCGCTGGGCGTGCGGCGGCAGAGGAGCCGGAGGGTGCGGCTGACGCGATGCAGCCCGAGGGCGACCTGATCCGCGACATCGTGCTCGATAGCCTCGACGACGGCAGCGTGGTCGCCGCCGGCACCGCGCAGCATGCGCTCGCGTCGTTGCTCAGACGTGGGCTGAACCGGGACCGGGACGCGGAGGCGGTGATCGCGCGGTTGGTGCGCCGGACCGTGGAGAAGCAGGGCGCGGCGTGGATTGATCAGGTCGCGGTGGCCGAGCTCGAGCGCCAGCTGTTGGTGGTGCCGAAGCACGAGGCCGCGCACGCCGAGGTCGCGGCGTTCGACATTCCGCTCGCCGACCACCCACTGGTGGACGCCTACATCGACTACTTCACCGGCCGCGGCCACGACCATTTTGCCAAGTGGCTCGGGCGCCTGGAGCGCTATCGGCCGTTGATGGAGCCGGTGTTGGTGAAAGCCGGCGTGCCCAAGGACTTGGTGTACGTGGCGCTCGTGGAGAGCGGCTTGTCGGCGGGAGCGTTGTCGCGGGCGGCGGCGTGCGGCTACTGGCAGTTCATCCGCTCGACCGGCAGCATGTACGGGCTGCGGATGGACTTCTGGGTGGACGAGCGGCGCGACTTCATCCGCGCGACCGAGAGCGCGGCGCGCTACATGCGGAGCCTGTACGGCGAGTTCGGCGACTGGCATCTGGCGTGGGCGAGCTACAACGCCGGCTCGGGGCGGGTGCGGCGGGCGCTGTCTCGCTATCAGGCGAGCGACTTCTGGACGCTGGTCGGCTACGACCGCTCGTTGGCGAAGGAGACCCGCCACTACGTGCCGAAGATCATCGCCGCGGCGCTCATCGCCAAGGACCGCGCCCGTTACGGCTTCGGCGCCGTGGTGCCGGAGACGCCGCTCGTCTGGGAAGAGGTGACGGTCAACGACGCGGTCGATCTGCGGCTGGTGGCGCGGCGCGTGAAGGTGAGCCTCGAGGCGATGCGCGAGCTGAACCCGGCCATCCTCCACGACGTGACGCCCCCGGGTCGTTCGTGGCGGTTGCGGGTGCCGGCGGGGCAGGCCGAGGTGGTGTCGCGGTGGCTGGAGGAGCTGCCGGCGGCCGAGCGGCTGACCTACCGCCACTACGCGGTGCAGCGCGGCGACACTCTGGGCGCCATCGCCAAGCGCTACGGGACGACGATCGTGGCGATCAGCGAGTTCAACCGCATCCGCAACCCGCGCGCGTTGCGTCTCGGCCAGGACCTGATCATCCCCACCGTCCGCGCCGCGAACGTCTCCCGGGTGCCGGTGGCGTCGTCCGCCTCGAGCTCGCCGAAGGTCGAGCGCGCCCTGACCCCGCGCCGCGTTGACGTGATCGCGGCGACCGTGGCCCGCGCCTCGAGCTCGCAGAAGACCGGCACGCCGGCGAAGGGCGCCAAGGCGCAGCACGTGGTGAAGAAGGGCGAGACCCTGTGGTCGATCGCGATGCGCTACGGGTTGGGGATCGAAGACCTGAAGTCGAAGAACGGCCGCCGTCACAACGACGTCATGGCCGGCGAGCGCCTGCGGATCTTCTGACCGACGTCGGCCCGGTCCGGGCACCGGTGCCGTCGTCGGCGTCTCGATGGGCGGTCACTCTCCGCGGCGGTTGAAGATCTCGCCACGACTCGGTACACTCGGACTCGGTATGCTCGAAGCTCATGGGAATAGCGGCCCGCGTCCGACGCGGACCAATGCCCCACGTGGAGGATGACATGGCTGGCAAGACGATGACGGTCGCCGAGTTCTCGCAGCGCTACCCGAACGGGCTCGACCTGAGCCAGGACAAGCTCGACGCGCTCGACACGAGCACGCCGGCGAAGGAGAAGCTGGTCGACGCGCTCCTCGATCTCGCTGACGGTAACAAGATCGACGGCAACTCGCCGCAGATCGGCGCGCTCTTCAGCGCGGTGGACATGATCGCCGACAACCACTACGACGGGAAGCTCTTACGCACCCACAAGACGACCAAGTCGCTCTTGAACGTCCTGGATGCGTTGCGGCGCGATCCCCCGAAGAGCACGATCACGCGCTAGTCACTCCGAGGCCCCTGCGAGGGTGAAAGGGGTTGACTGTGATCTGGCGTGTTGGCGACGCACCCGCTGGTGCGCCTCCGGCCTCGGAGGTCGAGTCGGACGGGGTGTCCGGAACGCCGCCCGCCGTCCTGGCACCGCTCGCATCCGACCCTGAGCCAGCGAACGCCGCCACGGCCCTGAACGCCACCGGGGCCGGCAGCACACCGAGCCGTCAGGACGAGCTGCGCGCTCGAGCGTTGCGCCCCAAGGACGACGGCGCGGCGCCGGCGCCGGAGCTCATCCTCGGTCGCCGAGGCGACGAGGCGGTAGGCCTCGCCGGTGACGGCTCTTGGCGGATCACGGCCGGTGGTAAGACCAAGGCCGAGGGCAGCGTCGCGGTCGCGATGTTGTACCGCGCGCTCGACGACGGCGCCCACCCCTTCGAGCAGCTGCGCACGGCTGGTGAGCTGGACCGGGTTCGCGACGCCCTGCGCCGCGCGCATCGCGACAGCGCACCGAGCGGTCGGGCCGATCACGAGCACAAGGCGGTCGCCGCGCAGGCGCGCATCGCGTCGGTGCATCTGTTGGCCGAGCTGGCACGCGCCTACTTGAAGCAGGGCGAACCCGCCGCGGCCGCGAGCACCATCGAGGAGCTGGAGAAGCGCGCGCCGGAGCTCGAGCCGCACGCCCGCGACTTCGTCCTCGAGGCGGTGAGCCGCGATCCCGTGCTCGTCACTCTGGAGCGCGTGCGCGCCATCGACGCCCGGCTGTATCCCCAGCGGCCTCCGGCTTCGTGGTATGCCGACGGCAAGCTCGGTGTCGTGATGTACGTCGATGGTCAGGCGGCCACCGTTGACAACCAGCTGCGTTGGCTCGAGGAAGATTTCGCATCGCTCTTTCTGGGCGAGTCCGGCCGCGAGCTGCGGAAACGGCGCATCAAGAAGGGTGAGCTGACGACCTGGGAGCTTTCAGCGCGCCTGCCGGGGCCGGAGGGCAAGCCCATCGAGGTTGTGATCACCCTCGTCGATCGGAGCCGGGTGACGGCGTTCACCGGCCTCGATGCCCCGGGCGTCGACCTCGCCGCGAGCTTCGGCCACTCGGGCTACGGTCGCCTGATGCGCGACGCGTTGGCAGCGACGCCGCAAGCCGACCGCGAGCTCGGCTTCTTGTCGTTCGAGTGCTGGGGGGTGGGATCCTACGAGGAGATCAAGGAGAAGATCCCGGCCGCGCACTACTTTACGACCCGCACCGACGCGCAGAACCAGCACCACACCCGCGTCTTCTGGGCCACGATGGCCGGCGTGGCGCGGCGCGATGGTTGGGCCGAGATCGAGAGCAGCGCCCGGGAGGTGTTGCGGGACGTGTGGCGTGCGCCGGCGGAGTACGTCGGTCCGCACAACCGCAAGATCCTGGCGCCGCGGCTGGATCGCGACCACGACGGGGTGGCCGACAACGTCGATTCGACCTTCAACGTGGAGGTCGCCCGCGTCTTCAGCCCCGTCGGTGTCGATCCGGTGTCGCACGACTACGCACCCCACCAGCTGTCGGGCGCGGCCCTGCGGCAGGCGACCACCGATCTGTGCCGCACGCTGGAGTACAACGACTTCGTGGGCCGCACGCCGCGAGCCGGGCTCCGACTGGACGGCGAGACCTTCACGCCGCGGGGCTTCTTCGAGCCGCTGCCGGGTGACGCGGACACGCCGTTTCGGTTCACCGTCGAGGAGGTGGAGGGCAAGAGTCGCGTCGCGGTGGCGATGAGCACGCGCTTCGCGCACGCCAGCGATCGAACGATAGGCATGCTGCTCGCGATGGAGGCCGGCAAGTTCCTGGCGCGCGAGCTCGGGCTGCCGGCGCGGCGCGGCGAGGCGATGGGCGTCGCCATGCTGCTCAAGCAGGTCGAGCAACACCGGAAGACGTTGCCCAAGGAGCCGCTCGAAGAGCCGGCGCTCATGTGGGCCCTCGTGGCACTGCGATACGGCATCCCCGCCGTAGCCCTCGCCGACCTCGAGAGTCAGGCGCAAGGGCCGCTGGCGGCGGCGGGCACGGCGGGCACGGCGAGCGGGGACTTCACGCCGAAGGCGTTCGCGGCAGTCGAGCGCCTCTTCGCGGATCGGGGATTGCTCGGCTTTGCTGATCGCGCGCCGCGCGCCGCCGGCAGGCCGCTGGTCGTGGCGACGGGCGGGGAAGAGTGGGCCGGCGACTCCGACCGGCGGCTGGACCAGGCGCTGGCCGCCGCCGGGATGGTCGTCACCGGGAGCCTCGAGCCTTCGCTGGTCCGCCTGCCCGGCATGTTCCAGAGGCGCGCCGACGAGGGCGCCGACGACGAGGCCTTGGTCGAGCTCGAGCGCTACAGCAGGCGTCCTGTGAGCGACAGGAACGGCGTCCTGATCGTGCGTCAGGGAGAGCGCTCGCGTCTGCTGCTGGCAGGGTACGACGGGATCGTGCCGACGTTCACGCTCCTCGATGTCGATCTGAAGGGCCAGCAACTCGAGGCGACGCGGGCGCTGCCGGTGGGTGCGCACCTGCCGATCGACGACCTCACCCCCGGCGAGCCCGGCGGTGTGCCGAAGCCCGAGCTGCGCACCCTGGTTAGAGGCTTGGCCCAGCGCTGGCGGGACGCGAAACCGACTCTGACGAAGGCGCGCCTGGCGGTGCCGGCGGGCAAGATCGTGCTGGGAGAGCCGTTCGCGGCGGCGCCGGACGAGCAGCGCTACTTCCGTTTCGAGCTGACCGGCGGCAAAGCGCCGGTGATCACCGTCCGGCCAAACCCGCATTTCGCCCACGCCTCGATGCGCCACCTCGGCACCATGTTGGCCCACGAGCTCGCGAGCGATCTGGGGAGCCGTGGCGGCTGGCGGGCGGAACAGAAGGCCGCGGTCGGCCTGTTTCTCCGGGGCGTCGCGCCGATGACCGAAGGGTCACTGGTGAACGTCGCCCAGGAGCATCTCATCCGTGCCCGCCTGGGCGTTGCGAGCCCGTTGCTCGACGCCGCAGAACGACTCAGCCTCGGCGAGCTCTTGGAGAAGACGGCCAAGCTCGACGTCCGGGCCGAGGCGGCGGACCTGCGCATGATCGCCGGCCTCGCGGGCAAGACCGCGCCCCGCGCCGGCGAGCCCATGGCCGATCGCGAGCGGCACTGGCGCGAGCTCCTGGCGAGCACGCCCGAGCTCGCCGGTTTCCGTCTGCTCGGCTTCGAGCAGCCGTACGCGGCCGATCCGAGCGGCGTCGCGGTGCTCGCGGACGAGCACGGCCAGGGCGCGCTCCTGATGCTCGACATTGCCCGCCAAGGGACGGTTCGCCGGAGCCTGCTCGCCCGCACGGCGTTGAGCCGCATGCTCGTCAGGGGGCGCGAGCTCGTCCACTGGATCGATGGTGACGACGGCGGCCTGCCGGCCGGTCTGGTGGCGCAAGCTTCAAAGAGCGCGCCGCTGCCACTCGTCAATTGCGACCAGCTCCTCGCAGATCTCCGCGAGCAACAGGGCTTCGAGGGCCTCGAGGCGCTCTTCGCGGGCACCTTTCCTTCGGGCACGGGGCAAGAACGAGCGTTTCGTTTTGGCCGTACCCAAGGCAAGAAGGCGGCGCTGCGCATCGAGCTTTCCACGGCATACGCGCACATGGATCCCGTGGTCTTCCGCGTCCGGCTGGCGATCGAGCTGGCGCAGTTCATGGCCGCCGAGCAGCGGCTCGACCGCGTCCAGGCGCTCGGCCTGTGCGCCCGCGCCCTGATTGCCGCGGACGCACTCGCGGGGATCCCCACCGACGGTGCCCTGCCGACCGCGGCCGTGATCGACGCCCTGGTTGCCCAGTACGGGTTACCGGCGGCGTTCAACGTGGACAGCCTCGAAGCGCTGGCCAAGGACCCGCGGGCGGTCGTGCTCGAGGGGCGCGCCGAGTGGCGCGACCGGGTACCGCAGACCGAGGTCGCGAAGCGGCTCGCCGGCCTGTTCGGGGCCAGCATCCCGGCGGGGGCGGCGGGTCGCGAGGCTCTGGGGCGCGCTCTTGCGGGGTGCCCGGAGCTGTCCGGAAGCCAGCTCCTGGCGTTTCGGCACCGCGAGCAGGAGCTGAGGGCAATCGTGCAAGGCGGCGCCGGCGCCGGCGTGGTCACCGTCAGCCTCGACGAGGACGGGCGGGTGCGCCAAGCGTGGCTGGTGCCGGTGCGCGACGGGTCGTTGTCGGCAGACGGGTACGATTGGCTTGCGCCGGCCTCTGGACCGCTGGCGCACGTCGATCCAACGTTCACCGCGACCGCGGCCCGCTTGCCCGGCGACGCGGCGCTGGTTGCCGACATCATCCGCAAGGCCGACGCGGCCCTGGCGCACGCCGACGTTCGCCTGGGGCCGGCGACCGCAGGCGTTGCCGCGGTTGCGGGCAAAGTGCAGAACGGCGGTCGCTTTGCGCCCGGCCCCGGTGAGCTCGAGGCCTTCCGTTTCGAGTGGCGGCGGTCCGCCAAGGGTGAGCGCGAGCTGTGGGTGCAGCTGAGCGACGCCTTCCCGGAGGCGAGGCCGGAGCTCGGCACGTTGTTGTCGATCGAGCTCGCCTTCTTCTTGGGGCGCGAGGCGGGGGCTGACGACGACGCCCAAGTGCGTGCCGCTGTTCAGCTGTGGCGCGCCGTTGATCCGGCCACGCCGGTGTGGCTCACGGATCGAGATCAGGGCGCCGAGGTCTCTGCGGCGGTTCACTTCGACCTCCTGCGACGGCGCTACCCGGCGCTCGCCAACGTCTCGCGGGATCTGCTCACCGACGCCTCGGCTGCGGTCGCCCCCAGGCTCGCGGTGCTCGAGGCGGCCGGGCCGACGAGCCGCATCGCGCGGGTGGGCCGCGACCTCACGAGCAAGCAAGAGATTCCGCCGATGCGATCGGCCGCCGGCGATCTGTGGTTCAACAACGCCGTCTTGCAGGACAGGGTGCGCCGCCTGGACGGCTACGAGGGCGCCCAGCTCCGCGCCGTCGTCGCCGCCCGGCTGCCCGAGCTCCTGGAGCTGATGGTGCAGCGGCCAGGTTCCGGGCCGGAGCTCATCCTGATGCGCACCGACGAGAGCGGCACCTTCGTCGGCGCGGCGGCGGTGACCCTCGTGTCCGGGGACGCTCTGGTGTCGCAGCATCTGCCGCGCGGCGTAAACTACGTGGCGCGTGAGGTCGGGACGCCGGGGATCTTCTCGAGGTCGCCGACGGCGGAGCTCGCCTGGGTGGAGCGCCTCGCGGTCCCGGCGGCGAGCGTCGTGTATGAAGACGCGCTCGCGACTCTGCCCGGTTTAGGGGTGGATCGGTTGCGGACCGGGCCGCCGCGCGTTGGGGGGCCGGGCGAGGCCTCGCTGTTCTTCTTCAAGGAGCTCAGCGAGGGCGGCGAGCGCGTGCTCGAGGTGCGGATGAACGGACGCTTTATCGAGGCACAGAAGATCCCGGCGCCGATGTTGGGTTGGGAGCTGGGACGGTACGCGGCCGGCCGCGGCCCGGGCATGTCCGAAGAGAGCGTTGCCACCTTGCCCCTGTACGGGCTCTATGTCGGTGCGACCTCCGAGGGCAACGAGCCGACCACCGCCCTGATTGCGGCTGCGGCGTATGGGCTCGGGCCGCAGATCAGCAATCAGCTCGCGAGCGATGTCGGCCGTTCGGTTCTAGGGCCGATGCCGTTCGAGACGTTCGTCCGCCGCTATGCGCCCCTGCTTCGCGGCGTCGTGCCGCGGGCAGTTCCCGAGATGCCGGTGACTGTCACCGTCCCCAAAGAGGCGCGTCTCCCGGCTCGCCTCGCGAGCGGCCGGCCGAATGAGGCCGCGGTAGCGCGGGCGGTGCACGCACTCCCTGGCCTCGCTGATGCCACCATCACCAGCGTCGAGGCGATGCTGCTCCCCTCGAGTGGCGTCGTCGCCAGCGTGCGCGTGCTGACCTCGGGTGGCGCTGCGGGCTTTCTGGTCGTCGGCGAGGATGAGCAGGGATTGGTCGGGCGAGGAATACGGTACTTCTAGTGCCGGCGGGCGGTCCCCGCTAGAGACGAGAAGGCGCCGCGCAGCTGGCTTTGCCAGTGCGAGGCGCGGGGGTTCGGGGTGCGGGGGTCCCCCCGCTATACATGATGCAAGCGCATCACCAGCTCGGCGAACGTGGCCTTGCGCTTCAAGTACGCGCCCGCGAGGCAGCGCACGAACGCGAGCACGCCGAACTCATGGATGATGGTCGGAGCGCTGGTCATCAGATGTCTGGCGGTTATACGGCGCTGCATTGAGTCCTATCCTCAGACTCCCCACTCGGCGCCTCCTCTATCGTAGGCACACCGCTGATGCAAGGAATGTGTGCAAAGTAGGATGATGTGGGACAAAGGCTGGCCTGTGTCATAAAGCTTTGTAATTACAACAACTTGCGATTGTCGCCGACGGCCGACGTTCTGGCGCGGTGGGGTCGGAACGTGGCGGAATGTACTTTTGACGCGGTGTGTTGGGGGTGTTGGCGAGAGGCGGGGTGTTACTTTCCTTTGCCGAGGAAGTCTTTGATGGATTTGTAGACCGCTTCTTTGTTGGGGATCTCGGAGGTGAGGACGCGGTCGTCTTTGCCGAAGCCGTCTTTGACGTCTTTGATGAACTGCCCGGAGCCGTAGGGGCTTTCGACCTGGCCGTAGCAGAACACGTTCACCTTGGGGAGCAGGCGGGACTTGATGAGGTCCATGCACAGGCGGGTGTCGTCGGCCGACCAGTTGTCGCCGTCGGAGAAGTGGAACGGGTAGATGTTCCACTGCGACGGCGGGTATTCGGCGTCGATGATCTCGGCGGCGAGCTTGTAGGCCGAGGAGATCATGGTGCCGCCCGACTCGCGGGTGTGGAAGAAGGTCTCGCGGTCGACCTCCTTGGCCTGGGCGTCGTGGATGATGTAGCGGGTCACCAGGCCCTTGTAGTGGTGCTTGAGCCACGTATCGAGCCAGAACGACTCGATGCGCACGATCTCCTTCTGCTCGTCGCCCATGCTCCCGGAGACGTCCATCATGTAGAGGATGACGGCGTTGAACTGCGGCTCTTGTTTGATGCGCCACGAGCGGTAGCGGCGGTCCTCGCGGGTCGGGACGATCACCGGGTTCGTGTGGTCGTATTGGCCCATCGACAGCTGGCGGCGCAGGGCTTGTTTGAAGGTGCGCTTGAAGTGGCGCAGCGACTCCGGGCCGGTGCGGTGCACGCCGGTGAACTTGTAGTGCTGCGAGGTGATCTGATCGCTGCCCTTCGGCAAGATCTGGGGCAGCTCGAGCGTCTCCCCCAACATCTCGGCGAGCTCGTCGAAGGTCACCTCGACGTCGAGGGTGTGCTCACCCGGGTCCTGGCCGGCCTTGTGGCCGTCGCCCTGGTCGATGTTGCCCGGCTGCAGCACGTCGCCGACGTCGCCCTCGCCCTGGCCGACGCCGCCGGTGTCCTTGTGGCCGTAGGTGAAGTGCGGCAGATCGATCTGCGGCACCGGGATGGTGATGACGTCCTTGCCCTGCTTGCCGAGCATCTCGCCCTGCGAGATGTACTTCTTCAGGTTCTGCTTGATCTTGCCGCGCACGATCTGCCGAAAGCGCGAGTGGTCCTGTTTGATGCGCAGCGCCATATGGGCCTAGTCTAACACCCGCCACCAGAAGGGCAAAACCGATGATTCGTCACGCCGCCGATCTCCCGCCGGAACGCCGCGACAACATCCGCGGCGGCAACGGCGCCGGCTTCGCCAAGACCTACCTCGCAAACGGCGACATGCACGGCGTCGCCTTCGTCACCGAGATGACCCTCGAGCCCGGCACCGACATCGGCCTGCACCGCCACCACCGCGACGAAGAGCTCTACGTCGTGCCCCAGGGCCACGGCACCGGGCTCCTGGACGGCGAGCGCTTCGCCGCCGGTCCCGGTGACGCCTGGTTGTGCAAGGCCGGACACGAGCACGGCGTGGTCGCGAGCGCGGCTGAGCCGCTCCGCTTCCTCGCGGTGTTGTCGGCGCCCTTCGACGCTACATCATCATCTGCAGGTCGTTGACGGTCATGAAGGCGCCGCCTTCTTCGCTCTTCACCTGGCCGTAGAACTCGCACTTGGCGCAGTCGCCGATCTTCTGAGCGAGCGTGCCCTGGACCGCGACGCCGCACATCGTGCCCGCCACCACCCAGCAGGCGCGGCCGGCGTTCTTGCCGTCATGGGCGCCGTTCAGCCGGGTGTTCGCGAACGCCGGGCAATCCTTCTCTTTGCCGCACTTGGTGACTTCCCAACAGTTGGCCTTCATCGAGGCTCCTTCTGGTTTGCTCCCCCCAGAAGGCTCGTCGGCGGCGACGATCCACCTGCGAATGCTAGCGCACAAAAGGGCGACCTGCCAACCGCGGACCCACGGCGCTCAAGCGCCGAGCCAGCGCCCGACCCGGCTCGTCATCGCCTTCAGTCCGGCGTCGACGAGGCGGCCGTAGGGCGGGGCCAGGAGCCGCCGCGCCGGGCTGACGCCGCTCGCCACCATCACGCCGCGCGGGTGCGAGAAAGTTCGGAAGCCGACCTCGCCGTGATAGGCGCCGATGCCGGAGGCGCCGATGCCGCCGAACGGCAGGCTCTCCTGCGCGAAGTGAATCATGGTGTCGTTGACGGTCGCGTCGCCTGAGACCACGCGGTGCAGGACGTCGGCGACCCGGCGGTCGTCGTCGTCGAAGTAATAGAACGACAGCGGCCGGGGGTGGTCGTTGATGTAGGTGACCGCCTCGTCGACGCTGCGGTAGGTCCAGACCGGGAGGAGCGGGCCGAAGATCTCCTCCTGCATCACCCGCATCTGATCGTTGACCCCGAACAGCAACACCGGGGCCATCCGGCGCGGCCTCGCCTTCGGCGCCCCGTGCGGCGCCACCGTCTGTACCTGCGCCCCCTTGGCCACCGCGTCCTCGACGAGTGCCAGCAATCGCTGATGGTGGCGGTCGTTGACGACCGCGGTGTACTGCGGGTTGTCGGCGAGGTTCGGGTAGGCGCGCTGCACCGTCGCGGTGAAGTGCTCGGTGAAGGCGGCTTCGCGGCCGGCCGCGATCAACGCGTAGTCCGGCGCGATGCAGGTCTGCCCGCCGTTGAAGAGCTTGCCGAGGGCGATGCGCGCCGCCGCCTTGGCCATCGGATAGTCCGGGTGCACCAACGCCGGCGACTTGCCGCCGAGCTCCAAGGTCACCGGGGTCAGGGCCGCCGCCGCCGCGAGGCCGACTTGGCGTCCCACCGCGGTCGAGCCGGTGAACACCAGGTGGTCGAGCGGCAGAAGGGTGAGCGCCCGCGCCACCTCCGGGCCGCCCTCGACGACCGCGATCTCCTCGGCGCTGAACAGGTCGCGGACGCGCTCGGCGAGGAGCGCCGCGGTGCGCGGCGTCAGCTCCGACGGCTTCAGCAACACCCGGTTGCCGGCCGCGAGCGCCCCGGCGACCGGCGACAGCGCCAGGTTGACGGGGTAGTTCCACGGCGCGATCACACCGACGACCCCCTTGGGCACGTACTCGAAGAACGCCCGGCCCGGTCGAAACCAGCGCAGCGCCGCGACCGGCTGCGGTCGCATCCACTCGTGGACGTGCGCTAGCGCATCGGTCGCGGCCTTCAGCGCCAGCACCACGTCGACCAGGCGCGACTCGTGCGCCGAGCGCCCGCCGAAGTCGGCGTCGATCGCGGCGACGAACGCCTCCTGACCCGAGACCAGCAAGCTCGCCAACCGCTCCAGGCGGTCGACGCGCTCCTCGAGGCTCGCATAAGGCTGCCGCCGGGCCGCGCCGAACAGCTTGGCGAACGCGACCTCGACCGCCGTCTTGCCACCCGCACCTTCGGAGCCGGTCTCACCCATGGGCACCTCGCAACTGGTCCGACCATTGATCGCCGGCGACGCCGCCGTCAAGGGCCGAAGCGCTCCACTCGCCAGAGCGCCGTCCGCCCCCGGCCCGCGGCCTCGCGGCGGCTTGCCAACCACGGCCCGGGCGTGTTACTGGTCGGACCAGTCATGGCGGCGACGGCCAAGCGGGAGCGGGTGGTGGAGCGGATCGCGGCGGGGTTGCGCCGCTCGATCCTCGAGGGACGGCTGCACCCGGGAGACGCGTTGCCGTCGGAGCGGGCGCTCGCGGAGAGCTACGCCGTCAACCGCTCGTCGGTGCGCGAGGCGATGAAGCGCTTGGAGGGCTGGGGGTTGATTCACATCCGTCACGGCGGCGCGACGCGGGTGGCGGACTTCTTCTTGTCGGTGGGGCTGGACTTGGTGCCGCACCTGGTCGAGCTCGGGGTGCGCGTCGATCCCGGGATCTTGCGCGACCTGCACGAGATCCGGGCGATGCTCCTCGGCTGGTGCGCCGGCGAGGCGGCGACCAAGGCGGATCCGGCGTCGATCGCCAGGCTCAACGACCTCGCGCGGCGACTGAGCGACGCCAAGACGCGCCCGGCAGCGCTGCAGGACCTCGACTACGACTTCTTTCAGGAGCTGGTGGCGATCACCGGCAATCGGTTGTTGCAGTGGTTCGCGAATCTGGTGCGCGAGATCTACAGCAAAGGCCGCGACCGCTTCGCCGCGATCTACAGCCGCGAGGTCTTCGACCCCCGCCATCACCGCCAGGCGGTCGCCGCGATCCGCGCCGGCAACGCCGCCCTCGCCACCGCCGCGATGCGCGCCCACGCCGCGACCGCGCTCACCACCCTCGAGGCGCGTCCGTGACCGGCCTGCTGCCGAGGCTCTTGCGCCCGGAGCCGGCGATGAACGCGCTGCGCTACGCGAACGCCCCCGGTCACGTCGAGAGCTACTTCATCCGCGCCAACGATCCCGAGCGACGCCGCGCTCTCTGGCTCAAGGTCACGATCTTCGCGCCCCGGGTCGGCGCGCCGGTGGCGCAGACCTGGCTCATCTGGTTCGACGGCGAAGACCACCGCACCCTCGCCCGCAAAGACACCCACCCGTTGGCCCTCGAGGGCTTCGCCGGTGTCGAGGAGTCGATCGCGATCAACGTCGGCACCTTCGCCTGGTCGCTCGGCGCCCGCGGCGCGGCCCACGGCCACGTCGCGACCGACACCGGTGGGGTCGACTTCGACCTCCATTGGCAGACCCCGGCGACCCCGGTCGCGGGTGGCCTGTCGCTCTACCCCCTTCGTTTGCTGCGCGAGGGGCCGCTGCCGCGCTTCAAAGTGAACACACCGTCGCCGTGCCTCGAGCTTCGCGGCACGATCCGACTTGCCGATCAGGAGATCTCGCTCGACGGCTGGACCGGCTCGCAAGGGCACAACTGGGGCTCCGAGCACTACTTCCAGTACGGCTGGGGACAGTGCTCTTTCCCGGCCACGGCGAACGCCCCCGCCGGGTTCGTCGAAGGGGGCGTCGGGCGGGTGAAGCTCGGCCCGCTGGTGAGCCCGCCGCTCGCGGTCATGGTGGTGCGCTACGGCGAGCGCGAGCTCCGCTTCGACACCGTGCTCGACCTCTGGCGCCAGGAGGCGACGTTTGCTCCCGACCGGCTCGTCCTCCGTCTCCGCAATCGCGCCGCCACGGTTCGGCTGCGCCTCGACGCGAGCGACAGGCCGATGGTGCAGCTCGGCTACCCCAACCCCGACGGCACGTTGACCTATTGTTTGAACAGCAAGCTCGCGCGGGTGCTGCTCGAGGTGCAGCCGCGCGGCGAGGCGCCGTTCACCCTGCGCTCGGCGCACGGTGGGGCGCTCGAGCTCCTCGGCCGCAATCTCGATCCGCGCTTCGCGGTCGTGTGACGCCAGGAGGTGAACATGCCTCTCTCTTTCGTCGAGTCGATGTCCGGGACCGTGATCGACGCTGCCGGCGCCGAGCGCCGGATCTCGTTCACCGTCAGCGCCCGCGGCCGGGGTGGCGGCCACTTCGCGCTCTCGGGCATCGTCGCGGCTCCGCCCTGGGCGCCCGCCGCTCCCATCGACGGCACGCTGCAGGTCGCCATCGCGCCGCCATCGATCGCTTACCGCTTCGAGCTCGTCGCCGCCGATGGTCGCGCCTTGGTCTTCACCGGCGAGAAACACCTCAAGGCGCTGGCGCCGGTGGCGTCGCTCACGCGGATGCCGGTGGTGCTTCGCGACTCGGAGGGTCACGTCCTCGCCGAGGGGCAGATGCGCTTTCGGCTCGCGCAGCTGCCGGGGTTCCTGTGGTCGTGGCTCCCCGGCGCCCGCCGGCGGAGGCGCCGCCTCGACGTCGAGCGCCGGGCCCTGACGCGGGGACGCCTCGAGGGCGGCTGAGATGCATCTCGACGAGCACGAGCGTCAGATCGTCCTGGCCATGGCCGACGCCGCGCTGCCGGTTGGCGAGCGGTTTCCGGGGTCGGACAGGCGCTTCCTCGAGCGCATCGAGGCCTTGTTGTCTTCGGAGTCGACCGCGGTCGGCGCCGGCTATCGCGCGTTGCTTTGGACCTTGGAGTGGTCGACGTGGGCGACCTTCGGCGCCCGGTTCTCACGGCTGCCGCTCGGCCGCCGACTGCGGGCCCTCGGGGCCGAGTCGCACAGCGAGCTCCGGCGGCTCGTGGCGCGGGGGCTGTTGTTGCCGCTGAAGCTGGCGCGCTTCGACGATCCGAACGTCGCCAACGCCCTCGGCTGTCGCTACAGCGTGTCGCCGCCGCCGGCGTTGGAGGCGGCGCGTTGGCGATCGCAGGTCCACGCGGCCGCCGACCTTCCCGACCGCGCGGTGCTCGAGTGTGACGTCGTCGTGGTCGGCACCGGGGCGGGGGGGGCGCCGGTGGCGGCCGAGCTCGCCCGGCGTGGGCACGCGGTGTTGATCGTCGAAGAGGGCGAGTACCTCACCCGGCGGGACTTCAATGGCCGGCCGCTCGACATGATCCGCAAGGCCTACAAACACAGCGGCCGCATCGCGGCGGTCGGCAACACCGTCATTCCGATCCCGGTCGGTGTCGCCGTCGGCGGCACGACGCTGATCAACTCCGGCACGATGTTTCGCCTGCCGCCGGCGACGTTCGCCAGATGGCAAGACGAGCTGGGGCTCGTCGAGCTCAGCGCCACCACGCTGGCGCCATACTACGACCGGGTGGAGCGCTTGCTGGAGGCCGGCCCGTCCTCACCGGCGGCGCTCGGCAAGCCGGCGGTGAAGATCGCGGACGGCTGCGAGCGCCTGGGATACTCGCACCACCCGCTCAGCCGCAACGCGCCCGGGTGCGACGGTCAGGGCCTGTGCTGCTTCGGTTGCCCCACCGACGCCAAGCGCTCGACGAACGTGTCGTTCATTCCCGCGGCGCTTCAGGCCGGCGCCGAGCTCTACACCGGCTTCAAGGTGGAGCGCCTCCTCACCCTGCGCGAGCGCGCGGTGGGTGTGAGCGGCGTGGCGCAGAAGGACGGGCGCCCGGTGTCGCTGAGCGTCCGGGCCCGGGTGGTGGTGCTGGCGGCCGGGACGCTGTCGACCCCGCTGCTGCTGCTCGCCGACCGGCTCGCGAACACCTCGGGGCAGGTGGGGCGCAACCTGACGATCCACCCGGCCACCGCGGCGGTGGGGCTCTACCCCGACGACCTCGACAGCGGCCGCACGGTGCCGCAGGGCTACGGCATCGACGAGTTTCGCGACGAGGGTCTGATGTTCGAAGGGGCGCAGGCGCCGCTCGACCTGACCGCGGTGTCGTTGACGTCGTTCGGACCGCGCTTCGTGTCGCAGATCGAGCGCTATCGGCACACTCTGGCGTTCGGCTTCATGGTGGCCGACACCTCACGCGGCCGGGTGCGGCAAGGCCCCCAAGGCGAGCCGTGGATCACGTATTGGCTGAACGGCCGCGATCGCGCCCAGATCCAACGCGGCCACGCCATCCTGGCGCGGGTCATGTTGGCCGGCGGCGCGCTGGAGGTCTATCCCGGGGTGCATGGCGTCCCCTCCTTCAAAGACGACGCCGAGGTCGCGGTCTTTGAACGGCGGTCCTTCAACGCCCGCGACTTCGACCTCACGGCCTATCATCCGCTCGGCACCTGCCGGATGGGTCACGACCCGTTCACCTCGGTCGTCGACTCGAATCACGAGACCCACGACGTCCACAACCTCTTCGTCTGCGACGGCTCGGTGCTCTGTGGGCCGTTGGGAGTGAACCCGCAGCTGACGATCATGGCGATGAGCCTCAGGGCGGCGGAGAAGATCGCGCACCGCCTCGAGCGCCTGCAAGCGCAGAGCGCCGCCTAGATCTGTTGCGCCGGTCGCGCCGCAGTCGTGGCCGCGCCCTCGAGATCGGCGCCTTCGGAGCCCTCGGCCGGGACGCGGTGGGTCAGGCGCCGAGGAGCCAAGCGCCGAGCTTGTCGAGGGTGTCGCTGAGGGCGTCGTTCTCACCGCGGAGCTTGCCGCCGCGCAGCAGCTGTTGCTCGACGAGGGTCGCGTCGCTGCGGCCGAGGATGCCGGCGCCGATCATCGTGCCGAAGACCTCTTGGCGGCCGGTGGGCGCGAGCGCCGCGAGCAGCTCCAGGGTATCGGAGGCGCTGAGCCGTCGCTTCTTGGTGGCGAGCTTCTTGGCGCGGCGGCGCACGGTGGCGAGAGGATCGCCGCTGTCGGGGTCGTCGTCGTCGTCGGCATCCTCCGGGTCGACGGCGTTCGGGTCGTCGATCGCCGCCGGGATCTTGTCCCAGCCGGACAACGGCGCCAGGTCGAGCCGTTGCCCGAGCATGTCGAGGTCGCGCACCAGGGCGCGGCCGGCTTCGAGGCGCAAGGTCGGCTTGCCGGTGGTCGCTGCTTGCACGAAGAACTGCCACAGCCGGGCGCACTCATTGGCGGCCATCTGCTCCGGCGGCATCAGGTGGGTGCTCGTGCGGCCCAGGGTCTGGACGATGGCGTCCAGGGCCTCGGGGCGCTCGCAGGTGGCGCGCGCCGCGATCGCGTACATCGAGACGATGTCGTGGGCGTCTCTTGGGGCCGCGGGGCGGAAGGTCCCGGGCGCAGGCGGCGGACGCTTCTTCTGCCGCGGCATCGGCCACGCCCCCGTTTCCGAGCTCAATCCTTGGCGTCGCCGCGGGCGAAGATCGAAGCCACGAAGTTGAGCACGTCGGTGGCGCAGACCTCGCAGTAGCCGTAGTTGCGGATCATGCGTTGTTTGACGACGTCGATCTTCTCCTGAGTCTCGCGATCGACGACGTTCGACACCAAGGTCGTCAGCTTGATCGAGTCCTTCTGGTCCTCGAAGAGCTTGAGCTCGAGCGCCTTGTAGAGCCGCTCGTTGGTGCGGAAGTCGAACTTCTTGCCCTCGACCGCCAGGGCGCCGATGTAGTTCATCACCTCGCGCCGGAAGTCGTCCTTGCGGCTCTCGGCGATGTCGATCTTCTCCTCGATCGACCGCATCAGGCGCTCATCGGGCTCCTCGAACTGGCCGGTGTACTTGTTCTTCACCTTCTCTTTGACGGTGTAGGCCTTGACGTTGTCGATGTAGTTGGCGCACAGCTTCGAGATCGCCTCCTCGTCGGCGGAGATCGCGCGCTGCACCTCGTTCTTCACCAGGTCTTCGTACTCCTGCTTCACCATCGCGATGTGCTCGCGGTAGCGCTTGCGGTCCTCTTCCTTGGTGACCAGCGAGTGCTGCGTCAGGCCGGAGTCGAGCTCGTTCAACACCAGGAAGGGGTTGATGCAGCCGACCGCCTTCTCCGAGACCAAGGCGTTCGAGATCTTGTCCTGGATGTAGCGCGGGCTGATGCCGTCCAGGCCTTCGCGCTCGACCTCCTTGCGCAGCTCCTTGACGCTCTCCTCGGTGAAGCCCGGGAGCATCTTGCCGTCATAGAGCTTGATCTTCTGCGGGATCGTCAGGTTGGCCTTCTTCGGGTCCTCGAGCCGGGTCGCGACCGCCCACATCGCCGCCATCTCCAGGGTGTGCGGCGCGATGTGCTTTCCGGTGATCTTCTTCTTGTTGTAGTCCTTCTCGTAGATCCGCACTTCCTGCGACAGCTTGGTGATGTACGGCACGTCGATCTTCACGGTGCGGTCGCGCAGCGCCTCCATGAACTCGTTGTTCAGGAGCTTCTTGTACTCGGCCTCGTTGGTGTGGCCGATGATGACCTCGTCGATGTCGGTCTGCGCGAACTTCTTCGGCTTGATCTTGTGCTCTTGCGAGGCGCCGAGCAGGTCGTAGAGGAAGGCGACGTCGAGCTTCAGGACCTCGATGAACTCGATGATGCCGCGGTTGGCGATGTGGAACTCGCCGTCGAAGTTGAAGGCCCGCGGGTCGGAGTCCGAGCCGTAGATCGCGATCTTGCGGTAGTTGATGTCGCCGGTCAGCTCGGTGGAGTCCTGGTTCTTCTCGTCCTTGGGCTGGAAGGTGCCGATGCCCTGGCGATCCTTCTCCGACATGATGAAGCGTCGCACCTTGATATGCTCCATCACCTTGCTGAACTCGCCCTTGTAGCGACTCATCAGAGAGCGGAACACGAAGCGGCACGCCGGGCACAGGTCGCCCTCGATGTTGACCGGATAGGCGTCGCCGGCGATGCCGAGGTCGACGAGCGCCTTGACCCGGTACTCTTGGGGGATCAGGCGCAGCGGCTCCTCGTGCATCGGGCACGGCATGTGCTCGCGGTACTGGGTGCCGTCCTCGCGCAGCTCGTCCAGGTACCAGTCGAAGGTGTAGAGCGCGCCCTCGGGCTTCTGCGAGTACGACTCGAGGCCCTTCTTCAACAGCCGGACGATGGTCGACTTCGACGAGCCGACGGGACCGTGCAGCAAGATGACGCGCCTCTCGGTGCCGTAGCGGTTCGCGGCGCTCTTGAAGACGTTCACCAGCCGCATCAGCGGGATGTCGAGGCCGTAGACCGCGTCGGCGCCCTCGTTCTCCGGATCGTCGAAGAAGTAGTGGTGCACCAGCTTCTTCTTCGAGTCGATGTACTCTTCGCGGCCGTAGGACTGGATCATGTCGTGGATGCGCTGGAAGGCGTTGCGGCTCACCGCCGGGTTCTTGCGCACCAGCTGGACGTACTCTTCGAACGTCCCGGTCCAGGTCTGCTCTCGGTAGGCCTCGGTGTTGTGATAGGCCGCGATCTTCTGGATGAGGTCAGCCATGCATCCTCCTCTCGAGGGCCGGGCGCAACGCAGCGCCGACGTTCGGCCGCTGCCGCGGTGAGATCATGCCGTACGCTAACACCCCGTTGGGCCGCGAACAACTCGTGAGTACCGCCGCCAAACTTGTTATAACCACGTCGTGCTCCGATTCGCTCGGCACCGCTGTCTCTTGCTCGCGCTGTTCGGCGCGGCGCCGGCCGCCGCCCAGGAACCGGTGGCGCCCCCGCCGCCGCAGCCGAGCGTCATCAGCGACACCAAGGACGGCCTGGGCTCGCACCTCATGGTCGCAGTGTACTCGGCGGACGCCGATGGCGCCCGGCGTGCGATCGACGCCGCGATGGCGCGGATGCTCGCGGTCGAGGCCGAGCTCGCGGACTACGTGCCGGCGTCAGAGCTCAGCAAGGTAAACCTCGGCGCCGGCAAAGGCCCGGTGTCGGTGAGCCCGCTCGCGCTCCGGATGCTCTTGCGCGGTCGCGAGGTGCAGCGCCTGAGCCGTGGCGCTTGGGCGCTGTCCGCGGCGGCGCTCCAGGGCCTGTGGGACTTCGGCGCCGCCAAGCCCCGACCGCCGGACGCGGTGCGTCTCCGGGAGCGTCTGGCGCGGGTCGACGACGCGCAGATCGTGCTCGACGTCGAGCACTCGCAGGTCACGCTGCAGGCCGCGACTACGAGCATCGGCTTGGGCGGTATGGTGCGCGGCGCCGCCGCCGACGAGGCCCTGGCGCTCCTCGTCGGAGAGGGTTTTGCGAACGCGCTGGTGTTCGCGGGCGGTGACATCCGCGCCGTGGGCAGCAAAGGGCCGAAGCCGTGGATCGTGGGCCTGCAGGACCCGCGCGCCGTCGGCTACTACGCCACCTTGCCGCTCAAGGACGAGGCGGTCGCGACCGTCGGCGACTATCAGCGCTTCGTGCAGATCGACGGCGAGCGGCTGTGCGACATCCTCGACCCCCGCACCGGCCTGCCGGCCAAGGGCGCCCGCAGCGTCACCGTGGTCGCCAAAGACGCCGCCACCGCGCACGCCCTCGCCACCACCCTCTTCGTCCTCGGCCCCACCGAAGGCCTGGCGCTCGCCGACACAGAGCCCGAGGTGCAGGCGGTGATCGTCGACGCCGGCAACAACCTGGCGATGTCGGCCGGGCTCAAAGACCGGTTGCGCGTCGTCCGGCCGCCGTCCGAGTAGGTTCCAGAGCCTTTCCATCTGGACTCGACCACACGGTCGCGCCCGCCGGTGCTGCAGCGGAGGCGAAGCCGCGAGCGCGAGGAACGCAAGAAAGGGCGCGGAACGATCAGCTCACGGCGAGAGCATTCTAGTACGACGCGAGCGCGTCGATGGCACGGCTGACGTCATCGGTCTGCGGCAGGATGGTGTCTTCGAGCACCGGGTGGTAGCCGACGAAGGTGTCGCGCGAGGCGACGCGGCGCACCGGGCCGTCGAGGTGGGCGAAGAGCTCGTCCGCGATCCGCGCCGCGATCTCCGCCCCCGAGCCCCAGCTGCGCGCGTCCTCGTAGGCGACGATGACCTTGCTGGTCTTGAGGACGCTCGCCGCGATCGCGTCCCAGTCGTACGGGCTCACGGTGCGCAGGTCGAGGACCTCGACGTCGACGCCCTTGGTCGCGGCAAGATTCGCGGCGTCCAGGCAGCGCTTCACCAGGGCGCCGTAGCACACGATGGTCATGTCCTTGCCGGCGCGGACGGTCTTGGCCTTGCCGAAGGGGATCATGAAGTCAGGCCCGGGGTAGGGGGCGCGGTTGTACGCCTGGCGGTAGAGGTGCTTGTGCTCGAGGAAGAGCACCGGGTCGTCGCAGCGGATCGCGGTGCGCAGCAGGCCGTTGGCGTCCAGGGCGCAGCTCGGCAGCACCACCCGCAGGCCGGGGATGTGGGCAAAGATCGATTCGCCGGTCTGCGAGTGGTAGACGCCGCCGCCTTTCAGGTAGCCGCCGTAGGTGCAGCGGATGACCACCGGGCAGGAGAAGTGGTTGTCGGAGCGCCAGCGCAACGCTGCGAGCTCGCTCCGGATCTGCATCATCGCCGGCCAGATGTAGTCGAAGAACTGGATCTCGACGACCGGCTTCAGGCCGCGGATCGCCATGCCGACCGCGCGCCCGACGATGTTGGCCTCGGCGAGCGGCGAGTTGAACACCCGCGCCGAGCCGAACTCGCGCTGCAGGCCGTGGGTCACCTTGAACACCCCGCCCTTGCCCTGGACTTCAGAGAGGGCGGCCTCGCGGGAGACATCGGCGACGTCCTCGCCGAACACGATGACTCGGGCGTCGCGGCGCATCTCGTCTTTGAGCGCTACGTTGATCAGATCCACCATCGTCTCGGGCTCGCCGTCGGTGAGCGCCGCGGTCGCGAACTCGGCGCTCGTCGGATCGAGGTCGGGCGAGTAGACGTAGCGCTCCGCCGTCGTCGGGTCGGGGGGCGGGGCCGCGAGCGCGCGGTCGCGGGCCGCGGCGAGCTCGGCGTCGACCTCGGCCTCCAGCGCCGTCAGGGTCCTCGGTGGGATCTTGAGTTTCCCGAGCAGCAGCTCGCGATAGTTGGTGATCGGATCCTTGCCCGCGTCGGCGGCGCGCTCGACCTGGGGGCGATAGAGGCGGTGATCGTCGGAGAGCGAGTGCGAGTACGGCCGGATGACGTGGGCATGCAGCAGCACCGGGCCGCGGCGCGCCCGGGCGTAGCGGATGCCCTCGGCCCACGCGGCGACCGAGGCCTCGGGGTCACAGCCGTCGAACTCGAGGCGTAACAGGTCGGGGAAACCGGCGACCACCGGGGTGATCGAGGCGCCCGCGGTCTGCACCTCCACCGGCACCGAGATCGCGTAGCCGTTGTCCTCGATGTGGAACAACACCGGCAGCTTCAGGTTGCAGGCGGTGTTCAAGGCCTCGAAGAACTCACCCTCGCTCGTCGTGCCTTCGCCCGACGACACGTAGACCACCTCGTCGGCCTGGAAGCGCCGTCCGAGGACGCCCTCGCGCTGCAGGCGTTGCCAATGCAGACCGGCCTCGGCGCAGCCCACTGCGTTCAGGAACTGGGTGCCGGTGGGGCTCGACTGCGCCACCAGGTTGAGCTCGGGCCGGCCCCAGTGGGACGGCATTTGCCGGCCCCCGGAGCTCGGATCGGTCCGGGCGCCGAACGAGCCGAGCAGCATGTCGAGGGCGCTGTAACCGATGCCGAGGCAGAAGGCCTTGTCGCGGTAGTAGGGGAAGAACCAGTCGTAGCCGGGCTTCAAGAGCAGCGCCGCCGCGGCCTGGGTGGCCTCGTGGCCGGCGCCGGAGATCTGGAAGAAGATCTGATTCTGGCGCTTCAGCTGAATCTCGAGGTCGTCCAAGCGCCGGCTGGTGAGCATCAAACGATAGAGGCGCAGCCGCTCGGCCTGGTTGAGAACCGGGCCGGACTTGCCGAGCGCTCCTTGCGACTCGGCCCGGAGGGCGACAGCCTTCTCGACCATGAAACCCCAAAGTAGGCACGGACCGACGGCAAAGAAAGGGGGCCGCGCCCCATTTGTGGCGTCGCGCGGTCGACCGCCGACCGCCGCGGCTCGGCCGATTCGCGCCGCTCGAGTTGACTCGGCGCGCGCTTCGAGCGCACTAAGGGCGCGATGGGGGCGCAGATCGCGAACGCGTCGATGGCGGCACAGCTGCCGGAGTACATCGACAACGTCCGGGCGTTGCTGCGCCGCGCCCCGGGCACCTGGCGTCTGGTCGTCGAACGCCAGATCCTCGCGACCCTGCTGCCGGCGCTCTCCGGCCACCGGGCGCGGTTGGAGCCCGACCTCTGGGCGCTGCTCTGTCTCTGTCTCGACGGCCACGAGGCCGAGCCCCCGGCGCTCAGCGACGCGCTCTGGGAGCGAGCCTTCACCGCGGCGCAAGGCGGCCGCAACTCGAGCGACACGCTGCCGGCGGCTTACCCGCGGGCGGCGCGCGCGGTCGCCGACGCCATTCTCTGTCTGCGCGAAACCGGGGTGTTTCCTCGGCCGCTGGTGCAAGGCGCATGATGAGATCTCTGCTCTCGGGCGTGGTGGCGGTGGTCGCGGCGGCCTGCGCGGTCGAGGCGCCGCCGAGCTTGGTCATTCGTGCCGGGCGGGTGATCGACGGCAGCGGCGCGCCGGCGCGCGACCGGGTTCGGATCTTGGTCAAGGACGGCAGCATCGCGGCGCTCGCGGACGACGACGACAGCCCCCTGCCCGCCGCGGCCGCCGTCATCGACCTCGGCGACCTGACGCTGTTGCCGGGGTTGGTGAACGCCCACGCCCACTTGTTCTCGTCGGGGGCCTGCGATCCCAAGCTGGACCAGGGTCCGTTCCAGGCGCTGCGGAACTTGCACGCCGATCTCCAGGCCGGCGTCACCACCGTCGCCGACCTCGGCGCCCCGGCCCCTCTCGCGATCGCCTTGCGCCGGTTTGTCGGCACCGCACGTCACCGCGGCCCGCGGGTGCTGGTCTCCGGCCCGGTCCTGACTGCACCCGGGGGCTACCCGATCGACTTTCTCGGCCGCGAGCTCGTGGACGCCAAAGCGGTCGTGGAGCTCGCCGGCCCGGAGGCCGCGGTCGCGGTCGTCCGCGGGCTCGCCGCAGAGGGTGTGGACTTCATCAAGGTCGCGCTGCAGGAGGTGAGCTACAACGGCGCGCCGTTGCCGCTGCTGTCGCCGGCGACGCTGTGTGCGACCGTCAAAGAGGCGCACCGCCAGGAGCTCCGGGTGTTGGCGCACGCCATCACCGCCCGGGGCTACGCGCTGGCGCTCGAGTGCGGCGTCGACGCCTTGATGCACGGCGCGATCGAGCCGCTCGCCGACGACCTGATCGCGAAGGTGAAGGACAAAAGGACGCCGGTGGCGCCGACGATCTTCGTGTTTGCCGCGCCCCTCTGGGGGCCCAAGCACCTCGAGCGCCTCGACCGGCCCGCGGTGCGGGCGTTGTTGTCGGACGCCGCCCGCGCCGACCTGCGGCGCTACGCGGCGGAAGACCGCAAGCAGGAGACCCTGTTGCCGCCGTTCTTGATGCCGGGGATCTCGCGAGCCCGCGCCGAACAGGCGGTCGAAAGCCTCGGCGCCAACACCGGCAAGCTCGCCGCCGCCGGGGTCGAGCTCGGTCTCGGAACCGACGCCGCCACCTGCTTCGATTTGCACGGCTCGCCGGTGGAGGAGCTCTTGCTTCTGGAGCAGGCGGGGCTGTCGCGCTTGGCGGTCTTGCGCGCCGCGACCTGGGGTGGGGCGCGGCTGGTCAACTTGCACGACGCGGTGGGGTTGGTGCAGGTGGGCTACCGCGCCGATCTCATCGCGGTCGCCGGCCGCCCCGACCTGCGGCTCACCGACGTCACCGAGGTGCGGCGCGTCTTTGTCGACGGCGTCGAGCAGCGGCTGGAGCCGCCGGGGATCTTCGAGGGGTTGGAGCTCGTGGCGCGGCTGGCGTGGGCCGCGATGGGCCGCTAGGCGTCGCCGCCGGTCTTTAGGTCCGCGATCACTTCGTTCAACAGCACCGCGTCTTCACCGTGGCTGTCGAGCCAGCGCAGGCCGGCGACGCACTCGCCCGGCCTCGTGCCTTGGCCTACGAAGCGGACCTCGGCGGCGAGCGAGATCTGGAGCTCGTTCGGCAGCGTCAGGCCGACGGTCACCTGGTCGCCGGCGGTGACCCCGATCGGCAACGCCAAACGGATGCCGCCGGCGCTGATGTCGTGGCTCATGACCTCGAGCGTCGACCAACGCGCCAGGCTCACCGAGACGGTGCGCGTGTAGGCGTGACGGGGAAATTCGCGACGTTCCAAGAGATCCTCGATCTCGCTGTGCAAGTTCATCCACAGCGGCTAGCACGATTTTTCGCAGGCGACAAGACGTCACCGCAGGACCCGCCGCCGACCCCGGCGAGGCCGGCGCCCGGCGATCTTACAGTCGCCCTGGGCCGAGGAGCGGCGCTCACGCCGATTGCTGCGACGACAAGACCTCGACGCCGGCGTTGTCGCTGATGATGTCGGTGACGTAGGGCAAGAGCACCGAGAAGGTGCTGCCGGCGCCGACCTGGCTCTGGACCTCGACCCGGCCGGCGTGGGCGTGCGCGAAGTTGCGGACGATGGCGAGGCCGAGGCCGGTGCCACCGAACTCGCGCGTCGAGGTGTTGTCGACCTGGAAGAACGCCTCGAAGATCCGATCGAGCTTGTCGGGCGGGATGCCGATGCCCTGGTCGGCGACCTGCAGGCGCAGGTGGCGGTTGCGCTCGGGCTCGAAGACGTCGAAGTGCCCGGAGGTCGCCGGGGCGACGTCGACGAGGTCGGCCTTCAGGGCGACCGAGGCGGACGCCGGGCTGAACTTGACCGCGTTCGCCAGCAGGTTGGTGATGATGCGCCGCACCTTGTCGCGGTCGACCGCGATCGGCGCCACGTCGGGCGCGACCTCGACGACGATGGTGACGCCGCGCTTGCGCGCCTGCGGCAGCACGTCGGTGACGCTCAGCTCCATCACCGAGCGGATCTCGGTCGGCTGGCGCTGCACCAGGACGTTGCCGGATTCGATGCGCGACATGTCCAAGACCTGGCCGATCAAGGTCAGGAGGCTCTCGCCCTTCTCGAGGATGGTGTTGATGTATTCGCGCTGCTCTTTGGAGAGCTCGCCGGCCATGCCTTCGAGCAACATCTCCGAGTAACCGATGACGCTGGTGAGCGGCGTGCGCAGCTCGTGCGACACGGTGGCGATGAAGTTGGACTTGAGGCGATCGAGGTCCTGGAGCTTCTCGTTCGCCTGCTTCAGGTCGCGGTTGGTCTTCTCCAGCTCGGCGAAGGTGCTCGAGACGCTGGCGATGTGGAGCCTGGAGGTGAGGTGGGCGCGGTGGTTGGCGTGGATCAGGACGTCGAAGACGTTGGTGATGTGGCTGACGACCTTGCCGATGGTCTCCTCGGTCGCCCGCGGCAGCTTGCTCTGGTACTTGGCGAGGGTCGCGAGGTTCAGCTCGGGCTCGTGGCGGCTCAGGGCGGCGGGCGGTTGCTCCAGGGCCGCCGGGGCGTAGGGCCCGAAGATGAAGCGGCCGAGCAGCGAGCCCTCGTAGCGCAGCGGCACGATCTTGTACTTCAGGCCGCTGAAACAATCGATGGTGGCGATGCCGCTGGTCTTCGACAGCGGCGTGGTTCGGATCTGGTTCACCAGGTTGGTGCACAACACCTGGGTGGCGTGCACCGTGAACAGGTAGCCGCAGTGGTCGCCGGTCGAGGCGCGGACGTCGACGATCTTGCTGCCCTCGCCGTCGAAGACCTTGATGCCGATGCCATAGAGATCGCAGAACGATCGGCACACGTCGCGGAACCCCTCGATGTCGAGGAGCTCGGCGAGCGGAACATCATGATCGAGCACCGACGTGTCCACGTTCAAGTCCCCTTGCTCGTAGGTGGTTCGGGCGGCAGCGGCCGCAGGTGACCGAAGATCGAGGCGATCAGCTCGTCGGGCGAACAGCCCAGGTGCCGGCGCACCTCGTAGTGCTGACTCCACGCCTTCAGCACCAGATCCAAGAGGCCGCGCAGCGTCTCGACGACGCCCTCGCCGCGGATCGCGACCGCAGGGTAGATCGGCTCTTTGCCGCGGCTGCGGATCTCGGCGAGCTCGGCGTCGCTGCGCACCTCCGGCAGGTCGCGCTTGTTGAACTGGATGACGGTCGGGGTCGCGTCAGGGTCGAGGCCGTTCTCTTTGAGGTGGGTGCGCATCCCGTGCCAGAACTCGTTGTTGGCCCGCGACTGCGAGCGCTGGCTGTCGGCGATGAAGGCGACGCCGTCGGCGCCGGCGAGCACGATGCGGCGGGTCGCGGTGTGGATCACCTGGCCCGGCACCGTGAACAGCTTGAGCTTCACCGAGAAGCCGCTCGCCAGTTGGGTCGTGACCGGCAGCAGGTCGAAGAACAGGGTGCGGTCGTCGGCGGTGTCGAGGACGGTCAGGTGGCCGGTCTGGCTCGGGTCGAGGAGCTTGTGCAACGCTTGGAGGTTGGTCGTCTTCCCCGAGAGCGGTGGGCCGTAATAGACGACCTTGATCGTGATCTCGCGTTGGGACGAGTTGAACTGCACCTGGCTTGCTTAGCCTCCCTCGGCGGGCAAGTCCATGGCGTCACCTTTGCCCGGCGCCGCCTTGCGCCGCGGTGGCACGATGCCGCCGACCAGGTCGTAGTCCGCGGCCTGAGTGACGCGCACCGCTACCACCTCGCCCGGCGACGCGGTGCCGGCGTTGATGTAGGTCACGCCGTCGATCTCCGGCGCCTGCCCGGGGTGCCGACCTTGGAGCAAGAGCTCGGTCTCGGTCGACACGCCCTCGACCAACACCGGCAAGGTCTTGCCGACCTTGATCTCTTGCTGCTCGCGCGACAGCTTCTGCTGCAGCGCCATCAGCCGCTCGCGACGCTCGGCCGCCACCTCGGCGGGCACCGGGTTCGCGAAGCCGGCAGCGTCCGTGTCCTCTTCGGGGGAGAAGGTGAACACCCCGAGGTGCTCGAAGCGCGCCTCGCGCACGAAGTCGCACAGCTCCTCGAACTCGGCCTCGGTCTCGCTCGGGAAGCCGGTGATGAACGCGGTGCGCAGCACCAGCCCGGGCACGGTGGCCCGCGCTCTCGTGAGCAGGTCGCGGGTGGCGCGGCCGCCTTTGCCGCGGCGCATGCGGCGCAAGATCCGCTCGTTGATGTGCTGCAGCGGGATGTCGAGGTACGGCAGAATGTGGCGCGCCCCCGCCATCACCTCCAGCACCTCGGTCGTCAGGCCGCGGGGGTAGGCGTACAGGCAGCGGATCCACAGCGGTCGGTCGCCGCCGACGGCGTCCAGGGCCCGCAACAGCTGCGGCAGCGATTGGCCGCCGCCGAGGTCCTTGCCGTAGGCGCACAGATCTTGGGCGATCAGGTTGATCTCCACCACCCCTTCGGCGACCAGGCGCTCGACCTCGCGGACCACGTCGGCGACCGGGCGGGAGCGCTGCGGGCCGCGGATCTTGGGGATGATGCAGAACGAGCAGCTGTTGGAGCAGCCCTCCGAGACCTTCACGTAGGTGGTGTAGTGCGGCAACGAGCGCAGGCGCGGCGAGCCGGCGCTCAAGGTGAAGTCGGGATCGGGGATGACGACCGAGCGCTTGCCGGCCAGCCGGGCGTCATGCCGGTAGGGGACCAAGGCGTTGCGTCCCATCAAGCGCGGGTGGTAGTCGCCGCGCTCGCGCCGATGCCCCGCGGGCGACGCCAACAGCTCGCGGATCACCGGCAGCCGGGCGTGCGCCTTGCCGCCGCCCAAGACCGTCGCGACGCTGCCGAAGTTGCCGGTGCCGAGGAAGTGGTCGACCTCGGGGATCTCGGCGGCGAGCGCGGGCGCGTAGCGCTGGCTCAGACAGCCGCTGACCACCAGCTTGCGGCAGGTGCCGTTGGCCTTGTGCTGCGCCATCTCGAGGATGGTGTCCACCGACTCCTCTTTGGCGGCGTCGATGAAGCCGCAGGTGTTGACGACGATGATGTCGGCGTCCTCGGGGCGATCGACGAGCTCGAAGCCCCCGTCGACCAGGTGACCGAGCATGACCTCGCTGTCGACCCGGTTCTTCGGACAGCCCAGCGAGATCAAATAGACGCGGCTCTGCTCCCTTTTGCCCACCATCGACTCCTAGCTCCCCTCTTTGCCGGGGGTCCCCAAGAAGCGCCACTGGTCGCACTCCGGCCCGATCTCGGCGACCCAATACTGCACGCTCGGATCATTGCCGTCCTTCTGGCGCAAGCTCTCGAGCAAGCGCTCGGCGTCGGGTCGGGTCTCGACCACCGCCCGGGTCACCGGCTTCCTCTCGGCCTCCGAGCACACCGCGTAGCGCACGACGATCATGCGGCCACCATGTCGGGCAGATCGACGTCGGCGGCCGCGACCGCGCCCTCGGTCTGCGCTTCGAAGCCGACCAGGCGGCGATCGTGGCCCCAGCCCGAGTCGAAGAACGCCACCCGCAAGTCGGTCGCCGGCTCGGCCCACGCCGGATCACAGACCAAGCGCGTGAGCGCCGGCCGCAAGGTCAACACCAGGAAGCCGTGCGGCACGTCGTGCTTCAAGGTCTTGCCGACCGCGAGCATCAGCTCGAAGCCCAGGAGGCGGGTGAAGGGCTGCAGCAGCGCCGCGGTGACCGCGCGCTGCACGAAGCAGACCCCCTGGCCGCCGACGAGCAAGCTGCCGGCGCGATGCCCGGCGTAGCCGGCGCCGCGGCCGACGTAGGTCATCCGCACCCGGGACGCGAGACGGTGCAAGAGGTCGTGTTGGCGGCGGGTCACCTCGGCGTCGTCGGCGCTGAAGTCCAACGCCGCGATGTCATCCTTCGACTCGATGAGCGCCGCCGACAGGTGCGCCTTCATCAGCGGGTCGTTGTAGTCGATCTGCACCCCGGAGATCGTGGCGCCGGTGGCCGGCACGCCGCGGGGCTCGTTCCAGGCGAACACGTCACTCCGCGCGAACGGTAGCAGCGTCGGCGCGCCGGGCAGCTCGACCATGAAGTCGTCGCCGCGCTTGGCCTTGAGCACGCCCCGGTGGCTGAAGGCCGGCGGCGCGCTCGCGGCGTAGCTCGCCACCGGACCGCGGCGGTCGTCGGTGAAGCTCGTCGGCGCCTTAACGAAGAGCGAGCGTCCCGGTCGGTAGCGGGGCCTACCGGCGGCGCGTTGCAGCTCGCGGGGCGGTTTGGAGATCAGGCCCTGGTCGATGAGCTCGTCGACGGTCGTCGCCGGGGTCACCGCGGGCAACGACGCGAACAGCGCCCGCGCCTCGGGGTCGATGAGCTCACCGGTCTGGCGATCGACGACCGCGGCGCGCGTGAACGCGCCGGAGGTCACCAGGTCGCGAAAGCGATCCAGCGCGTGTCGTCCGATCTTGACGACCTTGGGAGAGGTTCCGGGTGTGGCCACGCGCGGTCGATATCGCACCGGTCACGCCGGTGGCAACTGCAGAGCGCAACGCTCGGCGCCTGCTGCCACGCGCCGGAAGGAGTTTGTCAATAGTCGGCAGACGGGAAAGAACGGCGGCCGGAGGTCCTGCCCCGGGGCATGGTGCGCACGCCCCGGGGCAGCCGGCGAATCACTGCTTACGGCGTTACGTCTTTGACCCGGACCATGTTGGTCGCCATCGGGTCGGTCACGTCCGGCGTCGTCCAGTCCGTCGTCAGCGGCGACTTGTAGAAGGTCGCAGGGATCGCGCCGTTGATCCCCGTCGGGTTCAACAGGTACTTCGCCAAGATCGCCCACTCCTTGACCTCGATCAGGGTCGGCGCCCACTGGCCGTTCACCATGTCGGTGCCGATGTTCGCCGGGCTCGACAAGCACGGACGAATCAACGGCAGCGGGCCGCAGGTGGCGGTCATGTCCATGCAGAGGATCGTCTGGCCGACGACGTCGAGGGCGCCGAAGGGCGCGATCGGGGTGAGCGCGGCGCCGGTGTACGGGTGGTACGGCGTCAGCCCGAAGCTATCGAGGAAGCCGGCGAGGTACATGTTGCTGATGACCATGATCTTCTCGCCGCCTGCGAGGTCGATGTTGCTCCAGCGCAGGAAGAACGGCACCGCCGCGGTGTAGGTGTAGACGTTGACCCAGGTCGGCGCGCCGTTGGGCGTGGTGTTCATGTCGATGCTCATGATGCGACCCGTGGGACCCGTCGGGCCGATGTGCGCGCAGACGCTCGCCGCGCTCACCCACGAGCAGTCGGTGTGCGCCTCGCAATCGGACTGGATACCATCCCAGGTGTCGCACGGCGTCATCAGCACCGCCGGGTTCAGCGGCGCGAAGCTCTTGTCGAAGGTCACCCGCATGCCGGCGTAGCTCAGGAAGAACGAGTCCGAGACCAGGCCGGTGGTGACGCCGACGTCGAGGCCGGCGAACAGGCTCGGGGCGTCGAGCTGCAGCATCACCAACGGATAGCCGGGCGAGGTGGTGGCGAAGGGGCTGGCGCCGAGCGGCGCGACGCTGAAGACGTCGGCGAAGGTCGTGGCCTGGCTCGCGCCCTTGCTGAAGCGCAGCGACTCGCGCAGCACCCCGTTCGCTTGGATCGCGACGAAGTAGTTGACCGGCACCGTCAGGTGGGTGCCGAGACACGCCGACGACAGCACCGACAGCAGGTCGGCGTCGGTCACCAGGTGCTCGAGGGCCGAGTCGGTAGACAACGTCTCGCCGACGATGTCGTGGTCGCTGGTCAGCGCCAGCGGCGCGATGACGTTGAACGGCGAGATCTCGGGGAACGCCGGCGCCAACGCCGCGTTCATGCCGGCCACCACCGGGCCGAGCACGCCCTGGGTGAGGCCGAGGGCGCGCTCGAAGGGCTTCGAGAACACCGGCGGCGTCGCCGTCGGGTTCGACCCGGCCAGCATCTGGGCGTCGAGGGTGTAGTTGACGGTCTGCAGCGTGCTCTGATCGGCGACCACGGCGACCACGCCGTCGGGATCGACGGTGAGCGTGAGCTGGCCGAGGCGGCGGCCGTACCAACCGGCCTGGACCATGATCGACTTGCCGGCGATGAGCGAGTTGATGACGGTCGGCGGGATCTCTTCGTGGGTGTGCCCGCCGATGATGACGTCGATGCCCGAGGTCGCCATCGCGATGCCGGCGTCCTCGGTCGAGCCGCTGTGCGACAACGCGATGACCAGGTCGCAGTTCTCGACGTCCTTGAGCATGGTCACCGTCGGCTGGATGTCCGCGGCGAGGGCGCCGATGATCGCCATCTGGTCGCGCGCCGGGTCGACGCAGTGGCCGTGCAGGCACTGCTTGCCCGAGCCGCACGCCGGGGTCGAGGTGCAAGCGGCGCCGCTCGTCGGCAACGAGAAGTAGATCGGGCTCGCGGCCGGCGCCACCAGCGCCGCCTCGAAGCCCAGCATGCCGATGAAGCCGACCTTCAGGCCGTTCGCGAGGGTCTTCGTCGCCCACGGCACCACCGGGGCCTCGGAGCCGCCGTCGCCGTAGAGCGCCTTCAGAGCCGCGCCCGGGCCGGTCGTGACGTCGTCGAAGTGGGCGTTGGTGCTCACGAGCTTCAAGCCGCCACCGAAGGTGGTGTTGTCGAGGGCGTGGATCCCGGCGGCGAGCGCGTCGGAGCCGAAGTCGAACTCGTGGTTGCCGAGGGTGGCGAAGTCGTAGCCCATCAGCGTCATCGCCACGAAGTCCGGCGCGCCGACCGGCAGCGCCGGGTGGAAGATGGTCCCCATCGTCAGGTCACCGGCGGAGAGCACCAGCACCGGGTCGGTCGCCTCTTCCCGGATCTTGTTGATCAGGTATTGCCGCCGCACCGCGCCGCCGACCGTCTGCTGGTCGCTGCCGGCCAAGAGCTTGCCGAGCACCTTCTCGACCGTGCTTTCGCCCGGGTTGACGCCGGGGTCGCCGGGCTTGGTGACCTTACCGTCGGCTTCCGGCACCCAGGGGTAGTCGGCGTACGACCCGTACCCCAACAGGTGCGAGTGCTCGTCGTTGGTGTGCAAGATGACGACCTTGCGCGTGGTCTTCACCGGCGCCGGCGGGACGTACGGCGTCGGCGCGGGCGGCGCCTCGTAGGGGGTCACCGCCCCGGGCTCGGTGCCGTTGATGGCACAGGCCGGAGCGATGATGCAGAACGACAACGCTGCGAGAATCGGAAAGATCAAGTGTCGCATATCGGTTCTCCTCGTTCGCGTGTCCACGCTCACGGAGTGGGCAGGGTGGTAGCAGGGGCCGCCTCTTCCGGGGTCGAGGCCGGCAGGGTCTCGACCGTCGCCGGCGAGACGTCGGCCGCCGGGGCGCTGTCCACCGCCGAGGTCTCCTCGGGGGCCGGGGCTGCGGCCGCCTCGGGCGCGGCGCCGAACGCGGCGCTGACGTTCAAGCCGAAGACATACGCCATGGTGCCACCGGCCCAGCCGCCCTGCCACTTGGCCGGGAAGCTGCTGGTCTTGGACTCGCGCGGCGCGTAGAACACGTTTTCGAAGTGGGCGTGCACGCCGTACTGGCCCATGTAGTACGAGGCGCCGACGGTGGCGAGGTGGAGATCGGAGTTCGGCGGCGCCGGGTTCACGGTGTCCTCCGGCAACACCTTCTGGTCGTACACGTAGCCGGCGCGCACCGCGACGCTGTCGCTCAGGCGATACTCACCACCCAGGTGCAGGCTGACGGAGTTCTTGGCGTTGCGTGGCTGCGCCAACACCTCGCGGTTGCCGTCGGCGTCGATGAAGGTCACCGCCAGCTCCTTGAAGGTGCTCCACATCTGGTACATGAACGCGGCCGAGACGTTGAGCTTCTTCGGCAACACGTCGTACGCCACGCCGGCGCGGAACATCTGCGCCACCGGGACCTCGGTCTCGACGTCCCGATCGTTGGCCTTGGTGTCGAACGGCGCCGGGAAGTCGAAGTCGCTCTGGCCGGTCATCTTCACCGTGCCCGCCGACCGCCAGCTGAACCCCAACGACAGCCCGTCGAGCGGCCACACCCCGATCCCAGCCGAGGCGCCCATCCCGGTGCCGCTGCCCGCCATCTCGACCGTGCCTCCGGCCTCGGTGCCGAAGTCGACTGCCTGCTTGAGGTAGACGTTGCCCGGCATCACGCGCAATCCCGCGCCGACCGCCACCATCGGGTGCGGGCGCCACGCCAAGACCGGGCTGACCTCGAAGATCTGCAGGGTGATCTTCTGGACGCTCTGCCGGCCGGCCCACTCGGCGGGCCAACTGAAGCTCGAGCCCCACGGGACGTAGAAGCCCAGGCCGGCGGCGATGTCGCCGATGCCGCCCGGGTTGCCGAGGTTGTAAGTCAGCGAGAACGACGGCGGCGTCGACACCGCCGTCTCGCTCTTGGTGCCGACCGTCTGGTCGTCGAGCGGCACGTACTCCCAGCGCGGCATCATCGCGGCCATGCCGAAATTGAGCTGCAGACCGGGGAGCCGGGTGATGTTCGCCGGGTTGTAGATGATCGCCGACGGGCTGTCCGCCACCGCGATGGTCGAGAAGCCGCGGCCCGACGACGTCGAGTCGAACTCCGAGATGCCGATGTTACCGGCGTGCGCCGGGGCGGCGAGAGAAGAGGCCAGCAGCAAGGTGCCGGCCGCCGAGAACCGAGTAACGAAATTCATGATATGCCTCCAAGACATACGAGCTCAAATGCTCTTCGATTATGGACAGGTGGCCGCCGAGTCGGTGGGCGTGATGGTCACGCCGCTCGAGGCCAAGAAGCCGCCGAGCTGGGTGCGCATCGCCGTCAGCTTGGCGTAGGCCAAGGGGAACAGCGTCGACCCGGTGTCTTCGACGCAGGGCTTCAGCATCGCGCCGACCACCGCCTCGGGGGTGTCGCAGATCGGCTGCGCGGCACCGGCGCCGGCGCAGCTCATCGGGAAGGTGGTGTTGGCGGCGTTGACGCCGAGCGTGGTGGCGAGCAGCGTTTGGGTGGTGGCGGCGTGCATCGGCGCGTCGGGCAATAGCGCCGCGGCGTCGCCCGAGGTCACGATCTGCACCAGCGTCGGCACCGCCGGTGTGTGCGCCGGGAACAACAGCGCCGCGAAGCGCGGGTCGGCGGGCTCCATGCCCCAGCCGAAGGCGACCATGGTGTCCGAGAGCTTCTGGTCGTAGAGCGCCTTGCCGGGGTCGCGGGTGATGTCGAGGCCGGCGGCGATCATCTGCTCCGCGAGGCCGCCCGCCAAGACCGGCTGCAGCATCGTCGTCAGGTCGGCGCTCGTCGCGTGCACCGCGACCAGGTTGACGTCCGGGCTCACGGCGCCGGCGAGCACCGCCGCCATGCCGCCCCACGAGTGACCGACGACGGCCACCACCGGCGCGGTCGCCGGCTGCGTGCTGCTGCCCAAGAACGACGCCGAGCCGGTCTTGATCGCTTCGGCGGCTTGCGAGACCTCGAGCCCCCACTCCCAGATCCGATCCCGGATCCCAAACGGGCTCGGGCTGTCGTCGCCGAGCCGGACGATCTCGGGGGCGGCGGGCTGGTCGGGGCAGCCGTCCAGATCTTGGTCGCCGAGGCCGCCCACCATGCGGCTGCCGGCGCGCGGGCCGTCGAGGCTCAAGGTCGCGAAGCCCAACGTCGCCAGGGTGTCGGCGAGCGCCAGGGCGTCGTTCTTACAGCGGCCGAGGCCGTGTACATAGAGGGCGACCTTGCCGAAGGCCCAGGGGTCGGCGCTCGCTAGATCGCCGCACGTGGTCGCCGCGCCCTTGGGAGTCACCAGCATGTAGTCCACCGGGTCGCTCGCCACCGCAGCCGCGAGCGTCGGCGGCACGGTGCCGTTGTAGGTGAACAGGTAGTCGAGGTACGCGCTCGGGACGCCGCCCTCGGCGTCGAGCACGGTCTTGAGGTCGATGCGGCCGGTGTGGACGCGGCAGAGGTGAGTGGTCGGGATGCCGGCCGCCACCAGCAGCGGGTGGGTCGCCGCGACCGCGGTGTTCTCGTAGTGGATCGCGGCGCCGCCGGCGGTGGTGACCAACGCCTCGAGGCTCTTCAGCTGTCTTTCGACGCTCTGGGTCGTGAACGACCAGGCGACGAGGATGTCGTCGCGCTCCTGGTTGAACGGCGGTCGCGCCAGCACGTTGTCGAACAGGTTCTCGAACAGCAGCCGCAACGGCTCGAGAGCGTTGGCGTCGGCGTCCGGGAGGGCCGGGTATTTGCTGTAGTTGTTGGCGTCGATGAACGAGCTCCGGCTCTTGAGCAGCGTGAAGACCTGGTCGCTGACGATCTTGTTGCCGTTGGCGTCGAGGAGCGCGCCGGTGATGACCGCCAGGTAGCGGGTCTTCTCCTTGAGCGGCGCGGTGGGGAAGATGTAGAGCCGGCCCTTGGCGGCGTCGAACGAGCCGCGGATCGGGATGGTGCTGCCGCTCGCCAGGTCCGCCAGCATCACCGCGCCGTCGAACGTCGTCATGTCGATGGCGTTGGAGAAGTCGGCGTACAGCGCGGTGGTGACCGCCCAGCCGTCGAGGGTGCGCAAGCCGGCGCGGATGGCGTTGGTGGTGTCGTCGTCGCCTGGGCAGAAGGGGATGCCGATCTTGCCGGTCTGCGGATCTTTGGCGAGATCAGTGGGATACGGCACCTTGCTGGCGCACGGATTGGCGGCGTCAGGCGCGAAGATCGCGACCGTGGACGCACTGTTCGTAGGCATTGGGCCGTCCGACTCGACGGTCGGGGCACACGCCAACATCAGACCCAAGACAGCACTGGACAACACAGCCGTATCGACACGCATAATCGCCCCCTTTGTTAGAGGTGGTGGGGTTTGTCGATGGAGTCCATTGGCTAGTGGAAACCACCTTCGGATGTTGCGCGGCTATCACGCACCTCGAGGAAAGGCAATCGACTAGAAGGGTTAGGCCAGAGCTGCGGCCGCTCGGGTCCGCGGGCGCTTCGGCGCCGACCGGGAACGTGGTAGCGGTGAGGGCAGGGGCAGGTGAAGGGCCAAAGGTGAGCACGCGACGTTGTCCGGCGTGTCAGGTGGCGCTCGTCGAGGAGCGCTTGGAGGACATCTACGGCCAGCCGTTGGTGATCGATCAGTGCGGCCGCTGCGGCGGGTTCTGGTTCGACAAGAACGAGATCTTCCGCATCACCCGGCACCTCGCCGACGCCGCCGGCCATGCTGCGCCCTCTGTGGCCGCGAAGCTTTGCGCCACGCCCGCGCCGCGGTGTCCGGTGTGCGCCATCCCCCTGTCGCGCCTGGTCGAGAACCGCTACCCCGAAGAGCTCTGCATCTGGCAGTGCGGCGCCTGCTTGGGGATGTGGCTCGGCCCCGACGATCTGCACGCGTTCTACGAGTTTCGTCAGGTCCGGCTCGCGGCGATGAAGGCCGCCGACCAGCGCTCCCTCGAGGAGGCGCGGCAGCGTGAGACCGCCTACGGCATCATCCGCAAGACGACCGCGGTCAACGACGCCGAGCTGCCGGTGGCGAAAGAAGTGGCGATGACGGCGCTCGGCGCGCTCTTGCCCCCGTGGGCGGCGGTGGTGCTCGGGTTGGTCGGGGCGCTCTATGAGGTGGCGAGGGAGAAGATGTCGGGGCGCGGGACCTGAGCCGGCTGTCGGGCCGCGACGTCTTGACCGCAGCCGAAGGTCCTCCGTTGCGACCCGCCGCCCCCGACCCTATGATGCCGCCGATGCCACACAAGACAAGCCCGGATTCGACGCGCAAGGCCGTCAAAGAGGCCGAGCGCGTGGTGTTGAAGGTCGGCACCCGCGTGCTCACCCACGACGACGGTCACCTGGCGCTGGCGCGCCTGTTTCAGCTCATCGAGACCGCGGCGAGCTTGCGGCGCGAGGGGCGCGACGTCTTGATCGTCAGCTCCGGCGCGGTCGGTCTCGGGCGCGACGCGTTGGGGTTGGCGAAGAGGAGCGTCGACCTGTCGACCAAGCAGGCGTGCGCCGCGGTCGGCCAGAGCCGGCTGATGGGCCTGTACCAGGAGGGCTTCAGCCGCCTGGGGTTGGTCTGCGCCCAGGTGCTGCTCACCCAGACCGACTTCGCGACCAGCGAGCGCCACGACACCTTGCGCCGCGCGCTGGTGCGGCTCTTGGCGTTGGGCGTCATCCCGGTCATCAACGAGAACGACGTGGTTTCGACCGTCGAGCTCGAGACCGCGTCGATGAACGGCGCCCCGATCTTCGGCGACAACGACCAGCTCTCGGCGCTGGTGGCCACCCAGCTCGAGGCCCATCTGCTGGTGCTGCTCACCGACGTCCCGGGCGTCTACGCCCGCGACCCGCATCGCGACCCCTCGGCGCCGCTCTTGAGCGAGGTCAAAGACGGCGACGCCCTCGACATCGACCTGAGCGGCAAGAGCAGCCACGCCGGCCGCGGCGGCATGCGCACCAAGGTCGAGGCCGCGCGCCTCGCGACCAAGGCCGGCTGCCACGCGGTCATCACCTCGGGGCTGGCGATGGAGACCCTCGGCGAGGTCATGGCCGGTAAACCGCTCGGCACCTGGTTCGTCGCCGCGCCCCGAGGCAAGGCGTGACGACCGAGCTCGAAGCCCAGGTCGGAGGTCTGCGCGCCGCCCAGCGCCGGCTCGCGGCGGCACCGGCCGCGGCTCGCAGCGCCGCGCTGTCGCGCCTCGGACAATTGCTCGGTGAGCGGGCGGCCGAGATCGCGACCGCCAACGACGCCGATCGCGCCGAGGCGCAAGAGAGCGCGCTCGCACCGGAGCTGATGGCGCGCTTGACGTTGTCGGCGGCGAAGCTCGCGGCGCTTCGCGATGGGATCGGGCAGCTGTCGCGGGCGCCGGATCCGATCGGCGCCGTCACCCGCAAGACCGAGCTCGATCGCGGCCTGGTGCTGACCGAGATCAAGGGCCCGATCGGGGTGCTCTTGGTGGTCTTCGAGAGCCGGCCGGACGCGGTGGCTCAGATCGGCAGCCTCGCGATCCGCTCCGCGAACGGCATCATCTTGAAGGGGGGGAGCGAGGCGCGGCGTTCGAATCGCGCCCTCGGCGATTGCCTGCACCTGGCGCTTTCGGCCGCGGGCTTGCCGGCCGAGGCGGTGCTGATGGTCGAGGAGCGCACCGCGGTCGCCGAGATCCTGAAGCTCGACGAGCTCGTCGACGTCGTCATCCCGCGCGGCAGCAAGACGCTGGTGCACGAGATCAAACGGGCGACGCGGATCCCGGTCTTGGGGCACGCCGAAGGCGTCTGCCACGTCTACATCGACAAAGACGCCGACCCCGAGATGGCGACGCGGATCGTGCTCGACGGCAAGTGCGACTACCCCGCGGCGTGCAACGCCACCGAGGCGGTGCTCGTGCACCAAGACGCAGTGTCGATGCTGCCGGCGCTCGGAGCGGCGCTCCGGGCCGCCGGGGTCGAGCTCCGCGCCGACGACCGGGCGCGCGCTCACCTCGAAGGGGCCAGGGCGGCGACCGCGGCCGACTGGGGCACGGAGTTCGGCGCGCTCATCCTCGCGGTCCGGGTCGTCGACGACCTCGACCAGGCCATCGCCCACATCGCGCGCTACGGCAGCGCCCACACCGACGCGATCGTGACCGACGACGAGGCCGCGGCGAAGCGCTTCATCGCCGCGGTCGACTCGGCGTCGGTGTTTCACAACGCCAGCACCCGCATGGCGGACGGCTACCGCTACGGCCTGGGTGCGGAGGTGGGCATCAGCACCGCGCGCATTCACGCCCGCGGCCCGATGGGGGTCGAAGGTCTGCTCACCGGGCGTTGGGTGCTTCGCGGCCACGGCCAGGGCGCCGGCGACTACGGGCCCGGCAAGCGCGCCTTCGTGCATCGACCGCTGCCGATCGACTGACCCCGGCCCGAAGTTTGACATCTGTTCGTTTGTTCATGTAAACATATGTTCAGTATCAGCGGAGGGTCCGATGTCGAAGCTACCCGAGCTCACCGGCCGCCAGCGCGCGGTCATTGATTTCATTCAAGATCGCATCCGCGCCTGGGGCTATCCGCCGACGATCCGGGAGATTGGCGAGCACTTGGGCATCAAGTCGACGAACGGGGTCGCCGACCATCTGAAGGCGTTGCAGCGCAAGGGCTATTTGACGCACGAGGAGATGAAGTCGCGGACGTTGCGGCCGGTGGCGGCGGGGGCGACGTTGGTGCGGGCGTTGTTGCCGCGGGCCGGCGAGGGGGTGGCGATCCCGTTGTTGGGGCGGGTGGCGGCGGGTGAGCCGATCCTGGCCGAGGAGCACGCCGAGGGCACGGTGGTGGTCGACAGCGTCCTGGTCGGCGACCACAAGACGCTGTTCGCGCTCAAGGTGGTGGGCGACTCGATGATCGGCGACGGCATCCTGGACGGCGACTACATCTTCGTGCGCAAGCGCGCGCACGCCGACGCCGGCGACATCGTCGTGGTGATCATCGACAACGAGGCCACGGTGAAGCGCTACTTTCCCGAGGGCGATCGCATCCGCTTGCAGCCGGCGAACCCGAGCATGCAGCCGATCTACATTCGGCAGCAGGACTTCAAGGACGTGCAGATCATCGGGCTCGTGGTCGGCGTCTACCGCAAGCTCTAGGCGTCGTCGTCGGTCGGCGCGGCGCTCCCTTTGCTCTTCGTGGCTAGGCGGGTCTCGAGCTCGTCGCAGAGCGCCAAGATCGTGTCCAGCTGCTCTTCGAGGTGCGCCAGCTGTTCGCGCCGCACCAGCCCGGGGTTCGAGACCGCGAGCCATTCTTTGACGAGGTCGACGAGGGCGTCCTTCGACTTCATGCGGCCACGCTAACGGCCGCGGCCGGCTCGGTCAATGGCGGCGGCGGCGGCGGCGTGTTATCTCAGCTGCCGTGACCCGGCCCAGGTTGCGCATCGTCACCGGTAAAGGCGGCGTCGGCAAGACGACGGTGGCCACGGCGCTGGCGCTCGCCGAAGCGGGTCGGGGGCAGCGGACGTTGCTCGCGGAGATCAACGGCCGCGATCGCGTCGCCAGCGTCCTCGGTATTCCGCCGGTCGGGGCGAGCATCTGCCAGGCGGGTGAGCGGCTGTCGGTGGTCGACATGAACCCGCGCGCCGCGATCCACGAGTACGCCCTGATGGTGTTTCGCTTCGAGGCGATCGTGCACGCGGTGTTCGACAACCGGGTCGTGCGCCGCTTCCTCGCCCTGATCCCATCTTTGGGCGAGCTGGTGATGCTCGGCAAGGTCTGGTTCCACATCCAGGAGGTTCAAGACGACCGGCCGCGCTTCGACGTCGTCGTCTTGGACGCGCCGTCCACCGGGCACGCGATGTCGATGCTACGGGCGCCGGCGATGGTGCAGCACGCGATCCCGCCGGGGCCGCTGCGCGACATCACCCGGGACATCATCGCTCTGATCTCCGACCCGGAGCGCACCCACCTGCACGTGGTAACGACCCCCGAAGAGATGCCGGTCACCGAAGCGGTCGAGCTCGAGTGCGCCGCCGCCGAGGTGCTCCAGATGAAGCTCGGCTTTTCGGTCATCAACTGCCGCCTCGGGCCGCTATCGGCCGCCGCCCTCGAGAAGCTCGAGGCCTCGAGTGACCCGGAGGTGCGTCAGGTGGTGGCGACCCTGCGACAGCGCGAGACCCGCCGGCTGCAAGGCGAGGAGCAGCTCCGCCGGCTGCCGGCGCACATGCTGGAGGCGGCGGTGGGGCTGCCGCGGCTCTTGGACGCGCTGCCCGGCCGGGCCGGGGTCAAGCGGCTCGCCGAGCTGTTGCTGCCGGCGCTCGAGCGGGAGGAGCAGCCGTGACCGGGCCGTTCGCGGACCGCAAGGTGGTGGTGGCGGTCGGCACCGGCGGCGTCGGCAAGACCACGGTGTCGGCGGCGCTCGCCATCGCCGCGGCGGCCTCGGGGCGGCGGACGCTGGTGATGACGATCGATCCGGCGCGGCGCCTGGCGCACGCGCTCGGGGTCGCGGACCACGGCAACGTCGAGCGCGAGATCGAGCCCGAGCGCCTCAGAGCCGCCGGCATCGTGCTCCAGGCGCCCCTGTGGGTCATGGCGCCCGACGTCAAGAGGACCTTCGACGAGATCGTGGCGCGCGCGCCGCTGTCGGAGGAGAAGCGGCAGCAGGTGTTCAACAACCGCATCTACCAGCACTTCTCCAGCGCCCTCGCCGGCTCGCACGAGTACGCCGCGGTGCAGAAGCTCTACGAGGTGTACAAGAGCGGTCGTTACGACCTCATCGTCTTGGACACGCCGCCGGCGCAGAACGCCGCCGACTTCCTCGACGCTCCGGGCCGGGTGCTCGACTTCCTCGAGAACGAGACCCTGCAGTGGTTGCTGCGGCCCTACGTCGGCAACGGCCTGCCGTTCAAGGTGCTCGACATCGGCAGCAGCTTCTTCTGGCGGACGCTCGGCGGCATGGCCGGCGGGGACACCTTGCGCGAGCTCGCGGAGTTCATCTTGTCGTTCCGCGGCATGTACGACGGCTTTCGGGAGCGCTCGCGGCAGGTCAGCGAGCTGTTGGCCTCCGATGCTCTCGCCTTCGTCCTCGTCACCACGACCTCGTTGATGCAGCAGCGGGCGATGTGGCACTTCAAGGAGGAGCTGCGCGCCCAGGGCCTCGCGGTCCGCGCGGTCATCGTCAACCGGGTGCGGGCGATGCCGGCGTGGGACCAGCAGGCGGCCGGCCGTGCCGGCGCGCTCTTGTCGCGGCTCGACCCCGAGGTCGCCGCCGAGGTGGAGCGTGCGGCGCGCGAGGAGTGGGTGTTGGCGGAGGCCGACCTCAGGGCGGTGCGCGAGCTCGAGGCGCGGCTCGGTGGCGTGCCGGTCACCCTGATCCACGAGCGACCCACCGACGTTCACGATCTCTTTGGGCTCGCGAACGTGGCGTCGACGTTCCTTTAGTTGACCCCGTTTGCTTCCCGAGGATACTGTCAGCCGATAGGAGGCAGCATGGGGCTCACGACGAGGCTGGCGTTGTCCGTGGTGGCCGCGGCGTGGTTATCGGCGCCGGTCGTCGCGCGCGCCAATCCTTATGACATCTCGGTGAGAGGGTTGGGTCGGCCCGCGACCAACAGCTTGACCGATCCGGCGGTGCTGCGTTACCGGGCGCTGACCTCGGAGCTGGCGCTGTCGCTAGCTCCCCGGCCGCTGGCGCCGGCCGAGACCCTGGGGCTCTCGGGCTTCGAGTTCTCGCTGGTGTCGACGCTGGCCGGCATCAGCTCCGGCGAGGCCTACTGGCAGGGGCAGCCCGGGTCACCGATCATCGAGGGCGCCTTGCCGTCGCACGGCAGCCGCGCGGTCCCGAGCGCGTTGTGGGTCCCGAGCCTGCACGTGCGCAAGGGCCTGCCGTTCTCGACCGAGATCGGCATCAACGGCTCTTACCTGGCGTTCAGCGAGATGGTGAACGCCGGCGTCGAGGCCAAGGTCGCGCTGCACGAGTCCTATTTCCGCTATGCGCCGGCGCTGTCGTTTCGCGCCGCCGGCTCGCGGCTCTTCGGCGCCACCGACTTCGGGATGATCACGGTGGAGGGCGACGCCATGACCTCGCTCGCCTTCGGCGTCGGCGGCATGGCGCAGGTGACGCCGTACGCCGGCTATGGATTGATGTATGCCCAGATCGATCACACGGTGATCGACGAGACCCCCTACAAGGTGCTCGACGCCAACGACCAGCAGGGCGGACCGAGCGGCTCGCTGTACAGCTTCCCGACGCTCGACTGGAACGAGAACCAGCACTCGCGCATCTTCGGCGGCCTGCGGATCAACGTGGCGATGCTCGAGCTCCTCTACGAGTTCGATTTCGGCATGGTCGGTTTCAACAAGAAGCAGCTCATCAGCCACTCGTTCAAGCTCGGCCTCGACGTTTGATCGCCGCCACCGCGCCCTGCGAGCACCTGTGACGCCGCGCCTCGGGGAGCTGTTCTTGATCGCCGCCGTCGTCGTGGCGGCGGTGGTGTTTCATCGCATCCCGGCGTGGGGTGACGCGCTCAGCCGGCTCTTCGGCCGGAGGCGGCCAAGCGATCCGCCCGGGAATGGAGTCCCCAACCCCCGGCGTTGAGACCGCTCCGCTTACGGGGCGTCGGCGGGCGCGGCTGCGGCGCCTTTGGCCTTGCGTTTGCCCTTCAACAGCTTCTTCTTGCCCTTGTCCTTGGCGCCCTTCTTCTTGCTCTTGGCGTCGTCCTCCGAGTCTTCGCTCTCGGGCGCGACCGTCGGCAGGGCGGGCTTGGGCGGTGGCGGTGGTGCTGCGACCTCGCTCTTGTCGAGGCGGACGCGGTGGGTGAGGGCCGCCAACCCCGGTGGCGGCTGGGCGATGACGACCGTGAACGGCGCCACCGCGCCGGCGGCCAAAGGCGGCCGGCCGTTCTTGGCGACCTGCGGCTTGAAGAGCTCGGCGGCGGGAAGGTTGTCGTCGATGCTGGTGAGCTCCCGCGGGCCGAGGGTCAGTCCGAGCGGGGCGCGGTCGGTCGCCAGCACGCGGCCGCTGCCGTCGAGGACCTCGCCGATCACGTCCGCCGGGGGCTGGGGCTCGGCGCTCTGGTTGGCGACGATGCCGGCGAACACCAGCACCTGTTTGCCGTTCTTGGTCGGGTAGAGGACCGAGCGCATCGCCGTGGCTCGCAGGCCGCCGTAACCTTCCGCGAGCTCGATGCGGTGCTGGCTCGGCAGTCGCACGCCGAACACCGACAAGTCCAGGGCGCCGCCGCCGATGTAGAACAGGATGCCGCCGGCCAAGAGCAACAGGCTCACGAGCCACATCAGGATCTTGACGCCGAGAGACCAGCCGCGGCCGGCGTCAAGCGCGACCGACGCGACCCCGGGCGTGGTGGCCTTGGGCGCCAGAGACTCCGGCGAGATGCGCGCCAGCATGGTGCGCGGCAGCTCCGAGTGATCCAACGCCGAGGGGACCGGCTCGGGCGCTGCCGCGTCTGCCCCGGCGGACGGTGGGACGAGGGTGCCGTCGGCGGCGATGGCGCCGTCGGTGTCGAGGACCGCGAATGGATCTGCCAGATCCTCCACCGGCGGCGGCGGCGCGCCCGCGCCCAGCGCCACGCTCGGCGCGGGAACAACGGCCACCGCGGGCGGCGGCGCGTCGGTGGTCGGCGGCGAAATGAAGGTGATGTCGTCGTCGCTGACGAGCTCGGCCTCCGCGCCGGCAGCGGGCGGCGGCAGCGCCGGCGCCGGCATGTTCGGCACCACCGGGAGCGGCGGCAGCTCCATCGGCGACGTGGTCGAGCTTCGGGCGTCAAAGAGCGGCGACGCCGGCGGCGCGGCGGCGTTCGGGTGGGACGCGTCGTCTTCGGCGTCGAGGTCGATGGCGGCCGGCTCCGGCGTGGGGTTGAACTGCGGCGGCACCGTGTAGATCGCGGTCTGGGCTTCGTGCACCGCCCCGGTCATCGGCACCGAGTCGAAGTCGAGGTCCAACGACCCGATCGACGGGACGGTGGCCTGGTTGTCGAGCGGCACCGGCTGCGGTGCGCCGGCGCCTTCGAACGGGTTTGGCCCGGGGTAGGCGGGCGCGGGGATCTCGAGGTTGATCTCCGGCACCGCGGTCGCGTCGGGGCGGTTGACGACGAAGCCGTGCTGGCACTTGGCACAGCGCACGCGCGCGCCGCGTGGCCCGATCTTGGCGTCGTCGAGACGAAACTTGGTGCCGCACTTTCCACATTCCACAATCATGGAGGCACGGCGGCTCTCACCCGGCTAGGGTCCTGTCGTGAGGCAAGGTCAAGTCCGAAGCGTCATGGTCCGGCCGACGACCGTCACGTTAGCTTGCGCAAACTACCCAATCAAGTATTTTGAGTCCTGAAATGAGCGACGGCGTCGTCTACGGCAACTACTTCCTGCTCGGCCGCTTGGCTCAGGGCGGGATGGCGGAGGTGTTTCTCGGCAAACGTCTCGACGCCACCGAGGCCGACCCGCTGTTGGCGATCAAGCGGCTCTTACCGCGCCTCTCCGGCGACCCGGATTTTGTCGCGATGTTCGGGGACGAGGCGAGAATCGCCCGGGGTCTCACCCACCCGCACATCTGTAAGCTCTACGATCAGGGCGAGCACGCCGGCCAGCTGTTCTTGGTCATGGAGTTCATCCACGGCAAAGAGCTGAAGGTGGTGCAGCGTCGGGCGCAGACTCGGGGGGAGCCGATTCCTCACCGTTTGGTGGCGCACATCGGCCGACGTATCGCCGAGGCGCTGGACTACGCCCACCGCAAGAACAACTCCCAGGGCGTGTCGGAGAACATCGTTCACCGCGACATCAGCCCGCAAAACATCCTGATCTCCTACGACGGCACGCCGAAGCTCATCGACTTCGGGATCGCGCGGGCGCGCGACCGGCTGGTGAAGACCCGGGTCGGGGTCGTCAAGGGCAAGACCGCGTACATGTCGCCGGAGCAAGCGACCGGGCAGCCGCTCGACGCGCGCGCCGACATCTTCTCGCTGGGCGTGACCCTGTACGAGCTGTTGACCGGCGCGCTGCCGTTCAAGGGCCAGAGCGACCTCTCGGTATTGCAGAAGATCGCGCGCGCCGACTACCCGCCGCCACAGCAGGTGAACGCCGATATCCCGCGGCGCCTGGCGGCGACGATCGAGCGGGCGATGGCTCGGGATCGCAACCACCGCTACTCGAGCGCTGCGGAGCTGGCCGCCGATCTCGATCGTTACCTCGCCGACGAGAACAAAGAGGTGTCGCCGGAGGTGTTGTCGGCGCACATGCGGAAGCTGTTCCGTGACGACTACATCCGCGAAATGGCGCGCATCAAGACCTACCTGGCGATCCGGCCGAGCACGTCGGTGTCGCGGGCGGACGCGCCGCCGGCCGCCGAGGGCGTCACCGAAGCGCAAGGCGCCGGCATCGAGAAGACCTACGTGTCGCCGTCACAGTTCCTCGCTGCCGGTTACGATCCGGGCGCCGAGCTCGACGTGCAGATCGAGACCGACGACGCCGGCCTGGAAGGCGGCGAGACCTTTGGCGAGGACATTCAGCTCGCCACCGTGGGCGAGTCGGAGCCCGTCACCTCGCCGGCGATCGCCAATCCGAATCCGCTGTCGGCAGCGGCGCCGGCCTCGGCCTCGGTCTGGGACGACGGCATGGTCACCGATCGGTTTCGCCAGGTCCCGAACGGCGCGGCGATGATGCGCGCCGCGCTGAAGCTGGAGAGCCAACGGGCGGCGTCGCGCGCCGATGACTCGGAGCCGACCGGCCCACAGTCGACGATTGGCGGCGCCACGCCGCTGATCGCGCCCGACCCGCCGTTGCCGCCCGAGCCCGAGACGCCGCTCGGCCAGCGTCTGGAGGACTACGACGACTACAAGCCGCAAGCCCAGGTCGCCGGCAGCGACGACTGGGCCGCGGACGGTCGCACCGAGATCTCGCTGCGGGTCGAGATGTCGGATCCGGAGGTCGAGGAGTTCGCCAAGGTCTTCCGCGAAGGCGCCGGCGAGCATCCGCCGCCTTCTTCGCCGCCTCCTCCTCAGACTGCGATGCCGGACCTCGACACCGGCCCGCAGGTGGCGGTGAACGAGATCACCAGCCCCCCGGCGCCGCAGCCCGGGGCCTTTGCGGTCATCGAGGACTCCGGGGTGCTCGACGTCCGGGGGATCAAGGACGAGGTGGCGCAGGCGTTGCATCGGAGCGCGGGGTCGGCCCCGGTAGACGAGGACGACGGCACGCGGCAGCTCGGGCGGCGTGAGATCGCCAAGCTCGTCGAGGTCGCGGAGAACTTCGCCGGCGGCGCGACCAGCATGGTGCCGCCCCCGGCGCCGCCCCCCCCCGAGGACGAGATCGTGCCCGGGGTGTCCGCCAAGGAGTTCGACGACGAGCTGTCGCGCGAGCTCCGCGTAGATCTCGGCAGCCATCAGGCCGCGCAAGCCGAGATCACCAAGCCGCCGGTAGAGCGGCCGCGGATGACGCCGCCGAAGGCCGCGCCGCCGGTCGCCAAGTCGTACGAAGATTCGGACCGTACCCCGATCTCGACGCCGCGCACCGACCGCCGGCGTCTGTTGACCGACATGGAGATCGCGATCCTCATCTTCGCCGCGGCGCTCGGCATGGTGCTCGTCGTCGGCGCCTACTGGTACGCGTCGACGATGCCCATCGACCGGCCCGCGGGCCTGACGCCGTCGCAAAGCACCAGCCAGGCCGAGAGCCCGCCGCCGATTCGCTAGCGCGCCGGAGCTACTTGCCGTACCCGAGCCGCGGTCCCCAGGCCGGGGTTTCGTACTCGCCGGGGTCGCGGGAGATGCGCCGCTGGTTGTTGCCGTCGACGTCCATCACGTAGATCGATTTGCCCTTCTGCGGCGGTCGCGTCGAGGTGAAGGCGATGTGGTGGCCGCTCGGGGAGTGCGACGGGCTCTCGTTGTTGCCCTCGTCCTGGGTCAGGCGCGTGATCTCGCCGGTCGTCGGGTGGACCAGGAAGATGTCGAACTTCAGGCGCTCATCACGGGCGGTGAACGCGATCTGACCGTCGGCGCGTGGTGACCAGTCCGGCTCCTGGTTGTAGTTGCCCTGGAACGTCAGGCGCCGCGGGTTCGAGCCGTCGGCACCCATGAGGTAGATGTGCGGGTTGCCGGAGCGCGAGCTGACGAACGCGATCTGTTTGCCGTCGGGGCTGAACGACGGCGACACGTCCTGACCCCAGGAGTCGGTGAGGCGGGTGAGGTTCTGGCCGTCCCAGTCCATCACGTAGATCTCGGTGTTGCCGTCGATGCTCAACGTCAACGCGATCTTCTTGCCGTCCGGGGACACCGTCGCCCCGGTGTTCAAGCCGCGCTTGTTCGACAGCCACTCCATCTCGAAGCTCGAGAGGTTGAGGCGATAGAGGTCCGGGTTGCCCTTGAGGTACGAGGTAAAGAGCAAGAACCGCCCCGAGGCGTCCCAGGTCGGCAGCAGGCTCAAGGCGTCCGCGGCGGTGGCGCGCTTCGGGTTGCGGCCGTCGACGTCGCTGATGAAGAGCGCCTTGCCCTTGGGCATGCGCTTGACGTAGGCGATCTTCGACGACAACACGCCCTTCTCCCCGGTCAAGAGCTCGACGACCTCGTCCAGGAACTTGTGGACCGCCTGGTCGGCGGTGTCGGCGGTCTCGTCGTAGGTGCGCAGCAGCACTTCGCGCTGCGCGACGACGTCGAAGAGCCGCAGCGTCACCTTGGCCTTGTCGCCGTCGACTTCGAGCCCGCCCCAGATCAAGCCCGACGCGCCGACGTTGACCCAGTTCGGGAACTCCGGCTTCACCCAGCTCTCGTTCTCCGGCCCGAGGTAGGTCTTCGGCGGCACGAGCTCGAGGGAGCGCTCCAGGTCCAAGTCCAGCCGCAACACGCTCGTCAGCTCTCGGGCCAGCGGTCGAGCGTCCTTGTCCTTGCCGCCGGTCAACACCATGTCCGGGACCGCGATCGGATAGGGCCGGAAGTTCGGCCCGCCGACCACGATGTGGAGGCGCTGCGCCGCGGCGTCTTGCGCCCAGAGCGCCAGCAGCACGCCGAAGACGAATCGGGAAGAAACAGGCATGGGATAACCGCTACTGTACCTTGGCACGGACGGCGGTCAAGGCTCGAGGCGCCCTTTGCCGTGTCTACGGTCGGAACTCGAACTCGATGCCGTCCTCGCGTACACGCTCGAGGATCTCCTTGGGCGGCGGCGACACCCGGCCGCAGCGCTTGATCGCCTTCTCCACCGCGCGGTCGAAGGCGGCGAGCCCGGAGCCGGTCTCGAGCTTGATGTCGAAGAAGGTGCCGTCCCCCTGGACGCGGATGAAGATCATCGCGCTCTTGCCCTTGATCTTCTCCGGCGGAATGCCCTCGATGGCGTAGTTGGCCTTGACGCACTTGTAGATCTCAGTCGTGTACCGATTGCCCACCAACGCCTCGGCGAGCGAGCTCACCTCGCCGTCGACGACGCCGTCCGCGTGACCCTCGGGCTCGTCGGCCGACGACGACCTCTTCAAGCGACTAAGGGCGTCGGTGAGGCTCTGCTTCTCGCCGCCGTCCTTGCCGGACGGCGACTTCGGCGAAGCCTTGTCACTGGCGGCGGCGGCGATCGACCGCGCCGCCGGCGGCGGCAGCTCCTGCTTGCGGGGCAAGAACTCCTTCGGGCGCTCCTTGCCGAGGCGCACCAGCTTGGTGGTGATCACCGTCTGCGTCGAGCGCTTGCTGCGCGCCAGCCCGGAGGTCGCGACCACGAGTCCCAACACCACGACCACGTGGACGACGACCGACAGCACGATCGAGCGCCGCAGCCCCCGCGGCATCGACGCGGCGCGCAAGGTCGGTCTCGGGCCGTCGTTCATGTGGACCTCGGGCGCATCGCGTCTACCTTAGCGCATCCTCGATCGGAAGCAACGCCGGCTCGATTCGGGGCGCTGGTGGCCGTTGGTCATCGCGCCCGCCCGCCCGCAGGCGTCGCCAACAGGCCGCGCACCACAGCGGCGATCGCGAGCTGGTTGCCGATGGCGTGGTCGTACAGGCCGGTGAGGGCCGCGGCGAAGCTCGCGGCGTCGGCGAACCGCGGCGGGTGGGACTGACCGACGAGCCGGCGCACGAGCGCGCCGACGCCGGTCCTGGCGGCGTAAGGCGGCGTGGGCGAGAGGGCGCGCATCACCAGCGCCGCGAGCGGCGCGGGGATCTCGGGGCGGAGCTTCTGCGGCGGCACCGCGGCGCCGTCCAGGATCTTGTCGTAGATCTGCGCCCGGTCCTTGCCCGCGAACGCCACCGTGTTGGTGAGCAGCTCGTAGAGCACCGCGCCCACCGCGAAGACATCGGTCGCCGGGGTGGCGCGGCCGTCCCGAAACGCCTCCGGGGGTTGATACGACGGCTTGCCGGTCAACACCGGCGAGCGCTCGGGATGGGTCTGCAGCTGCGCGACGCCGAAGTCGCCGAGCTTGATGTCACCGTCGTTGGAGATGAAGACGTTGCCCGGACTGACGTCGCGGTGCACCAGCCCGTAGGGCGTACCGTCGGCGGCCGCGAGATGATGGGCGTGGTCCAGGGCCGTGAGGACGGTGTTTGCCACGTAGCAGGCGAAGTCGATCGGCAGGTAGATCCGGCGCGCGACGCACTCGGCGATCATTCGTCGTAGATCGATGCCGTCGACGTACTCGAGCACGATGAAGCAGCAGTCGCCCTTGTGGCCGACGTCGAGCACCCCGACGATGTTCGGGTGCTGCAGCGCCCGGGTGATCTCCGCCTCGCGGGAGAACAGGCCCGCGAACACCTCGTCGTTGGCGAGCTCCGGGCGGATGCGCTTGATCGCCACCACTCGACCTTCGTACGCCCCGGCCACCGCGCGGGCGCGGTAGACCTCGGCCATGCCGCCGCGGCCGATCAGGGTCTCGAGGCGATAGTCGCCGAACCAGCGTTGGTCGCGCACCATGCGCTCGAGGAGCTCTTGAGCCTCGTAGGAGATGTCGACGAAGCGGACGCCGACGCCGACCGGCAGCGGCGGGTATTGTTGTCGGATCACCTCGGCGGTGGCGTGCAACAACAGCTGGCCGCGCTCCAGCACCACCTCGATGTCGAGCCGGGCGCCGACCGGCAGCGGCTCGCGCATGCCGACGAACATGCCGCTCTTCGAGATGTTGGCGGTCGCGCCGCTGTAGCCTTGCTCGACGGTCGCCACCTTGACCGAGATCGGCAGCCGGATCTCGAGGCGCGGGTCGCGGGCGGGCGCGAGCGCCGCTACGGTCTTCGGCGCGATGCTGCCGAGCTTGGTAGGCGGTTCGGCCACGACGGCGCCGCTAGCGGGAGCCTTCGGTGAGGGGGTCGGTGACCATCCCCATCTGCTCGACGCCCGCTTCCTTGACGATGGCCATGATGTCGACGACGAAGCCGTAAGGCAGGGCGCGGTCGGCGTGCAAGAAGATCTCTTTGTCCTTCTGCAGCTTGAGGTTGCCGGTGAGCTTGTCCTTGAGCTGGCGGTAGGGGATCTCGGTCTTGCCGATGTAGATCCGCTGCTCTTTGGTCAAGGTCAGCACCACGCGGTCGTCCTTGACGTCCATCGTCGGCGCCTTGACCTCGGGGAGGTCGACCTTCACCCCTTGTTGAATCAGCGGCGCGGTGACCATGAAGATGATCAGCAACACCAACATGACGTCGACGAGCGGCGTCACGTTGATCTCGGACATGGCGCGGCCGGTGCCGCCTGACGACATTCCCATGGCGGGCGACTAGAAGAAGTGCCGTTTGATGATGTTCAAGAAGTCGGAGGAGAAGTTCTGCATCTCGGTGTCGAGCACCCGGATCTTGGAGAGGAAGAAGTTGTAGGCGATGACCGACGGGATCGCGGCGAACAGCCCCGCCGCGGTCGCCACCAACGCGCCGCCGATGCCCGGCGCCACCGTCGCCAGGTTGGCGTTGCCCATCTTCCCGATGTCCTGGAACGAGTTCATGATGCCGATGACGGTGCCGAACAAGCCGATGAAGGGCGAGGTCGAGCCGGAGGTCGCCAAGAACGGCACCAACGACTCGAGGGCGGTGAGCTCGGCGGCGGCGGCGCGGCGCATCGAGCGCTCCACCGACTCCAGGGCGCCGAGCTGGGTGTCGTCCTTGTCGGCCTCGCCCTCGTTCTTCTTCTTGAGCTTGGCGAGCTCGATGTAGCCGGCGCGAAACACCTGCGACACCGGGCTCGCCGACAGGCTCTCGGAGCGTTGATAGATGGCGTCGAGGCGCTTCGAGCTCCAGAAGGCGTCGAGGAAGACCTCGCTCTCGGAGTAGGCGCGACGCAGGGTGCGGTACTTGAAGACGATGATCGCCCAGCTGATGATCGAGAAGACCATCAAGAAGACCAGCACGCCCTTCTCGACCACGCCGGCGTTGACGATGGACGACCAGAAGCCGTAGTCGGGCGGCGCCGCGGAATCGCCGGCCTGGGCGATGAACGAGTGCATGACGTGCAGCGGCTCCATCAGGGCTCAGACGGTTACCACAAAGGCCGCCGCGGGCCAAATGCGTGCGCCGCGGGTCTCGGGCTAGGGGCTCGAGGGCGGGGTCAAGATCTTCAGCGCCGCGATCTCGCGGCGGGCGTTCTCCAGCTGGATCTTGAGCTCGGCCTCCCGGGCGCGCACCTCGTCGAGCTCGGCCCGCATCTTCTCGACGGTCGATTCTTGTTTGGCCTCGACCTCGGCGACCCGCATCGCGATGCGATCCCGGGAGGCGAGCGCCTGGTTGATCTCGGCCTCGACCTCCCGGAGGCGCGCGTCGCGGCGCGACAGCTCCTGCTCGAGCGCGGCCCGCCGGGTGTCGGTGTCGCGCTTGTCGCGCTCGAGCTTCTGCTGCAGCTCGAGGACCGTCTGGTGGTGCTGCGCCGCTTCGCTCGCCGCCTGCTCGCGGATGGTGCGAACCTCGGCGACCAGGACCTCGCGCTCTTCGATGCTCTTGTCCAAGAGCTGCTTGTAGTTGCGGGTGGCGGTGCGCGCCTCGTCGAGGGCCTCCTTCTCACGCCGCTCGGTCTCGGCGAGCAGCTTGTCGAGCCGCATCCCGGTGGCGTTGGTGTCGGCGAGCTGTTTGTCGATGCGGGCCAGGAGCTCGCCGAGGGTCTGGCGTTCCTTCTCGACACCGCTGTGCACCGCGTCGTCGGCGACGCCCCGCGCGGTGTTCATCATGGTCTCGGCGCGACGCAGCAGCTCCTCCAGCTGCTGCTGTTGCTTCGTGACCTGCGCCTTCAGCATCGTCTCGGCCTGGGCGCGGTAGGTGCGATCGATGTGCAACAGCGCCTCGACCAGATCGGGGCGGCGCTCGCCGACCAGGCTCATCACCTCGGACAACGGCGACACCCCCTTGGCGATCGTGCCGGGCACGGTGACGTCGGTCTCGAAGGGCGTCGGGGTCGCGGTCGCCCGGACCGAGAGCGGCGCCTGGCCGACCGCGGTCGGGGCCTCGAAGGGGTTGGGCGCCAGCTGGGTCTTTTCCTTCGGCGAAACCATGGCCGCTCCCCTCACCAGGCGTGGCTGATGAGCCAAAGAATGACGACGATCGCGACCCCGGCGGCAGCGTAGAGCCACCCCGGCCACCGGCGAAAGTCCCGCAGCGTCGTGAAGATGTGCGTGACGCGGCCGACCGGGACGATGTCGGCGTCCATCACCGTCAGGTGGGCGGTCCAGCGCTGGCGCGGATGAGCCATCCGATCCAGGTGCGCCGCCACGAACGCCAAGCGCCGCATGCAGTCCTCTTCGACGCGCTGCAACCGGGTCGCGAAGGTGTCGACGGCCACTACCTTCTTCTGCCAGAACCACATCGCGACCGAGAATAGGCGGCCGGCGGTCAAAGTACAACCATCGCCGAGACCCCGTGAACGCGAGCCTGTCGTCGGCATGGGGCGAAAGGCGCGAGCGGCTCGACGCGGTCAATCGAACAGGTGCAGCTGCGACGCGGCCGGGATGGGCTCGACGGTGGTGCGGTTCGCCAGGATCTCGGTCTTCTCGACCGGATGGGTGCTGGTGTTGATGACGAAGAAGGCGTTCTCCGGGTAGCGGGCCTTGAGCTCGGTCATCGCCTCGACCGCGAGGGCGACGTTGACGGGGTCGTCGTCGGACATCCCGAAGCGGTGGTGCGGGTTGTCGCCGAAGCTCGCCATCGCCCGCCGCACCGAGTCGAGGATCGCGGCCTTCTTGAGCTCGGGGATCGAGCGCCGGCCGTCGCGGTCACCGAGCGCCAGGCGGGTGCCCGCGTGGCTCACCGGATAGACGCCGAGGTAGTTCGGGGTCGCCGTCAGGTGGCGGGCGCCGACCAGCAGGTCGATGCCGGCCTGCATCGTGTCGGGGTGGTGGCCGCGGGCGGTGATGATCGCGATCGGCCGGCCGTTGAACACCGCGTGATAGAAGAAGTCCCAGGACGGTCCCTTCCACAGCAGGTCGCCCTTGGCGAGCGCCGCCTGTAGATCTTCGACGAACGGCTGCGCCTGGCCGTCGAGCTCGGCCGCCGGCAAGTCGCGGAAGCGGCGGTAGCTGCCGGTCGCGTCGTCGAGGCGGATCTCGTAGTCGGCGTAGATGCCGGCGCGGCCCACGTGCCGATGCACCTCGGCGAAGCGCCGGGTGGACAACGCGATCTGATTGCCGCCGGCTTTGGCGAAGATGTAGATGCAGGTGTCGAGCAACATCACGTTGTCGTCGAAGTCGAAGAAGTAGAAGCTCCGCCCGCCCTTGTCGGCGTTGCGATCCGGCGCCCGGTGCCGTGGGATCGGCAGCTCGAGCTGAGAGAGTGCGGGGGTCTTTCGCTTTGCCATGGAACCGGCGCCGCGCCCTCGGCGTCGCCTTCCGATTATGACAGGGGCGGCGACCGCTGGCCACCGAGCGCCGCGCCCCGACCTCTGGTAGCTCGAGAGGCTGCGACGCGAAGCGTGGGTCGGAAGAGAGCGGCGCGCGGCGGCGGCGGCCTAGATGTGACCCTTGTAGGTCGCGCGCAACGCCGCCACAGCGCCGGCGGCGCCGCGCAGCTTGTGACCGAGGCCGCTGCGCAGCATCAGGCCGGTGTTCTTGAACGCCCGGTAGCCGGCCTCCGAGTAGCCGAAGAACCACGGGTTCTTCATGCCGCTCAGCCGGTTGATGTGGACGTGGCGGATGCCGGTGAAGTCCAGGAGCCCGTACTTGCCGTGGGTGCGGCCGATGCCGGTGTCCTTGAACCCGCCCCACGGGGTCTCGGCGAAGCCGTGGGTGGCGATGGCGTCGTTGACGTACACCGTGCCGGCGATGAGCTTTCTCGCCAGCGCTTCGCCGCGACGGATGTTCTTGGTGAACACCGCGGCGGTGAGCCCGTAGAGATTGTCGTTGGCGCGCCGGATGACGTCGGCCTCGTCTTTGAAGGTGAGGATCGGCATCGTCGGCCCGAAGGTCTCCTGCTGCACGCACTCCCAGTCTTGGCCGACGTTGGTGAGCACCGTCGGTTTGTAGAAGTAGCCCGGCCCGGCCTCGGGGTTGGTGCTGCCGCCGGTCAGGAACTTGGCGCCCTGGGCCCGGGCCCGCTCCATCTGCGCCTTGACGATGCCGAGCTGCTCCTCGGTGCACATCGCGCCGACGTCGACGTCGAGCCGCACCCCGTGGCCCTGGCGGAGCTTGCGGGTCTTGTCGACGACCTTGGCGATGAAGGCCGCGGCGACCGCCTCGTGGACGTAGACGCGCTCGACCGAGGCGCACGCCTGGCCGCCGTTGGAGAACGCCCCCCACACCGCGGCCGCCGCCGCGACCTCGAGGTTGGCGTCGTGGCAGACGATCATCGGGTCCTTGCCGCCGAGCTCGAGCATCACCGGGGTCAAGGTCGCCGCGGCCCGCGCCATCACCTTCTTGCCGACGTCGACCGAGCCGGTGAAGGCGATGAAGTCGAGCTTCTGTTTCAGCACCGCCGCGCCCGAGCCGTGCACCACCTGCAGCAGCCCGTCCGGCAGCCCGGCGGCGTTGAAGACCTCGCCGAGCGCCTCTCCGGTCAAGCAGGTGGCGCGCGCCGGCTTCAAGAGCACGGCGGTGCCGGCCATCAACGCCATCGCGACCTCACCGGCGGGGATGCTGAAGGGGTAGTTCCACGGCGAGATGATGGCGACCAGGCCGCGCGGCAAGCGGTTCAGGTAGCTCTTGCGTCGCACCAGGCGCCACCAGCGAATGCCGACCGGCTCGTCGGCGAGGAACTTCGCGGCGTACTTGGCGTAGTAGTCGATGCCGTAGATCACGGTGAAGACGTCGTTGATCAACGACTCGACGCGCGGCTTGCCGTTCTCGCGGCTGATGAGCTCGCTGATGCGATCGGTGTTGTCGACCAGGTAGTCGCGGGCCTTCAACAAACAGCGGGCGCGCTCTTTGATCGGCGTCGCCGCCCAGACCTCTTGCGCCGCGCGACCCCGGTCGGCGGCCCGGTCGACGTCGGCCTCGGACCAGGCGCTCACCTGGCCGATCTTCTCCAGGGTCGCCGGGTCGTACGACTCGATGCAGCCGGCGTCGTCGCTCTGCTTGGTTCCCACGAGCGCCATGGCTCACCTCCCGGTTGTCGCGTTCGCGCCCGAGCCGGCCGGGCTCAGTCGCTGTCTTCGGCGGTCGGTTTGAAGCGCTTGATCTCGTACTTGGCCTTGCCGCCGTCGAGGGTGACGATGAAGGCCATGCCGGTCGCGGTCGAGCCGTCGTTCATGCCCCACGGGTCGCCGGCCAAGCTGCCGGCGTTGAGGTACAGCGACGCCACCGGGGTGTTGGCCTTCACCGGCGCGCTGAGGTCCTTGCCGACCGCATTGCCGCCGGCCTCGAGGATGTGACCGAAGAGGCCGAAGGGGATCTTCTTCTTGTCGATGAGGCTGTTGATCTTGTCGTCGCCGACGTTGATCTTCTCCGCCATCCAGTCGAGCGCGGTCTTGCCCTTGCCCTGCGGCGGTCCGTGGCTCACCAACAGCAGTGGAGCCTTGCCGGCCGGGGTCATGGTCTTCACCATCAGGTCGACGTCCTCGGGCTTGTAGAGACAGCCGGCGCCCTGGTGCACGAAGCGGCGGTCGGAGTAGCCCGGCAGGGTCCAGAGCTCGACGTCGTCGGCGACCACTTGCCGCACCCAGACGCCGTTCACCAGGTTGGGGTACTTGGCTTCGCGCTCCGCGAACACCCGCGCGAAGCTGCCCTTGCTCTCGCTGTTGCCGAGGATCACGAGCAGCGGCAGGCCCTCCGCGGCCAACAGGTCGACGACCTCCTCGAGATCGAGCTCCTCGAGCGCCAGGTCACCGTTCGCCACCACCCACTCGACGCCCTCGGCCTTGAACCACGCGAACGCGTTCTTGACGTTTTGCTTGGTGCCGTCGGAGGTGTCCTTGATCGCGCTCATCACCCCGATGACGACCTTGCTGTCGGCGTCGGGGTTCTCGACCTCGAGCCTGTAGCCGCTGTGTTTGTACTTCTTGCCGGCGAGGGTGATCTCCCGCGGCGTCTTCAAGGTGTCGAACGGCCCCGGACAGACGTAGCGGTTCGCCTTGATGTAAGCCTCCCACGACGCGTGCTCGGCGGCGGGGGCGAGCGCGGCAAACGAGATCAACGTCAACACCAGGCCCAGGGTGCGCATCGAGTACCTCCACGTTTGCCTGCTGTGTACCCGAAGCCGGTGTCGTTGCGAAGGGGTGTCGCCGCGAGCTGGTCAAGCTCGGGCCGCGCTCGCGTCCGCGCGCGAGGTCCACGCGGACGGCGGGCGGAATCGCTCTACCGCGCCGCCGTGCTTCGCCTCCAGTGACCGGAGCGCCCGCCCTTCTTCTCCAACAGCAGCACCTCTTCGATGACGATGCCGCGCTCCACGGCCTTCAGCATGTCGTAGAGGGTCAGCGCCGCGACCGCGGCCGCGGTCATCGCCTCCATCTCGACGCCGGTCGGGCCGACGGTTTCGGCGGTGGTGGTCACGACGACCCCGGTGCGGGTCAGCTGTAGATCGACCGCGACGTGTGACAACGCCAAAGGGTGACACAGGGGGATCAGCTCGGAGGTTCTCTTCGCCGCCTGAATGCCGGCGACCCGGGCCGCGGCCAAGACGTCCCCCTTGGCGTTGCTCTGTAACGCGCGCCGGGCGGCAGCAGAGAGACGGACGCGAGCCCGTGCGACCGCGACGCGTCGACTCGCTGCCTTGTCACCGACGTCCACCATCCGCATGGCGCCGCCAGGGTCGACGTGGGTCACCGATGACTGGGGTTTGCGCCGTGGCACCAAGACCTCCTCGCGTTGCACTTTCGGCCGCACACCGTTTGTGGCAAGTTTCGGCCCAATCATCAAGGAGGAGCCATGCCAGCGTTCAACTACCAGCCGCTCTTTCCCCATGCCGAGGACACGACCGAGTATTGGCAGCTGACCCGCGACTTCGTCAGCGTCAAAGAGCTCGACGGCCACGACATTCTCGTCGTCAAGCCCGAGGCGCTGACGATGTTGGCGCGCCGCGCCTTTCACGAGGTCTCCTTCTTCTTGCGCGCCAAGCACAACGAGCAGGTGGCCAAGATCTTGAAAGACCCCGAGGCGAGCCCGAACGACAAGTTCGTCGCCCGGGCGCTCTTGACCAACGCGGTGGTGGCGGCGGCCGAGAAGCTCCCCATCTGCCAGGACACCGGCACCGCGACCATCGTCGCGAAGAAGGGCCAGCAGGTGTTCACCGGTGGTGGTGACGAAGCGGCGCTCGCCCGCGGCGTCTACGAGACCTACACCACCGACAACCTGCGTTACTCGCAGACCCTGGCGCTGACGATGTACGAGGAGAAGAACTCCGGCACCAATTTGCCGCCGCAGATCGACATCTACGCGGTGGACGGCATGGCCTACGACTTCCTGTTCGTCGCCAAAGGCGGCGGCTCCGCCAACAAGACGATGCTCTACCAGGAGACCCGCACCCTGCTGTCGCCGGAGAACCTCGAGAGGTACCTGGTCGAGAAGATGAAGACCCTCGGCACCGCGGCCTGTCCGCCGTATCACCTGGCGTTCGTGATCGGCGGCACCAGCGCCGAGGCCGCGGTGAAGACCGTCAAGCTCGCCTCCACCGGCTACCTCGACGACCTGCCGACCTCCGGCAACGAGCTCGGGCAAGCGTTTCGCGACCGCGAGCTCGAGGACAAGCTCGTCAAGGCGTCGTACAAGTTGGGCTTCGGGGCGCAGTTCGGCGGCAAGTACTTCGTGCACGACATCCGCGTCGTGCGGCTGCCGCGCCACGGCGCCTCCTGTCCGGTGGCGATGGGCGTGTCGTGCTCCGCGGACCGCAACCTGAAGGGCAAGATCACGAAGGACGGCCTGTTCCTCGAGCAGCTCGACCAACACCCCGAGCGCTGGCTGGAGGGCTCGCAGCAGGTGCGCGGCCGCGACCCGGGCGCGGTGCCGGTGGACCTGAACCGGCCGATGAAGGAGCTGTTGGCCGAGCTCAGCCGTCATCCGGTGAAGACGCGGCTGTCCCTCACCGGCAGGCTGATCGTCGCCCGCGACATCGCGCACGCCAAGCTCAAGGAGCGCCTGGATCAGGGCAAGGGTTTGCCGGACTACTTCAAGAACCACGCGGTCTACTACGCCGGCCCGGCGAAGACGCCGCAGGGCATGGCGTCGGGCTCGTTCGGGCCGACGACCGCGGGACGGATGGACGCCTACGTCGATCTGTTCCAGTCCCAAGGCGGCTCGATGATCATGATCGCCAAGGGCAACCGCTCCAAGGCGGTGACCGAGGCCTGCAAGAAGCACGGCGGCTTCTACCTGGGCTCGGTGGGCGGGCCGGCGGCGCTGCTCGCCAAGGAGAACATCCGCAGCATGAAGGTCATCGAGTACCCCGAGCTCGGCATGGAGGCGGTCTGCGAGATCGAGGTCGTCGACTTCCCCGCCGTCATCCTCGTCGACGACAAGGGCAACGACTTCTTCCAGATGCTCTAACGCTCCGCTAGTTACAGCTGGCGTTGTTGCCGCTGATCGAGATCGGGCCGCCGATCTCGGCCGTCCCGACCCGGTCGCGGATCGCCTCGGCCTGGCAGGTGGGGAGCAAGGTGTTGTCGACGATGCGGAGGCCGCCGCCGACGCCAGCGAGCGCCGCGAGGTCGAGGTTTGCGGCCGCGGTGTTGCGCGTGACCACGAGGTCGCCGCCGACGTAGCTCACGCGCGGCAGCGCGATGCCGGTGGTCGCGGTGTTGTGGTCGACGACGAGGTTGCTGCCGACGGTCTCCAACGCCGGCAGCGCCAGGGTGAAGAGGGTGCCGTTGTCGACGAGCTGGATCTGGCCGCCGACGACCCCCAGCGCCGCGAGGCCGTCCAACGCGGTGAGCGCGGTGCCGTTCAGCTCCAGGTCGGCGCCGAGCGCGGCGACCCGCGGCAGCTCGAGGGTCGCGACCTGCGGCGACGCGGTGACCAGGAGGCTGCGACCGATGGTGCGCACCTCCGGCAAGCGGATCGAGCTCAAGAGCGGATTCTTGTCGAGGATCACGTCGTTGCTGATCGCCACCAGGTTGTCGAACCCGGTGACGCTCGCGAGCGCCGCGTTCTCGATGAACGTCAGGCCGCTGCCGGTCGAGCGCAGCGCCGCGAACCCGGTGAGCGTCGTGAACGCCGACTCCTTGAGCGTGAAGGTGCCGGAGAGCCGGGTCAGCGCCGGCAGGTCGAGGGTAACGAGCGCGTCGTTGGCGCTCACCCACAGGTGCTCGTCGAGGGTCTTGAGCGCCGGCAGATTGATCGTGGTCAGGGCGCTGTTGTGGTCGAAGAGCAGGCCGTACCACGAGCGGCTGGCGTGCGGGGTGGCGCCGATCGTCTGCAGCGCCGGCAGGTCGACGCGGGTGAGCACCGAGTCGCTGTAGATGATCACGTTGCCGTCCACCGCCGTCAGGTGCGGCAGGTCGAGGGTCTCGATGTCGGTGCTCTGGCAAACGATGAGGTCGCCTTGGATCTGGGTCTCGGTCGCGATGGCCGCCAGGTCGCTGGTGGTGCGCACCACGACGTCGGTGGTGCTCGTCGCCGTGCACAAGGTCGCGGTCCCCGGCAGCGACGCGGTCTCGTCACTGCCACAGCCGCCGGCACCCAGGGCGGCGGCGAGCGCCAACAGCCACAGGACCGGCGACATGCCGGCGACGACGAAGTTCCGTGTGGACGACCGCGCCGACGCCTGCCGATTCAGTGCTTTGCTCATGGGATGCTCCTGCATCGTCCCGTTGCCGGGACGCCCGGCACCGTATCGCGGCGCCGCAGTGAGCGGCAAGGGACCGCGCCCTAGTCTAGGGGGTGTGATCGAAACCCGCGAGGCGCGGTCGCCGGGGTCTTGCGTCGCGAGGACGGAATTGGCAGACAGTGCCGGTTACCTGTCGAGGGGAGCCGAGATGCTGCGTTTCACTGGGGTGGTGATGGTGCTGGTGGTGGCAGCGAGCGGCTGTCTGGTGAGCGTGCCGGAGCCGAACGGCAATCAGTTTGCCTGCAACGACAACAGCGACTGCGGCCCCGGCTTCTTCTGTGACGGGCAGCAGCACGGCGCGACCGGTCTGTGCGTCGAGGAGCAGGCGCAGAGCTGCACGTCGGCGACCGAGTGCACCGACATCAAGAACCCCAACTGTATCCGTGGCCGCTGCGTCAACCAGTGTTTGGACGGCGGCTGCACCGAGGTGCAGGGCTGCAACTGGGACGGCAGCGCCGTCCACTGCGGTGACTGCGACAAGGGGTTCCCGTGCAACGGCGAGCAGGTCTGCATCCGTGAGAGCACGACCGGCGGCTATCGCTGCATGCCGCACTGCAGCGCCTTCGAGCAGGCGTGCACCTACGGCGGCAAGGACGGCTGGTGCGCGGCGATCAAGAAGTACGGCAGCACCACGAGCGGCGACCAGGTGTGCGCGGTCTGCTTGGCGAGCTGTATCGGCGGCCGCACCTGCCAGTACGTCGGGCCGGCGCACATGGTGTTCGATACCATCGCCGCGGCGGTCGAGTGCCGGTTTTGACGCGGCCCGGGTCGCGGCAGCCAGGCGCGCGGGTCGCGGCCACCTGACGTCAGGCTCTTTTGCCGGTCGCCACTTCAGCGCGCGTGAGATCGGCGAGGCGGAGCTGCACCGCCGGCAGGCTCGCGAGGCCCACGAGCACGGTCGGGATGATCTGCGCGAAGTGGTAGACCAGGGCCAACGACAGCGCCGGCGTCTTCGCGACCCCGAAGGCGCCGAGCGCCACGACGGTCGCGAACTCGAAGGTGCCGACGCCGGAGGGCGCGCCGGGGATCATCACCGCGACGTTGATCGCGGCCAGAACAAAGAGCGCGTGCGCCAGGTCGAGCTCGATGTGCATCGCCGTGAAGCACAGGTAGACCATCACCCCTTGCACTATCCAGCCGCAAAGGCCGATCGCCACCACCGCCAGGGTTCGCTTGACGTCGTGTAGGGTCTCGAAGCCCTCGCCCAACCGACCGACGAGCCTCTCTACCCGGGGCTTGATCGCCCCCGGCAGCCAGAGGCGCGAGCTGCGCCCCGCGGTGCCGAGCGCCATCACCACCAGCCCGACCCCGATCGCCGCCACCGTGATGCTCGCCAACGTCACCGTGATCGTCGTCAGCCACACCGGGGTGTCGAACATCAGGGGCAGGCCGAGCATCACCAGGACCAGGCCGAGGCCCTCCAGGGTGTGGTCGACCACCAGCGAACCGAGCAACATCGCCTTGCTGGCGCCGGTCTGGCCGGCGAGCACCAACACCCGCACCAGCTCGCCGCCGCGCGCCGGCAAGAAGTTGTTGGCCATGTGGCCGATGGTGGTCGCCAGGACCACCTTCGTCAGCGGCAGTGCCTCGGTCGCGGCGATGATCGCGCGCCAGCGCCAGCCACGTACGCCGAGCATGCCGAGGTTCAACGCCACGACCCCCAAGAGCGGCGGCCACTCGGCCGCTTTGAAGGTCGCGACGAGGGCGCGGACGTCGACGTCCCAGAACGCCGCGCACAGGAGCGCCACCGAGATCAGGATCCCCAGGACGCCGAGGGCCTTGCGGTGCGACGACTGCATTCCGACCAGGCTCGCCCGAATTCAGCCGAGCTTCAACCCGATCTTTCGCAAGAACGCCACGCGCTCCGCCGTTTCCTTCGGGCCCTCGACGCCGAGCGGCGAGCCGCCGTCGATGACGCCCAGCACGCCGCGCCCGAGCGGGCTCTCCGCGACCACCACCTCGACCGGGTTGGCGGTGGCGCAGAAGATCCGACAGACCTCGGGCACCTCGCGGACGGCGCGCAGCGCGTGGATCGGAAACAGGTTGCCGAGCGTCACGAGAAAGGTGTGGCCGGCGCCGATCGCCTGCAGGTTCTTGACCGCGAGCGCCTCGAGCTCGGGATCGGTGCCCGAGTGGCGCAAGAGCCGCGGCCCGGAGGCCTCGCAGAACGCGACCCCGAACTTCGCCCCGGGCACCGAGGTGGCGAGGGCCTCGTGCAGGTCTTCGACCGTGCGGATGAAGTGCGCTTGGCCGAGGATGATGTTCACCTCGTCCGGCTTGTCGATGCGGACGGTCGTGAGGTTCATCGGCGCTCCAGGTTAGTCGAGGCGGTCGAACTCCAGGCCGGCGCCGATGGCTTGATGCTCGGCGCTGCGTCCAACCCAACGCACCGTCGCCAGCACCATCACCGGGTCGGCCTCGGCGCGGGGACTGTATTTCAACAACACCGTGTCACCCGGCTCTACGAACGCCATCGCGCTGCGGTCGTCGCCGTGGGCGATCGTGCGGTATGCGCCTGCCGGGGTAAAGAAAACCCCGCCGCGGCTGATGTCGCACACCAGGCCCTCGGCGAAGCTGCCACCCAAGCGACACTCGGCATCCCATTGCACCTCGCGGCGCGATTGCTCCCGGCGATTCGCTGGATTGGTCAGCATGGCAAACCTCCTCTTACGACCACAGATGCTACGCTTGTGGGTGTAACCCGTACAGCGGAAAGTTTGTTCCGGGTCGGGACCGGCTCGGTCGGTTCTGGTAGGGGTACGACATGAAGGCACAGCGTGGGGGCAAGTGGACCGTCGCGTTACCAACGATGGCGGCGGTCATGCTGACGGCGCCGGCGGCCGCGCGGGCGCAGGTCGCAAACGGCGGCTTCGAGGCCGGCACTACGGCGTGGAGCTTCAACACCGACGGCGCCGGCACCTTGAGCGTGGTGAGCCCGGGCCAGGACGGCACCGGCAGCGCCGGCCGTGTGACGATCACGACTCTTGGTAGCATCATGCAGTTGATGCAGGAGGGGATTTCGCTCGTCGCCGGCAGCCGCTACACCCTCTCCTTCTGGGCCTATGCGACCGGCGCTCATGACGTGCAGGTCTCGATCTTCAAGACCGGCTCGCCGTTCACCAACTACGGCCTCCTGCCCACCGTCGCCGACCTCCCCGCCACTTGGGGCAGGTTCGAGGTGAGCTTCATCGCCTCCGGCTTCGCCGGCACGGTGAGCGACGCGCGCCTGCAGCTGTGGTTCGTGGGCCATGCCCAGGCCGGCGACCTGTATCACCTCGACGACGTCAGCCTGGTCGAGGCGGCGGCGCTGCCGACCGCGACCGTGAGCGTGGATGCCGCGAGCCCGGGTGAGCCGATCCCCAACTACCACCAGTACGCGAACGTCGTCGAGCGCGGCTTCAAAGGAAACAACGGCGCGCTCGATGTGGCGGCGCTCCGCGAGCTCGGGCTCGAGCAGGTGCGGGTGTTTTCGGTGGTGAAGTGCTGGGCGCCGTCGTCGGCGGCCGGCATCGGAGATCCGAGCGCCTACACCTTCGACACCAGCTGCTTCGGGCCCTACGGCAACGACGGCCTCATCGACTACGTGCTGGCGCTCGGCGCTCAACCGATCATCTCGCTGCACCATCGCATCCCGGACTGGCTGCTGCAGCCGGGCTACACCTGCGGCGACTCCTGTACCACGAGCGGCGCCACCAACTCCTGTTACCCCCGAGACCTCACGCAGTACCGCACCCTGCTCACCACCATGCTGCGGCACTACAAGACCCGTTACCCCGGCTTCGTCAACTTCGACGTCTACAACGAGCCGCAGTGCGCCACGGTCTCGCCCGACGAGTACGCGGCGATGCACGAGGAAGCGGTCCGCGCCGCGCTCACCGTCAACGCCGAGCTCGCCACCGGCGTGCCCGCGATCGAGGTCGGCGGCCCCGGTCCGATTCAGGCCAACCTCGCCTATCTCACCGCCACGGTCTCGAGGCTAAAGGCCGCCTCGCCGCCGCTGCCGTTTGCCTTCGCCTCCTGGCACTACTACTCCGAGGGCTCGCCCAACATCTGGGGCGACACCCTCGGCCGCTGGGACGCCGAGCTGCGCCGACTGGGAGCGACCACGAAGCAGTTCGCCGGCGAGTTCGGCTATCTCACCAACAACGACAGCCCGAGCAACATCGCCGAGAGCGCCTACGGCACCAACTTCTGCCAGCCGGGGCCGGCGCAGCCGACCGCTCGCCAGGTCGCCGCCAACGCCGCCGGCACCGCGGCCGCCTATCACTCCTTCCTCGACGCTGCCTCCAGCCTCGGGGTCTGGTTTCGACCCCTGATCTGGGTCCTCAACGACTACCCGCGCCACGCCCGCTCGGTGATGGTGCCGAACCGCGTCCGCAACAAGATCTCCGGCGCCTGCGAGGACGGCAAGGTGATGCCGACCTACAACGTCATGAAGTTCTGGGGGCAGCTCGCCGGGCTCGCGCGCCTGGCGGCGAGCTCGGACGCCGCGCCCCTCAGGATCGGCGTTTCCGGCGTCGCCGCCATCGGCCCGGCCACCGTGCAGCTGTTGGTCTACAACAACGGCGCCGCGGGCGCGGCCAACACCAAAGACGTCACCCTAAGCCTCGTGGGCCTGCCGCCGGCGTGGCAGGGTCGTCCGCTCGCGCTCGCGCGTCTTCTCACCGACGAGAGCCACGGCAACTACATGGTCGACCCGGCGCACGACCGCGCCGAGCTGGTGGAGACCGCGGTGGTGCAGGCGGCGCCGGAGCTGTCCTTGCGCTTCATGCTCGCGGCCGGCGCGGTGACGCTGATCACTCTGACGCGGACCGAGCCGGCAGACGGCGGCCCGAGCGACGCCGGCGACGCCGCTCCCGCGGACGACGGTCTCGCATCCGAGGCCGGCGATCCGCCGGGCTCGCCGTCCGACCTGGGTTCCGGCGCTGACGCGGACAGCGGCCGGGCGCTGGCGTCCGGTTGCCACAGTTGCGCGACGGGCGGCGCCTCGCTCTGGCTCACGTTGGCCGCCGGCGCCATCGCCGCCGCCCGCGGGCGACGCCGACGACGCTGACCAACGCTAGCGCGCGACGTAGAAGGCCTGCACCACGCCCAGCCGGTCGAGGGCGACGCGGACGGAGGGGCGCGGCCCGGAGTGGTCGAGGACGAATCTCGGGCCCGGGCCGTTCGCGAGATCGTCGGCGGCCGCGCGGGGCAGCTCGCTCCAGCTGAAGGCCTCGCGATAGATGCCGCGCACCAGGCCGGTCCCGTAGTCGGTCGTCCGGGGGAGGTAGGACGCGCCACCGGCGGTGCCGGCGAGCGGGTCGTCCGGGAAGGCGTCGGCGCGCCCCAGGTCCTTGACGCGCAAGAAGACGTGCATTTCCACGCCGGCGGCGGACAGGTCGAGGCTCGCGCGCGCCGGGATGATGGGCAGCTCGATCAGGACGCCGCGCTCCGGGTTGGCGTCGAGGTCCAGGCCGGCGACGGCGCCGCTCGCGTCGCGGCCGAGGCGGGTGCCCACCTGCCAGCGACCGGTCTCGCCTTGCGGGTCCGGGATCAGGCTGAGATCGCCGAAGACCTCATAGGCGCGGGTCAGCGGCGCCAGGCGGTTGTCGCGGGCGGTCGCGAGGCCTGAGCGGCGCAGGCGCGCCGCGAAGTCCCGGCCGACGAAGAAGCCGTCCTGGACCGGCTCGGTGGCGCGGTAGCGTCGCAGGCCGATCGACGCCCGATAGGGCTCGCCGAACGCGTCGACCCCTGCAGCGACGACGGCGCCGAGCTGCTCTGGGCCCGTGAGGGTGCGGCCCCAGGTGTCCCAACGGTTCCAGCGCCGGCCGGGCGCGACGTAGATCGCCAGGTCGGGCGTGTTGGCCGGCTTGACGGCCGCGCCGGCGCCGACCAGGTCGAGCACCCCGTCCCCGTTCATGTCCGCCGTGTGCACCGCGACGATGCTCGGCGGCAGCCCGGAGTCGACCGCGGCGCGGAACGTCCCGTTGGCGGCCCCGGCGGTGGTCGCGCCCTCGGCGACCAGGACGTGCCGATCGGTGTCGGCCGCCAGAAACACCACGTCGAGCACGCCGTCGCCGGTCACGTCGTCGGCGAACGCGGTCTTGACCGCGAGCGGCAACGTGCCGGCGCTCGCGACGCTGGTGCTGCAGCCGGCGGGCGCCACCTGCACCAGCTCCAGCAGGCTGCCGGTCGCGCCGTCGCTGCGCGCCACCAAGATCTCGCCCAAGCCGTCGTCGTCGAAGTCGCCGGTCGCGGTGGCCTGGAGGGTGGTGGCGACGTTGACGCTGCACGCCGCCGCGAACGTGCCGTCGGATTTGCCGCCGCTGCCGCGGCCGAAGACGATGCTGACGACGGTGTTTCCCGACGCGGCGATGTCCAGGATGCCGTCGGCGTTCAGGTCGGCCACCGCCGCCGAGGTCCCGAGGTTCGTGCCGCCGGTGGCCAACGTCGAGACCGCGAAGGTGTTGTTGAACACCCCGCCCGTCCTCTGCGGCACGTAGGCGTAGAGCGGGCCGTCGGCGGTGATGATGTCGGCGAGGCCGTCGTCGGTGACGTCGGTGGCGATGAACCACCGCATGCAGATCCCCCAGTTGATCGCGAACGAGGCCGAGACCGAGTAGTCCCACAGCGCTTGCGGCCGGGCCGTCGGCAGCACGCCCAAGCGGCAGAAATCGATGTCCGACAGGATGGCGTCGGGCACCGCGTCGCCGTTGACGTCGCCGAAGCCGTAGCTGTGGAGCGACACGACGCCGCCGAGGCTCATCTGATTGGCAGCCACGAGCGCGAGGCGTCCGGTCGGGTGATCGAAGCCGCTCCGCCCCTGGAGCACGAGGGCGCTGTCCAAAGTCGGGTCGCCCCACAAGACATCGAGCGCGCCGTCGGCGTCGACGTCGGTGACGTGGATCGCGGTCGGGGCGGCCCCGGTCTCGCCGCGCCAGTAGGTGCCGAACGCCGCGTTTGGCAGCGCCGGGCTGCTGGTTGACAGCCAAACGTCGAGGTGGCTGGTGGCCGGGCAGCTCCACAGCACGTCGATGTCGGCGCGGTGGTCGCCGTCCAGGTCGCGGGCGTCGAAGTCGAAGTAATACGACGAAGCGCAGGTCGAGGTCGTCACCAGGCGATCGACGAGGTCGAGGCGATCGCGGGTCGGCTGGCGCAGCGCTTGGATGTCGATCATCCCCCGACCGGACTCCCGGGCGCCGCTCGCCAGGCGTTGCGACGCCGACAAGATCTCACGCTTTCCGTCCCCGTCGACGTCCACCAGCCGCAGGTGCGTCGGCCAGCCCCGGATCACTCCCCCCGGCACCAGCGCCGCCAGGCCGGCGTCACTGCCGAGGTAGAGCGACACCCTGCCGTCGACCGCCAGGGTGACGTCGGCCACCGCGAGATCGTCGTAGGCATCGGCGTCGACGTCGCCGGCCGCTATCTCGACGTTGCGGAACTCGTCCTCGACCGCGGTGTCCCAGTCGTGACCCTGAAAATGCTCGGCCAGCGTGACCGACGTGTCGAGCACCGGATCGGTCGCCAAGACCCGCGCCCGTCCCGGACAGATCACGACCTGGGCCTCGGCGCCGGCCCCGATCCACGCCAGCGCCGCGAGGTCATCCTTGCCGTCGCCGTTGAAGTCGCCGGTCGCGATCCGGGGGACGGCGAGCGAGGTCAGTGGGTAGCCGTTCGGGTCGAGCACGAAGGTCTGATTCGCCTGGCCGACCGCGACGCGGACGTGGCTGCCGTCGGTGTAGGCGATGTCGAGGCGGCCGTCGCCGTCCAGATCGCCCACCGCCAGCCCCTGCATGCCGTCACGACTGATCGCGAAGCTCGCGGCGCCGTCCTTGACGAGCCAGCCGGTGGCGGCGCTGGCCCGATAGACGTCGATCGACAGCCCGGTGTTGAGGACCAGGTCCTCGCGACCGTCGGCGTCGAGATCCCGCACCACGACGCGGTGCAGACGATAGCTGCTCGCCGGGATCGCGTAGCTGTCGCCGGCGCCGAGGCTGCCGTCGCCGACCCCGGTGACGCCGCCGCCGCGGTAGAGGGTGGTCGCGGTCTGGGCGTCGGCCAGCACGTCCTGAAGGCCGTCGGCGTTGCTGTCCAGCAGCGCCACGGTCGCCGACGCCGAGCCCATCGCGTAGCGAAACGCGAGGCCGTAGCTCGTCGTGTCGCTGTTGCTGGTCTGCAGCCCGACGGTGCCGCTGACCGCCGCGACCGTGCCGACGCCGACGCCGGCGTAGCGATCGGCAGGGGTCACGCGAAGGCGGATGCTGGTCGGCTCGCGCGACCCCACGTCGGCCACCGGATCCCACACGAAACGGTGGACCACGGCGCCGCCCCGCGCGCTCCGCGTCGCGAGGTCGTAGCGACCTTCGCTGGTCGGGACCGGCAGCTCGGTGCAGGCGAACCAATCGGTCGCGTCGTCGATGGCGTATTCGACACGGACGTCGGCGGCGTCGCCCTCGGTGTCGGCGAGCCGATACATCACCGTCACGGCGCCGGAGGCACGGCCCGGGGCGTCGATCTCCGCCGCCAGGTATTCCACCCGCGGCGGTGACTGGTTCTCGACGTCGACAGTGACCTCTAGCCACGGGCCGAAGTCGAGCGTCCCGGGCACCGGCTCGTCGTGGGCCCGCATTCGCAGCACGACGCCGGGGGCGTTGCGGGCGCCGATGCCGCCGAGGGCGGACGCCGCGATGCTGTTCCAGACGATGACCTGCTCGGCGCCGTCGGTCGGCAGACCGCTGGTCGAGCCGAATTCCACCCGCGCCGGATGAAACTGCCCCGGGAGATCGTCTGGGGCGTGGAAGGCGAGCTCCATCGCGGCGAGATCGAGGTCGCCGGCCTCCTGGGTCAGACGAAACGGCACCGGCACCAGCCGGCTGTAGCTGCCGGCGGCGAGCGCCAGCTCCAGCGCCGGGAAGGCGTTGCCGGCCGCGAACGGCCCGCGCTCGACCCCGGCGCCGGAGAGCGGCGTGACCGAGGTATCGCTGGGCACGGCGCGCAGCGTCAGGGTGGGAACGAACGCGAGGACGGTGGTGTCGCCGAGCCCGTCGCCGTCGGTGTCTGCCTGTCGGGTCGGCAGCGGGCACGAGGCGGCGCTGGCGACGTTGGCCTCGGCGACCAGGCTCCAGGTCACGGTGTAGGCCAGGCCAGCGGCGAGAGCGTCGAGCGCGGTCGGGCTCCGGTCGAGGGTGGTCACCGGGCAGAAGGTGGCGCCGTCGACCGAGTAGGTGAAGCTCACGCTCACCTGGTCGTCGCCGAAGGGCGGCGCGTTAGGATCGGAGAGCGTGAACGACAGGATCAACGAACCCAGGCCGCGGGCCGGCGTCTCCAGGCTGACCGCCGGGTCGAGGTTGCCGCCACCGCGGGCGCAGGTGTGGGTCGCGGCGCTGCAGGCGTATTCGTCGGGGCAGTCGGCCTCGGAGGCGCAGGAGATCACGGCGGTCTCCGGCACGCTCAGGTCCACCGAGCACGCCCCGACGAGAACGGAGAGACCCACCGCGACGATCGACACCGACCTGCGCAACATGAGGACCCCCAAAAAGAGGCAGCCGAGACGGTCGGGCACCGAGGCCGTGCCTATCAGGGAAGACCGGGACCGGCAATTCGAGCCTGCTGCCGTTGGCGTACTAGGTTCCGGCGTCGGTCGGACCGCCGAGCTCACGGATGACTCGCTCGAGCCCGGCGCGGCTGAGCGGCTTCTCGAGGCACGGACGCCCCGTGGCCGCGACCGCCTGGCGGGTGTCGGCGTCGAAGACGCCGCCGGTCACGAAGGCCAGGCGCTCTTCGGAGCCCGGGCGCTGCCGCCGCAGCCCCTCGTAGACGTCGATGCCGGTCATCTGCGGCATCATCACGTCGCACAGGATCGCGTCGAACGTCTGCTCTCGACACAGGCGCAACGCCTCGGCGCCGCTCGCGGCCACGCTGACCGAGTGCCCCGGAGCAGGCGCGCGAGCGACGCTGCCACCAGGATCTCGTCGTCGACGACGAGGATTCGGCGCGGCGTCATCGCGGCGGGCACGTCGGCGTCGGGTACTTTGGTCTCCAGTTGCCGGCTGCCACCCATCGGCAACAGCACCTCGAACGTCGAGCCCTTGCCGGCTTCGCTGTGCACGAGGATCTGGCCGCCGTGCTCGGTCACGATGCCGTGCGCGATGGACAGACCGAGACCCGTACCCTCGCCCACCGGCTTGGTCGTGAAGAAGGGGTCGAACAACCGCGGGCGTGCGCTCGCCGCGATGCCGCAGCCGGTGTCCGACACCGAGACCAGGGCCATCTGCTCGCGCTGACCGACGCTCACGGTGATGCGGTTCTCCTCGACGCGGCCGAGCGGGATGGCGTGGGCGGCGTTGATGAGCAGGTTGACAAACACCTGCGACAGCTCCGCGGCGTCGCCGATGACCCCGGACACCGGGACGATGTTACGCACCACCTCGGCGCGGTGCCGGATCTCGTTGCTCGCCAGTTGCAGCGACAACGCGAGCACCTCGACGAGGTCGACGGGGCGGTGCGTGCGGCGTTCGGCGCGGCCAAAGGTCTTGAGCTTGCGGACGATCGCGCCGATGCGCTCGGCTCCATGGCGCGCGTCGACCAGCATCGTGCACAGCTCCTCGCGCCGGGCGGGCAGGGTCTCGGCGCCACCACTCAGCCCGTCCGCCACCAGATCCAAGTTCACCTCTACGTAAGACAGCGGGTTGTTGATCTCGTGGGCGATACCGGCCGCCAAGGTGCCGAGCGAAGCGAGGCGCTCGGTGAGGCGCATGCGATCCTCCAGCCGGTGGACGGCCGTGACGTCCTCGCTGCACACCAGGGCGCCCGCGAAGCCGGTCGGGTCGCGGATGGCGTCAATGTGGGTGCGAATGACGCGGACCGATCCATCGCGGTGCAGACGCGCCTCCTCGATCGTCTCGACGTCGCTGTTCGTTCCCCGCACCCGGTCGAGCGCTCGCGCCGCTTCGCCCGGACCGTTCGGCGGCGGTGGAAACTCCGCGAAGCGTTGACCGACCAGGTCGAGGGCCGTCACCCCACACAGGTGCTGGAATGCGGCGTTGACCGCGCTGTAGCACCCGCGCGCGTCAACGACGGCGATCCCCATGGGGTTGGCCTCGAAGAGTTGGCGGTAACGCGCCTCGCTTTCGGCCAGCGCCGCGTTCGTGCGGCGCGCCACGTGCGCGAGCGCGGCCGCCGCGCAGCCGAAGGTAAACGCCTCCACCGCGAAGACGATCACGTGCCAATCACTGATCTCGCCCGGGCCGAACGACGTGCCGGCGGGAAATACATGACCCACCTTGTGCAGCCCAAAGAACAAGGCGATCTCGGCGGTGGTGACCGCCGCCATCACCAACCCGAGGCGAGGTCCGACCACGAGCGCGGCCAAGGCCGGGATCAGCAGCAGCCAGGGGTACACCGGACCGGCCAAGCCTTGCGTCAGGTAGACGACCAGCCCGATGGCGAGCGCCGATTCGATGACCACGCGGATAGCAGCGGGTCGGACCCTGCCCATGAGGCGCGGCATGGCGAGGATCGACGACAGGGACAGTGCAATGAGCACCGTGGCCCACGCTGGAACGCTGTGGACGCCGGCCTTCGCGAAGGCGCGAATGGCCATGATGGCCAGCGCCGGGAACATCGGCAAATGCAGCGCCACCAAGATCCGGCCCTGACGCATCTCGTCGCGGCTACACCCCGCGCCGCCTCGCGGCAGGAACCAGTCAACGAGCCGAAGCATCCGTACATCCCCTGGGCGCGCGCCAGACCGTGGCGACCGCGCGCTCGACCCTCGGTGCCTCCATCTGTGTCCCAGATACCTGGTGCCATCGGCTGCAAACCGCAAGCCAACACCCACGAATGCAAGGTCCTCAGATCATGCCGCAAGAAGCCCGCCAGCACGAGCCATGTGAGGGTCTTGCCTACCCAGGGCTGCTCGATCTCAGGCCACAGCGCCCGTTCTCGTGTCCCGGGCCGGCAGGCGCAGCCCATCCACCGCGGCAGGCAGCGATTCGCGGCGCGGGTGCGCGCCGCCGGTCTCCCGCGTCGGGCTCTTGATCAGGGGTCCGAGTCCGGCCCCGGGGGCACGTCTTCCGGCTCAAGGTCGAGCTCGTCGAGGGCCTCGCCGAGCGCCTCTTCCTCGGGCGACAGCAGCGGACCATCGGTGACGACGAGACGCTCGTACACCACGACCTCGTTGGGGTCGGGGGGGCGAGGGTGGGTGTTGCTCATGACGGTCCCTTCCCGGAGAGAAAGGCGTCGACCAGCTGCGGCGCGACGTAGCTGTCGCGCGCCACCTCCCAGCCGGTCTCCTGGTCCTTGTCGCCGTCGAGCTTGTGTCCGAGCTCGCGGGCCACGTGACGGAACATGCGCACGACCGCGAGGGCGCGCTCGGCGGGCGGCGGCGGCTCGCGGCGGGTCTGTTGATGGACCTTGGTGAAGGCCGCGAGGTCGTCCCGGGCGATGCGGGTGGCGTGGAAGGTGCGGAACTGGTGCGCGTGCGCGCCGAACGCGTCCAGGTAGCGGTTGACCTCGCGCGCCTCGATCGGCCGGCCGCCGAATTGGAACAGGCGATCGGTCTTCTTGCGGCCGCGGACCAGGGCCTTGACGTGGCGCGCCACCAGCGGGTCGCAGATCAGCTTGTGTTGTTCGGTCAGCTTCTTGCCGCGGAACTCGAAGGTCACCTCGGTGCCGCGGATCTTGGTCACGTGCTCGCACAACAAGGTGGTCGCGCCGAACGAGCCCTGGTCGTCGCTGCTCTCGTTGCCGACGCGAAAGTACGCCTTGTCCATCAGGGCCACGACCAGGGCGACCACGCTGTCCCGGCCGCCGTTCTCGAGATCGCGGCGGTACCGGGCGCGGATGTCCGGCAGCACCTGCTTGAACGCGACCAACGCCGCGTACTTCTCGCCCGCCTTGAGGGCGAGCTTGTCGAGGGTGTAGTTGTAGACCCACTTCCCGGTCCCGGGCTTTTGCCAGCGCTCGATCCAGTCGCCGCGGCCGGCCTCGTTGGCGTTCACCGTGACACCCTTGGGCGCCACCTTCCATTTCCGCTCGCCTTCGGCCGTGAAGAGATGCGGATGGCTGGTCGCGGTCACGGCGGCGGGCGTGCTCTTGCCCGGCGTGTCCTTCGCGACCGGTTGGCCACGGCGGGCCGCGGCGGCCGCCACCGCGACATCGAGCACCCGGCTGCCGCCCTTGTTGGCGCCGCCGGCGGTGTGGGACGCTCCCTTGACGTAGGTGGAGTACCACTGCGGCAACAACACGGCGGGGCTGCTCGCTCTCGTCGCCGGCTTCGGCGCCGGGCGCCGCGCCACCGGCGACCCATCGTGCAGCCGGGGGCCGCGAACGCGGGCGTCCTCCGACCGATAGCGATTGATGCCGTCCGCCGTCATTCTAGCCGCCGGCATTCTACCGAGCAGCAAGCGGCCGAGCAACCGCGAAGCAGGTCGGTGGCAGGGCAATCGACTCAATGGTAGCGAACCGGCACCGGGCGCCCGCGCCGCGCGGCGGGCTCAGTAGTTGACGTCGACGTAGCGCGGCGAGTTGACGGCCTCGACGACGAGCTCGGTCGACGGCGTCAGGGCCTGGGTGGTGCCGTCGGCGCTCGTGAGCACGACGTCCTTCGGCAACCGCGGCAGCGCGAGGCTCACGACGAGGCTCTCGCCGTCGAGGGCGAGCTGGACGCCGTGGGTGGCCTTGAACGGCTTGAAGAGCGCGAAGACGTCGTCGGTGCCGCGCCCGAAGCGCTCGACCCAGGCGACGTCGTCGCGTCCGAATTCGCCGCTGACGTGCGCGACCGCTTTGGTGTCGTGCAAGGCGCGCAACGCCACGCCCATCGACACCACGGCCCGCGAGCGGGAGCCGTCGGCGTTCAGGGAGCCGAAGGCGAACTCGCCGAGGTTGGATCGCGGATAGAGCTTGAGCGCGATCAGGCCGGCGGCGGCGAGGCTCGCTCCAACCTTGAGCGAGCGCTTGAGGATCAGATCTTGGGCGAGGTAAGCCTCGTCGACGGCGTCGAGGTTGGGGTCGAGGGGCAAGCCGGGAACGACGAGGCCGGTGTGCTCGAGGTCCATGATGGCGCGTTGCTGCCAGCCGTTGTCGTCCAGCGCCTTCCGGACCTCGAGGATGCCGGTGACGCCGGCGTACTTGTTGACGGTGGTGGTGTAGGTCGGCGCGTAGAAGTAACGGGCGCCGCCGGGCGCCGTGCCGAGCGACTGGTAGCCGTGAAACGCCCAGACGTCGAACCTGGCGCCGTTCGCGACGTCGAGGAAGTACTCCACCTGTGAGACCACGCGCGGCAGCGACGGTGGCGGGGTCGCGCCCGGGTCGACCTCCTGCCAATATTCGAACCCGGGGGTCGCGACCAACAGGTCGGGGTGCGCGCTCTTCACGCGATCGTAGGTCTTGTTGTTGAGCTCCAAGAGCTGGGCGTTGGTGCCGCCGAAGTCCATCCCCGGGTTGTTGTAGAGCTCGATCAACGTGAGCTTCATCGACGTCGCGTAGCGGTTCACGAACCAGTCGACGAAGTCGACGTAGTCGTCGATGACCGCGGTGGTCACCACGCCGCCGGCCGCGAAGGAGATCATCGGCACCAGGCTGTAGCCGTGCTCTTGGCAGCGCCCGGCGACGTCATCGAGGTCGAGCGACTGGCCGTTCGGCAACACCGCGACCACCTCGAACCCGTCACCCGTGGGTTTCCGGGCCGTGGGTCGGAAGCGCATCTTCACCGTCGTCACCTGGAAGGCGTTGTCGATGGTGTCGATCGCCGTGGTCAGGCCCGGGTTGTTGGTGTTGAGGATCGCTTCGGTGCCGAAGAGAAACGGGTCGGGCGTGACGACGCTCGGTTCGGCGGGCGCGTCGGCGCCGGAGGCGCACGACGACGAGATCAGCATGCAGCCGACGAGGGCTGCCAGGAGACGCGATCGGGGGGCGGATGGGGTCATGGTCAGGCTCCAGCTCGGTCGGGGTGCGAAACCCGGCCCGATACCATATCATACGGCCCATGAGCACCGAGAACGACAGACGGGCGTTGGCGGCGTTGCAGACCTTGCCGAACGTCGGGCCGAGCATCGCCCGTGACTTGTTGCGTTTGGGGATCACGAAGCCGAAGCAGCTCGCCGGGCGCGATCCGTTGCACCTCTACTCGAAGCTGTGCGCCCTCGACGGCAAGCGCCACGACCCCTGCCTGCTCGACGTGTTCATGGCCGCGGTCGCGTTCGCGAACGGCGGACCGGCGCGCCCCTGGTGGACGTTCACGCCGGAGCGCAAAGCCAAGCAGCTCTTGGACACGCCGCGGGCGGCGCCGCAGAAGGTCAAGGCGTGGGCTCGGGCAAACGCGAGTCGGCGGAGCTGAGCGCGCCCCGAGCGCTGAGCTCTCCCCAGGGCGTCTTGACTAGGTAGCTTCCGGAAGCTACCTTGATCTCATGCGCACCGTTGGTCTCAAGGTCCTCAAGAACAAGCTAAGTGAATACGTGCGGTTAGCATCGCAGGGCGAGACCGTCTTGATCTCGGACCGTGACCGAGTTGTTGCGGAGCTCTTGCCGCCGCGGGACACGCGGAGTCGAGATCTCGCCGATGCGGTGCTCGCCGATCTCGTGAGAAAGGGCGTCGTGACACCGGCGCTGATGCCGCCTGGAGCGCGGCCGAAGACGCCCCTCGCCACGACGCCTCTTCGTCAGCTTCTCGCGGAGCTCGACGGTGACCGGGCCGATCGATGATCTACCTCGACACGTCGGTCGCACTGGCCGAGCTGTTCGCGGAAGACCACAAAGCACCGGATCCCGTGTGGGCGTCGCCGCTCATCTCCAGTCGGCTGCTCGAGTACGAGATATGGACCCGCGTGCACGCTCGGCACGCGGACAAGACGCACGGGGATGCGGCGCGCGAGCTGCTCAGCCGGGTGTCGTTCGTCGAGCTCGTGCCGCCGGTGCTGTGCCGCGCCCTCGAGCCGTTTCCGGTACCGGTGCGGACCCTCGACGCGCTGCACCTGGCGACCCTCCACTACTTGGTCGCGGCGCACGAGAAGGTCACGCTCGCGACGTTTGACGACCGCATGCGGCGGGCGTCGGCGGCGATGGGGTTGGCCCTGGCGTTCTGATCTCGGCCGCTTGACGAACCACGCCGGCCGCCCCAGCTTGCGAAGATGGCCGGAGGCCGAGTCGCATACCGCGCGGGTCGAAGCGGCCGCAGCCACGGAGGGTGTCATGCGTTACGTCGATGGATACGTGCTACCGGTGCCGAAGCGCGAGCTCGCGACTTACCGCAAGATGGCAACGAGCGCCGGCAAGCTCTGGCGCAAGAACGGCGCCTTGGACTACTTCGAGGGCGTCGGTGACGACTTGAGCCCGGCGTTTGCCGGCATCAGGTTCCCGAAGACCGTGAAGGCCAAACCCGGCGAGGCCGTGGTGTTCTCGTTCGTCGTCTTCAAGTCCAGGGCGCACCGCGACCGCGTCAACGCCAAGGTGATGAAGGAGATGTTCGCGGACGACCCGAGCGCCAAGGACAAGCCGATGCCCTTCGACATCAAGCGGATGGCGTACGGCGGGTTCAAGCTCCTCGCCGAAGGCTGAGCCCTCCGCCCGCGCCGCACGTTGTTCTCTCGCGGACGGCGTTCGAACGCCTCTCCGATTCTGGAGATCTTGCTGGAGCCGTCCGGCGGCAGCTCGCTCTGGAGTCGGTCCTCCTGCCGGTGGTATGTGGCGGTTGAGGTCCGCCCTGGGGTGGCGCTTGTCAGGAGGTTCGTGATGACCCGATCTCAGGTGGTCGCAGTCGTCGGCATGTGTTTGCTGGTCGCCTCGTGCGGGACGCCGGGACGGGTGATTCAGCAGGCGTCGCCGAGCCCGTTTTCGCCCGAGAGCAGCTTCGCGGTGATGCCGATCACCTACGAGGACCTCCGGGTCGGTGACAAGACCGACGAGGAGTATGCCGCCGACAAGAAGGACGACACGAGGTGGCAGGATGACAAGGAGATGGTCTCGAGCACCTTCATCAACCACCTGCTGCAGGAGAAAGGCATCACCTGGGCCGCGCCTGACGCGGCCGAATTCCGCGTCGTGCCGCGCTGCAGCTTCATCGAGCCCGGCTTCAACGTCGGTGTGGCGCGGAAGGCGACCCGGGTCGAGGTGACCGTCGACATCGTCGCCAAAGACGGCACGCTCCTCGACCAGGTCTGGTTCAAGCCCGCTGCGGGCGGTGGCCAGTTCCGCGGCTACACGGTGCGCGATCGGCTCGGGCACGCGTCACGCGTCTTGGCCACCGAGGTCGGGCGTTATATCCGCTCGCGCCTCTAGGCGCGCCCCATGCGGCGCCGCCCGGGTCGCTGGCACCTATCGTGGGGCTACGCCGCTAGAAGTCCGCTAGAAGTCCCTGGCACCTTTTCCGGGCACCTTTTCCGGGGCTAGAAGTCCCTGGCACCTTTTCCGGGCACCTTTTCCGGCACCTTTTCCGTGGCGTCGTTACTCGTCGGTCGTCGGGCCGGCGGTGCGCTCGACGAGGCCGTACTCGCCGGCGTCGGCCTGGGCCTCGCAGATCCTGACCGAGCAGCGGGTGTAGGCCACGGCGTACAAGCCGAAGTTGTTCCAGCCGCCGCCGCCGCGCGGCGAGACGTGGGTCCAGGCCGAGCCGTTGTAGTAGCCGTCGGTCATCTGGCACATGTCGTACCAGTGGGTGCCGAGGAGGTACTCGACCGGGTCGGCCTGGATGTCGTAGACCCAGCCGCTGCTCGCGTCCCAGAGCTGCATGTACGACCGGCTCGAGCCCTCGCCGTTCGGGAAGATGACCATGTGGGCGCTGCGCATGCCGCGCCAGTAGCCGGCGTTGTTGCCGGAGTGGTGCTCGACCCAGATCTCGGCCTCGCAGCCGAACAGCCCGGGCGCGGCCGCCGGATAGTCGGCGCTCATGAACGGCGGATAGCAGTCGAGCGGCAGGTTGAAGCGACCGTACTTGGTGCCGGTGCCGTTGCGGTTGTTGATCGAGAAGGTGAAGCACTTCTCGCCGCCTGCGCACTCCCAGGTGCCGGCGGCGTTCCTGCGCACCGTCTGGCGCGGGCCACAGCTCATGCCGAGGTCGGCGAGCCCCACCGTGCCGTCGGCGATCTTGGTGCTGGTCACCGCGTCGGCGCCCAGGCTCGGGTTGTTGACGCACCCGGCGCACGGCACCCCGGGGGCGCCGGCGACGCCCTGCAGCCCGATGTCGCCCTTGTCCCCCTTGTCGCCCTTGTCACCTTTCAAGATCGGCAGGGTCGCGCCGCAGGAGCCCAGCTGGTTCGCGACCGCCAGGGTGTAGTAGTCGTCGATCGACGGGAAGTCCGCCGGCAGGGTGGCGACTATTAAGGTGTCGTCGGTGCTGCAGGCCTCGAGGCTCCAGGAACGGGTCGCATTGGCGATGGACACCGAGGCGCCGAGGAGGTGCTCGCCCCGGATCTCGATTTCGCCGCCGTACCGATGCGGCACGTGGCCGGGGATCGGGTCGGCGTCGCCGTTGGCGTCGATGGCGGTGATGACCGGCTTGTCGGTGCGGGTGCCGGTCTCGCATACGTCTTGGCTGCAGATCTGACCGCCGCTGCAGTGGGTGTCGGCGCTGCACACGGTCTTGCAGACGTCGGTCGAGCAGATCTGGCCGGCCGCACACGCCGCGCCGCCACCACAAGCGCCGGCGGCAGCGTCGTCGCGGCAAGCCGAGAGAGCGAGCGACACGCCGAGCAACGACAACAGGCGCCGGTAGCCAGAAGTCATGCGGCCTCCTAATCGGACCCTTGAAGGCTACCACGGGTCCCTCGGGCCGCAACTCTTGCTGCTCCCAGCCGAAAACCACAGGGCCTGAAGGAGGCTGACCCATGCCAGACACATCGGTCGCTGCGGTACGAGGTTTGCGCGGATCCACAGCGGCGAGCGATCTCGCTCCCGAGACCGCGGTGGCGACGCTCAACAAGCGCCTCCTTGGACGAATCCATAGTCAGATCAAAACGTTGGAGGCGGAGCATGCCGCCAAGCGCGAGCTGGCGGGCCAGCTTACGGCGCAGATCTCGCAGCGCCGACAGGAGATTGAAGCCGACTGCAACCGCAAGCAGAAGGTCGGTCTGATCTTCGCTGCTTTCGGCTACTTCAAGGCGGGCGCTGTGAGCATGGCGATGGCGCTGAAGGACGACGGGCGCTTGCGACAGCTCGACGGCGAGCTGGCGAAGGCCAACGGCGACCTGGCGCGCATCGATCAACAGCTCGCGCAGTATCGCGAGTACAAGAAGAAGATGCTGCCCAAGCTGGCGTCGCTGAAGGCCGCCGAGTCGTCGCTGTGGGCGGCGGCACAGGGGGGACGGGGCGCGGGCGCGCGGAGCTTGGCGACGGCGGCGGCGCGGCTCTCGGGGTGTCTCGCGCTCGTCGACAACCTCGGCGCGCAGGCCGGCATCCTGAAGAAGATCCGCGCCGAGGCGAAGAAGGTCGGACTCGAGCTCGACGTCGTGCTGCGCGAGCTCGGTGCGGCGCGCGCCCGTGCCGAGCAGATGGCGGCCGCCTCGCGAAAAGAGGTCGCCGACCTGTTCAAGATCGCGACCGCGAACGACCCGGACGCGGCGGCCATCAACTGGGCGCGTCGCAAGGTCGACAGCACGGTGCGCGCCGCCGTCGAGGCCTCGGTTGCCAAGATGCTCGGTGGCGCCTCGCGACCGGCGAACAAGGAGCTGCAGCGGGCCGTCGTCAACGCCGTCACCAGCGCGCTCTCGGGCTCCGCCGAGCATATCGCCTGATGGCGCCGCGAGCATTCCGGCGCGCACCCGCTCTCCCTCCGATAGAAGTCCGATAGAAGTCCCTGGCACCTTTTCGGGGGGGGGGGCACCTTTTCGGGCACCCTTTTCGGCAGCACCTTTTCGGCAGACGTTCAAGCGCAGCACTGCTCGGCAAACCCGCCGCCGGCGCGCCCGCAGCCGCTGCAAAACGAAATAGGGGATGCATTTGGATGAACAAGGAAGCTCAACAGTTCGCAGTCGCCGCTGTCCTGCTGATCTTCCCCAGCTTGGTCGACGCTCACATCAAGTGGTTTGTTGATGAAACAACTGTGGATAGGGTAGGAATCACCCACTTTTCCCTGATGGATCCGGTGGTGCTGGTCTGGATTGGGGTGATTCTTTCTTGCATCGTGGCAGCTGCAGTTCTGGAGCGCTTCCTGCCCCAACCGCTCGAGAGCCTTGTGGCCTTTGTGCAAGTCCACCGCCAGAAGATTCTCCGTCTGTTTCAGATAATGGTTGGACTGACTCTATTGTTGACGGCCGTGCGGGGTGCAATCATCGCGCCCCATCTCAAAGAAGAAGGCCAGCTTGGGCTCCTGCTCCGATTCGTCGAAGGGGGCATCGGCGTTCTGCTGATCGCCAACATCGCCGTTCGACTGGGAGGAGCGCTCTTGGTTGCCCTGTACGCGGCTAGCGCCGGTCTGTTCGGCTTCATTTCCTCTCTGGAGTATTTCAACTTCCTTGGCGTCGCCCTGTTTCTTCTCTTCAATTCAGCCCCGGCAGACAGCCAGGCCAGGGAGTATGCGTTGCCGTTGCTGCGCGTTCATACCGGCATCGCCCTGAGTGTACTGGCTTGGACCGAGAAGCTCCACGCGCCGCACCTCGCGATGAGTTTTCTGAAGAACAACAAGGTCAATTTCATGCAGACACTCGGTTTCGACCTCTTTTCCGACCGGCTTTTCGTTCTCAGCGCCGGATGTACTGAGTTGGTTTTCGGCATCATTTTTGTTTTGGGACTAATAACGCGCCTCAACACCTTGGCCTTGGTAGGATTTCTGGTCTCCAGCAACCTCTATTTCTTCATGGTTGGCAAGACCGATGAAGCCTTTCTGGAATTGAGTGGACATTTGCCGCTAATAGCAATTTCCATCCTGTTCGTGATGTTAGGAGGAGGAGGAGACCGACTGCGCCTGCAGAGGCGTTTCTTCTCCAAGGGCGCTACTGGGAAGCCTCACGCAGCATGCTTGAGCTCGACCTCCGACAGTGGCGGCAACAGCGGCGGTTCGCATGTCTGAGACCCGCTACTTCGAAGCGTTCGGCAAGACGACCACGCTTCTTGGTCTCGGCCTCGCGGGTGCGGTCGCGCTTGGGTGGTGCCCCGATAGAAGTCCCTGGCACCTTTTCGGGCACCTTTTCGGCACCTTTTTCCGCCCCCCGCAGATTACCAAACCAATACACAGACTTGGACGCAGCGCGTCACTAGACTGACCGGTCGGTATTTTCGATCTTGACTGAACCGACTGGTCAGTCTATGACGCCGCCACTCAGACAGCGGCCCGCGTCAGGGACAGGCGCGCGTCGCATCGGCAGCCGCGGATCCTAGGCGGCCCTACGGGGAATGAGATGAGCAAGCTCGATCGAGACACTCTCGAGATGGTTCTCAGCACGTTGCAGCAGTACGGCGAGCGCAAGCTGACGCCCGAATTTCTGATCGCCCTCGACGAGAAAGACCAGTTCCCGGCCGACGTCCTCGCCGACCTCTACGACCCCGAGCAGCTCGGGTTGCACCTCCTGTTCTTCCCCGAAGAGCACGGCGGCCTGGGCGGCGGCGCCTACGACATCTACCGGGTCTCCGAAACCCTGGCCGGCATGGACCTCGGCATCGCGACCGGCGTGCTCGCGACCTTCCTCGGCACCGACCCGATCGTGGTCGGCGCCACCCCGGAGCAAAAGGCCCACTGGCTGCGCCGCATCGCCGAAGAGCGCCTCCTCGTCGCCTACGGCGCCACCGAGCCCCAGGCGGGCAGCGACCTCGCCACCCTGAAGACCGCCGCCACCCCCGTGGTCGAAGACGGCAAGACCGTCGGCTATCGCCTCACCGGGCGCAAACAGTGGATCTCGAACGGCGGCGTCGCCGGCCTCTACACCATCCTCGCCAACGCCCCCGGCGGCCCCTCCTGGTTCATCGTCGAGAAGGGCGCCGACGGCTTCACCTACGGCAAACAAGAGAACAAACACGGCATCCGCGCCAGCAACACCGCCCCCCTCTTCCTCGAAGACGTCTACGTCACCGCCGACCGCCTCGTGGGCGGCGTCGAAGGCAAGGGCCTGGCCCAGGCGCAAGCAGTCTTCGGCTACACCCGCCTCATGGTCGCGGCCTTCGGCCTGGGCGGCGGCTGGGCGGCGTTGAAGCGCGCCATCGCCTACTCCGAGGAGCGCGTGCAGGGCGGGTCCTTGCTCGCCGACAAGCAGGGCTTCACCCACAAGCTCTTGATCCCCAACGTCGTCCGCCTCGAGGCCGCCCGCGCCTACATCGAATGGGTCGCGGAAAGGCTCGACGCCGGCGAGCCCGACCTCGCGACCGAAGGCGCCATCGCCAAGTTTCTCGCGACCGAGTCCGGAAACAAAGCAGCCGAGGACGCGATTCAAGCGCACGGCGGCAACGGCTACGTCAAAGAGTACATGGTCGAGAAGATCAAGCGCGACGTCCGCATCACCCTCATCTACGAAGGCACCTCCGAGATCCTCGAGTGGACCATCGCCCGCGACCGCTGGCAGCACCACCTCAAAACTCGCGGCGCGTACTACAAGGATTGGGCGGCGCGCTTGAACGCCCAAGCCCAGAAGTCCCCCGACTGCGGCCTCGCCACTGCGGCCCTGGCGATGCAAGCGCTCACCGTGGTCCTCGAGCGCGCCCGCATCGACCGCTTGACCCGCCACCAGCACGTGTTGTTCCGCTTGGGCGAGCTCATCACTCTGGCGGAGACCGCCGCCATCTTCTCGGAGCGGGTGGCGAAAGAGCCCTCGACCGCGAGCCCGGTCAAGGCCTCGGCACACAAGGCGCTGGCGCGATTGCACGCCCGCGACGCGGCCTTGCGCGTGGTCACCGACGGGGCGCGGTGGTTGATGGGCGCCGGGCAGACCGATCCGCAGCTCTTGACTTCACTCGCGCAGGACGCAGTGTTGCGCGCGCAAGCCGGCCTCATCGACGACATGACCGAGGTGGCCCACGCCATCCGCACCAACCACGCCGTCGCCGAGCGCGTGGCTGCCTGATCCGACCATCTGAATAAGGGGCGATTCATGAGCGACAAGACCGATCGAGCCATTGCCATCGTGGGCCTGGGTGCCGTCCTTCCCGACGCCGAGAACCCCAAGGCCTTCTGGACCAATATCCTCAGCAAGAAGAACAGCATCCGCGAGGTGCCGAAGGGCCGCTGGCGGCCGATTCACTACTACGACGCCGACCACAGCGCCCCCGACAAGACCTATTCCAAGATCGGCGGCTTCGTCTGCGACTTCACCTTCGACTGGAAGAAGTTCCGCATCCCGCCCAAGGTCGCCGACAACATGGACCAGGTGCAGCAGTGGGCCCTGGCCTCTGCGGCGCAGGCCCTCGAAGACTACGGCTACCCCAACCGCCCCCTCGACACCGACCGCATCGGCGTCGTCTTGGGCACCGCGATGGGCGGCGACCTGCACCTCGACACCCACGCCCGCGTCGTGCTCCCCGAGATCATGGAAGCGCTCGGCACCGTGCCGCAGTTCCAGACCTTGAGCCCGACCGACCGCGACGCGCTGGTGCATGGCTGCGAGGCCGAGGTGGCGCGGCGCTTCCCCGAGATCAACGAAGACACGATGCCCGGCGAGCTGTCGAACATCGTCTCCGGCCGCGTGGCGAACGTCTTGAACCTGCGCGGCCCGAACTTCATCACCGACGCCGCTTGCGCGTCGAGCCTCGCGGCCATTTCCACCGCGGTGCGCTTGCTTCAAGACCGGCAGTGCGACGCGATCTTGACCGGCGGCGCCGACCGCAACATGGCGGTGTCGTCGTTCGTGAAGTTCTCCAAGATCGGGGCGCTCTCGGCGACCGGCAGTAGGCCCTTCGGCGACGGCGCCGACGGCTTCGTGATGGGCGAGGGCTGCGCGGTGTTCCTGATGAAGCGCCTCGAGGACGCCGAACGGGATGGAGACAAGATCTACGCGGTGTTGCGTGGCGTGGGCTCGTCCAGCGACGGCCGCGGCAAGGGCATCACCGCCCCGAACCCGGTGGGCCAGGAGCTCGCGATCGCCCGCGCCTGGGCCGACGCCGGCCTCGCCCCCGAGACCGCGACGTTGGTCGAAGCGCACGGCACCAGCACCAAGGTGGGCGATGCGGTCGAGTTCGAGACCCTCGCGAAGCTGTTCGCGGCCGCCAAGCCCGGCTCCATCGCGCTCGGCTCCGCGAAGGGCAACATCGGTCACCTGAAGGCCGCCGCCGGCGCCGCCGGGCTCTTGAAGGCGGTCATCGCGATCGCCGAGAAGACCCTGCCGCCCACCATCAACGCCATCCCGGCGAACCCCAACCTCGCGATCGAAGGCTCGCCGTTCTTCTTGAGCCACGACACCAAGCCGTGGACGGTTCCCGCCGGCATGCCGCGTCGCGCCGGCGTCAGCTCCTACGGCTTCGGCGGCACCAACTTCCACATCGTCCTCGAAGAGCACGTCCCGGGCATGAGCCGCTCGCGTCGCGTCGGTGGCACCGACCAAGAGACCGCCGCGACCCTACCGTTGCGCGGCGTGTTCGCGATTGGTGCTTCGACTCCGGCGGAGCTCAAGGCCGAGCTGCAGCGGGCGTGGGCGGTGGTCAAAGACGGCGGGTTGCCGGCGCGCGCGCGTCCGGCGGCGTCGGTCCTCGCTGCCCAAGAACGTCTGGTGATCGACTACGGCGACGGCGAAGAGCTCGCTCGCCGCTTGGCGCAGGCCGACAAGGCGCTCGCGAGTGATTCGCCGCAGCTGTGGGCGGCGCTCGCCAACCAAGGGATCTTCCGCGGCCGCGGCAAGGCGAGCGGCAAGGTCGCGTTCCTGTTCCCGGGCCAGGGCAGCCAGTATTTGAACATGGGTCGGGCGTTGTGCGAGGCGTCGCCGATCGCGCGCCGGGTGTTCGCCGAGGCCGATGCGGTGATGCAGCCGATCCTCGGCAAGAAGCTCACCGACTACCTGTTCGTCGACTCCAAAGACGAGGCGGCGATGGCGGCGGCCGAAGCCAGCCTCACCGACACCGCGATCACGCAGCCGGCGGTGCTGACCGTCGACACCGCGATCTTCGAGCTCCTGAAGTCCTTCGGCTTCGCCCCCGACGTGGTGATGGGCCACTCGCTCGGCGAGTACGGCGCTTTGATCGCCGCCGGGGTGATGCCGTACGCGCACGCGCTCGAGGCCACCGCGGCGCGGGGTCGCGAGATGACGCGGGTCTCGGTCGCCGACAAGGGCGCGATGGCGGCGGTGTTTGCGCCGCTCGCCGAGGTCGAGGCGATCTTGAAGACCGTCGACGGCTACGCGGTCATCGCCAACATCAATAGCCCGAACCAGTGCGTCATCGGCGGCGCGACGAAGGCCATCGACAAGGCGCTCGCGGCGATCGAGGCCAAGGGCTACAAGGCGCACCGGTTGCAGGTCAGCCACGCGTTCCACACTCAGATCGTGGCGCCGGCCAGCAAGCCGCTGCGCGAGGTGTTGAACCGCCTGACGGTGAAGGCGCCGGTGGTGCCGGTCATCGGCAACGTGCACGCCAAGCTGTATCCGAGCGCGCCGGATCAGATCCGGGACCTGTTGGAGCTGCAGATCGCCTCGCCGGTGCAATGGCTCTCCGGCCTCGAGGCGCTGTACGCACAGGGCGTGCGCACCTTCGTCGAGGTCGGGCCGAAGAAGGCGCTGAAAGGCCTCGTCGACGACGCCTTCGCCGGCAAGACCGACGTGACGTCGCTGTTCACCAACCACCCGAAGGTCGGTGACGTCGCGAGCTTCAACCAGACCCTCTGCGGTCTCTGGGCGGCCGGTGTCGGCGCCCCCGCCGCGACCGAGCCGGCGACCGTCACTCCGACCACCACCAAGCACTCAGAACCCGCAGCACTTCCCATGGAGAAGAGCATGAACCCGTCCGTGAACCCCGCTGCTACGACGACCGACATTCAAGCCCTCGCTGCGGTCCTGGCTCAGGCTTTGAAGAGCACTGGACCGGCGGCCGCGCCGCAAGCGGGCCGCGACGTGGTGCAGGGCTCGGTGGTCGTGACCGGGACCGGGCTCGGGTTGCCGGGGGCGGCGAAGACGCTGATGGATCCCGACAACGCCTTGAAGCTCTTGAAGGGCGAGCAGTTCATCGACCTCATCCCCGAGCGCTTCCGCAAGGCCATCTTGAGCAAGCGCCTCACCCGGCTGGTGAAGGCCGCGGACGGCACCGGCAGCTTCGAGTCGCTCTCGGACGCCGACGTGCTGAAGCTCGCCGGCCGGCCCGGCAGCTTCGACCTCGTAGCCGAGTACGGCGTGCCGGCGAAGTTGGTGGAAGCCCTCGATATTACGACGCAAATGGCAATGGCCGCGGGTCTCGACGCGATGCGCGAGGCTGGTATTCCGCTGGTGCGGACCTATCGGACGGCGTCGAACGGCAAGCTGTTGCCGGACCGCTATCTGTTGCCGGAGTCGCTCAGGGACGAGACCGGCATCATCTTCGCGTGCGCCTTCCCGGGGTTGGACCGCTTGGTGACCGAGATGGAGCGCTTCTTCGCGTGGCAGAACAAGGCCGAGCAGCTCGACATCTTGGAGAAGCTGCGCAAGGTGACGACGGAGCGGGCGGCGCTGCAAGAGATCTCGGCGCGCGAGCTCGAGCTGCGCGACCAGATGGCGGCCGACCCGTACTACTTCGACCGCCGCTTCTTGTTCCGCGTCCTGGCGATGGGCCACAGCCAGTTCGCCGAGTACATCGGCGCCCGCGGGCCCAACACCCAGGTCAACTCGGCGTGCGCGTCGACCACCCAGGCGGTGTCGATCGCCGAGGATTGGATCCGGTCGGGTCGTGCCCGCCGGGTGTTGATCATCGCCGCCGACAACGTCACCGGCGACAAGCTCCTCGAGTGGTGTGGCGCCGGCTTCCAGGCGGTGGGCGCCGCCGCCGTCGACGACAAGGTGGAGAACGCCGCGACCCCGTTCGACCGCCGCCGGCACGGCATGATCCTCGGCATGGGCGCCGCCGCCCTGGTGCTCGAGAGCGAAGACGCGGTGCAAGAGCGCGGCATGCGCGGCATCGTCGAGGTGCTCGGCACCGAGATCTGCAACAGCGCCTTCCACGGCTCGCGCCTCGACACCGACCACATCGCGCGGGTGATGATGAGCCTGGTCTCGGTCGCCGAGCGCCGCTACGGCCTGAACCGCTACGCGATGGCCGGCGAGACCGTGTTCGTGTCGCACGAGACCTACACCCCGGCCCGGGGCGGCTCGGCGGCCGCCGAGGTCGCGGCGCTGCGCCGCACCTTCGGGGAAGCGGCGAACGCGGTGGTGGTGGCGAACACCAAGGGCTACACCGGCCACCCGATGGCGGTGGGCCTCGAGGACGTGGCGGGCGTGAAGATGCTCGAGCACGGCATGGTCCCCCCGATCCCCAACTTCAAAGAGCCGGACCCCGACCTCGGGGTCTTGAACCTGAGCCGCGGCGGCCGCTACCCCATCCAGTACGCGCTGCGCCTCGCCGCCGGCTTCGGCTCGCAGGTCGCGATGTCGCTTTCCCGCCGCATCCCCGGCAGCCTCGACCGCTGCGACGACAAGGCGCGCTACAACCGCTGGCTCGCCGACGTCAGCGGGGTGGATCTCGCGACCACCGAGATCAACCACCGCGTCCTCTGTGTCCGCGACCAGGGCGCGCCCAACCGCACCCCGGTGGCGTCGCGCTGGAACCGCGGCGATCTGCCGACGCTGCGCGCCGCCTTTGCGCATACGCTGTCGTCGGCCACAGAGCTCACGACCCTGACGCAGCCGTCGATGCCGGTCATGACGATGCCGCCGGCGACCATGCAGGCGCCGACACCGGTCGCGCCGACGATGACGATGTCTGCCCCGCTCGCGGTGACGCCGGTCGCAAGCGCGCCGGTGATGCCGCCGCCGGTCGTTCAGACGCCGGTCGCGGCGTCGGTGGTGGCGACGCCCGTGGTGAGCGCGAGCAAGGATTCGGTGAAGGATCGCGTGCTGCAGATCGTGGCGGCGAAGACCGGTTACCCGGTCGACATGTTGGACCTCGAGCTACACTTGGAGGCCGATCTCGGCGTCGACACGGTGAAGCAGGCCGAGACCTTCGCCGAGCTGCGCGCGGCGTTCGACTTGCCGAAGTCCGACAACCTCAGCCTGCGCGACTACCCGACCCTGGGGAAGGTGCTGCAGTTCGTGCAAGACGGCCTGGCGAAGCTCGGGCGCGCCCCGGCGACCACGGTCGAAGCGACCGCGATCTCGGCGCCGATGGCCGCGGCGGCTCCGGTGGCGACGCCGACTGCCGCGAAGGCCGTGGCGGGTGACGAGATCACGGCGAAAGTGCTGCAGATCGTAGCGGCGAAGACCGGCTACCCGGTGGACATGCTCGACGCCGACCTGGACCTCGAGGCCGACCTCGGGGTCGACACCGTGAAGCAGGCCGAGACCTTTGCCGAGCTGCGCGCCACCTTTGATATCCCGAAGCAGGAGAACCTGAGCCTGCGCGACTACGGCACCATCGGCAAGGTGGTGCAGTTCGTGAAGGACAACCTGGCGCGGATGGGCAAGCTGCCGCAGGCGACCGCGGCTGCCTCTACGACCCCGACCACGGCGGCGATGCCGGCTCCGGTGGCGGTGGCCGCGCCGGCGGGGGCGGCGGACGGCGACGAGGTCAAGCACAAGGTGTTGCAGATTGTGTCGGCGAAGACCGGCTACCCGATGGACATGCTCGATCTCGACCTCGACCTCGAGGCCGACCTCGGCGTCGACACCGTGAAGCAGGCCGAGACCTTCGCGGAGCTGCGGGCCACCTTCAACATCCCGAAGACCGACAACATCAGCCTGCGCGACTACGCGACCATCGGCAAGGTGGTGCAGTTCGTGCGCGAGCGGATGCCGAAGGCGGCGCCGGCTGCCATGCCGGAAGCGACGCCGAGCGCCGCGACCCCGAGCCCGATCGAGGTCACGAGCGAGACGATGGCCGGTTCGGCAAAGCGCCGGGTGCCGACCGCGGTGGTGCGGCCGCCGCTCGCGAGCTGCAAGCCGACGGGCGTGAGCCTCGCCGCCGGTGACCGGGTCATCATGGCCGGTGACCGCGGCGGGGTGGCCGAGGCGTTGACGGTGCTGCTCGAGGCCCGTGGGGTGCAGGTGTTGCGCTTGTCCACGACCGACGACTGGCAGCAGCTGGCGGTGGAGGCGGCGGGGTTCGTGGCGCAGGGCAAGGTGTCCGGGCTGTACTGGCTGCCGGCGCTCGACTCCGATCCGACGCTCGCGACCATGACGCTCGCGGACTTCCAGCGCGAGACCGGCCGGCGGGTGAAGGCGCTGCATCGGGTGATGCAGGCGCTCTACGGCAGCATCGCGACGCCCGAGAGCTTCCTCGTCGCGGCGACGCGGATGGGCGGGCTGCACGGCTACAGCGAGGCCGGGGCCGCGAACCCGATGGGCGGCGCGGTGACCGGTTTCGCCAAGTCCTACAAGCGCGAGCAGCAGCGACCGACGGTGAAGGCCGTGGACGTCGAGGTCGAGTCCAAGGCCGAGGCGGTGGCGGCGGCGCTCGTCGAGGAGACCCTGTGGGACGGCGGCGCGGTCGAGATCGGCCGGTGCGCGGAGAGTCGCTTCGCGATCTCGTTCATCGAGACGCCGGTCGTGCCGGTGTCGTCGCCGGCGCTCGCGAACGGCGGTGTCGCGGTGGTGACCGGGGCGGCGGGTGGGATCACGAGCGCCATCGTGGCCGACCTGGCCCAGGGAGTCGCGGCGACGCTCTACTTGTTGGACCTCGCGCCCGAGCCGCGGCAAGACGACGCGCAGGTGGCGCTGTTCCGCAAGGACAAGGAGGCGTGCAAGCTGCAGATCATCGAGACCCTTCGGGCCCGCGGCGACAAGCCTCGGCCGCAGGAGGTCGACCGGCAGCTGATGCTCCTCGAGCGCGAGGCGGCGGCGCTGGCGGCGATGGAGGCGGTGGTCGCGGCCGGCGGCAAGGCGATCTACCGGTCGGTGAACCTGTGTGACGCGGAGGCGGTGGCGCGGATCGTCGCCGAGATCCGCAGCAGCCACGGCAAGGTAGACGTGTTGGTGCACGCCGCGGGGTTGGAGATCAGCCGCGCGCTCCCGGAGAAGGACGCCAAGCAGTTCGACCTGGTCTTCGACGTCAAGGCGGTGGGCTGGTTCAACCTGTTGAAGGCCATGGACGGCATGCCGCTCGGCGCCACGGTGGCGTTCAGCTCGGTGGCCGGGCGGTTCGGCAACGCCGGCCAGGCGGACTACAGCGCCGCCAACGATCTGCTCTGCAAGTGGACCAGTCATCTGAAGAGCGTCCGTCCGGAGACCTGCGGCATCGCGATTGATTGGACCGCGTGGGCCGGCATCGGCATGGCGACGCGCGGCTCGATCCCGGCGATCATGGCGCGGGCCGGCATCGACATGCTGTCGCCCGCGGACGGCGTGCCGGTGGTGCGACGCGAGCTCTGCAACCGCAGCCGCGGCGAGCTGGTGGTCGGCGGCAAGCTCGGGATCCTCGAGACCGAGTGGGACGCGGACGGCGGCGTGCTCCAGGCGCCCAAGGCGGCGTCGGCGGTGACGCCGCGCTTGCTGGCGGCGCCGTTGTACGGGCCGGCGGTGCTCGAGCTCGTGCTCGATCCGAAGGCGCAGCCGTTCCTCTTCGATCACCAGGTCGAGAAGGATCTGGCGTACCTGCCGGGCGTGATGGGGATGGAGCTGTTTGCCCAGAGCGCGCGGCTGCTCGCGCCCACGCACCAGGTGGCGTCGGTGTTCGACATGAGCTTCCAGGTGCCCTTCAAGTTCTATCGCAACGAGCCGCGCCGGCTGCAGATCTTGGCGACGCTTCGCCCGGCGGCGAACGGCGAGCTGACGGCGGAGCTGACGCTGCGGTCGTTGACCAAGCCGCAGAAGGCGGACCTGCCGGAGAAGGCCACGGTGCACTTCGTCGGCAAAGTGCGTCTGAGCCGCGAGGTGCAGGCGGCGCCGCGTACGGAGCTGAGCATCGCCAGCGATGCCGCGGTGGTGTTGAAGGATGAGATCTATCGGATCTACTTCCACGGCCCGGCCTACCAGGTCGTGGACCGGGTTCACCTCGCCGGCACGACCGCGTGCGGTCTGTTGCCGATGGCGCTGCCCAAGGACAGTGAGCCCGAGGTCGCGTGGCTCATCGGGCCGCGGCTGGTGGAGCTCTGCTTCCAGACCGCCGGGCTCTGGGAGATGACGAACAAGCGCAGCCTGGCGCTGCCGATGGCGGTCGGTGAGCTGGCGGTGTACGGGACGCCGGCCGCGGGCGCCAAGATCTGGGCCCAGGTGACCACCCACGACGACGGCGCGGCGTTTGACGCCGTGGTGCTCGAGGAGGGCGGTCGGGTGCTGTCGCAGCTCTGCGGTTATCGCACCGTGCCGCTCGCCGGCATGCGGCCGGCTTGGCCGACGCCGGTCGGCGCGGGTCACCGTGGCAGCACGGAGGCGAGCGCTTGATTCATTGGGCCGCCAAGAGCGCTGACGAGAGCGCGGCGGAGCTCGCCGCGCCCGGCACCTGGCTTTCGACCTCGGAGACCGCGGCGCTCGCGCGCCTGGCTTTTCCCAAGCGCCGCCGGGATTGGCTGCTCGGGAGGTTGGCGGCGAAGCAGGCGGTACAGAGCTATCTCGCGGCCACAGGCGCGGCGGTCCCGACGTTGTCCGAGATCTCGATCGAGCGCGACGCCTCCGGGGCGCCGGTGGCCGTGGTTCGTAGCGGCGCCGACCTCGAGCTCGGGGTGGGGCAGCTGTCGCTCAGTCACAGCCATGGGGTCGCGGTGGCGGTGGTGGCGGACGACGCGGACGCTCGGATCGGCATCGACCTGGAGCGCGTCGAGCCGCGCAGCGCCGCGCTCACCGACGACTTCTTCGCGGCGTCCGAGGTTGACGCGGTCGCGGCGGCGGGGGCGGACCGGGACCTGGTGGTGACGACGCTGTGGAGCGCCAAGGAGGCGGTCCTCAAGTCCTTGGGCATCGGGCTCGGCATCGACACCCGTCAGGTGTGTTGCGATCTCGGGCCCGAGCGCCGACCGTGGGGTCGTTTCGCGGTGACGCTGGCCGCTAACGTCGCCGGCGGCGCCGGCGGCACCGGCTTTGAGGGCTACTGGCGGCGGTTCGGTGGTTTTGTCGTGACGCTGGCGGTCGCAGAGCGCGGCGCCGCGTCGAAAGAGGTGTGAGATGGACGCGAACAGGACCAAGGGGCGCCGTGGGCCGCAGACGCTGCCGCCGGTGGCGCTCGGCGCGTCGGCCGACGTCGGCGCGCGCGGCACCAGCCCTGGTGTCGACGCGGCGCTGGATGTGCTGCGGCCGATGAGCGGCGAGCAGAAGCGGGCGATGATTCGGGTCGCCGCCTATCGTTGTTTCTCCGAGGGTGGGTATCACAACACCACGGTCGACAAGATCTGCGAGAGCCTCGGCATCAGCAAAGGCTCGTTCTACTGGTACTACAGCGGCAAGCAGGCGGTGTTCACCTCGATCCTCGAGGACTGGGCCGAGACCGTCGAGCGCGAGATGGAGAAGCAGTTCGCCGACGCGGTGAAGGGCGCCAATCCGTTCGTGGCGCTCACCGAGGCCTTGACGATGGAGGTCCGTCGCGGTCGCCACATCATGTACATCTGGCTCGAGTTCCTGTCGCAGGCCGGGCGGCTGCCGTACGTCCGCGAGGGGCTGGCGAGCTTCCACCAGCGCATCCGCGCCGTCATCGTCCGGGTGCTGGCGCCGATCTTCCCCGCCGACTTGTCGCAGAAGGACCGCGAGGCCCTCGGCACCGTGATCCTCGCGGCCTTCATGGGCCTCGTGTCGCAAGAGCTGATTGATCCCAACACTGCAGGCGCCACCGACGCTATCAGGAGCTTCATGGTGACCCTGCGCCACCTCGTCGGGTCGCACGTCGGCCCCACGGCTGTCTGCTAACTTCAGGAGAGACCATGGCCTCTGGATTTGACACTGCTAGCAAGCCCGAGCTGTTGCCGACCCTCGCCCAGGCAGACGCCGAAGAGACCGGGAGCGTCGACAAGCACACCGACCGCGTCGAGTCCGGCCGGCCCGGCTTCAAGGTCCCGCCGAAGGTGAAGGTCGGCGACGTCGCCCCGGCGGCGAAGCCTGCGGCCGACGTGCTCTCGGCGCGCGCTCGCTTGGAGCTGTTGTTCGACGCCGGCAGCTTCGTCGAGATCGACGCCCGCGTGCAGCACCGCGCCAAGCACTTCGGGATGAGCGAGCGCAAGCTGCCCGGCGACGGGGTCATCTGCGGCTTCGGCAAGATCCTCGGCCGCACGGTGTACGCCTTCTCCCAGGACCGCACGGTGCTCGGCGGCTCGCTGGGCGAGGCGCACGCCCAGAAGATCGTCAAGGTGCTCGACCTCGCCGGGCGCTCCGGCTGTCCGGTGGTGGCGATCAACGACTCCGGCGGTGCCCGCATTCAAGAGGGCGTCGAGTCGCTCGGCGGCTACGGCGAGATCTTCCGCCGCAACGTCCGCAACTCCGGCGTCATCCCCCAGGTGTCATTGCTCATGGGCCCGTGCGCCGGCGGCGCGGTGTATTCACCGGCGCTGACCGACTTCGTGGTGATGATCGACAAGAAGTCGTACATGTTCGTCACCGGGCCGAAGGTGGTCAAAGCGGTGACCAGCGAAGAGATCGACACCGAGGGCCTGGGCGGCGGTCTGGTGCACGCCTCGACCTCGGGGGTCGCGCACTTCCTGGCGGCGTCGGAGATCGAGGGGCTCGAGACCGCGCGCCAGATCCTGAGCTACCTGCCGTCCAACAACTGCGAAGAGGCGCCGCACGCGCCGTGCGCCGATCCCATCGACCGGCGCTGTGACGAGCTCGTGCGTTTGGTGCCCGAGGCCGCGAACCGGCCCTACGACGTCGCCGAGGTCATCCGCGCCGTCGTCGACAAGGACAGCTTCCTCGAGGTGCGGGCTCGCTTCGCGGCGTCGGTGCGGGTGGGCTTCGCCAGGCTCGGCGGTCAGCCGGTGGGCATCATCGCCAACAACCCCGGCGTCCTCGCGGGGGTCTTGGACATCAACAGCTCGCGCAAGGCGGCGCGCTTCGTGCGCACCTGCAACGCGTTCGGGTTGCCGATCGTCTCGCTCGTCGACGTCCCCGGCTTCTTGCCGGGGCGCGAGCAGGAGCACGGCGGCATCATCGATCACGGCGCCAAGCTTCTGTACGCTTACTGCGAGGCGACGGTGCCCAAGCTCTCGGTGATCTTGCGCAAGGCCTACGGCGGCGCCTACATCGTGATGAGCAGCAAGCACGTCGGCGGCGACTTCAACTTCGCCTGGCCGAAGGCCGAGATCGCGGTGATGGGAGCGTCGGGGGCGGTGGAGATCTTGCACGGCAAGGAGCTCAAGACCCACGCCGAGCCCAAGGCGCGCGCCGCCGAGCTCACCGCCGACTACAACGCCAACTTCTGCACCCCGGCGATCGCCGAGGCGCGCGGCTTCATCGACGCGGTCATCGCGCCCGCCGACACGCGGCGGGTGTTGTGCCAGGCGCTGTCCGCGGTCGCCAACAAGCGCGAGATGATGCCGAGCCGCAAGAACGGCAACGTGCCGCTCTGAGCTGACGCGCGGCGCGGTTTCGCCCGGCGCGACGCCGTCCCCGACATCCTGATTGACCGGCGATGCACCCCCGACTACGGTTGCCGCGATCCGAGCCATGGATCCAAGTGACCGAGGAGCGAACATGAGTACTCGACCGGCGTGGGTGTTGGCGGGCGGCGTCGCGATCTGCGTCTTGGCGGCGTGCGGCAAGGGAGAGAGCAAGCAGGAGTCCAACGAGCCCAAGGGCATCGACTTTCCCGAGTGGGTGATGAAGGGCAGCGGCGCCTTCGGCGGCGAGAAGCGGGTGTTCTACGGCGTCGGCTCGGTGTCGGGGATCAAGAACCACGCGCTGGCGCGGGCCACCGCCGACAATCGGGCGCGCGCCGAGATCGCCAAGATCTTCGAGGTCTACAGCGCCTCGTTGATGAAGGACTACATGGCCTCGACGACCGCGGGCGACATGAGCAAGTCCAGCGAAGAGCAGCACGTGGAGCAGGCCATCAAGACCTTCAGCGCCCAGACCCTCTCGGGGGTGCAGATCGCCAATCATTGGTTCCACCCGGACGGCACGATCTACGCGCTGGCGCAGCTCGACCTGGCGGCGCTCACCGACAACCTCAGTCAGATGAAAGAGCTGAACGCCAAGGTGCGCGACTACGTGCGCAAGAACGCCGAGCGCGTCCACATGGACCTCGAGAAGGAAGAAGACAAGCGCGCCGCGCCCCGTGCCGCCGCCGAGGTCAGCCCCCCGGCGAAGCCGGCGCCCGAGCCCGCGAAGCCCGCCAAGCCCGCGGTGCAGACCTCGCAGACCAAGCTGGCGCTCGACGACACCCACACGGTCGACATCACCGTGGTGCGCGGCCCGCCCGCGGTGGTGGGCTGCGCCGACGGCGAGCGCGAGGCCTTCGCCGACCTGGCGCAGTTCCCGACCCTCGCCGGCTGTCTCGCCACCTGGAGCGCCGCGGTGTCGTTGCGTGCCCGGAAGACCGGCGCGCTCTGCGGTGACGACATCGGCCCCTGCGCGGCGCCCGCCGACTCTTGCGGGCCCGGCTGGCGGGTGTGCGCCGACGGCGGCGCGGTGCAGGACCTGATGAGTCGGACCAACGCCTCGCAGTGTGAGCACGCGGCGGCCGGCGGATCATTCGTCGCGGCGGCGTCGCACTGCGCGCAACAGTCCGGCTGCGAGTACGGCGCCGCCGAGGCGGCGGCCCGCAGCTACCCGTGCTTCGACAACGGCTGGTGCTCGGAGCCGCTGTGCTGCGGCCCGAGCTGCGGCACCGGCTCCTGTCCCGACGGTGTCTGGCCCGGTCATACCCACATCGCCATCGGCACCGACCAGGGCTGCAACGAGATCACCGCCAGGCGCGCGGGCGGCATCTTGTGCTGCAAGGAGTGATCCGCCTATCCCACGGTGCCAGGCGGTTCTCGGGGCGCACGCGGCGCGCTCGGCGGTCGGAATGGCAGTCCGCGTCTGCTCTGCTAGACTGAGAGCCGGCGGTTCCGACGTGGGAGGTACGCTATGCGCTGGGGGCCATTCGGGTTGCTTACGACCGCGGTGACCGGCTGCGTCTACAGTCCGTTGCAGATCTCGAGCCCGACCTGCCCAATCTACGACGCGCCCGCCTGCGACGTACCGCCCACCTCGCCCGGCGTCGACGAGCGCGGCTGTCCGCTGCCGCCGGCGTGCGTGTGTCCGGACCGCAGCCTCGGCGTCGACGGCCACTGCCCCTGCTTCCCGGCCTGCGAGACGTGTTGGGCCGGCACGAGCTATGCCGTCACCGACTCGAGCTGCTGCGGCTATAAGTGTCAGAGCTGTGCCCCCCCGGCCGCGCCGGCTTATGCGGCGTGCGAAGGCGTCGAGGAGCAACCGATCGACGGTCATGGTTGTCCGATGACCAAGGTCTGTCGCTGCCCCGACCATTCCCTGAGCGCCGGCGGCGCCTGCAATGCGGCGTGCGGCTCTTGTCCTGTCTGTGACGCGGGGTCTTCGTTCAGCGTCGGCGACACGAGCTGCTGCGGCTACCACTGCGAAACCTGTCCGGCGCCGACGCCGCGGCCGTACACGACCTGCGCCGGCTCGGAGGTCCCGAGCTACAACGCCGACGGCTGTCTGGTCGAAACCCGCTGCATGTGCCCCGACTACACCTTCAGCACCGACGGCGTGTGCGCGGCCGGTTGCGGCGAGGTCCTCTGCACCCAGTGCCCGGATGGCTTCGACATGGTCGCCGACGGCTCGTGTTGTGGGGTGTGCCTCTCGATCTGCGGCGACACCTGCCAGTGGGACTGCACCAAAGGCACGATGTGCGTGCTGGTCATGTGCCCACCCCCGGCGTGCTGACGAGCGCGGCGTTTCATCAGAGGGGGACTACGGCAGCTGGAACGGGTCGCTGGCGATCGGGGCGCCGAGGACCGACAGCTGGCCCGAGGCCGCGCTGACCTGCACCGCGTCGGCGGTCGCGATCGAGACCGTGGCCTCGAGGCGGTCGTAGCCCTGCCGCCAATAACAGGTGGTTGCCGCGAGCGCGGTGACGACGAGCCACAGCGCCAGCCAAGGCCGGCGCCGCCGCGGCGCGCGCCGGGCCAGGGCGAGCGTGAGGCCGCCCACGAAGATCGCGAGCGCCACGGTCGGCAGACAACGCGAGCGGTTCGTCGCGCAGCCCGACGCGGTCGCCGCCGGCAGCGCGCGCAGCGCCACGAGCAGGGTGCCGGAGGTCGCCGCGGCGAGGGGGATGTCGAGGTCGTGGAGCGCGAGCTCGCCGCCGGTGTTCGTGCCGGCGCCGAGCGCCGCGGCGTCGGGGGAAATCTCGCCGTCGTCGTCGGCGTCGTCGAAGAGCTCGGCCAGCAGCGCCAGGTCGCTCGGAACCGGTCCGTGGGTCGCCGCCAGCTGCAGGCGCAGCCCGGTGAGGACCCCCGCCAGCGCCTCGGTCCGCCAGTCGAGGGCCAGGACCACGGTCGGCTGCGTCTCTCGAACCGTCGCCGCGCTGGGCGTGCGCGCGCCACGGCTGAGGTAGAGGTTGCCGGAGGTGCAGGTCGGATCGTCGGTGCAGGCACCGAGCTCGAAGGTGGTGTCGCGGTCCAGGTCGCGCAGGTACTGCAGGTAGAGCGTGCTGCCGGTCTTCCCGGCGTTGTAGTCCTGCGCGAGGGAGCGCAGCGCGCCGTCCACCAAGATGGTCGCGGGCGCGGGTCCGTCCCAGTCCGAGATCTCGAAGACCGGCATCAGCCGCGGCGCCGTCGCGACCGCGCTCAGCGTCAGCTTCACGTGGTCGTCGGCGTCACCGTCCGCGAGGGTGTAGGCGCCCCGCTCCTCGGCGTAGCCGTCGTCGACCAGCGCGCCGTCGCCCTGGGAACAGTCCACGGCGCCCGGGGCGGCGAAGTCGTCGTGGCGGTGCTTCGCCAACGCGGTGTCGAAGCCGCCGGCGGTGCCGGCGACGGCGACCAGGGTGGCGGCGCGATACAGCGTCCCCACCGCGGGGCGCGCGGCGCCGACCTCGGGGAAGAGCCACTCTCCCGTGGTCCCGAGCTCGTCGGTGGCCGTGGCGAGCGGCAAGCCGCCGTAGAGATCTCGCACCGTCGTCGTCACCAGGCCGTCGACGTCGCCGAGCTCGAAGAGCTGCTGCAGGGTCACCGGCGTCGGCGCTTGGTCGAGGCGGATGGCGGTGCTGGTGGTGGGCGTGGCGGTGAGGAACGTGCCGCAGGTGCCCGAGCAGTAGCGGTACGCAGGACCGACGCGCGCCGCCGACCAGTTGGGGGTGTGTAAGAACAGCATGGCGTTGTTGGTGCCGATGCTCTGCGTGAGCGTGTAGCTGCTGTCGGTGATGAAGCGATCTTCGTAGGCGGTGAGCGTGGTTTGGGTCGTGCCGTAGGACACCCCGGCGCCGGTCTTGAGCAGCCCGTCGTAACGCACGCGGTAGACGGCGCGGTTGTCAGCCTCGATGACGCGGGTCGCCAACGAGTCGTCCTCCATCGCGACCAGCCCGGCGGTCTCGCCCCAACCGAGCGAGAACTCGATCTCGCCGAGGCTCGTGCTCGGTGATGAGCTCTGGAGGAGCTCCAGGCGATCGATCGTCCCCTGCCCGACACACAGGCGGTAGACCTGGGTCTCAATCATGATGGCGCCAAAGCCCGGCGCCGCGCAGTCGCTGTCGAGCTCGGTGGCGCTGATCGCTGCGGCCGCGGCGGCCGGACACGCCAGCAGGCAGGCGGCGGCGATCGGCGAGAGAGCGGTGCGTCGCCAGACCGCTCGGAGGCGATGCCACGGGCGCTGCGACGGTGCTGTCCAGGGCGTTGCCATGGGGTCTTGCGGTCGGCGCTCAGGGGGGAGCGGGTCGACGGGGTCGCGCCAAGATCTCGTCCAGGAGCGCGAAGCGCGCTTTGAAGATCTGACGGAGCTCGGCCTCGTCAGCGGTCCCCTGCACCGCGCGGTAGAGCTCGAGGGTCTCGGCGAAGTCCTCGCTCTTGGTGTGGCGCGCGTACCCCGACACCGCCACCTGGTCGGCCGTGATCGCGTCGCGCCAAGGTTGCCAGCCGGGCGCGGTGTCGTAGTCCCCCCCGCCGAAGACCGAACCGGCGAGGAGATGGCCGAGCTCGTGGGTCATCGCGCCGTCGATGCGGGTCTGCTCCGAGCCGTTCATGCCCGGGTAGCAGCGGACGACGCCGTCGGCGTTCACGCTCATGAAGGCGCGGAACGTGGGATCGCCGTAGATCGCGGCGTTGTGGGCGTTCATCGGGTCGTCGTCCTGCTCGACGTACACCACCCGCACCAGGCTCGCGAGCGCCGGCGGCAGCGCCGCGAGGGCGGCGGCCAACATCTCGGTGGTCGCGACGAAGCGACCCGGGGTCTCGACGCCGACCGCCGGGCGAATCACCCGAAGCGTATGCGCGCCGAGCGTCACGGTCTGCGACACGCAGTCCACGGTCGCCTGCTTCAACCCCAACGGCGCCGGGTCCGCCGCGACCACCGGGGAGAGGCCGAAGCTCTGGCGGCGGCTATCGAAGGTGTGTCCCTTGGTGTTCACCGGCGCGTGGCCGGGCGGATAGTCCCTCAGCCAGGCGGCGAGTCGGCTCGCCTGATCGGCGGTCGACAGGGACGCGAGCCGGGTGTCGTCCAAGAACATGAACAGCTCCCAGCGGGCATCGGCGCACAGGGCGCTCTCCGGGCCGCCGATGAGGAGGCGAAGGCGGGTCCTGGTGTCTTCCGGGAGCGCCGCGACGCCGGGCAGGGCCGACAGATCGGCGGCGAGCGCGGTAACGCTCGGCTGCTCGGTGCGCCGCAGCCACGCCATCAGGCTGATGGCCTGACCCTCGGGGCTCGCGGTGCGAAACCCGTCCCATTGCAGGTGCTCAGCGAGGCGCTCGCGGGCGTCGGCGAGGCGGCGATTCGTCGGCCCCTCGACCACGGCGGCCAGGCGGCGTTGATACCAGGGAGGCAGCGCCTGGAAGGCCGGCAGGGCCCGCAACGTGGCGGCCAGCACCCGCGGCCCGGTGTCTTCGAGGCGGGCGCGATTCTCCAGGAGCTGGGCATCCGACCATTGGCGCAACACCAGCAGGGCAGTCTTGTGGAGGTCGGCGGCGACCAAGCGGATGTCGGCGTCGACGAGCTCGGGGTTGGCGCGGCGGAGGCGCGCTTCGAGCTCGGCGGTCAGGCTGGCGCGGTTCTTCGGCTCGAGCGCGACCGCGCGCAGCTCGGGTCCGATCATCGCGGCGACGTAGGTCCCCTGCGCGGTCGAGCACTGCAGCGGCGCTTCGGTGTTGCTCCGGGGCGGCAGCAGAAAGACGTCCGGGTGCGTGTCGAGGCGCTCGCCCCACAGGGCGATGCGCGCCGGCAGGGTCGGGTCCGAGCTCGGCGCCGCCGGCGCCGGCTGGAGGTGGACCGCTTTGCGCGGTGCCACGAGGTTGACGGCTTTGCCTTGCTTGGCGCGCTCGATGTGGTCGCTGTAGATCGACGCCGAGCCTTGCGTCGTCGGTTGCGCCGCGGCCGCGGACGTCGGTTCGCCACCGCTCGCGAGCGGGGCGGCGTCGGTCGCGGGTCTGATGGGCCGGGTCGCGTCGCTCATCGGCCGGGACCCGTGCTCCGGTTGGCGGCGTGTTGCTCGGTGGCGCGCAACAGCTCGTCTTGCGGGCCGTACTCGTAGATGCAGCGTCGCGCGCCGGTGCGCATCGCCACGACTCTTACCACCGGCACCAGGGTGTCACCAACGGCGACGAAGCGCCCGGCCTCCGGCACCTGCGAGATCGGGAGCTCGTCCACCACGGCGCCGGTCGTGCCGTCCACGTAGACGATCGTTCCTGGATGCGTGCCCCGCTGCATGATCATTCCGCGCGTACAAATCGCACTCTAACACACGGTCGTCGCTCGCCACCATGCCGCCGGCGTGTGCTGTAAGGGTATGAAATGGTTGGAGTATTAGTCGGCGGCGGGCGCGGCCTGTGCACGGCGGTGGGATGCGAATAGTGGGTGAGAGGGCGCAACGACGCGGTGTGGCGAGCGATAACCATGATGAGCAGCGGGCGCTGCTCGAATCCCAACGACCGAGCGCGACGAATGAGCTGATGAGCGGACTGCGCCGCTCCAGAGGCGAGGGGTGTGTTCATGGTGAGCATGGTGGACCTGGAAGATCCGAAGGTGGTTTATCAGGGCCAGATCTTCTGGGACATGGTCCGGCCCGGGGTGCGTCTCGCGGTGCTCGGGCCGCAGGGCTGCTTGACCTCGATCATCAAGAAGGTGGTCGAGACCAGCGAAGATCAGTGGTACATCGTCACCCGCAACTCGCGCTATCTGTTGTCCGCCGGCAAGGCGATCTCGCTCGAAGAGATCCAGAAGCTCCCCACCGTCGTCGGCGTCTGAACGCCCCGTCAGCAGGCCGCTCTTGCGTTGACTTGATTCCCGCGCGCCCGCGGCGGTCCCGCGTCCCAGAGTCAGGCGGCGAGGATCCGGCTAAGCCGGTCCGAGGCGCGGGGGCACGGGGGGACGCAGAGGCGCGTCGGCGCGCGTCGGTAGCAGTGACGGATCCAGACGCGCCGGGCGGTCCCCCCGATCAGAAATCGAACTTCACTTCGTCGTCGTCTTCCTTGGGCTTGGCTTTGCCCTTCTTGGCCTTGCCCTTCTTGCCCTTCGCGGGCTTGTCTTCTGACGGGGCCGGCGGCGGCGGCGCGGCGGTGGGCGGCGGCTCCACCGGGATGTCGAACACCGGGGTATCGGCGGCCGGCGTGGGCGGCGGCGGCGGCGCCGCGGTGTCGGGGCCGAGGTCGAACACCGGCTCGCCGGCGGGTGCGGCAGGTGGCGGCGTCGGGGTCTGACCTTCGCTGACGTCCTTGCCGATCGGCACCTGCTCGACGATCATGAACTCGACCCGGCGGTTGAGCTCGCGTCCCTTCGCGGTCTTGTTGGAGCCGATGGGCTTGTCGGGGCCGTAGCCTTCGGACTCGAGGCGGGTCGCCTCGATGCCCTTCTCGACCAGGTACTCGCGGACGCTCGCGGCGCGCTCTTTGGAGAGCTTGAGGTTCTTCGGCCGGCCGCCGACGTTGTCGGTGTGGCCTTCGATGCGCACCTTCTTGATGTGTTTGTAGTTCTTGAGCACCGCGACCACCTGGTCGAGCAGGCCGAATGACTTCGGCATGATCTTGGCGCTGCCGGTCTTGAAGAGGATCGTCTCTTTGATCACGATCTTCTCTTCGGTCACCTCGACGAGCGACTTGGCCTTCAGCTTCTCCGGGCAGCCGTCCTCGTCGTCGACGCCGTTGTAGATCTCGGCCTCGTTCGGACACTTGTCGGCCTCGTCGGCGATGCCGTCGCCATCGTTGTCCTCGGGGCAGCCGTCGTCGTCGGTGACGCCGTCCTTGTCCTCGGGGTAGTTCGGGCACATGTCGCCGAGGTCGGGGAGGCTGTCGTTGTCGTTGTCCTTGTCGGGACAGCCGTCGGAGTCCTGGAAGCCGTCGACGTCCTCGGCCTCGTTCGGGCACTGGTCGACGCCGTCGGCGATGTTGTCACCGTCGTTGTCGAGCTCGGGACAGCCGTCGTCGTCCTGGAAGCCGTCCTTGTCTTCGGGCTCGAGCGGGCACTTGTCCTTGTCGTCCGGCACGCTGTCGTTGTCGGCGTCGGCGTCCGGGCAGCCGTCCTCGTCCTGGATGCCGTCTTTGTCCTCGGGCTGGTTCGCGCACTGATCGTCTTCGTCGGGGATGCCGTCTTTGTCGTTGTCGAGGTCGGGGCAGCCGTCCGAGTCCTCGAAGCCGTCCTTGTCCTCCTTCTTGTCCGGGCACTTGTCGAGCGCGTCGGGGACGCCGTCCTGATCGGTGTCGACCACCCCGGAGGTGCCGGTGTAGTGCATGAAGCCCAAGAAGAAGCGCGGCGCCGGCTGGCCGTAGCCCTGGGACGTGAGGCCGGCGCCGAAGCCGCCGGTGACGATGGTGTTGTCGTTGAGGCTCCAGCGGATGCCGAGGTCACCCTCCGCCGAGGTTCGCGAGCGCTGCTGGTTCTTGGCGAACGCGTCGGCGGCGTGGCGCGCGAAGCCGTTGTCGGCCGGCGTGTGCCCGAAGACCTCGCCGACGATCTCGAAGGGCTTGCCGTTGCCGAGGTTCACGTCCAAACCGACGCCGAGCTTGGCGAACACCTCGTCGTCGACGGTGAGCAGGAAGACGCCGGGCTCGGGTTGAATGCGGGTCTTCTCGCGGGCGCGGTATCCGACGTTCAGGCCGGCGCGCAGGAACTTGGCGCGAGTCGACACCGCGAGCTCGGGGGCGTACATCATCCCGGCCTCGCGGGCGTAGGCCGCGGTGCCGGTCGGAAACGCCACGGTCGCGAGCAGCGCCGCCGACAGCAGGCCGTCCTGGAGCTGCAGCAGGCGCGCCTTGGGGATGAGGCGCACGGTGCCGAGCGCGAACGCCTGGAGCTTCTCGAGGCCGACGGACACCCCGGCGCCCTCGAACGCCGCGTTGTTCAGCCCGCCCTGCCACACCAAGGGCACGGCGACGCCGAGCTCGCCGACGTCGAACAGGCCGATGGCGGCGACGAGCGCGGTGTCGATGCGGTTGGCGACGATGGCGCCGACGTTGTCTTTGGTGCCGTCGGTCTTGATGATCTGCACCGCCAGCGGGTTGCGGGCATAGTTCAACGACAACCCCAGGCTCATGCCCAGGTGACTGTTGACCTCGCCGGTCTCGACGGTGATCAGGTCATTCGCGCCGGCAACCGGCTGAAACAGCTGGAGATCGACGCTCAGATCCTCAATCGGCGCCGCTCGAACCGGGACCGCCAGACCCAAGCACAACAGCACGAGCACCATCGTTCGACGCATCAACGGCTCCTCGAAGCGCAGACCGCACACACGCGTTCCCCGACGAAGACCCTACCACCAAACCCGAAAGCGGGGCCAGAAACCCGAAACTGCTTTTCCCGACACGACGGCCGCGATAGATCCCGCCGCATGCGCACCATCGTCACCGGCGGCGCCGGGTTCATCGGCTCGCACCTCGCCCTTCGCCTCGCCGCCGTCGATCACGAGGTCCTGGTCATCGACGACCTCTCGAAGGGCAAACGCGAGAACGTCGGCGCCGCCATCCAGCTCGCGGAAGTCAGCGTCGTTTCTCCGGAAGTGGAGCGGGTGATCGCCGAGTTTCGCCCCGACAACGTCTTCCACCTCGCGGCGCAGATGGACGTGCGTCAGTCGGTCGCCGACCCGGCGTTCGACGCTCGGGTCAACGTCGAAGGCACGGTGCGGGTGGCGGGTGCCGCGGTGCGCGCCGGGGTCAAGACCTTCGTCTTCGCGTCGAGCGGCGGCGCGATCTACGGCGAGCAGGAGCGCTTTCCGGCAGCCGAAGACCATCGGCGGCGCGCCGACAGCCCCTATGGGATCGCCAAGGGGTGCGCCGAGCTCTACCTCGACTACTTCGGGCGCGGCAGTCGGATGCGGGTGGTGGCGCTGCGCTACGCCAACGTCTATGGGCCGCGCCAAGATCCGCACGGCGAGGCCGGGGTGGTCGCGATCTTCGCGGGCAAGATGCTCGCCGGCCTTACGCCGACGATCTACGGCGACGGTCGTCAGACCCGCGACTACGTCTTCGTCGACGACGTGGTGCGCGCCAACCTCTTGGCGCTGCGCCACGACCAGGCCCAGGGCGCCTACAACATCGGCACCGGCCTCGAGACCGACCTGCTGCAGCTCGCCGGCGCCCTTCGCAAGGCCACCGGCTATGAAGGTGAGATCGTGCACGCCGACGCCAAGCCCGGCGAGCAGCGCCGCAGCGTCCTCGACATCGGGCGCGCCGGCCGCGAGCTGCATTGGCAACCGCAGTGCGACCTCGACTCCGGGATCCGGAAGACCGTCGAGTGGTTTGGGGGGCGGCGCTAGAACCCGGTCGTCGCGTCCATCAGCAGCGGCGCGGCCTTGTCGCGCTCCGACAAGATCGGGGTCGGGGTGGGCCAGGGGACGCCGATGGTCGGATCGTTCCAGCGCACCCCGACGTCGTGCTCGGGGGCGTAGTAGCCGGTCGTCTTGTAGAGCACGTCGGCGGACTCGGAGAGGACGCAGAAGCCGTGCGCGAAGCCCACCGGCACCCAGAGCATCCGGGTCTCGTTCTCGCCGAGCTCGACCACCACGTGCTTGCCGAAGGTGGGGGAGCTTCTTCGCAGGTCGGCGGCGACGTCGAAGATCCGGCCCCGGGTGCAGCGCACCAGCTTGCCGATGGCCGCCGGCGGCTTCTGGTAGTGCAGGCCGCGCAACACGTCGCGGCGCGAACGAGACAGGTTCTCTTGCACCAGGGCCGGGACGCCGTGGGCTGCGAAGGCGTCGGCGCGCATCGTCTCGGCGAAGAAGCCGCGCGCGTCACCCATCATCTCGTGCTCGATCAAGAGCACGTCCGGAATCGCCTGGGGGATGAAGGTGAACTTCATGCACGCACCTCCTGGCCGCGTCGCGCCACGTAGGCCGCCAGCGCCTGCTGCCAGCTGCCGAGCGCCGGGACGCCGGCGGCGACGAGCTTGGCGTTGTCGAGGATCGAGTAGCGCGGTCGCTTCGCCTTCGAGCCGTACTCGGCCGAGGTCACCGGCCTGAGGTCGGGGGTCATCCCCGTCAGCCGGAAGATCTCGCGCGCGAACTCGAACCAGGTGCACTCGCCGCTGTTGGTCACGTGGTAGAGCCCGTAGGCGCGGGTCTCGATGAGCGCGAGCAGCGCCGCCGCGAGCTCGAAGGTCGAGGTCGGGGCCACGGTCTGGTCGTTGACGACGGTGAGCTTCTTCTTGGCTTCGGCGGCGCGGATCATGATCTCCACGAAGCTGCCGCCCTGCGGCCGGCGGCCGGCGCTGCCATAAAGGCCACAGGTCCGAATCACGAAGTGCTTGTCGTGGCTCTCGCGCACCAGGTGCTCGCCGGCGAGCTTCGAGGTCGCGTAGACGCTCTGTGGCTCGGGGCGGTCGCCCTCGGTCCAGGGGCGGCCGCAAGGCGCGCCGCCGAACACGAAGTCGGTGGAGAAGTGCATGAAGACCGCGTCGAGCTCGCGGCAGACCTTCGCGAGCTGGCGCGGCGCTTCGGCGTTGATCGCGAACGCCTCGGCGGCGTGGTCCTCGCACAGGTCGACCAGGTGATAGGCCGCGGTGTTGATGACCACCGCCGGTCGCAGCTCGAGAAGCTGCGCCCGGGTCCGCGCCGCGTCGCCGACGTCGATGTCCGGCAGGTCGAGGCCGACGGCCTCGGTGCCGCGCGCCGCCAGGGCGCGGAGCAGATCGGTGCCGAGCTGACCCTTGCCGCCGATGACCAGGACCTCGGTCACGCGGCGCTCCGGGCGATGGGCGTGACGCCTTCGGCGGCGAAGAAGCGCACCACCGCCTCGACGACGTAGCGGATCTCGTCCTCGGTGAGCTCGGAGTAGATCGGCAGCGCCAACGAGCACGCCGCCGCCGCCTCCGCGACCGGCAGGTCGCCGGCCTTGTAGCCGAGCGCCGCGAAGCAGGCCTGCAGGTGCATCGGGCGGGGATAGTAGATCGCGGAGCCGACGTTCTTGGCCTTGAGCGCCGCCTGCAACCGGTCGCGCAGCTCGGTGCTCTGCAGCCGCACCACGTACTGGTTGAACACGTGCCGGTTCTGACACGCCGCCGGCAAGATCAACGGCACCCCGTCGTAGGCCACGCCCTGCGGACAGCTCGTGGCGCAGGGGGCGCCCGTGTGATCGACCGCGCCGATCCCGGCCTGATGAAACAGCTCGGTGTAGAGCGCGGCGTTCTGCTGGCGGCCTGCGGTGTATCGGTCGGCGTGCGCGAGCTTCACCGCCAAGAGCGCCGCCTGCAGCGCGTCGAGGCGGAAGTTGCCGCCGACCTCGGTGTGCTGGTATTGGCCCATGCCGCCGTGGTTGCGCAGCGCCCGGATGCGGGCGGCGAGCGCGCCTTCTTTGGTGGTCACCAGGCCGCCGTCGCCGAAGCCGCCGACGTTCTTGGACGGGAAGAACGAGAAGCAGCCGACGGTGCCGAGGCTCCCGACCCGCCGGCCCTTGTACTCGGCGCCGATCGCCTGCGCGGCGTCTTCGATGACCGCGAGGCCGTGGGTGCGGGCGAGGTCGAGGATGGGATCCATCTCCGCCGCCTGGCCGAAGAGGTGCACCGGGACGATGGCCTTGGTGCGCGGCGTGACGCGGCGGGCGATGTCTTCGGGGTCGATGTTGAAGCAGCGCGGCTTGATGTCGCAGAACACCGGCTTGGCGCCGGTGCGCCAGATGGCGCCGGCGGTGGCGAAGAAGGTGTAGGTCGGGCAGATGACCTCGTCACCCGCGCCGATCCCGAGCGCCATCAGCGCCACGAGCAGCGCGTCGGTGCCCGACGACACCCCGATCGCATGGTCGACGCCGAGGTACGCCGCGGCCTGCTTCTCGAACGCTTCGACCTCCGGCCCCTGAATGAACTGACCGTGCGCGAGACAGCGCTTGAACGCCGCCTCGAGGGCGCCTTGCACCTGGTTGTTCGCCCGCCGGGGATCGAGCATCGCCACCGCCGTGATCGGCGTCGCGCGCTTTGTGGTTCGCGCCGCCTTCGCGCCTTTGCGCCCGGGCGCGCGTTTCGAGGCTGTCGCCGGTCTGCGGCCGGTCGCGCCGCGGGACTTCGCCGAGCTCTTCTTGCCGGCACGACGGCTGGGCTCGGCGGCAGTACGGCCCGCCTTGCTGTGGGGCTTCGTCCTCGTCTTCTTCTTGGTCTTGTTGTTCATCGTCTATTCCTCAAGGCGCGGGCCTCCTCCCAGGACACGCTCCCCTGTGTTTCGGTTGCCGGCAGCGGCTTCTCTTCGTCGAGATCGAGGCAGCTGAGGACGCCGTTGTTCTCTTTGTAACGGTAGCCGCCCACCGAGTCGTGCCAGAGGCCGTCTTTGCCGGGGGGGGTGAGGCGGTAGCCGTGGCGGCTCATGTAGCCGACTTGTTTGCCGGGGACGCCCATGACGAGGGCGTAGTCGGGCACGTCTTTGGTGACGACCGCGCCGGCGGCGATGAAGGCGTAGCGGCCGACGGTGACGCCGCAGACCACGGTGGCGTTGGCGCCGATGGAGCAGCCGCGCCGCAGGAGGGTGCGCTCGTAGAGGGAGTGGCGCAGGACCTGGGCGCGCGGGTTGGAGACGTTGGTGAGGACGCAGGAGGGGCCGAGGAAGACGTCGTCTTCGATGACGGTGCCGGTGTAGATCGAGACGTTGTTCTGGACCTTGACGTTGTCGCCGATGCTGACGTCGTCGGCGACGAAGCAGTTCTGGCCGAAGATGCAGCGCGCCCCGATCTTGGCTTTGGCGGACACGTGGCAGAAGTGCCAGATCTTGGTGCCGGCCCCCACTTGCGCCGGCGCGTCGACCACCGCGGTCGGGTGCGCGAAGTAGGGCGCGGTCACGACGGCCGCTCCTCGTTCGCGATCTCCAACAGGTAGCCGCCGTACTCCGACTTGGTGAGCGCCTCGCCGAGCTTCTTCAGCTGCGGCTTGTCGATGAAGCCCATGCGATAGGCGACCTCTTCGGGGCAGCCGATCTTGAGGCCCTGGCGATTCTCGACCGCCTCGATGAAGTTCGCCGCCTGCAACAACGACGCGTGGGTGCCGGTGTCGAGCCAGGCGACGCCGCGGCCGAGCAGCTCCACCTTCAACGTGCCCTTGGCGAGGTAGCCGCGGATGACGTCGACGATCTCGTATTCGCCGCGCGCCGAGGGCTCGAGCGCCCGCGCCACCGCCGGCACCTGGTTGTCGAAGAAGTACAGCCCGGGCACGGCGTAGTTCGACCTGGGCTTCTTGGGTTTTTCCTCCAGGCTCAGCACCTTGCCCTGGCGGTCGAGCTCGACGACCCCGTAGCGCTCCGGATCTTTGACGTAGTAGCCGAACACCAGGCCGCCTTTGGTGAGCTTGGCGGCGGTTTGCAGTGAGCCGGAGAGGCCGTGGCCGTAGAACAGGTTGTCACCGAGCACCAGCGCGACGCTGTCGTCGCCGATGAAGTCGGCGCCGAGCACGAACGCCTGCGCCAGGCCGTTCGGTTTCTCCTGAACGACGTAGCTGAACGTCATCCCCCACGGCCGGCCGTCGCCCAAGAGCTGTTCGAAGCGCGGCAGGTCGTGCGGCGTCGAGATGACGAGGACCTCGCGGATGCCGGCGAGCATCAGGGTCGACAGCGGGTAGTAGATCATCGGCTTGTCGTAGACCGGCATCAGCTGCTTCGATACCGCGAGCGTCAACGGGTGCAGCCTGGTGCCGGCGCCGCCGGCGAGGATGATGCCTTTCATCGCGGGTCACCTCGGGAGGGGCCCGTTTTGTAGCCTGAAACGGGCGAGGGATAAAGCCGGACCCAACTTGACGCCGCACGGCGCGCATCGCATATCGGACGCATGCAGCGGGTGGAGACGGTGATCGTCGGCGCCGGGGTGACCGGGCTGGCGGCGGCGGCGGCGATCGGCAAGGGCGGCGATCTCGTGGTCCTGGAGAAGGACGCCGAGATCGGCGGCACCTGCAAGACCGTGAAGCAGGACGGCTTCGTCTGGGACTACTCCGGCCACTTCTTCCACTTCAAGCACCGGGAGATCGAAGCCTGGTTGCGAGCGCGGATGCCGGGCCGCGAGGTCCGGCACATCACCAAGCGCGCCTTCGTCAGCTTCCGCGGCCGGCACATCGACTTTCCGTTCCAGAAGAACATCCACCAGCTGCCGCAATCCGACTTCATCGACTGTTTGCACGATCTGTACTTCGCGCGCGCCCCCGGGATGCCGGCGCGCCTCGAGACCAACCTCAAAGAGATGTTGATCGCGCGCTTCGGCGCCAGCATCGCGATGAAGTTCTTGATCCCCTTCAACGAGAAGCTCTACGCCACCGACCTCGCGACCCTCGACAAAGACGCGATGGGGCGGTTCTTCCCGCACGCCGATCTGAGCGAGATCGTGCGCAACATGAAGACCCCCGCGAACGACGGCTACAACGCCACCTTCACCTACCCCGAAGGCGGCGCCATCGAGCTCATCCACGCCCTCGCCTCCGAGGTCGAGCCCGCGGCGTTGCACGTCAACGAGCCGGTGCTCTCGATCGACCTCCCGAGCAAAGTCGTTCGCACGCCCACCGCCGAGTATCAGTTCACCCGGCTCATCAGCTCGGCGCCGCTGCCGGCGTTGCTCGGTATCTGCGGCGTCGCCCACGACTCGCGCCTGTTCTCGTGGAACCGGGTGCTGGTCTTCAACCTCGGCTTCGACAAGAAGGGCCCGGCGGAGCCGCACTGGCTCTACGTCGGCGACCCGGCGCGCATCTTTTATCGCGTCGGCTTCTACGACAACCTCTTCGACGCGCCGCGGATGAGCTTGTACGTCGAGATCGGCTACGGCAAGGACCAGCCGATCGACGTCGAGGCCGCGCGGCAGAAGGTGCTCGACGATCTGCGCGCCGAGAAGATCGTCACCGACCAGAGCCTGGTCGGCGAGCACCACGTCGTCCTCGACCCCGCCTACGTGCACTTGACCGTGCCGTCCGTCAACGAGGCCAGACGTCTCCGCGGCCGCCTCGCCGTGGACGGCGTGCACTCCATCGGCCGCTACGGCGCGTGGACCTACAGCTCCATCGAAGACAACATCGTCGAGGCCCGCACCCTCCTGACCACGCAGGGCGTCGCCAAGGCTTGGCCATGGCGCGGATGAGACGCCGCACCACCGGCAAGACCGCCAAGATCAGCCGCCCGGCGGTCCTCTTCGACCTGGACGGCACCCTCACCGACTATCGGCGCTTCGTCAGCCACACCGTGGCGCAGCTGGCGGCGGTCGTGGAGCAGCGTGCCGAGGTCGACGCGGCCCGGTTCAAAGAGACCTATCGCGAGGTGCAGCGCGAGGACGAAGCCGCCGAGCGGCAGGGGCTGATCACGGTCGCCGAGCTCCGCGATCGCCGGCGGCGCTTCAGCCGGACGCTGGCGCGGTTGGGGGTGTTCGAGGCCGAGCTGGTCGAGGAGCTGGCGGCGGCGTACGAGGAGCTGCGGCGCACGACGTCGTTCGCGATGCCGGGCGCGAGCGAGACCTTGACCTTCCTCGCGGAGCGCGAGGTGTGGATCGGGGTGGTGACCGAGGGCGCGGCGAGGGAGCAGCGCGGTCAGCTCGCGGCGTTGGGGTGGGAGGACCGGGTCAACGATCTGGTGATCTCCGAGGAGGCCGGCATCCACAAGCCCGATCCGGGGCTCGTGGCGCAAGCGCTGCTACACGCCGACGTCGCGGCGGCCGATGCGATCTGCGTCGGCGACCGCGCGATCTGGGACCTGCGCCCGGCCAAAGACCTGGGGCTGACGACGGTGCTGTTGGTGTCGGAGGCCTACGCCGGCGAGGCCGAGGCCGGGGCGGCGCACATCGACTTGCGGGCGGCGAACCACGCCGAGCTGCGGACCTTGCTCGAGACCTGGTTGGCTCAACGCTCGTCGTACATCCGCCGATAGTAGTCGCGGTAGGCGCCGCTCGTCACCGCCTCGGTCCAGCTCTGGTGCTCGAGGTACCAGTCGACCGTGAGCCGCATGCCGTCTTCGAAGCTCATCGACGGCGCCCAGCCGAGCTCGCGTTTGATCTTGGTCGCGTCGATGGCGTAGCGCCGGTCGTGACCGGGGCGGTCCTTGACGAAGGTGATGAGGCTCCGGCGCGGCTTGTCGCCGGGGAGCAGGCCGAGGCGGCGGTCGAGCAGGTCGCAGATGGTCTCGACGACCGTGAGGTTCTGGCGCTCGGAGCTGCCGCCGATGTTGTAGGTCTCGCCGGGCCGGCCGGCGGCGAGCACCTTCAAGATCGCGTCGCAGTGGTCGGCGACGTACAGCCAGTCGCGGACGTTCTTGCCGTCGCCGTACACCGGCAGGCTCTTGCCCGAGACCGCGTTGTGGATCACCAGCGGGATGAGCTTCTCCGGGAACTGATAGGGCCCGTAGTTGTTGCTGCAGTTGGTGATCAGGGTCGCGAGGCCGTAGGTGTGGAAGTACGCCGACACCAGGTGGTCGGAGGCGGCCTTGCTCGCGGAGTACGGCGAGCGCGGGTCGTAGGGGGTGGTCTCGGTGAACGCCCCGGTGTCGCCGAGCGAGCCGTAGACCTCGTCGGTGCTGACGTGGATGAAGCGGCTGTCCCGCTTGTTGACGCCGTCTTTGAGCCAGGCGTTCCGCGCCGCCTCGAGCAGCGTGAAGGTGCCGACGACGTTGGTCTCGATGAAGTCGGCGGGGCCGACGATGCTGCGGTCGACGTGGGACTCGGCGGCGAAGTGGACGACGGTGTCGATGTTCTCGGCCGTGAAGATCTCACCCAAGAGCGCTCGGTCGCGGATGTCGCCGCGCACGAAGCGATAGCGCGGGTGCTTGGCGACCGCCTCGAGGTTCTGGAGGTTGCCGGCGTAGGTCAGGCTGTCGAGGTTGACGACGCGGCTGTCGTGAAGGGCGTCGATCGCCCGCTGCACGAAGCTCGAGCCGATGAAGCCGGCACCGCCGGTGACCAGGATCTTGCGCATGCGTTCCACCACCTCCGTGCGCCGCGGCGCCCGCGTCTATTAGTCCCGTGGTTTCCTGGTCGTCAAGGCTCGGTCATCCGGGGCCGGGCAAGATGCGGGCGAAGCCCAAGGCGGTCATGCGCAGCAGCTCGAGGCCGTGTTTGAAGCGCGAGATCTGAGTGCTGCCGTAGGTCCGCGCCCGATAACGCACCGGCACGTCGACGACGCCGAGGCCCAGGACCGCGGCCGGAAACAACAGCTCGAAGTCACCGAACGGGTCGAAGTCGCCGAACTTCTCGCGCCAAGCGGCGAGGCGCTGGCAGTCGCGACGCGCGAGGAGCTTGGTGCCGCACAGGCAGTCGCCGAGGCCGGTGCCGAGGACGGCGCTGAGCGTCTTCGCGAAGAACACGTTCGCGAGCAGGTTCAAGAAGCGCATCGCTTCGCCCTCCATCGGGTAGGCGAGGCGGTTGCCGTTGATGAAGTCGCCCAAGCCTTCGCAGTAGGCGTCGTAGAAGCGGCGGAGGAGCTCGGGGGGCACGGTGAGGTCGGCGTCGAGGATGGTGGCCAGGTCCTTCGTTGCCGTCGCGAACCCGAGGCGTACCGCGTCGGCTTTGCCGTTGCCGGTCTGGCGCCGGGCCTTGATCGCGAGCTTGCGGCCGTAGGTCTTCTTGACTCTTTGGATCTCGGTCCAGGTGCCGTCCTCGGAGTGGCCCTCGACGAAGATGACCTCGAGGTCGAGGGATCGGGCGAGGGGTTGCAGGCGCTTGGCGGCCGCTTCGATGTTGCCGCGCTCGTTGCGCGCCGGGATGACGACCGACAGCGACGGCCGGTCTTTGGTCCATTTGCCGCTCGTGGGTCTGAGGACGAGGACGGAGACCAGGCCGAGGCGGCGGACGCCGGGGAGGATGGACGCGAGCTTGTTGACGGCGGTGCCGAGGCCCATGAGGTGAAGGGGGAAGAAGCCGACGGGGCGCGTGCGGACGACCTCGAGGCCCGAGAGCTTGGCGAGGTTTTGCAGGTCGGTCGCGGTGACGAAGCAGGTGGGGACCTCGCCTTGGCGCAGGCCGAGGTGGTGGGCGAGGCGGTAGAGGCCGCGCAGGTACGGGTTGTAGGCGACGACGACGACGCGCGAGCCGCGGCCGAGCTTGTCGCGGATCGAGGTGAGCTGGCTCTGGATGTCGAGGTCGTGGTTGAGGGTGCCGTTCAGGAGGACGACGGAGCGGTCGAACTTGCGGGCGTCGAGGTTTGGCAGCGGTCCGGTCGCGAGCCGGCGCTTGTGGTGGCCGTCGACGTCATGCAGCAGGGCGCCGGAGTCGTGGGGCAGTGGGCGCCACTGGAGGACTTGGTCGGCGTGGCGGGTGAGGTTGGAGATCTCCTTTGCGACGAGCCGGCGCAGGTAGTCGAGGTGGGGGGCGGCCGGCTCGGTGGTTTGTTGGCGGTGGGGGGGCATGGGGGGGTGGTAGTTACCCCAACCGCTCCATCAACCCCCGCATCAGCAGGTGGTTGATGACGGACTGCATGTCTTCGACGTTCTGCATGTCGTTGACCGGGGTGACGAGGGCGACGTCGACCAACTTCGCGAGCTTGCCGCCGTCGAAGCCGGAGACGCCGACGGTCTTGGCTTTGTGGGTGCGGGCGTAGTCGACGGCCTTGAGGACGTTCTTGGAGTTGCCGCTGCCGGAGTAGCCGATGACCAGGTCGCCTTCATCGAGGAAGTTTTGCAGTTGGCCGACGAAGATCTCGTCGTAGGAGACGTCGTTGGCATAGGCGAGCATGATGGGGATGTTGTCGTTGAGGCAGGTCATGCGGAAGCGCTTCGCGAGCCCGAGCGACACTCCCTTGTTGATGTCGGCGACGAAGTGAGACGCGGCCGCGGCGCTGCCGCCGTTGCCGAAGACGAACACTTGTCTTTGGTGCGCCTGGGCGTCGAGGAGGAGGTCGAGGATCTTGGCGAAGGCGGCGGTGTCGAAGGCGTCGAGCTGGGCGCGGAGGCGGGCGAAGTACTTCTCGCAGAATTCAGTGCTCATCCTGCCTCTCTCCAGCCACGGGCCACGGGTGCTCGCGATTCGTGGCCGAACCCGTCTGCATGGCGGCGCCCCCGGGCGCGAGGGACCGAGTCTAGTAGTCTGGAGCGCGGCGGGTCGTCAAGGCGGCGCGCGCGCTTGACGGCGGGACATGGATGCGGTCTTAGGCGCGCATGGGTCGCGTCGCCCGTTTCTTCCGCGGGGCCATCGCTTACGAGAGCGTATCGGCGAGTATCCTGCGCCTCCTCCTCGCGGCGGTGCCGTTCGGTTTAAAGATGGCGCACTGGGAGTGGCCCGACGGTCATCCGCCGCCCGATGTCGGTGCCAGTTGTGCGCTCGCGAGCGCGCTGTTCGTCGTCGTCGCTTGTACCTACGCCGTGTTAGGCCGTGCGGCCCTGGGTGACCGCTTTGAGGCCTGGCTGCATCGCGCGTCGGTTGGCAGCCTGCTCGTCGGGGTGGCCGCGCTCAGCCCGACGGAGGAGTCCGCCGTCAAGCTCTGGTGGCTCGCGATCAGCGTCCACGCCGCCCTCGTCTACCTGGCGTGGCCGCTCCTCTCCCGCGTTCCGGGAGTCTTGCGTCGACTCAACCCGGCCCAACTCCGGCAGTGCCGAAACCTCTTCTTCATCGGTTTGTTCCTGAAGCTCGCGCTGTCACCACTGATGCGCCACGACGACGTCTTCACCATGTTGGACATGATCCACTGGGGATACGAACAGCCATTCAACGTCTACGGCCACTCGCCGCGGTATACCGCGGGCGCCAAAGAGGGCGTCTGCGCCGACTACTATCCCCTGGCGATGAGCTACTCCGGAGTCGTGCACGCCCTCTACGCGCCGGCATTCGCCGACCTCGAACCCCAGCCGGCGCAGGGTGGGGCCGCCGAGCATCGCCACATCTTCTTCATGCGCCTCGGCTATCTCTGGTTCGATCTCGCGACCGCGATCTTGTTGCTGGCGATGTTCGCCGAGCCGCGTCGCGCGCTGTGGGCCTTCGCTCTGTGGTGGTTGAACCCGGTCGCCGTCTACGTCACCTACGTCTTCGGACAGTTCGATATCATCATCGGCTTCATGGTCTTGCTCTGCGTGTGGCTCGAGGAGCGCCGCAGCTATGCGTTGTCCGCGGCTTGTCTCGGCATCGGCGCGTTGTTCAAGCTGATGCCCATCGCCGCGCTGCCGCTCGCCTGCCTCGATCGGAAGAGCTGGCGCGAGCGGGCGGTCGTGGTCGGCGCGGGGCTCGGGGTGTTTCTCGCCGTGCTCTGGCCTTTCCTTCATAGCAGGGATTTCGTGCAGTACGTGATCTTCGGCACCATGAGCCAAAAGGCGTTCGAGAGCCCGCTGCTGCTGGGGGGCGGTCGTCCGGTCTACCTCTTTGCAGTCGGTATGATCCTCTACGCCTTTTATCTCTTCGCCCGGCGGCAATCGGTCGGCGCCCTTCAGATCACGACGCTGACGGGCGCGATCTTGATGGTCGGCATCCCGACGAACCCGCAGTGGCTGCTGTGGTTTCTGCCGGTGTTCTGCGTCGCGATGGTCAGGACCGGCACGGTCAAGGTGGCGTGGCTGTTGTTCGCCAGCTTCTTCCTGTCGGCGGCGTCGATGGTCTCGCATCTCTTCCCGTTCAACATCACCAGCACTTTCCTCGCCGACGCGGCGTACTTCGGCTACGTGCTCGAGAAGATCGTCGGGATCTCGGTCGGCAGCGCGGTCGGCGCCCGGCTCCTCGAAGTGTCGACGGTGGTCATCGCCTACCAACTTATCCGGGGAGCGGTCGGCCAAGCTTCCGTGGATCTCCCGTCGTGGCTCGTGCCCGCCGGCAGGGCTCTGGCGATTGCCGTCGTGGTGGTGCTGGCGGGCGGCCTGTGGTGGGAGATCGCGCCAACCCGATCGCAAGCGAGCGTCAGCGCGACGCACATCACGACCGCCGACCCCACCGAGGCTGCATTCATCGTTCGGTTTGAGAAGCCAGTGGAAGTACGCGGTCTGACGATCCCAAGGTTTCCGCTGCCATTGAACCCCGACATCCTCACCGTCGGCAGGATGAACCAGAGGGGCGGGGTCTACGTCCAGGTGGGGGCCAACGAATTCTCGGCGCGGCGGACCACCGCCCGCTACTACTTCCCGCGTCCGATCAAGATCCCAGCCGGTGAAGCTCTCCGCGTCGCCTATAGCATGTGGGACAATCTCGACCCGGCCCTGAGCAACCTCGACCTGACGTTGACCTTCGACGAGCCCGAGAAGGCCCCGGTTTTCGATCGGCTGCGGGCGCACCTGAGTGAGGATCGGGGGTTCGCGATTCTCTACCTCGTGGTGCTGACGATAGGATTGCTCCTGGCATTCGGGGCTTGGCGGCCCCGTGCCGGTGGTGCGCTGACCTCCCAGGACGGAGGCTGAGCATGTGGCGCGACGAGGCGGTGGTCGTCATCCCGGTCTACAAAGAGACGCTGACGCCGAACGAGCGGCTCTCCTTCGAGCAATGTCTCCGAGTGCTCGGTCATCACCCCATGACGCTCGTCTGTCCGGAGGGTCTCCGCCTCGACGCCTATGAGCCGGAGAAGAACCATCTGGCCGTGCGTCGCTTCTCGGCCGGTTACTTTCAGAGCACTGCGACCTACAATGGCCTGATGCTGTCGCCACGGTTCTACGGTGCCTTTCTGCGTTATCGTTACATCCTCATCTATCAGCTCGACGCCTTCGTGTTCTCCGACCAGCTCTCGGCCTGGTGCAAAGAGGGCTACGACTACATCGGCGCTCCCTGGATCGGCACCGACTGGATGCCGATCTTACCAATGTGGCGCCCGCCCTGGTCGAGATACAACCTCGTGGGCAACGGCGGCTTCTCGTTGCGTAACACCTTGAGCGCGACGGTGATGGCGACGGCGTTTCGTCGTGGCGTCAAGCGTTGGAAGCTGAACGAGGACGGGTTCTGGGCGTTCTTCGCGCCCTCCTACAACCCGCTCTTCCGCATCCCGGATGCACGAACCGCCTTGCGATTCTCGTTCGAGACCAATCCTCGGTTGTGCTACGAGCGGACGGGCGGCCGGCTGCCGTTCGGTTGTCATGCTTGGGAGAAGCACGATCCGGAGTTCTGGCGGGTGCATATCCCGGGCGCGGGCGCGCTCACGACAGGGGCTTGACGATTTCGCTGGCGATGGGCGGCAAGTCGGCCAGGACCGGGTGCCAGCGGCCGGTGTCGCGCACCGCGGCTGCGTTCTTGCGGCGGGCGGCGAGCCAGCGCAGGCTCAGGCTCGCCCAGGCGCGCGGCGTGCTGCGCAGCAGGATCAACGCTGCCTCGTCCCGCAGCCGTCGTGTGAGCGCCGCGTCCGGATGCGGGCCGGTCGCCAGGCAACGGGCGAAGTCCAACAGCGCGACGGCGCGCGCTGCCTGCGGGTTGTCCAGCTCCCGGCAGCGCGGGTAGATGTCCTCGATCGGAATGCTCCACCGATAGCGGCGCAGGACCTCCTCGGTCTCGTTCTTGCATTTCTCGAGGTTCCGGCTCTCCGTCCCGCCTTCGAAGTACAGGCCGAGGATCTCGGGGACGTGCACCGCGCCCTGGCGCCAGGCGGCGCGGATGAAGAACTCGTAGTCGCCGGCCACGGTGTACTTCGGGTCGAACAGCCCGATCTCGTCGTGCAACGAGCGTCGCCACATCGGCTGCGGTCCAAACACGCTGTGCATCAGCAGCTGGCGGAGGCTGAAGCGGGGCCAACGAAAGACCCGATCGGCGGCGTTGGTGCCGAGGGTCTCGTTCTCGCCTCGAGTGATCAGCGCGTCGGCGTAGGCGACGCCGCTGCCGGATCGCTCGAGGGCGTTGGCGAGGAGCTCGAGGCCGTCTGGTCGATGGCGGTCGTCGGTGTTGGCGTTCGTCAGGTACGTGCCGCTTGCGAGGCGCAGACCGCGGTTCCAGGCGGCGTAGATGGTCTCGCGCTCGGTCCGGACGTACTTGATGTTGGCGTGGCGGTTCTGAAACTCCTTAACGATCGTCTCTTCGCCCTGTGGCGAGCCGCTGTTGATGACGATGATCTCCAGCTCGCCATGCGCGAACAAGGTTTGCGCCACGAGATCTTCGAGCGCCGCCCGCATGAAGCGCTCGGCATTGTACACGGACACCAGGGCAGAGACGCGGATTGACATGATGGACGCTCAAGTAAGCGGCCACGAAGGCCGGAGTTGGCGTCGCAACACGCGACGCACGACGAGGTCGGCGCGGGGGCGACGCATGAGCTCGAGGTCGAGCTGCGAGCGCAGCGGCGGCGCGACATAGGGGAAGTAGCGCTCCACGTCTGCAGCCGCGTCTTTGCAGGCTATGAAGTCACGGCGCGCGAGCGCCTCTTCATAGCGGATCCGGGCGCAGTTGAGGAACCGCGGCGCGACGTGCTTCCGGACGAGATCTCCGGGGAACTCGTCGATCAGCTTCTGGGCGTAGATCCTCTCGCTCCTGGTCATCCGCTCCGAGTGCGCCGAGCTGGTCGAGTACACCCGCCAATCGAGCGAGGGCTCAGGGATGTAGGCCGAGTCGAAGCCACGGACGAAGAGGCGCAGGAAGAGGTCGTCGTCTTCGTAACCGGAGAGGCGCTCGTCGAAACCGCCCACCGCAAAGAAGGCCTCGCGCCGAACCAGCGAGGCTGACGGCAGGATGTGCATGTTGCCGGCGAGCATCTTCGTGAGGTCGGTGAGCGGATGCCTGATGAGCAAGTTGTCGAGCATCCCTGCCTGTACCTTGTGGCCCGCTTCGTTGATCTCGTCGACGTTGCAATAGACCCAGCCCAGGTCGGGCGCCTCGCGAAACCGTTCGGCCAACTCCTCGAGATGGTTCGGATGCCAACGATCGTCCTGGTCCAGAAAGGCGAGGTATTCGCAGGTGGTCTCTTTGGCGCCCCGGTTTCGCGCTGCAGATTGCCCGGCGTTGGCTTGCCGCAGCGGCGTCACCGGAAAAGGGGCCTCCCAGCCTGCGAGCACCGACAGCGAGTCATCGGTGGAGCCGTCGTCGACGACAATCAACTCTGCGGGCGGCAACGTCTGCGCCCGGACCGAGTCGATGGCCTCGCGCAAGAACCTCTTGCCATTGAACGCCGGCACGATCACCGCGATCCGCAGGCGCTCGGACAACGAGCGTCGCGGCCGCGACGCCGGGCGGCTCCTCGCAGCAGGCGCTGGCCGCGCTCGCTGCTTCTCCTTGTTCTGGAGCACGGCGAGCTGATGCGCCAAGGGGAAGTCCGCGTCCTTGCTCTTCCAGTACTCGAGACCGCCGATCATGCGGCCCAGCCAGTTCGGATCCTGACGGATGGTGCTGGTCTCGAGAGTGCCCGGGATCTCGCGGAACCACTGCCGCGATCCCCGCACGTCGGCGAATCGCCAGAACTGCGACGTCAGACCCGCTTTCGCAAGGCGATGCGTGTGCTCCATGTGCTCCCAGGCGTTGTGGAAGCCCTCGTCGAACGTGCCGACCGTGGCGATGGCGTTCTGGGTGTACATGCACCAGGCGCCCACGGCGTTGGGGTAGTACTCCACCCAGGCATCGACGCCCACCGGGCCCGAAGCGTTGGCCGGCCCGTGGTGCGCGAAGCTCAGGTGCTCGTGGCCGGTGCGGCGCGCGACGCGGATGTACTCGGTGATCGCCTCGGGTGACAGCGGGACGATGTCGTCTTCGAGGAGGAAGAGGTAGTCGTAGTCCCGCATAGCGCGCAACAGGGCGTTCTTGCCGTGCGCGACGCCACGGTTCTCCGGCGCATCGAACACCGTTACGCTCGCGGGTAGCCCTGCGAAGATCTGACGATACTCCTCATTTGGCGACGAGCCGTCGTTGTAGACGAAGAGATCGGCGATCGGCCCGAACACGCGAACCGCAGCCTCGACGACCTCACGGAAGTACGCCGGGCGATTGTAGGTGACGATGCCAACCGCGACGCTGGGGAGCGGCGCCTCCGGCATGGGATCCAACCGTTCGGCGACCTGTTCCATCGCCCGCGCTGCGGCAGCAGTGATTGGCTGGATGCGGCGGTCCACCGCGCGGCGGACCTTCTCACCCTTGTCGACCACGCCGCGTGGGAGGGCGGCAGCCACGCCGGTCCGCCCCACGACACGTCGCACCGTGTTGACCGCGCGTTTCGGGAGGTTGCGCGCGAAGCGGAGCGGCGCGGTCACCCGCCACGCCTTGGACGCCAGGATCGCCTCCTGGGTCCGCGTGACCGCACGCAGCTGCTGCGTGGCTCGGCTGAGCTCACCTTCCAGGGCGGCGATCCGCGCCGCACGCTCGGATGCGCAGCGGTCGGCCTCCAAGACCCGGCGCTCTGCTGCCGCGGCCGTGCGCTCTGCGCTCGCAGTCTTGCGCTCGGCCTCTGCGGCACGTTGCTCTGCACGCGCGATTCTGCCGTCGGCGTCGGCGACTTTGCGGTCGACCTCGATGACTCGGCGGCTAGCTTCGACCATGGCCGGCGCAGCGCGCCTGTCGGCCTCGGCCGAGAGCTCGGCGACCAGTCGTGCGTTCTCGGTCCGCACCGCTGCGAACTCCAGCTGAGCGAACATCGCGGCGCCAAGCCGCGCGTAGACGTCGCGGATGCTGGCGGTCAGCGCTTGGTCTTGCGAGGCCTGCAGGAGCCGGCGCACCGAGTCCGGGAGCGCCGCGCCGACGCCCACGACGCCGAGGCCGTGGCCGTGAAGGAACTCGAAGGCCGGGTAGCGCTCTTTGACGTCGTCCCAGAAGCGATACACGCCGTAGCCGCGCTCCCGCACGTTGGTGTCGTGCAGGATGACCACGGCGTGATCCGAGAGCTTCGGCAACCAAGTCGCGAAGTCCTCGCGCACCGCTTCGAAGGTGTGAAGCCCGTCGATGTGGAGCAGGTCGATCGAGCCCGGGAGAAAATGCCGCGAGGCCTCGTTGAACGTGGAGCGGACGAGACTCGAGAAGGCGGCGTACCGGGCATCGTGATAGCGCCGCAGCTCGTCGAACACCTCCTCGCCATAGAACCCCGCGTTGTCGTCCCCCTTCCAGGTGTCGACCGCGAAGCAGGCGGTCTTGCCGCCGGTGCGCAGCACCGCCTGGCAGAACGCGAGATACGAGACGCCCGAGTACGTTCCCAGCTCTACGAAGGTCTTTGGCGCCAGCGCCTCGTACAGCCAGAAGGCGAACGGTACGTGCTCGCTCCAGGCGGACAAGACCGAGCGCTCGGGCATCAGAAAGGACGCGGGCGACACGAAAGGTCCGATGGCGCCCGGCCCGCCGACGGCCTCTTCACTCGTCGGGTTGGCCGCTGCAGCGGAGGCTCCAGCCTCCGCGCCGGTCACCCGTCTCCGTGCTCCCGGCTTGCTGCCCAACGTCTCTCTCATGGCCGCCTTGACCTCCAGGGATCGCTCTTTGACCAGGCGAGCGGCGCCAGCCTATAGCACGAGCATTGGTCGATAGTCGAGGATCCCCGGCGCAGACCGTGCACGCCGCGGTCGGGCCCTGTTCTTCACCACCAGCGTTCGATATGGTGCTACGTCGTGTTGGCACGCCTGAAGACGCTCGGCCTCGACCTTCTCTTCAACCAGCGGTTGCTGTACGCGCACGCGCTGCCGTTTCTGAACCGCCACGTCCTGTGGCCGATCGTGACCGGTGGCGGTCGCGCCGTCGGCTTTCGGGAGAGCATGCTCGCGCACAGGTGGCTCGACGGCCTCCACGGTCTCGAGGTCGGGCCCTCGGTCTCGAACGGCTTCGGCCTGCCAACCCGAAACGTCGGGCGTCGGGACAAGATCTACGAGCGCGAGCAGCTCCAGGCCGTCGGCTGCTTCGCACCCCTGCACATCGAGGCCAACGCCGATGCCCTTCCGGTGCCCGATGGCTCCCAGGACTTCGTGTTGTCGTCACACGTGGTCGAGCACTGCCCCGATTTGATCGGCACCCTGCGCGAGTGGTTTCGCGTCATCCGTGTCAACGGCATCCTCTTCATCATCGCGCCGCATCGCGACGCCGCCCCGTCGGACGTCGGGCGTCCGCTGACCACGTGGGAGACCCTCGTCGACCTCCACCACCGGCGGGTGACGGACGCAGACTTGGCCGATCAAGGGGTCGCCGGGCACTGCCACTACCACGTGTTCTCTCCCACGACTCTGAAGTCGTTCATCGAGCAGATCTTCGGCGCTGCGCTGGTGCTGGTGGAGGAGCAGGAACGTGACGACAAAGTGGGCAACGGGTTCACCCTCGTTTATCGCAAGACCGCGGCGGAGCCGGCGTCGACATGAGCAAGGGTAAGCCCCCAGTATCGATCGTCGTCAGGACCAAAGACCGGCCCAAGCTCTTGGCTCGGGCATTGCGGAGCATCGCCGCTCAGGCCCACAGGCCCATCGAGACCGTGCTGGTGAACGACGGTGGCTGCGACCTCAACATCGGAGAGCTCGAAGGCATCCTCGGCGACGTTTCCTTGCGCTACGTCGGGCTCGAGAAGAGCTCCGGACGGGCGCATGCAGCAAACGTCGGGATTGACCACGCGAAGGGCAAGTACATCGGGTTCCTCGACGATGATGACGAGCTCTTTCCAGCGCACGTTCAAACCATTGTGGCCGTCCTCGAGCGGGGCGGCAACAAGGTCGTCTACACCGACACGGAGATGGTGTTTCAGGAGCTGAAGCCCGAGACCGGGGAGACGGTGGACATCAGCAAGACGGTGTTCTCGAAGGACTTCTCCTACGACGATCTCCTCATCGCCAACTACATTCCCTTCAACTCCCTCTTGTTCGACAGCGCGGTCCTGAAAGCCGCCGGCGGCATCGACGAGGGCTTCGAGCTCTACGAAGACTGGGACCTGCTGATTCGGATCGCCAAGCAGCACCCGTTTCGCCACGTCGCGACAATCACGACGCGGTATTACCAGTGGGACCGGGCACAGCAGCTCAATCAGCGCGACGCGGCCCATATGCGTGCCGTGCACGTCGCGGTCATCAACAAGCACCTGGCGGAGATCTCGGCAGCGACCGTCTTCTCATTGTGGCGCAGCTCCCATGACCGGGACGTTCTGTTGGCGGAGAAGAACCGCGTGATCTCCCGCCTCGAGGACGCGCTGCGGTCGAAGGAGGAGGAGCTCCGCTCGAAGGTCGCCGCGATCTCCAGTCTGCAGGACACTCTCCGGTCGATGGAGGCCACGCTGGGGTGGCAGGCGCTCGAGCGCTTCAGGCGGTCGAGGGAGGCTCTTCTCCCGGAGGGAAGCACTCGAAGGCGGCTGTACGATTCGGGGGTCCGCTCCATCAAAGGGATCTTCAAGAAGGTTTGAGCGACTGACGCGCCCGACTCAGCCGGACCGCTCTACGTACCAGCGATAGGTGCGCTCGATGCCCTCGCGCAGCGCGGTCTTCGGGGTGAAGCCGAGCGCCGAGATCCGCGTCAGGTCGAGGAGCTTCTGCGGCGTGCCGTCGGGCTTCGAGGGGTCGAGCTGGATGGCGCCGTCAAAGCCGACGACCTCGCGCACCAGCTCGGCGAGCTCCGCGATGGTCAGGTCGCGGCCGACACCGACGTTCACGAACTGCTCGTCGTCGTAACGCTCCATCAAGAACAGCGCCGCGTCCGCCAGGTCGTCGACGTACATGAATTCGCGGCGCGGCTTGCCGGTGCCCCACACCACCACTTCGCGGCTCTTGTCCCTCTTCGCCTCGTGGAACTTGCGGATCAGGGCCGGCAAGACGTGCGCGGTCTTCAGATCGAAGTTGTCACCCGGGCCGAACAAGTTGGTCGGCATCAACGAGATGCCCTTGAACCCGTACTGGCGGCGATAGGCCTGCACCATCTTGATGCCGGCGATCTTGGCGATCGCATACCACTCGTTGGTCTCTTCGAGGGCCCCGGTGAGCAGCGACTCTTCCTTCAGGGGCTGCGGCGCGAGCTTCGGGTAGATGCACGACGATCCCAAGAACAAGAGCTTCGTCACCCCGGTCTTGTGTGCTGCGTCGATGACGTTCGTCTGGATGAGGAGGTTGTCGCGGATGAAGTCGGCCGGGTAGGTGCTGTTCGCCAGGATCCCGCCGACCCGCGCCGCCGCCAGGAACACGTAGGCCGGCTTCTCGTGCTCGAAGTAACGCCGGGTCGCCGCCTGGTCGGTCAGGTCGACCTCGCCGCGGTCTGCTTTCACGATGTCGGTGAAGCCCGCGCTCGTGAGCCGGCGGAGAATCGCCGCGCCGACGAGGCCCTTGTAGCCGGCGACGCAAACTCTGGCTTGCCTATCCATGGGTTGACCCACGCGTTGTCGGCTCGTGACCGGCGGCTCTCAGGGTCTTCTCCTGGCGCGCGAGCTCCCGATCGTGGTCGACCATCATCGTCACCAGCGCGTCAAAGCCGACCTGGGGCTTCCAGCCGAGGACCTTGCGGGCCTTGGTCGCGTCACCGCAGAGGCTGTCGACCTCGGTAGGCCGGAAGTAGCGCTTGTCCACCGCGACTGACTTCTTCCAGTCGAGCCCGAGCTTCTCGAACACCGCCTCGACGAACTCGCGCACGGTGTGTGCTTCACCGGTGGCGACGACGAACGTGTCGGGGGTGTCATGCTGCAGCAAGCGCCACATGGCCTCGACGTAATCGCCGGCGAAGCCCCAGTCGCGCTTGGCGTCGAGGTTGCCGAGGAAGAGCTGGTCTTGCAGGCCTTCTTTGATGCGGCACGCGGCTCGAGTGATCTTGCGGGTGACGAAGGTCTCGCCGCGGCGCGGCGACTCGTGGTTGAAGAGGATGCCGTTGGCGACGAACATCCCATAGGCTTCGCGATAGTTGACGCCGAACCAGTGCGCCGCGACCTTGCTGACTGCGTACGGGCTGCGCGGATAGAACGGGGTGTTCTCGGTTTGCGGTGGCGGCGAGGCACCGAACATCTCGGAGGAGCCGGCCTGGTAGAAGCGTACCGGCTTGCCGGTCGCGGACAGGTGGTCGTGGACGGCCTCCAACAGCCGGAGGGTGCCGAGGGCGTCGACGTCAGCGGTGTAGCCCGGTTGCTCGAACGAGATCTTGACGTGGGATTGGGCCCCGAGGTTGTAGACCTCGTCCGGCTGGACGCGGTGCAGCAGGCGCCGCAGGCAGGTGCCGTCGGTCAGGTCGCCGTAGTGGAGGAAGAGCCGGGCTTCGGGGTCGTGGGGGTCGCGGTACAGGTGCTCGATGCGGTCGGTGTTGAAGCTCGCGGAGCGGCGGATGATGCCGTGGACTTGGTAGTCCTTGGAGAGCAAGAGCTCAGCGAGGTACGAGCCGTCCTGGCCGGTGATGCCGGTGACCAGCGCCTTCTTCATGGGGCGACCATACCTGAGCTAGCGTCTTTGATGCCAGGGCTCGACGATCGGGCGGCGCTCGAAGACCACGACGCTGTCGAAGAAGGTGAGCGCGAACGTCGACCGGGTGAGCTCCGGCACGTCCACCTGGCCGGCGCGCTCGGGCGGCGGGACGCCGTAGCGCTCGATGCTGCTGCGGTCGAAGTGCCAGGCGTGGAGGGTGTCGGCCTGGCGTTTGGCGAACTCGACGAAGGTCGCGCGGTCGGGCGTGTCGATGTAGTCCTGCCAGTAGTTGGTGTGGGTGTCTTCGACCAGGTAGATGGCTCGGTCCTTCATGCGTGGATAGATGTGCTCGAACGAGGTGAGCTGCTGCCGCGAGGTGTGCCCGCCGTCGTCGATGACGATGTCGAGGGGCGGGATGGCGGCGAGCATTGATTGGAGGAAGGTGGGATCTGCCTGGTCGCCGATGAAGACTGGGAAGCCCTCGGCTTCGAGGCGCTTGCAGGCGGGGTCGACGTCACAGCCGAAGACCTGCGCTTGTTTGCCCAGGTAGCGCCGCCACAGGCGCAGCGAGCCGCCGGCTTGCACCCCGATCTCGAGGAGGGTGACGGGGCGGCCGACGTACGGGGAGAAGTAGCGCTCGTAGATCTCGAAGTAGTGATGCCACTTGTGAATCGAGCCGTCGGTGTTCTGGGTGAACAGGTCGTAGATCGAGGGGGGGCGCGGGCGGCCGAACAGAGCTTGGATGGTTTTCTGGCCTGGGAGCATCGGAGCTTCATAGCAGAGGAGGTGGTGGGATGCACAGCGCGGGTCGTGATCCCTGATGCAACAGCCGCGACGCCAGCCATCGGTTGACAGTAGCCGACTGTGGGACGAAGGTAGCGCGATGGGGTCACTCACCGAGTGGATTGGGCGAACCGGTTGCTTTCGGCCGTGTCTTGGCTTGGTTGTGGCCATCGGCAGCTGCAGCCAGAAACCGACGGCAGAATCGACCCCGGCGGTGTTCGTCAACCCTACCGTGCTCGAGGTCTTGGCTGGAGCGCCTGGAGGTCCCGGCAATATCGATGGCGTCGGCGCGGGGGCGCGGTTCTTGGGGCCGGCGGGGCTGAGCGTTGACAACGCGGGGCACCTCTTCATCGCTGACAGCGGAGGCGGACTGCTGAGGAGAGCTGTGCCGGCAACCGGCGAGGTTACGACGGTTGCCGATCTCATGGATCCATTCGTCTTTCTCGCGGGTGCCATCCTGGCGACCGACGGCCAGCTGTACTTCGCCTCATCCAACACAATCCGCAGGTTCGACCTCGCCTCAAGAGCGATCACCACGGTGGCAGGCGTCGATGGCGTCTATGGCTGGGCGGACGGCGTCGGCGCAGCCGCGACTCTCTCCTCCGTGTGGTCGTTGGCCACGGATGGGTTGGGGGTGATCTATTTCGGCGACGGTAACACCGTTCGGAGGTACGAAGTGGCGAGTGGCCAGGTTACCACCATCGCCGGAGACTGGAGAGAGATTGGGAGTGAGGACGGCGTCGGCGCCAACGCGCGATTCGCGTCGCTCCACGGCATCGCCTACGACGGCAGCGGGAATCTGTACGTGGCTGACGGTTTCAATGCGACCATCCGCCGTGTCGAGCTGTCGACCGGGTAAGCGTTCACGGCCAATCTGCTCCTGAGAGCGCAAAGAGTTGTTGACCACCGATCCCGGACATGATCCAAGCTGTGTGTGCAGTCCGGGGACCCACGCGATCTTCGTATCGCCCAGCTTGAAGCGGCGCTCGCCGAGC